>CAVHWP010000001.1:0-107668 GCA_963639875.1 Bacteroidaceae bacterium
GTTCGTTCGTTCGTTCGTTCGTTCGTTCGTTCGTTCGTTCGTTCGTTCGTTCGTTCGTTCGTTCGTTCGTTCGTTCGTTCGTTAAAACCATGCCCCTTTTCCTCACTTCGGTCAAGTATCTTTTTATACTTTTATGATTGCAATTATATCATATGTGTTGTATATTGTATACCCTTTTATGGAAAACGGTGTTCTATCGATTCTACTCTTTCTGTTCCAAAATCTTCATGAACTCGTCGCCGGTGATGGTTTCTTTTTCATAAAGGTACTGGGCAAGTTCATCCAGTTTCTTACGGTTTTCTTTCAAGATGCCGATGGCTTTTTCATGCTGCTGTTTTACCAGCTCCACAACCTTCTTGTCGATTTCCTTCTGGGTATCGGTGGAGCAGGAAAGGGAGGTGTCGCCGCCAAGGTACTGGTTTGTCACGGTTTCCATGGCTACCATGTCAAAGTCTTCGCACATGCCGTAGCGGGTAATCATGGCGCGGGCTAACTTGGTTGCCTGCTCAATATCGTTGGAAGCGCCGGTGGTAATCTCGTTAAAGATAACTTCCTCTGCGGCACGTCCGCCGGTGAGGGTAGCAATCTTGTTTTCCAGTTCTTCCTTGGTCATCAGGTTCTTGTCCTGCTGCTCCACCTGCATGGTGTAGCCGAGGGCGCCGGAGGTACGGGGAATAATGGTAATCTTCTGCACCGGAGCGGAATGAGTCTGCAGGGCAGCCACCAGGGCATGTCCGATTTCATGGTAGGAAACCACTAATTTTTCATGGTTGGACAGTACGGCATTCCGTTTCTGGTAACCGGCAATAACCACTTCGATGCT
The DNA here is from genome assembly GCA_963639875.1 of Bacteroidaceae bacterium. Lineage (GTDB taxonomy): Bacteria > Bacillota > Clostridia > Lachnospirales > Lachnospiraceae > Acetatifactor. The sequence continues at coordinate 824 of CAVHWP010000001.1, forward strand.
TTCTTCCAAATCGGCTTCGGTCACAATGATGCGTCCGTTTCTCACGGCACGGAGAGCTGCTTCGTTAATAATATTGGCAAGCTCCGCACCGGAGGCGCCGGATGCCATTCTGGCAATGGTGTGGAAATCCACATCTTCACCCACTTTAATCTTTCTGGCATGAACTTTCAGAATGGCTTCCCTGCCTGCTAAATCGGGCAGTTCCACGGGCACTCTTCTGTCGAAACGTCCCGGACGGGTCAGAGCCGGGTCAAGGGACTCGGGACGGTTGGTTGCCGCTAAAATAATAACGCCGTTGTTGCCTTCAAAACCGTCCATTTCGGTAAGAAGCTGGTTTAAGGTCTGCTCTCTTTCGTCGTTGCCGCCAATCTGGCCGTCACGCTTTTTACCGATGGCATCTATTTCATCAATGAATACGATACAGGGAGCTTTTTCCTTTGCCTGGCTGAACAGGTCACGCACCTTGGCAGCGCCCATACCGACGAACATTTCCACAAATTCCGAACCGGACATGGAGAAGAACGGAACGCCCGCTTCACCGGCTACTGCTTTCGCCAGCATGGTTTTACCGGTTCCGGGAGGGCCTACAAGCAGGATGCCTTTCGGCATGGAAGCACCGGCTTCCGTATATTTCTTGGTGTTGTGCAGATAGTCTACGATTTCCTTTAAGTTGTCCTTTGCTTCGTCCTCTCCTGCCACATCGTCAAAATGAATGCCTTCCGTGGACTGCACATAAACCTTGGCGTTGCTCTTGCCCATGCCGAAGGACATGGCATTTTTGCCGCCCGCATGCTCCACTAACTTGCGTCCCATAATCTGACCGATGATAATAAACACAATAATGGGCAGGAATACGGTCAATAAACCGCTTAACAAAGGAGACGTTTTTCTCTCAATATTTTTGGAGAACGTGGCTCCCGCCTCATAGAGCCTTTCCGTCAGGTTCGGGTCGTCCATGATGCCCGTTTTATAAATCTGGGTTTCCGCCTTGTCCGTGAACACAATCTGGGAATCGGAAATTTCCACTTCCCCTATGTTTTTGTCCTCCGTCATGTTCATGAAGGTGCCGTAGTCGACTTCCTTTACACGATTCTCCATAATCATGGGAGTGACAAACATGTTGAACAGGAAAAGTACCAGTAAAACAATTAAATAATAATAAAGTAACGGTTTCTTGGGCGATTTGACTTCTTTCATGTCTTTTCCTCTCTTCACATTTCTGTTCTCTATACTATAGCACATACCATACGGAATAACGATTAAAAAAGTATAAAATAAATTTAAAAGTTTACAAAAGCAGAGCCGGGAAGTTCCCGGCCCTGAGTGCATTCTTATTTCTACAGTGCGGACTCTTCCTGCACAATGTCTTTTTTCTTAATCAGACGGCTCTTGTACTCTTCTTTTACTTCGTACTTGCTGACGCCCTGTAAAATCCGGATTTTCTCGCCGGTGGCATCGTCCTGCAGATAAAAATCAAAGGTCTTTTTGTCCGCATAGCTTACCATGTGCGGTGTAAAATGCACGTTGGAAGGCGCCTGCGCCAGAAGCTGTTTGATTTCCTTCTTCTGCTCCTTGTCCGCCTTGAAGCCGTTCATGCAGACCGGGCATACGGAATAATAGTCCGTTCCCATGGGAATTAAGGGGATGTAGTCAAAGTGACCCCATTTGGAATCCCTGATAATTTCTCTCGGATAGGTGCGTCCGCAGTTGCAGGCTACCGGCTGACCGTAACATCCCTTGTTTTTTCTGAAATGCTGTACTCCATAATAAAAAATCATAACTTCTCTCCTTTTCTCCCTCCCGGGAATGTTTTAACCCATATAGAAGAAATGTACCATATTTTGGCACGTTTGGCAATTATTCCGGCATATCTTGTAGAATAATGTGAAAGCCGGATTTCCGGTAAGCGCCGGGCGTGCAGCCCACCTCTGCCTTAAACAGCCGGTTGAAGTTGGAAAGATTGCGGAACCCGCAGGCAAACGCCGCCCCGGCAATGCCCTCCCCCGCTAAAATCCTCTCACATACCATCTGTATGCGGAGCCGGTTCAGATATTCCATGGCTCCCATGCCGACCGTTTCCCGGAAACGCTGCATGAAATAGCTCTTGCTTAAGTGTACGCTTCCGGCAATTTCTTCTATATTTAAGGGTTCCGTATAATGTGCCGTCATGTAGGCTATGGCATGATGCACTTCTTCGCTTTTAAGGACAACCTCTTCTGTCCTGGTGGCATCCGACTGCCGCAGACACCACAAAAGGCGCAGCAGCTCGCTCTTCATCAGAATATCGGATACCGCCGTATTTTCTTTGGCGCAGCGCACCACGGTTTCCGCCGACGCCCGCATGCTGTCGTAGTAGGGGCATCCCCGGGTGATGGGCAGGATTTTTTCCTGTCCCGTGCAGAAAGGCAGCACGATTTCCGTGTAAGAGCGTTCCTCCTGCATGCCGAGCATCTCCGAGCGGAACACCACCGTATCGTAGTACAGCCGTTCCGTCGTTTCCATGGCATGGAGTACCCGGGGCTGTATCAGAAGAACATCCCCTTCCTTTACGAAAACCTCCTGCTCATTCAGCCGGAACGTCCCCGCGCCGTCCGTTATCACATTCAGTTCCCATTCGTTGTGCCAGTGCAGCGGCACATAGGGAAACAGGGTGGGAATTTTGCTTTCGTAATAACTGAAAGGCACCCGTCCCGAGCTGTGCTGCCGGTTTTCCTTTACCGAAATCTCTGTTTTCTTCATAAAAATACTATCCTATCAGTTTTTCATATGATTTTGGAAGAAATATAACTTTTTACATAGTATTGTATCGTTAAGAAGAGTAAAAAACAACCCGTTTTGTGAAAATAAGGAGGACGTTTTATGAGTAGCTGTGTAAAAGAACCCAAGTGGCTTGACAATGCTGTTTTTTATGAAATTTATCCCCAGTCTTTTAACGATACCAATGCCGACGGTATCGGCGATATTCCCGGCATCATCGAAAAGCTGGACTACATTAAGGATTTAGGCTGTACCGCTCTCTGGCTCAACCCCTGTTTCCTTTCTCCTTTCGGCGACGCCGGTTATGACGTGGAGGATTATTATACGGTAGCGCCCCGTTACGGCACCAACGCCGACCTGGTGCGTCTGTTTAGGGAAGCGCATGCAAGGGATATGCATGTGATTTTAGACCTGGTGCCCGGTCATACCGCCGTTACCTGCAGGTGGTTCAGGGAGTCCATGAAAGCAGAGAAAAACGCTTATACCGACCGTTATGTCTGGACGGACAACATCTGGGAAACGCCGGAAAACATGGGCTGCATCCGCGGTATTTCCGACCGTGACGGCTCCTGCGTCGTAAACTTTTTCTCCCACCAGCCGGCTTTGAACTACGGCTTCTACCGTCCCGACCCGGACAAAAAGTGGCAGCAGCCCATGGATGCCGAGGGTCCTATGGCTACCCGGGAGGAGCTTAAAAATATCATGCGTTTCTGGCTGGGGCTCGGTTGTGACGGTTTCCGTGTGGACATGGCAGGCTCCCTGGTGAAAAACGATGAGGACAGCAAAGGCACCATTTCCCTCTGGCAGGACATCCGCACTTTCCTTGACAAAGAATTTCCAGCTGCCGCCATGGTAAGCGAATGGGGCGAACCGGACAAGAGCCTTATCGGCGGTTTCCATATGGACTTCCTGCTGCATTTCGGTCCTTCCCACTACAACGATTTGTTCCGCTGCGAAGAACCTTATTTTTCCTCCCGCGGAAAAGGCAGCGCCAAAGAATTTGTGGCAAAATACAAAGAAAATTACGAGAAGACAAACGGCAGAGGTCTTATCTGTATTCCTTCCGGCAACCACGATATGGACCGTCTGGCAAGAAGCCTTTCTCCTGAAGAAATGAAGATAGCGTTTGCTTTCCTGCTTTCCATGCCCGGAGCGCCGTTTATCTATTACGGCGATGAAATCGGTCTGCGTTATGTGGAAGGGCTTACTTCCGTGGAAGGCGGCTACGGCAGAACCGGTTCCCGTTCCCCCATGCAGTGGGACAAAACACCCAATGCCGGTTTCTCCTCTGCTCCCGCCGAAAAGCTTTATGTCAAGCAGGATGATGCCCCGGACAGACCCGATGCGGCAAGCCAGTGTGCGGACGAGACTTCCTTGCGCAGTGAGGTAAAACGGCTCATTGCCCTGCGCATGGCGCATCCCGCCCTGCAGAGCAAGGGAACGGTTTCCTTCCTTGCCGATGAGTATCCTCTCGTCTACGAAAGAAGCTGCGCAGAAGAAAAGATTCTGGTAATTATCAACCCTTCTGCAAAACCGGCAGTTGTACCCACAGACCGCCCGATCCTTTCCGAAGGCAGCCTGCTTTACACCGTCGGCGGCACGGTAAAAGAAGGCGCCAACCATACTTTACAGGTGGACGGCGGTACCGCAGCTTTTATTGCCCTTACAAAATAGGGGTGTCTTTTTCCGTTACAGGGAAGCCTTCAGGATTGCCAGAATGTCCTCTTCCTTAAGCGGCGCCCAGGCATTTTCCAAGCCCTCGTTTTCGGCAATGTGATGTGCCATTTCGGAAAGTCCGGACTCATCGATGCCCACTTCCTTTAAGTGCATGGGAATGCCCATGGACTCAAACAGACTGTAGGTTTTATCAATGGTCTTTTCCGCAATTTCAAAATCAGGCAGGGATGCATCAATACCGAAAATATGCTCACCGAAGCTGACAAAACGCTCTACGGTCTTTTCGTTTAAGATGTATTTCATCCATCTGGGTGTGAGGATGGCAAGACCCTCGCCGTGGGTAATGTCGTAATAAGCGCTCAGGGCATGCTCCATACCGTGAAGCGGCCAGCCGGAAGGGCTGTTGCCGATTGCCAGAATACCGTTGCAGGCAAGGGAACAATCCGCCATCAGCTCTGCTCTGGCATCGTAATTGTCCGGCTCTTCCAGAGCAATTTTTACATTTTCTATAAGGCTCTTGATAACGGTTTCGCACATGCCGTCGGAAAGAGTGGTATGCACGCCGCAGAAATACTGCTCCATCACATGGTTGATGGCATCGGCGGTACCTGCTGCCGTCTGCTTTTTCGATACGGAGAAGGTGTATTCCGGGTCTAAAATAGAAACTCTGGGATAGAGCAAATCATCCATATAGCCAATCTTGTCGTTGGTTTCCGTACGGGAAATGACGCAGCCGGGGTCGTATTCGGAACCGGTTGCCGCCAGTGTCAGGATGTCCACAAGGGGAAGGGCTTCCTTTGCCTTTACCTGATAGGTAATCAAATCCCAGGGGTCTCCTTCATAGCATGCGCCCGCGCAGATTGCCTTGGAGCAGTCCAGCACGCTGCCGCCGCCCACAGCCAGCACCACATCAATTTTATGTTCTTTGCAAAGTCTGACGCCTTCCAGCACACTGGGGTCATACTTGGGGTTGGGTGCAATGCCGGACAGTTCGTATACTTCAAAGCCTTCCAGCAGTTTTTTCACCTCGTCGTAGAGTCCCATTTTTTTAATGCTGCCGCCACCGTAAGCCAGAAGCACTTTGGTGCCGTAGGGTTTTAATGCCTCCGGAAGTTTTTTTACCGCATCTTTTCCGAAAATCAGTTTAGTCGGTGTACAATACGTGAAATTTTCCATAGTTTTTCCTCTCTTTCTTTGAAACATTTTTGCAGTTTCTTTTTATTCTTTCTTTTTGAAGCTTCTTTATCGTTTCTTTTCTCACAGCCTGCTTCCCGCAATTAGCATTTGCCGCTTTCTTCCTCTTTATCCCAGACAAGTTTACCGGTCTTTGCCGCCACCTCGTAACGGGATATTTTGTAATTCAGTTTGTCAAGCATCCGGTCAATCTGCGCCTTCTGTTCCAGAAGATTTTCCCGCTGTTCCTGCAAAAGCTGTAATCTCGCCGGAATGGTGCTGTCGCCTTCCTGAAACAGCTTTACATATTCTATCATGGCTTCAATGGGAACGCCCGCGCTCCGCATGCAGACCGCCAGTTCCACCCAGCCGAGGTCCTCCGGGCCGTAATCCCTGATGCCGCCCGACGTTCGTTTTACCGGCGGAATCATGCCCACTCTCTCGTAATACCGGAGGGTATCGCCGGAGAGTCCGTATTTTTCACTTACTTCTTTGATTGTCATGCCCCACACCTCACTTATCTGTTTTCCGGTACATTTTCCGTTTATTGCACCGTATATTCCTATACTGCACCGCGCATTCCTGTATTGCATCCGCTTATTTCTGTATTGCACTCGCTTATTCCTGCTTTGTCTGTTCTTATTGTAATCCTTGGAGCCCACTCCAAGTCAAGATTTTTTTACTGCCATGGAAAAATGTAAAAGTAAATTCCGCATGCCCGGTTTACCTTTTTTCCGCAGACGGGAAAAAGCTCCCGCACAGCAGGCTCTCCCTGCGTACAGAAGCTTTTTCTCCTTTTGTCTGTAGAATTCCCTTTCCTACACATAATGTCTCATTGTTTACACTGTCAACAAGACGCGGTGCCGTAATCACTGTTCCGAAATACAAAAGTCATTCCCCAAAATTCTGTTTTTCTCGATTAGCGGCCTCCCCCGGTATAGCATTAGCCGAAAGGTGCTAAGTAGTTGTCTTTTTTGTCCGTTCCGTCATGACCGCATCAAATCCCGCTTCCGCTTCCCTTACCGTTTCCTCGATAATCTGCTCGGCGACGGGTTTGAGGTCCATATGTAACACAAAATCCGTAAGCTGCTCTCTTGTCTCATCCGGTACTTTGTACAACAGACAGTTACAATACAGAAAGCGCCGGATTTTCTGCTCCATAGTAAAATACAAGTCGCATTTTTTTGCCATAAAGCCCCGCATCATGCCCGCGGATGCGATTTCCATTTCATAGAAATCCTTGAGTCCGCTTTCCGGTACATACCTCTGGAAAATCTGTCTCCATTTTTCTGCGGTTTCCCTATAGATAAACTCCATGGTGGACGGCAGCGAATATGCCATGGTATACACTTCCCGGATAGGCTCGGACAGCTCCGCGATATAAAGCTGCAGCACCGTCTGCACCACATAGGTGTGAAGCGGGTCTTCGTCTTTTTTAAGTACCTTTGCCGTGGTTGCAAACTGGCTGGCAAACATCCTCTTGGTCAGTTCCAAAAGCAGCGCTTCCTTATTTTCAAAGGCGGCAAAGAAAGAAGAGGGCGCCATGCCCACTTTTCTGGCAATGGCTGCTGTCGTTGTCTTTTCATATCCGTTTTCGAGGAATAACTTCACAGCCGCCAGGAGCATTTTGTTTCTTCGTGTTAATCCTTTTTGCTGTAATCCCCTTGGCATCGTGTTCCTCCGTAAGTGTGTTCGCAAGTCTACTATTGACTGTAGTCAATAATAGCACACTTTTTTATCGTCAACAATGACCTATTTTATTTTTTGATACCATAAGTATTGATTATTTATCATATTTTTGTAAAAAGAGCTTTACCGCTGCCAACAGCATTTTGTTCCGTTTGGTAAGCCCCTTCTGCTGTAATCCCCTTGGCATGTCCTTCCCCCACAATTCTGTTTTCGGATTTCCTCTTGCTACTGTTTATGATACCATGTCCCACTTTTTATTGCAAGAAATCCGCTGCCGATTTCGGTGCTCCCCGGTGGATTCTTTTGCTGGTTTGCTTTCTTCCATGCCTTTTCTTTCCCCTGATTTTGCGTTCTCTGCAGCAGTTTTTTACTGCGGATTTACCGTTTTATCCGGGACAAACCAGTAGTCACATTTTTTGCCGCCCAGCGCCAGCGTTTCATCCCTGATTAACTTGGCATGATGGGTCGCCGCCGTACAATAGTCCAGGTCGCAAAGCACCGGCAGAATTTCCGTAAAGCCGTGCTTTCTCGCAAATTCCTCCATGGGACATTTGGTGAAATAATAATATACGCCATCCTTGTGTTTTTCCTCATCAAAATGATAATCCCAGGAATGTTCCGCATACTGGGGATGCTCCGTCAGCCAGTCCGCCATTCTGTGGAAATTGGCTTTCATCTTGGCGGCATCCTCGGGCTTATTCATATCCGTGCCGCTTTTCAGCTTCTGCACCAGCGGGTTCTGCATCATTTCCTGCGTTACTTTTTTGAAATCCTCCAGACCGATTTCGCCGTCAGCCGCTTTCCAGATTGCCATAAATACATATCCCATGTAAATATTGACCGCCATGGGATTGTCCGCACCCACATCGTCGGTTTCCTTTAACATTTCCTTATAAATGGACTGTGCCTGCTTCACCCATACCTTCGTGTTTTTCTTGCCGTACTGCTTATACATGGGCTTTTTAATAACCATGGATATCAGGTGTAAATAAGTACCCTTGTATTTTAACATGCTTCTGCTCCTCCTCATAAATAACGTTGTTGGTCTCTTTTCGTGGTTTCTTACACATTTATATATGCATATGTGTTCATATATGCATATAATAGAGCATACGGAGGAGATTGTCAACATAAGAACACCAATTTTCAGTCTATAAAATTTGATAGTTAAAAAGTATTTTCACAGGCGCACCGCCGGAACTTACGCAGCTCCCTACCCAGGCGGTACTCTGTCGTTATGTTGCAATATATTTGCAGACTAAAAACAGGAGCAGCCATTTCTGACTGCTCCCGCATGCTCTTCCTAAACATTTATTCCTGCCAATCTTTGCGTTCTTCTTTACGTTCTTCCTTGCTTTCCTCTTTTCTGCTGCGCCCGTAGATGACCGTCAGGCGCTTCATCTGTCCGGCAAGCTCCTCCGTAAAGGCGCCTTTTTCCATGCGCCAGGTCCAGTTGCCGCCCAGCGTGGAAGGGGTGTTGATACGCGCCTCTTTGTCCAGACACAGGTAATCCTGCATGGGTATCATGCAGAGGTTTGCCACACTGCTCATGGCAAGGGCAATGAAATTCCAGGAAAGCGTATCCTCATCCAGCGCCGGGATACGCATATACTCTCTGGCAAACGCCCGGCTCTCCGCGCTGATTTCATGATACCAGCCACGGGTAGTGGTGTTGTCGTGGGTTCCCGTGTATACCACCGAATTCGGGGTATAAGTGTGAGGCAGGTAATTGCTCGGTTCCCTGGGGTCAAAGGCAAACTGCAGCACCTTCATGCCGGGGTAGCCGGAGTCTTTTAAGAGCTCCTTTACGGACTCCGTTAAAAATCCCAAATCCTCGGCGATAATGGGTAAATCCCCCAACTTTTCTTTCACGGTGCGGAACAAATCCATACCCGGTCCCGGCATCCACTTGCCGAATTCCGCCGTCTTATCCCCATAGGGTATCGCATAGTACTCATCAAATCCACGGAAATGGTCAATGCGGACCACATCATATAAGGAAAAACAATGGGCAATGCGTTTCAGCCACCATTCGTATCCGGTCTTTTTATGGTAATCCCAGGCAAACAGCGGATTGCCCCAAAGCTGCCCGGTTGCGGAAAAGGCATCGGGCGGACAGCCTGCCACACCGGTGGGAAGATTGTCCTCTCCTATCTGGAATAATTTCGGATTTGCCCAGGTATCGGCGCTGTCAAATGCCACATAAATGGGAATGTCGCCGATGATTTCAATGCCCTGTGCGTTGGCATAGGCATGCAGCTTATCCCACTGTTTCCGGAATTCATACTGCTGGAAACGGTAAAAATCCATTTCCGTTTTTAAGGCAGCTTTCGCTTCTTCCATGGCTTCCGGTTCTCTGTTCCGGTAAGCATCCGGCCACTCTGCAAAGCTGATGCCGCCCTGTTTGTCCTTGATTGCCATAAAGAGGCAGTAATCGGTCAGCCAGTCCTCATTTTCCGTTAAAAATTTTTCATAAGCGGCGTCCGGCTTGAACCGGGAGAACGCCTTACGGAGGAGCGGAAAGCGGTGGAAATACAGCCACTCATAATCAATCGGGGGCATAGCCGCCTCCGCAGAGGTTTCCTCCTCAACAATCTCATCGGATGCTCGCTTATCTTTTGCGGCGGGCATGCTTTCTTCGCACTCTTTTTTCGTGAGCAGCCCTTCTTTTATCAGGGTTTCCGGGGCAATAAAATAAGGGTTTCCCGCAAAGGTGGAGAAGGACTGATACGGGGAGTCCCCATAACCGGTCGGACCAAGGGGCAAAATCTGCCACTTGGTCTGTCCGGACTTTTTTAACATATCTGCAAATTCATAGGCTTCCTTGGAGAAGCAGCCGATTCCGTAGGCTGACGGTAAAGAAAAAACCGGCATCAAAACACCACATTCTCTCATGGTACTCATCCTTTCACACTTTCCAGATGTCCCTGTTGTATTCGGCAATGGTTCTGTCGGAGGAGAAGTAGCCCGCTTTGGCGATGTTTACAACCATCATTTCCGCAAAGGCGCTTCTGTCCTCGTATGCCTTGTAGGCTTTCTCCTTGGCTTCCACGTAGGAGCGGAAGTCAAGCAGGGTCATGAACCAGTCTTTGTTTAAGATTTCTTTCTGAAGACGCACCAGGTTTTCCTCGTGGCCGATAGCCAGAAGCTCCTTGGATGTCATAAAGTCCACGGCTTCTTTTACCATGGCGTCTTTTTCGTAAATATCCTTTGCCACGTAGTCCGCCTTCTCGTAATGGGCAATGACTTCCTCGCTCTTTGCGCCGAAAATAAAGATATTGTCATCCCCCACCAGCTCATGGATTTCCACGTTGGCGCCGTCCTCCGTACCTAAGGTCACAGCTCCGTTTAACATAAACTTCATGTTGCCGGTGCCGGAGGCTTCCTTGGAGGCCAAGGAAATCTGCTCGGAAATATCCGTAGCGGGAATGAGTTTTTCCGCCTTGGTCACGTTGTAGTTTTCGACCATGACAACCTTAAGATAAGGGCTGACTTCGGGGTCATTGTTTACCAGTTCCTGCAGACATAATAACAGATGAATGATGTCCTTGGCAATCACATAAGCGGGCGCCGCCTTGGCGCCGAAAATCACGGTAATGGGCGTTGTGGGGATTTTGCCCGCCTTGATTTCCAGATATTTGTGAATGACGTACAGGGCGTTCATCTGCTGACGCTTGTATTCATGCAGACGCTTAATCTGGGTGTCGAAAATACTGTCGGGATTTAAAGTGATGCCCTGTGTTTCCTTCAGGTATCCGCACAGCTCCTTCTTGTTTTCCATTTTCACCGCAAGCAGTTTTTCTTTCAGCACGGCATCCTTTTTATAGGCAAGTAAATGGGAAAGTTCCTGCGCATCCTTCCGGTAACCGTTGCCGATGCCTGCATCGAGTAACGCCGACAGGCGGGGATTGCAGTGCAGAAGCCATCTGCGGAAGGTAATGCCGTTGGTCTTGTTGTTGAATTTTTCCGGGTAAAGCTCGTAGAAAGCATGCAGTTCGGTCTGCTTTAAGATTTCCGTGTGCAGGGAGGCTACACCGTTTACCGAAAAGCCGTAGTGGATATCGATATGCGCCATATGGACCACATCGTTTTTATCGATGATAACCACTTTCTCGTCCGCGTACTTTCTTCTTACCTTGTCGTCTAAAATTTCAATAATGGGCACAAGCTGGGGCACTACCTTCTGTAAGTAGGCAATGGGCCACTTTTCCAGTGCTTCCGCTAAAATGGTATGGTTGGTGTAGGCACAGGTCTTTGATACGATTGCAATGGCTTCGTCCATGCCGATGCCCTTTTTCACCAACAGACGGATAAGTTCCGGAATAATCATGGTCGGATGGGTATCGTTAATCTGGATGACCGCATAGTCGTACAAATCATGGAGGTCGGAGCCTTTTTTCACGCACTCGTCCAGAATAAGCTGGGCGCCGCTGCTCACCATAAAATACTGCTGGTAAATGCGGAGCAGTCTGCCCTCTTCGTCGGAGTCATCCGGGTAAAGGAACAGAGTCAGATTTTTCGCAATGTCGGTTTTATCAAAGGAAATACCGTCCTTCACAATGGACTCATCCACGGTATCCACATCGAACAAATGCAGTTTATTGGTCCGGTTTTCATAGCCGGTTACGGCAATGTCATACATTTTTGCCTGCAAAGTCAGATTTCCGAAGGTAACCGGATAGGAAACGCCGGTATCGTTCAGCCAGTTCTTCTTTTCCATCCAGGGATTGGGCGTTTCCTTCTGCAGTCCGTCCGCAAATTCCTGTTTGAAAAGTCCCAGATGATAATTTAAGCCGATGCCGTCGCCGGGAAGTCCTAAGCCTGCCATGGAGTCAAGGAAGCAAGCTGCCAGTCTGCCAAGACCGCCGTTTCCCAGAGAAGGTTCCGGTTCGATTTCTTCAATGGCGGCAATATCTTTGCCGTTTTCCGCAAGCAGCTCTTTCACTTCGTCATAGATGCCGAGGTTAATCATGTTGTTGGAAAGCAGCTTGCCGATTAAGAATTCGGCGGATACATAGTAAATCTTCTTTTTTCCTGTATCCGCTTCCTTCGCCGAACAGGTTTCTCTTTCCTCCGCCAGCTCTTTTACCACGGTGAGCAGGGCTTCGTAAATTTCTCTGTCCGATGCGTCTTTTACGGATTTGCCGAGTTTCGTCTGTAATAATGCATGAATTGCCATGGGAAATTCTCCTTATAAAATAAAATCAACCTTTTACCGCGCCGGCAGCCACACCCTTGATGATGTACTTCTGTCCTGCCAGATATACGATAATGATGGGGATAATGGTCAGCATGATGCTCGCCATCATGGGGCCCATTTCTACCTTTCCGTAGCTGCCGCGGAAATACTGAATCAGCATGGGAATGGTTTTGTATTTCTTGATATCCAGTACCAGAGTCGGGAGCAGGTAATCGTTCCATACCCACATGGCTTCCAGAATACCTACGGAAATTATGGTCGGCGCCAGCATGTGCATATCAATTTTGAAAAAGGTCTGTACCGGGTTGCAGCCGTCAATGAACGCCGCTTCTTCGATTTCCACGGGAATGGATTTTACGAAGCCGCAGAACATGAATACCGCAAGGCCTGCGCCAAATCCGAGGTAAATCACCCAGATGGTCCAGGGGGTATTCAGTTTCAGTCTGTCCGCTGTCTGGGACAGGGTGAACATTACCATCTGGAACGGCACTACCATGGAAAACGCAAACAGGAAGTACATCAGTCTGCTGAAAAAGCTCTTCACACGGGTAATGTACCATGCGCACATGGAACAGAACAGTAAAATTGCCGCAACGGATGTAACCGTAATAAATAGACTGTAGAAAAGGCTGCTTAAAAAGCCCTTGGATGCAATGGCATCAATGTAGTTGTCAAGTCCCGCAAAGGTTTCTGCCGTGGGGAGCTTGAAAACCGTACCGGTGCTGATTGCGGATTCCTTTTTTAAGGAATTCATCAAAATCATGAAGGCGGGATAAATCCAAAGTAAGGAAAAAACGGAAAGAACTACCGTCCAGATATAATTGCCGATATTTTTCTTTTGTTTCATTACTGCTGCACCTCCTTAGAACGGGTTGCCTTTAACTGGAACAGGGAAATCGCGATAACCAGAATACAGAAGATAACGGCTTTTGCCTGTCCGTAGCCCTTCCAGAGCGCACCTGCACGGGCGTAGAAGGTCTGGTAAATATTGAGTGCCATCATTTCTGTGGAGTGGTTGGGGTCACCGCCTGTCAGTGCCAGGTTCTGGTCAAAGAGCTTAAAGGAATTGGTCAGTGTCAGGAATACACATACGGTAATGGATGACATAACCATGGGAATTTTTACTTTTAACAATGTCTGCCATTTGTTGGCACCGTCAATTTCCGCTGCTTCAATCAGGGAATCGGGAACGTTCTGCAGACCCGCAATGTAGATAATCATCATGTAACCGATTTGCTGCCAGCACATCAGAATGATGAGGCCCCAGTACCCTGCGGAAGAGTTGAGGGCTAAAAGCGGTTTTTCCACAAGGGTCAGTACACAGTTAATCAAAATCTGCCAGATATAACCGAGTACGATACCGCCAATCAGGTTCGGCATAAAGAATACGGTTCGGAAAATATTGGTTCCTTTGATTTTCTGTGTCAGCAAAACTGCCAGACCGAATGCCAGAACGTTGATGGTCAGAATGGAAACTGCCGCAAACAATACGGTGAATACAAAGGAACGTCCGAACGAAGCATCCGTCAGCGCTGCTTTGTAATTGGAAAGTCCAACCCACTCTGCATTGTTTACCGTTGTAAACTTACAAAAAGATAAATACAACCCCTGACCAAACGGAACGATAAATCCGATAATAAATGCAATCAATGTGGGAAGAACAAAAATCGGTGCACTTTTCTTCAATGCCTTCTCCATAAGCTACCTCCAAAAAACGGGCAGGCTTTTTCAGGTTCCTGCCCGTTTACTATAATCTGAATTACTGCTGATTTGCTAACTGATATTCGGTTGCCCATCCGTCTACGAATGCGCTTACGACTGCATCCCAGTTCGCATCGGTTTCGTCTGCTGCGTATGCGGTCAGTGCGGAGCCTACACCGTTCTTCCATTCTTCGGAAGGCATTGTGGTGAAGTTCCATGAAACGGGAGTCTTGCCTTCTGCAGTGTACTCTCTATCCTGCTGAACGAACAGGTTCGCGGATTCCTTAGCGTTCTTGAAAGGAATTACGAAGCCCATGTCGTCTGCCATGCCGGAAGTACCTTCTTCAGAAGTTACACACCAGTAAAGGAAGTCTAAGGTTGCCTGGATGTCTGCGGGGTCTGCATCCTTGTTTACACACCAGTAGTTCTCGGTACCGGTGCAGAGACCCTGATTTGCTTCGTCGCCTACGCCGACGTAGATGGGAATCATTGCCAGGTCGTCATCGGAGAATTTGTCTTCGCCGACTAAGTTGCCGTATTCCCAGGAACCGTTCTGGAAGAAGACTGCCTGCTTGTTTAAGAATTCGTTACGGGAGTCATCACCAGTCTTTGCTGCAAGGTCTTTGCCTGCGCAGGTGCTGTTGTCTACATATAAATCCCAGATTGCACGGTAAGCATCCAGGTAGGTGCCCTTGATGGCATCGGTGGAGCCGATTCCGTCTTCTTTGTATTCAAAGTAAATAGGAAGGTTTGCTAAGTGGGTCTTAAATCTCCAGTCGGAGGAACCGTCCATACCTGCGGAGGTAAATGCGGAGAAGCCGAGTTCGGAGGAACGTGCGGTAATGTCTTCCGCTACCTTCTTTAAGTCTGCAAAGGACTTGATGTCATCTACGGTGTAGCCTGCTTCTTTCAGTAAAGTCTTGTTGCAGATAAGTCCGTAAGATTCGATTACATAAGCGATACCGGCAACGGAGTCTCCGTCCTTCAGTGCATAATCTTCGCTGGTCAGTTCGTTGTATACTGCGGAACCGGAGAGGTCATAGCAGTAATCCTTCCAGTTTGCCAGACCTACGGGGCCGTTTACCTGGAATAAGGTAGGAGCGCCGCTCTTGCCCATTTCACTCATCAGAGTGGTTTCATAGTTGCCGCTTGCTGCGGTAACAACGGTTACCTTGGTACCGGTCTGTTCGGTATAAGTCTTTGCCAGTGCCTGCCACTGCTCATCCTGTTCCGGTTTGAAGTTCAGGTAATATACGGAGCCGCCTGCTGCGGTATTTTCATTTCCTTTGTTGTCCGCTGCGGTGCTTTCGGTACCGTTTCCTGCGTTGTTTGTGCTGTTATTGCCGCCATTGTCGCTGCCGCATCCGGCAAGTGTTCCCATTGCCAGCATGGCTGCCATTCCGAGTGCCATAAAACGTTTGCTGTTTTTCATACTTTTTCTCCCTTTCTTGTTTTACAAGGTGTGCTGCCGTGCAGCACGTTTCTTTGTTATGCACTTATCATAGCAGTTATCCTTAAGCGACCATTATCAAATATTCAACCTGATATGCAAAAAATTAAACCTGACGGAATACAGAAAACTACCTCTCCGTCTCATACTCCTTTATGCTTTCGTCCGCCATCTGCACGAAGCCTTCCGCATCAATCTTACCTTCCGCTAAGAGGGGCAGCGCCTCGCCCAGTGTTTCCTCCTGCAGGATGGAATTCCATTTTACCTGGTAGTTGGGCACAATCTGCCCCGCGCCGGTAAAGGCTTCCATGTAGTCGGAAAGTACCTTGGGGCTTTCCGCAAAATCCTGTGTGAAAAAGGCTTCCCGTTCTTCTTTGTTGTAATGGGTGCGGAATTTCAAAAACTCCACTGCCGCTTCCTTTACCTCGTCGCTGTAGGTGGACACCACCGCCCAGCCGAAGGTCTCCGGGGACGCCACCATGGTTTTCCCGGGGAAGGAGGCAAAACGCACCCTGTCCTCCCAGCCGTCCGGTATCTGGTCAATCATCCAGTAACCGTTGGGTATCATAGCTGCCTTGCCGGAAAAGAAATTGGTGTATGCCACATCGTAATCCGCATGCAGGGCATCCTCCGTGGTATAGGAAAAAAGTCTCTGCAGGGTTGCCGCCAGCTTGTAACCGCTTGGGTTGTCATAGGTTGCCGGCAGCATCTGGCGCATGAAGTCCGCACCTTCCAAATCCTCCGCTACCGCCGCGGTGGCAATCAGCATGGGCGCCCAGCCGGTGCCCTCCGTATGCAGGGCAAGGGGCGTAATGCCCTTCTCTTTCAGCTTATCACAGCAGGCATAAAACTCCTCCCAGGTAGTGGGAAAGCTTTCAATCCCCGCCTGTGTAAACAGGTCTTCATTATAAAACATGCCGGAGCAGGTAAAAGCCGCCGTGCTGATGGGGCCTAAATACACCTTTCCGTCCTCGTAGGTGCAGCCCTTTAAGACTGCCGGTTCGATTTCCTCCATCCATGCTTCATCTTCTTCGAGATAAGGCGTCAAATCGGTGAGTCTTCCCTCTTCCACCATCATCTGGTAAAAGGAAGGCACCGTGCACACATCATAGATAATGGCGGGCAGGGTTCCGGTCACGTTCATCCGCTTTAAGTTCTGCCGGTATTCTTCTTCCGTTTCCAGCACCCACTCCACATCCAGATAATATTTTCCTTCGTATGCCTTGTTGAAAGCATCCGCCAGCTCCCGGTTGTTCTTCCTGCCCGTGGTAGGGTCAACCGTAAAAATAATGGGAATATGCACCGCTTCCGTGCTTTCCGCTTCGTTTTTATTCTTCTCCGTGCTGCCGCAGCCGGTCAAAAGAGTGCCGAGCAGGCTCATGGTAAGAAGCAGTGCCAGCGCTCTTTTTCCGTTTCTATTCTTCTTCATTCTGCTCACCTCCTCCGGGTATGCGGATGATACAGGTGGTGCCGTCTTCTTCCGCCCGGTACAAATACCGCACACCGTCCCCGTATTTTAACCGCAGTCTGGTGAGTACATTCACCACGCCGTAGCCGTTTTTCTGGTTGGGAAAGCTTTTCCTGGCTTCGGAAACCGGCTTCTCGTTCAGGGCATTGATTTTTTCCGCCATGTCCTCTTCAATGGGCGTACCGTTGTTGTAAACCTCAAGCAGCAAGTCGCCGCTGTCCCGGTACAGGCGGATGGCAATGACACCGCCCTCGTATATTTCCCGGAAACCGTACTTGATGGCATTTTCCACAAGCGGCTGTAAAATCAATTTCAGGACATAGGTTTTCTCCGGTTCGACCTCGCAGTCCACCGTGTAGGTAAACAGGTTGTCGTTGCGGATTTCCTGAATTTGCAGGTAGCTTCTGACATTTTCCAGCTCATCCGCCACCGTCACAATATCGTTGCCCTTGCTTAAGGAAAGACGCAGGTACTTGGAAAGCGCCTGAATCATTTTCATGGTCGTTTCTTCTTTGTTGATACGCGCCAGCATGTAAATGGTGTCCAGCGTGTTATACAGGAAATGCGGGTTAATCTGGCTGATTAGCATGTTCAGTTCGCTGGTGCGCAGCTCCTTCTGCTGGTCCTTGATTTCCGTCAGAAGATTTTCGATGTTGATGAGCATTTTATTGTAGGAATTTCCAATCTGGTCCAGCTCCGTGTTCGTATGCAGATGCACCTGATGGGAAAAATCGTTGCCGTCGAATTCCGTCATCGCCCTGTTGAGCACCTTAATGGGCTTGGTGATTTTGTCCGAAAAATACACACTCAAAACCACCGCAATGGCAATGACCAGAAAATAGATGAAAAACAATACCATCACAATTTTGCCGGTGCCCTTGTTTAATACCTGCTCCGGCACTATGGTAAAAACCGAGAACCCGCTCTGCTTCTGCTTATATAAAAACAGCACGCCCTCCGCCACTCTTTCGCTCTGCAGCACAACGCCGGTTTTCTCTTCCGCCGCGTAGTCCGCCAGCAGTCTTTTCGTGCTCTCCGTCAGGGAAAAAGAAGCCGGATACCAGGAAGCGCAGATATGGCCGCCGGCATCCATGACGCCCATGGCAGCTTCCTTCGTAAAAGTGTCGCCGCCTTCCTTTATACTGTCCAGAAAACCGTCATCCATCCGAAGAAACAGATAGCCCGGTTCGTGGGCGTAGTCTAAGCTGTGCACCTTTCTGCCGATAAACAGGGCTTCCTTTCCGGTGCCGAACAGAGTATCCTCCGTCACAAACCAGACCGTATCCGCATAGGAGTCCCCCAGCTTATCCATCAGTCCGCTTTCCTCAAAATCCGCATACGGGATTTTGGAGTAGGAACGGGTATACAAATTCTGCTTGTTGTCCACGTAACAGTATTCGGAAACGTGGTCCAGGTTGATATAGGCAAAATATTTGCTTAAGGAATTTTTTTCCACTTCCTCGAGCGGCTTTGCCTTTAAGCTCTGCTGCACCTGGTCGTTCAAGATACATTCCTCCGTGACCTTGTCCGCTTTCTGGAACAGATTGTCCAGGGAAATGCCCGTCTTTTCATTTAAGAACGCATACTGGTTCGTCACGATGCCCAGCATATTGCTGCGCATATAAAACCAGACTCCTACGCTGGACAATAAAAGCGCCAGCAGTAAAAGTCCGATGGTATACCTTAAATATTTTTTTTGAAATCCCGATACGCTCTTTTTCTTTCTCATGCGTCAAATTCCTTTTTGTATTCGCTGGGCAGTTTTCCGGTGTATTCCTTAAACAGGTGGGCAAAGTAGGACGGATTGCTGATGCCTATCTGGTCGCAGAGGCTGCCGATGCTCTCCACATTGTTCTGTAAAAGTTTCTTTGCCTTTTCCATGCGGCACTGCAGCAGGTACTTCTTAAAGGACATGTGGAAGGTTTCCTTAAACACCCTGCCGAAGTAAACCGGGTTTAAGTATATGTGGGTGGCAACGGAAACAATGGACAAATCCTCTTCCTGTAAATGCTCCTCGATATAAGCCACCGCCGCATTCATATATTCCTTGCCGCCCTTGATGTCGTGGGCTTCCGCGTATTCCTTCCGAAGCTCCACTGCCCGGCACAGAATTTTGTAGCAGACATCCACTTCCTTGGAGGCATGCAGGCTCTGCATATTGGAATAGTAATTCTGAAACTGTTTCTTTAACTCCTCCGTCATGCCGTAGGAGTCTTCAATCGCCATTTCCGCTTCCAGCATCACGCCGTGCATTTTCTGACGCTGCATATCCTCGTCGTCCGGCAGGGCATAAATAAAGCGGATAAAGGCTTCCTTTAAGCTCTTTTCGTCGTTCTTCCGGAAAGCGCCGAGAATGGGCAGGGTTTCCTCCGTGTTCTCTCCCTTTGCCGCTTTTCCGCCAAACTCTTCCTTTACGGCAAAGGTGCTTCCGCCCGAAGCCGCCGCCAGTTCAAACAGCTTTCCCGCCTCTTCGTAGCTTTTCCGGATACCCGTAAGTCCTTTGTAGGGCTTGGATATGGACGCCACCACGGGGCTCTTTAATTCTTCCCTTGCTTTCTCCAAAAATGCCTTCAGTTCATGCACCGTGGTATTTTCTTTGGTCTTGACGATAAAGATTTCGGCACCCGTTTCGGAAAGAAAATGCCAGAAAAAATACCGGCTTCCGATTTTTTCCTGCAAAAATTTTTCCAGGGCAAAACGGGAAGCTTCGTACTCCAGCGCATTGGTGATTTTATAGGCAATATCGATATCCGCTTCCACGGTAATGAATCGTTCTTCCTTTTCCGGCGTCTGGCCGACGGTTTCCAGTACCTCCGTCAGTTTTTCAAAGGGAATCTGCTCCTGCAGGTATTTCTGCACCACCACCTGTAAGAAGCTGACGGAGTCTTTTTTCACAATCCGTTCCCAGTTTTCAAACTTTTCCGCATTCTTTTTCTGCTCCATGCAGGTTTTGTACGCACTCTCCATGGTTTCCTGCAGTTTTTCATCCTCAATGGGCTTCAAAAGATACGCAAACGCTCCTAATTCGCATGCCTGCTGGGCATAGGAAAAGTCCCGGTAAGCGCTCAATACAATAAACAGACATTCCTGTCCCGTTTTTTTAATCTCTTCCATGACCTGCAGACCACTGACCTGTTTCATACGGATGTCCGTAAGCACCACGTCCGGCTGCTTTTCCCGGATGACACGGATGGCCTGCTCCCCACTCTGGGCGGTGCCCACTACCTGAAAGCCCATCCTGTCCCATTCATAGGTATTGACCAGTCCTTTTAACAAAATCGGTTCATCATCTACAATTACAAGTTTTAATAATTCCATACATTTGTCCTGCATTCATCGGGTTATGTTTTGTGACATCTTCAGTTTACTTCCAAAATGCAAAAAATCATACTAATTACCATACCCCAAATGCAAAAAATCATACATTTCACATTTTTTGTACGGTTTTCTTATAGACAATGCCAAAATAAATACCTTCCGCAATGGCGGTAATCGTCCAGGAAAAGATATAGAGAAGGTACAGGGACGGAATGGTGTGGAAATACGCAAATACGGTGTAAATCCAGATGACACGGAACACACAGGAGCCCATGACCACGATAATGGTGGGTACCACGCTCTTTCCGAGACCTCTGGATGCCGCTATGGTGCAGTCCATGAACGGCGCCATTACAAAGGAAAAGCCCATAATGCGCAGTCTCTGCATGCCGGCATCTATGACCTCGGTGTTGTTGGCAAACAAAGATAAAAACTGCCTGCCGAACAAAAGCAGCGCACCGCCCGCAAGGGCTGCCACACCGGCTCCGTAAAACAGACTGATGAAATAACTCTTCTTCATGCGCTCCTTGTTGCCCGCTCCCCTGTTCTGTCCGATGAAGCTGGCGCATGCCGTGTAGAACGCATTCAGGATATTGAAAATAACCGTATCCGCATTGGCTGCCGCCGAGTTGCCGGATACCATGACCGTGTCAAAGGAATTGACGCCCATCTGCACAAACAGATTGGCAATGGCAAAAATAGCATTCTGGATGCCGGTGGGCAGTCCGATTAACAGCACGGACTTTGCCGCCTCCTTATGCAGCCGTATTTTGCTTACAGACAGGTTGCATTCATCCTCCCTGCGCAGCAGGTTGGCAATGATAAGCGCCGCCGATACATACTGGGCAATCACGCTGGCAATGGCAACGCCCGCTGCCGCCAGATGCATGACAATGACAAAAAATAAATTCAGCAGGACATTCAGAACGCCCGCAATGCTTAAGTAAACAAGCGGACGTTTGGTATCCCCTCCGGCGCTCATGACACCGTTGCCGAAATTGTAAACCGCCATGCCGGGCAGACCCAGCGCATAAATCCGCAGATACAGCACCGCCTGCTCCAGCAAATCATCTTTGGTTTTCATGAGGGTAAGTACCGGTCTTGCCAGTCCAAAGCAGAGGATGCAGGCAGCCATACCCACAATAAAACATAAAATCAGGGAAGTATGAATGGTCTGCTCCACGTTCTTTTTATCCCTGGCTCCCAGTCCCAGTGCCACCTGTACGTTGACACCGCTTCCCATACCGATTAAAAATCCCACAAACAACGAAACCAGAAGGGTTGTGGAGCCGACGGCTCCCAGCGCCTTGTAGTCGGCAAATTTACCGACTACCGCCACATCGCTTAAATTGAACATGACCTCCAGTAACTGGGTGAACATCAGCGGAACACTGAATAAAAAGATGTTCTTCCACAAAGACCCTTTTACCATAGTAACCATTGTTTTCTCCTACCTTTTCCGTATCGCTGTATTTCCTGTGCTTTGCTTATGAAATCACAGATTGCCTACAATATATACCTGATGGATGGTAAAAGCAAGGGGCTTGCCTTTGTTTTTCAGAATGTTATAATAGACATGCACAAACTGCAAAGAGCGGCACATCCGGTTTTACCGAAATAATGTGTCCTCGGAAAGGCTAAACTATGTGGGCATACGAAAGTGTATTTTATCAGATTTATCCCCTGGGCTTCTGCGGCGCACCCTTTGAAAACGACGGTGTGCTGACACACAAAATCAAAAAGGTGGAGGACTGGATTCCCCATATGAAAAAATCAGGCATCAATGCCGTCTATTTTTCTCCGGTATTTGAGTCCGACACCCACGGCTACAACACCCGGGATTACAAGAAAATAGATGTCCGTCTGGGCACCAACGAAGATTTTAAGGAGGTCTGTGATAAGCTCCACGAAAACGGCATCAAGGTTGTTTTAGACGGCGTTTTCAACCATGTGGGCAGGGGCTTTTACCAGTTCCAGGATGTCTTAAAAAACAGGGAACATTCTCCTTATGTAAATTGGTTCCATATCAACCTCTCCGGCAACGATGCCTACAATGACGGTCTCTGGTACGAAGGCTGGGAGGGCAACTACGACTTAGTCAAGTTGAATTTACAGAACAATGACGTGGTGGAGCACATTTTAGATGCCGTCAACTACTGGATTGATTATTTTGACATCGACGGCCTGCGTCTGGATGTGGCTTACTGTCTGGATGAAAACTTCGTCAGACGCCTGCGCAGCTTCACCGACAGCAAAAAGCAGGATTTCTTCCTTCTCGGCGAAATGCTGCACGGCGATTACAACCGCATGATGAACGATTCCATGCTGCATTCCGTTACCAATTACGAATGCTACAAGGGTCTGCATTCCAGCTTCAACAGCATGAACCTGTTTGAAATCGTCCATTCCCTGCTCCGTCAGTTCGGACCGGAAAACTGGACACTTTATAAAGGAAAGCATCTTCTCTCCTTCGTGGACAACCACGATGTGACCAGAGTGGCAAGCATTCTGCAGAACGAAAAGCATCTGCCTCTTATTTATGCCCTCTGCTTCGGCATGCCCGGCATCCCCTGTGTATACTACGGCAGCGAATGGGGCGAAAAAGCAAATAAGAGCGAGGGTGACCCGGCTCTGCGTAAGTGCTTTGATGCTCCTGTTTTCAATGAACTTTCCGAATGGATTTCCAGGCTGGCGGAAGCCAAGAAGAACTCCCGCGCCTTGAATTACGGAGACTTCCGTTCCGTGGTGCTGACAAACAGACAGTGTATTTTTGAACGGAAAACAGACGGCGAGCGCGTGCTGGTTGCCATCAATGCGGATGCTGCCCCCTATACCGCACACTTTGATGCGGGCTGCGGCACCGCAGTGGATTTAATTACCGGAGAGCCCCACGATTTCGGAGGCGGCAGCGAGCTTCCCCCTTACAGCGCTTATTTCTGGAAGATGGAGCGGTAAGTCCGCTGACCAGTTCCCTTCCTAAGGAGGATTTATGTCCCAGATTACCAAACGTGCCCTGGAGGCATCCCTTAAGAATCTGCTTTTGCAGAAGCCTTTGAATAAAATCACTATCAACGATATTACCGAGGACTGCGGCATCAACCGCATGACCTTTTACTACCACTTCAAGGATATTTACGATTTGGTGGAATGGGCATGTCTGGAGGATGCCACCAAGGCGCTTAAAGGCAAGAAAACGGCGGAGACCTGGCAGCAGGGATTTTTACAGATTTTCTATGCGGTCCGGGAAAACAAACCCTTTATTATGAATGTTTACCACTGTGTGAGCCGCGAACAGGTGGAAAAATACCTGACACCGCTGACCGACAATCTTCTTCTGGGTGTCATTGCCGAGTTTTCAGAAGGCATGGTCGTCCGGGAAGAGGACAAGGAATTTATCGCCCAGGTCTACTCCTATTCCTTCATCGGCATTATGATTGACTGGATTAAAGACGGCATGAAACAGGACCCGGAAACCCTGGTGGAACGGTTTACCCTGGTCATACAGGACGATATCCGGATGGCGCTGAACCGTTTCCGCAAGGACAAGCCTTTATAAAATCCTGTTTTTATCAAAACAGGCAGAATGATAAAAATTTTGACAGCTTTTTCCCCATGATTATTTTTTAGTCATGGGGATTTTTCTGTCTATGGTTCTTTCTCCCGAATGCAGGTATAGTAAAGCCATCGAAAGGAAAAAATAAATTGATTTTCCTATTCACATGAAACAAAAACCAATAAACATCAACAGGAGGTAATGATTATGTATTACGGAGCAGGAACTTATGAAGCATTTGCACATCCGGAGAAACCGGAAGGCGTTGACAGAAAATCAGCTTATATTATCGGTACCGGTCTTGCCGGACTGGCTGCAGCATTTTATCTCGTAAGAGACGGCCAGATGAAGGGTGAACGTATTCACCTGTTGGAAAAATTAGACCTGGCAGGCGGCAGCTGCGACGGCCGCAAGGATATCACAAAGGGCTTCTATATGAGAGGCGGACGTGAAATGGACAACCATTTTGAATGTATGTGGGATATGTTCCGCGACGTTCCTTCCATCGAGACCCCGGAGGTTTCCGTGCTGGATGAGTATTACTGGTTAAACAAGCATGACCCCAACTATTCTCTTTGCCGTGCTTCCGTCAACTGCGGCGAGGATGCCCACACCGACAAGAAGTTCTGTCTGGACAAGGCTTCCGCACTAGCACTTTCCAAATTGTTCATGACACCGGAAAAAGACCTGGAAGACAAGAAGATTTCCGACGTTCTGCCGGACTCCTTCTGGGACACCAACTTCTGGCTTTACTGGCAGACCATGTTCGCTTTCCAGCGTTGGTCAAGCGCTCTCGAAATGAAGCGTTACCTTTGCAGATATGTGCATCATATTGACGGACTGCCCGACTTCAGTGCTCTCCGTTTCACCAAGTACAACCAGTTTGAAAGCATGATTCTTCCTCTGGTAAAATACCTGGAAGCACACGGCGTCCGCATCGAATACGGCATGGATGTAAAAAATGTCATTATTGAAAATGCCGGCGACAAAAAGATTGCCCAGAAGATTATTTATATCAAAGACGGTAAGGAAGAAGAAATCGGCCTGACCGAGGATGATCTGGTATTCATTACCAACGGCTGCTGCACCGATACTTCCTGCTACGGCGACCAGACCCACAAGCCCGACCTTTCCGGCGTAAAGAACGGTGCCGGCGAATCCTGGGACCTCTGGAAGAACATTGCAAAGCAGGCAGTAAACGGCGAATACGGCAATCCCGACAACTTCTGCGACGATTTTGAAGCCACCAACTGGATGAGTGCAACCGTGGAAACTTCCAACGAAGAAATCATTCAGCACATTATCAAAGTTTGTAAAAGAGACCCGAGAGCGGGCAAAGTTACCACCGGCGGTATCGTTACCGTAAAAGACAGCCCCGACAACTGGTATCTTTCCTGGACCATTAACCGTCAGCCCCAGTTCAAGGCACAGAATAAGGATTCCGTCTTAATCTGGGTATACGCTCTTTCCACCAACAAGGAAGGCAACTATGTAAAGAAAGCGATGCGCGACTGTACCGGTGAAGAAGTCTGCAAGGAATGGCTCTACCACATCGGTATTCCCACTTCCGAAATCGACGACCTGGCTAAGAATGCCTGCAACACCACGACCTGCTTTATGCCGTTCATCAATGCATTCTTCCAGCCCAGAAAGAAATCCGACCGTCCTTTGGTCGTACCCGAAGGCTCTGTAAACTTCGCTTTCTTAGGCCAGTTTGCCGAAACACCGAGAGACACCATCTTCACCACCGAGTACTCCATCCGTACCGGTATGGAAGCGGTTTACACCCTGCTTAACGTGGACCGTGCCGTTCCCGAAGTATGGGGCAGCCAGTACGATGTCCGTGAACTGCTTCGTGCCTGCTACTACGCTATCGACAAGAAGCCTATTTCCGAAGCTAAGCTTTCCTTCAAAGAAAAGGAAATGTTAAAGGTTGTCTTAAAGAAAGTAAAAGACACCGATATCGAACTTCTGTTAAAGGAAAGCGGACTGATTGAGTAAGCATTCTTCTCTCTATAGATCACATGATTACCACAAACGGAAAACCCCCGGACTTTTATCCGGGGGATTTCTGCTCCTTTTTCCAGAGAAATTATGCCTGTACCGGCTCCCTTCCCGCAAGAATGGCTTCCACATCTTTGATGTCCATGTCCGTTGCCGCCGCTATCTGCTCCGCCGTGAAGCCGTTTTTGTGCATATTCCCTACAAGTCTGGCTTCCGTTTTTGCTTCGCCAATCGCAATGGCTTTTTCCTCAATTCCTTCTCCCAAATTGCACATCACATTCACATCCTTTCCCCTTTGTTCAAATGTTCAAAAGGTCTATTATCCGCAAAGTCATTTAGTTGCATCTATAATAACGTAAATTTACAAACTATGCAAGGACAACTCTTTGATTTTTCTGCCAAAAAGTAGTATACTAATAGCACTATTTTGAAACAAAAAGGAAAGGACCGACTCTATGAATGTAAAGATTGTGGCAGACTCCACCTGTGATTTGTCTGCGGATTTGATTGAAAAGTATGACATTACCATTATTCCCCTTTGTATCGTAATGGGAGAAAACAGCTACTTTGACGGCATTGAAACCACACCGGAAGAGATTTATAAATGGGCGGATGCCAACAAGACCACTCCCAAGACGGCTGCCGTCACCATTGACAATGCCACTTCCCTTTTGAAACCTTTCATGGACGAGGGCAGGGAAATTGTCTTTTTCGGCATTTCCACCCAGATGAGCACTACCTGCAATGTAGTCCGCCTGATTGGGGAAGATGCCGGTTATGACAAGCTGCATGTCATCGACTCCCAAAGCCTTTCCACCGGTATCGGTCTGCAGGTTCTTTATGCCGCCAGACTTTCCATGGCGGGAGAAAGCGCCGCCTCCATTGTGGAAAAAGTAGAAAAAAGAAGGTCTGCCGTCAGTGCCAGCTTTGTCATTGATACCCTGACCTATCTGTCCCGCGGCGGCCGCTGCAATTCCGTTACCGCCCTGCTTGCCAATACCTTAAAGCTGAAACCGGAAATCGTGGTAAAGGACGGCGCCATGATTGTGGCAAAAAAATACCGCGGTCAGCTTGGCTCCGTGCTTTTGAAATATGCCAAAGACCAGGAAGAAGCGCTGCTTGCCGCCGATAAAAACTGCGTATTCATCACCCATTCCGGCTGCAGCGATGACATTGTAGAGCCCGTAAAGGAATACTTAGAGAGCCTGTCCCATTTTGAAAACATCTATGTTACCAGAGCCGGCGGTGTGGTCAGCAGCCACTGCGGTCCCGGCACCTTAGGCGTCCTGTATTATACGGACGGCGAATAAAGATTAGAATAAATATCAGCTCTTATGAATTTTCAAGGGCGTGTGGATTTTTTGAGAGGAACCCTCAAATCTTTTCCACACGCCCTTTCTTATTTTCTTAGTGCGTTTTGCTTCTCTTAATGCATTTTGTTTCTCTTAGTGCCGTTCTTAACCCTTATGCAAACGGATTTTCGGTCGGATATCTTACGCCTGCAGGCTGGTTGTAATCAAGGTCTTCGATGGGAACACCGATGTACTTGAATACTTCGTACAGAGCTTTACCGAAGTGACCGAATGCCACTGCTCCGTGGTGAGGGAAGTTCTTTTCAATCAGAACGTGACGGTAAAATCTGCCCATTTCCGGAATAGCAAATACGCCGATGCTGCCGAAGGACTTGGTGGCAACCGGAAGTACCTCGCCCTGTGCAATGTAAGCGCGCAACTTGCAGTCCGCAGTGCTCTGCAGACGGTAGAAGGTAATGTCGCCGGGCATGATGTCGCCTTCGAGAGTACCGTTGGTCACTTCTTCGGGCAGGCTTCTTGCCATAATCATCTGGTTCTTCATGTTGCAGAATGCCAGCTTCTTGGAGCAGGTATTGCCGCAGTGGAAGCCCATGAAGGTATCCTTGTGGGTATAAGGGAACTTGCCTTCGATAGACTCTTTATACATATCATCGGGAACGCTGTTGTTGATGTCAAGCAGGGTAACGGCATCCTCGCTGACACAGGTACCGATAAACTCGCTTAAGCAGCCGTAAATATCTACTTCACAGGATACGGGAATACCCATA
This sequence comes from Bacteroidaceae bacterium, assembly GCA_963639875.1. Classification (GTDB taxonomy): domain Bacteria; phylum Bacillota; class Clostridia; order Lachnospirales; family Lachnospiraceae; genus Acetatifactor. The sequence goes on from CAVHWP010000001.1 coordinate 28,894, forward strand.
CCGGTCAGACGGCTGTTTACATAGCAGGGAACAAAACCGAACTGTGTCTGGAATGCAGGCCAGCATTTTCCGGCAATCGCTACATACTTTCTGTAACCTCTGTGCTGCTCTACCCAGTCAAGAAGGGTCAGTTCGTACTGTGCCAGCTTAGGCAGGATTTCCGGCTTTAAGTTGCCCTTGCCAAGTTCTTCTTCCATTTCCTTAACCTTTGCGGGAATACGCTCGTCACCTGCATGCTTGTTGAATGCTTCAAACAGGTCAAGTTCGGAGTTTTCTTCGATTTCCACGCCTAAATTGTAAAGCTGCTTGATGGGTGCGTTGCAGGCTAAGAAATTAAGCGGTCTGGGACCGAAGCTGATAATCTTTAAATCGGAAAGACCGATGATGGCTCTTGCAATAGGTAAAAAGTCATGCAGCATGTCTGCACACTCTTCTGCAGTGCCAACGGGATATTCGGGAATATAAGCCTTTACGTTGCGGAGCTTTAGGTTGTAGCTGGCATTTAACATACCGCAGTAAGCATCGCCTCTGCCGCCGACTAAATCATTCTGGCTTTCTTCTGCTGCTGCGATGAACATAGCCGGTCCGTCAAAATGCTTTGCCAGTAAGGTCTCGCTGATTTCGGGGCCAAAGTTTCCGAGATATACACACAGAGCGTTGCAGCCTGCTTTTTTGATGTCTTCGAGTGCCTGCACCATATGGATTTCGCTTTCTACGATACAAACCGGACACTCATATACATTGTCGGTGCCGAACTTTGCGGTATAGGCCTCCATCAGGGCCTTTCTTCGGTTGACTGATAAGCTTTCGGGGAAACAGTCACGGCTGACTGCAACCACACCTACTTTTACTTCGGGTAAATTACTCATGTTTCCATCCTCCTACTATTTACTATTCTCTCATTTTGTTATACTTACAGGCTTAAATTTTCGCCCTTAAGACCTAAGAAAGAGCCTTCGGGAAGTCCGCCTTCCGCATGGCCGATTAACCACTTATTGACTGCCGCAAGCAGGGCGTCTTCACTGGAAGCCTTGCCGTTTTCTACCCTGGCATGAGCTGCTTTTAATTCGTAATTGGTGCCCTTCGGAAGAACAACCGCTATCTGGAAACCGCCGTGCTCTACATGGCAGGGTGCATAGTGCAGGGTGGTTGCATAAATTTCTACGGCAGTGCCTGCGGGTACTAAGAATGCCTCTACCTTGGAAGTATCATAGGTAAAATCTGCTTCCACATCCTGCAGGGAACCAAGCATCAGTACCGCATCCTCTGCGGCAATGTTAATTTCGGAATCTCTGTGATATTCCAGCGCGTTTAACTTTTTGTTGTGACCGTTGCAGTAACCGATCTGAATAGGCATTTCTCCGTAAATAACACTGGACAGTTCTTCCTTTACAGGCAGCTTTTCCAGACTTTCCACTGAGGGTTCATAAACCACATCTGCGGGAATGGGAGTTTCCTTTAATGCTGCAACAAGCTCTGTCACATCCACATGGCTGATGACGCGGCCGTACTTTTTAAATGCCGCATCCGTAACTTTTTTAATTTCCATCTCTCCACCAAATCCTTTCTTTTTGCGGTGTTGTTCTTATTTTATCACATCAAATACCGGTTTCAGCGCCGGATAAATCTGTTTGAACTGTGCGTATTTCTCGTCATATTTTGCGGCAATGGCGGGGTCGGGTTCAATGGTATCCACTACCTTCACCATCTTTTCGGCGATTTCTTCCACACTGCCGTAAACGCCGCAGCCTACCGCTGCCAGCATAGCCGCTCCCAGTGCAGGACCCTCTTCGCTCTCGATTTTGTCAACCTTTAAGTTCAAAATATTGGCAATCATTTTACACCAAAGCGGGCTCTTGGCTCCTCCGCCGCAGATTTTGGTGCGGGTAATGGGAATGCCCAGGCTCTTTGCCACCTCCAGGGAATCTCTTAATGCAAAGGCTACACCTTCAAGCACCGCCTGTGTCATGTCTTCTCTCGTGGTATCCATGGTAATGCCGGTAAACGTACCTCTGGCATTGGGATTGTTGTGCGGAGACCGCTCTCCCATGAGATACGGCAGGAAGAATACGTGGTTTTCTCCCAGTTTATCAATGCCTTCCTGTTCCTTGGCGTATTCCTTGGTTTTCAGGATTTCGTCCATCCACCATTTGTTGCAGGATGCTGCGGAAAGCATACAGCCCATCAGATGATAGGTGCCGTCCGCATGGTCAAAGGAATGCAGCGCATTGTTTTTGTCCACACCGAACTTCCGGGAGGAAATAAAAATCGTGCCGCTGGTTCCTAAGGAAATATTACATCTGCCGTCTCCTACGGTGCCGGTACCCACGGCTGCCGCCGCATTGTCGCCCGCTCCGGCAATCACCTTTACCGCAGCCGGAATGCCCAGCTCCTCCGCTACCTCTTTTTTCAGGGTGCCGACCGCTTCATAGCTTTCGTAAACCTTTGCCAGCCACTCGGGCTTCACGCTGCAGATTTCGCACATCTCTTTGGACCAGGTCCGGTTCTTTACATCAAAGAGAAGCATACCGGATGCATCGGAAACATCGGTGCAGTGCACGCCGGACAGCTTGTATGCCAGATAGTCCTTCGGCAGCATGATTTTCTTAATTCTGGCGAAGTTTTCCGGTTCTTTATTTTTTACCCACAAAATCTTGGGCGCCGTAAATCCGGTAAAAGAAATGTTTGCCGTATATTCGGAAAGCTTTTCCTTACCGATTACATTGTTCAGATAATCGCATTCTTCGTAGGTTCTGCCGTCATTCCACAAAAGAGCGGGACGGATGACTTCATCGTTTTCGTCCAAAAGCACCAGACCGTGCATCTGTCCGCCGAAGCTGATGCCGGCAACCTCTTCCTTATTTTCATCCTTAAGCAGTTCCTTCAGTCCGTCCATCGACTGTATGTACCAGTCCTCCGGCTTCTGCTCCGACCAGCCGGGATGCGGGAAATACAGGGGATATTCCCGGGAAACCGTCTTCTTGATTTTACCATTTTCTTCCATCAGTAGAAGCTTTACTGCGGAGGTTCCTAAATCCACACCAATAAACAGCATATTCGTATCCTTTCCGGTTTTCATTTGTCTGCCGTATCTGTTTGCAGACTTTCACATCTAAAAAAATTATACCGTATCCGGGGGTGAAAAAACAACCGACTTTTTCTATAAGAAATACCTATAAAATTAGTTACAATTTTGAGAAATCATGATACACTGAACAAAGATTTAGTCTTTGGAAGGAATGAAGATTTTTATGATAAGCGTTTCCGAATATCCTGTACCTGTCCTGACAGGTGATTTTTCCCATAAAACCATACACGTAAAGGTTCCCGGCTCCAAAAGCATCACCAACCGTGCCCTGCTGCTCGCCATGCTCTCCGACGGAGAAAGCCACTTGACCGGTGCCCAGTTTTCCGAGGATTCTTCCCATTTTTTACAGTGCCTTTCGGATTTGTCCTTTGATATGGCATCCAAGCCCGAAACCGGTGAAGTTTCCGTGCACGGACTTTCCGGCAGACTGCCCGTAAAGAAAGCCTCCCTGTATGTGGGAAGCGCCGGCACCGCCGCCCGCTTTCTGTCCGCCGTACTCGGTGTATCAGAGGGCGAGTTCTTTTTAGATGCTTCCGAACAGATGAAAAAAAGACCCATGGCACCGTTGCTTTCCGCCTTACAGTCCGTCGGCTGTGACATTTCCTTTGCGGAAAAAGAGGGATTTTTCCCCTTTACCCTGCATGCCCGCGGATTTCAGAATACGGACCTTACCATTGATATTGACAAAAGCAGCCAGTTTTTAAGCGCTCTTTTAATCGCCGCTCCGTTAGCAAAAGAAGACGTAAAGATCCGAGTGGCCGGTACCCACGGCATGGCTTATATCGAAATGACCTGCCGTATGATGGAGCAGTTCGGAGTTTTGACAGAACATCCCTCTCCGGACACTTTCCTGATAAAAGCCGGCCAGACTTACCGGGCTCAGGATTATGCCATTGAACCGGACGTTTCCGCCGCCTGCTATTTTTATGCCCTGGCTGCCCTGTCCGGCTGCAGTGTCATTGTGGACGGTGTCCCCGAGCAGTCCCTGCAGGGTGATACCGAATTTTTAAGCATCCTGCAAAAAATGGGCTGCCGGGTGACCCATACGAAGGAAGGCATCTGCATAACCGGACCGGCTGCTGTTGCAAAGTCTGCCGGTGTAAAGTCTGCTGATGCAGGCTCCGAAACCGCTTCCGGCTCTGTTTCCCATGCTTCCGGCGGGCTGCACGGACTCACCGTGGACATGTCCGCCTGCTCTGACCAGGCAATTACCCTTGCCGCTATCGCTCCATTTGCCGACAGCCCCGTTACCATTACCGGCATCGGCCACATCCGCGGTCAGGAAAGCGACCGTCTAAGCGCCATTGCCGAAAATCTCACCGCCATGGGCATCCGTTGTGAGGAAAGAGCCGACTCCATAACCATTTATCCTGGTGTTCCGAAGCCCGCTCACATAAAAACCCATGACGACCATCGACTCGCCATGGGCTTTGCCATTACCGGTTTGTTTGCGGAAGGCATTGTCATTGAAAATCCTTCCTGCTGTAAGAAAACCTTTGCAGAATTCTTTGAATGCCTGGAAGAGGCTGTGAAAAATCTGCAGAAGTAGTACGCATTTTTTGACTCATTCTTGCATTTTTGCTTTTAGGTCAAACTAAATTTCCGGGCTCTGTGTACTTTTTTGACTCATTTTACGCTCTCCTCATACAGAGTCAAATTAAATTTCTGTCCGGCACTTTTTTCTTTGACTCTCCTGCACTTTTCTTCTCTCTGAGTCAAACAAAAATTCCGCCCGGCACTTCTTTCTTTGACTCTCCTACACTTTTCCTATCTCTGAGTCAAACCAAATTTCCGGCTGCCACTTTTTTCTTTGACCCTGTAGCCTTTTCCTTCTCTCTGGGTCAAATGTAAGGGCTTTTCCCCTGCAAAGTTAAAAAACAGGGCTGCCGCTCAGCAAAATTGCTCATGCGGCAGCCCTTCCTTTTGGCTCATCGCTTTGTTTTTTGACTTCTCTCTTTTCCTTATTTTACGCCGTAATCACGGTTCCGTTCTTCCCCTTCAGGGCATCCTTTACATGCTCCATGGAGGTGATGAGAACGCTGCCGCCGGGTACTTTTTCCAGATAGGAAACGGCTGCTTCAATCTTCGGCAGCATGGTACCTGCTTCAAATTCGCCGGCTTCCATCATGGCCTTTGCTTCCGCTACGGTCATCTTTTCAATCGGCTCCTGATTGTCTTTGCCAAAATTCTTGTAAACCTTATCCACACCGGTCAGAATAACCAGTGTGTCTGCCTGCAAATCGGATGCCAGCTTGCCTGCAATGCTGTCTTTTTCGATAACCGCGGATGCACCCTTTAAGATATGCTTCTGGGGAATAACGGGAATACCGCCGCCGCCGCATGCAATGACAATCTGGTCTGCATCGGAAAGTGCCTTGATGGCATCAATTTCTACAATATCAATGGGAGAAGGCGCCGCTACCACACGTCTGTAGCCCTTGCCCTCTTCTTCTGCTACATAGTTGCCTTTCTTGATTTCGATTTCCGCATCGTCCTTGGACATGTAACGGCCGATTTTCTTGGTCGGTTCATAAAAAGCTTCGTCGTAGGGATCCACGGTTACCTGTGTTAAAATGGTGCTGACGGTTTTCACGATACCGCGGTCCAAAAGCTCGGCACGAAGGGAATTCTGGATATCGTAGCCTACATAGCCCTGGCTCATAGCGGAACATACACACATGGGTGCGGGAGTATAATCAATGTAAACACGGCGCAGCTCGGTCATCGCTTTGTGAATCATGCTGACCTGCGGACCGTTGCTGTGGGTAATGGTAAGCTGGCAGCCGTCCTCCACCAAATCTGCCAGTGCCTTTGCGGTCTTTTTAACGGCATCCAACTGCTCTAAGGTAGTGGAACCGAGTGCTTCGTGTCCCAGAGAAACAACTGCTTTCTTTTTGCTCATGAGAAAAATCTCCTTTTCTATCGTTTTATTTTATTCTGCGGCACGCTGCTTTTCCAGCTCCGCCCTTTTCTTTCTCTCTTCGGTAATGTCATAGTATTTGTCCGTAATAATACCGCGGGACACCAGACTGTCGTAGGTCGCCTTCTGCGCCTCCGTCATTTTCATTCCCACGGAAGAATTCAAATCCGTGATGACGCAGCCGGTATAGGCAATCAGCCAGAAAAGCGGAGAATCGTCCTTGGGAATCATCTCCCAGAGCTTCGCTTCCGGTATGCCGGTAACGTTCATCAAGGTATGCAGATGTCCTTCCTTCATAGGAAGATAGCCCCCGTCGGGAAGAATTACGCCTTCCTTAAAATCCGCACTTTCCATGCGACACCTCTTTCTCATAAAAACATATTGCCCGGCTCTTTCCAAAACACGGAAAATATGCATTCATCATAGCATATTTTTACGTTTTCGGCAATAAAAACAGGGCATCCGTTTCCGGACTATTATAAAAAAGTAAAGTGCTGAAAAGGAAGCTGCCGTAAAAGAGTATACATAAAGGGCATGTGCGAAAGGAAGTTCCCGAAATTTGGGAAGTATTCCTTTTTCACATGCCCTCTTTTCTTACAGATTGGAGTAACCCATCAGGTATTCATCCACCTGCTTGGCAACGGCTCTGCCTTCTGCAATCGCCCATACCACTAAGGACTGTCCTCTGTGCATATCGCCGGCGCAGAATATCTTGTCCTGGCTGGTCTTGTAGGAGCCTGGTGCCGTTTTCACATTGGTTCTCTCGTTCACATCCACCTGGAAAGCCTTGGTCACATATTCTTCACTGCCTAAGAAACCGGCGGCAATCAGCACCAAATCTGCCGGGATTTCTTTCTCCGTGCCTTCGATGGGCTTCATCAGCATTCTGCCCGTCTTTTTATCCTTCGTGGGTGCAAGCTCCACGGTTTTGGCTGCTTTCACATGTCCCTTTTCGTCCTTGATAAATTCCGTTACCGTGGTCTGGTACACTCTCGGGTCCTTGCCGAATACGAAAATGGCTTCTTCCTGACCGTAGTCCGTCTTGCAGACCTTCGGCCATTCGGGCCAGGGGTTGCTTTCCGTTCTGGTAAGCGGTGCCTGGGGCATCATCTCCAGCTGGGTAACGCCTGCTGCCTTCAGACGGATGGAAGTACCCACACAGTCGTTGCCGGTGTCGCCGCCGCCGATAACCAGCACCTGTTTTCCCTTTGCCAGCTCGTAAGGCACCTTGGAAAAATCGCTGTCCAGTAAGGTTTTCGTTACTTTACCTAAGAAGTCCACGGCAAAGTAAATGCCTTCCGCATCCCTGCCGGGTACGGCAATGTCACGGGGATGGGATGCTCCGCAGGCTAAAATCACGCTGTCATACTGTTCCGTCAGTTCCTCTGCCGTCACATCCACGCCCACGTTTACGTTGCAGCGGAATTCCACACCGGCTTTGGTCAGTAAATCCACTCTCCGGTCAATGACCTTTTTGTCTAACTTCATATTGGGAATGCCATAGCGGAGCAGTCCGCCCGGTCTGTCGCTTCTTTCAAAAACGGTTACCTTGTGGCCTCTTCTGTTTAAGAGCTGGGCAGCCGCCAGTCCGGAAGGACCGCTTCCCACGATGGCTACCGTCTTGCCGGTACGCACGCCCGGTTCTTTTTCTTCCACAAGACCGTTGGCATATGCATATTCAATCAGGGTTCTTTCATTGGCTTTCGTGGATACGGGAGCCGCATGCACGCCGCAGGTGCAGGCTGCTTCGCAGAGCGCCGGGCAGACCCTTCCGGTAAATTCCGGGAAGCTGTGGGTGCTTGCCAGTCTCTTGTATGCCTGGTCCATTCTGCCGCTGTGGACAAGCTGGTTTACTTCCGGTATCAGATTGTGCAGGGGACAGCCGGACGCCATGCCCGCAATCATCATACCAGCCTGGCAGAAAGGAACGCCGCAGTCCATACATCTGTCTGCCTGTTTTTTTGCCTCTTCCACAGGTGCCACATCATGAAATTCCTCAAAATTCTTTATTCTTTCTTCGATGCTTTCCATTGTTCCTTCCCTCCTTATGCCTTTCCTACGCTTACATAAAAGGCCTCAATCTGTGCCTCTTCCTTGCCCATGCCCTGTTCCTCAAACTGTGCGGAAAGGTGGAGCATGCGCTTGTAATCACCCGGAATAATCTTCTTGAACTTGGGCAGATATTCTTCAAAATGCTTTAAGATTTCCGCACCCTTTAAGGAGCCGGTTGCTTTGGTGTGGTTTTCAATCATATGCAGAAGCTCTTCTTCATCCGCCTTGTTGTCCACCTTTTCCATGAGAACCATTTCCTTGTTCAGATTTTTGTATAAGCAGTTCTGGTCATCCAGTACATAGGCAATACCGCCGCTCATGCCGGCTGCAAAGTTCTTGCCGGTAGGTCCGAGCACTACCACGCGTCCGCCGGTCATGTATTCGCAGCCATGCTCGCCGACACCTTCGACTACCGCTACGGCACCGGAGTTACGGACGCAGAAACGTTCGCCCGCCATGCCCGCAATGTAGGCTTCCCCGGAGGTAGCGCCGTAAAGAGCCACGTTGCCGATGATGACGTTTTCTTCGGTTTCGTAAGCAGCATCCTTGGGAGCGTATACAATCAGCTTACCGCCGGATAAGCCCTTGCCGAAGTAGTCATTGGAGTCGCCGCAGAGGTCAAGCGTAAGTCCCTTCGGAATGAAGGCGCCGAAGCTCTGTCCGCCGGCACCGGTACATGCCACGGTAATGGTATCTTCCGGCATGCCTTCCGGATATCTGCGGCACATTTCCGCACCGAGCAGAGTACCGAAGGTACGGTCGGTATTGGTCAGTTCAATGGAAACTCTGGCGGGAGTGCCGTTTTCCAGGGCTTCCTTTACCTTCTTCTGTTTCAGAAGTACGGTTTCGTCTTTTACTTTATTCAAGGCAAAATCATATACCTGCGCCGGATTGAAGGCGGCGTTGCCGGATTGCTTTAAGATAGCGCTTAAATCAAGCTTTGCCTCTCTGTCCGTCAGATGTTCTTTTGTCTTTAACAAATCGGTTCTGCCCACCATTTCTTCCACGGTGCGGACACCTAATTTTGCCATGTATTCCCGGAGCTGTCTGGCAATGAAGAGCATGAAGTTCTCCACATATTCAGGCTTGCCGGTAAATCTGGCACGAAGCTTGGGGTCCTGGGTGGCAATGCCCATGGGGCAGGTATCGAGATTACATACACGCATCATGACGCAGCCCATAACCACTAAGGGAGCGGTTGCAAAACCGAATTCCTCGGCGCCAAGCAGCGCCGCAATGGCTACGTCCCTGCCGCTCATCAGCTTACCGTCGGTTTCCACGATGACTCTGTGACGCAGACCGTTGGAAATCAGGGTCTGGTGTGCTTCCGCAAGACCCAGCTCCCAGGGAAGACCGGCATTGTGAATGGAGCTTAAGGGCGCCGCACCGGTACCGCCGTCATAACCGGAAATCAGGATAACCTGCGCACCTGCCTTGGCAACACCTGCCGCAACCGTGCCGACACCGGCTTCGGAAACTAATTTTACGGAAATTCTTGCATTTTTATTGGCATTCTTTAAGTCGTAAATAAGCTGTGCCAGATCCTCAATGGAATAAATATCGTGATGAGGGGGCGGGGAAATCAGGCTCACGCCGGGTGTGGAATGTCTGGTCTTGGCAATCCAGGGGTAAACCTTTCCGGCAGGCAGGTGACCGCCTTCCCCGGGTTTTGCACCCTGCGCCATTTTAATCTGGATTTCCTTGGCACTCAGTAAATAGCGTTCGGTAACGCCGAAACGGCCGCTGGCTACCTGCTTGATGGCAGAGCTCCTGTCGTGGTCGGTTCCCGCCGTTGCCAGTCTTTCGTCACTTTCACCGCCTTCCCCGCTGTTGGACTTGCCGTGCAGATGGTTCATGGCAATGGCAAGAGTGGCATGGGCTTCCTCGGAAATGGAACCGTAGGACATCGCGCCGGTCTTGAAACGCTTTACAATGGACTCTTCGCTTTCTACTTCGGAAAGAGGAATGCCTTCCTCCGGGTAGTTGAAGTCAAGCAGGCTTCTTAAATAACCGGTATCCTCCGCATCCACCATTTTGGTGTATTCGGTAAATTTGCCGTAGTCCCCTTCTCTTGTGGACTGCTGCAGCATATGGATGGTAGCGGGATTGTAACGGTGCTTTTCGCCGCCGCTTCTCATCTTGTGGCGTCCCACGCTGGCTAAGCTGTAGTCCGTCTGTAAGCCCAGAGGGTCAAATGCCTTGGAATGCTGGGCATCGGTCTGTGCGGCTAAATCTTCCAGTGTGATACCGCCGATACGGCTGACCGTACCGGTGAAATATTTCTCGGTTACTTCCTTGGAAATACCGATGGCTTCAAAAATCTGGCTGCCCTGATAGGACTGGATGGTGGAAATACCCATCTTTGACGCAATCTTTACGATGCCCTGCAGAATGGCGTTGTCGTAATCTGCAACGGCTGCGTAATAATCCTTGTTCAAAAGTCCCTCTTCAATCAGCTCCCCGATGGTGGCATGTGCTAAATACGGGTTGACAGCGCTGGCGCCGTAGCCCAGCAGAGTGGCGAAATGATGCACTTCTCTCGGTTCTGCGGACTCTAAGATAAGGGACATGGCGGTACATTTCTTGGTCTGTACCAGATGTCTGTGAACGGCTGCCACCGCCAGAAGGGAAGGCAGTGCCACATGGTTTTCGTCCACGCCTCTGTCGGAAAGGATGAGCACGTTGGCGCCCTTTCTGTAGGCCTTGTCCACTTCTACGAACAGATGGTCCAGTACTCTCTGGAACGGGGTGCTCTTGTAGAACAGGATGGAAACCTTTTCTACCTGGAAACCGGGCTTGTTCATATTTTCGATTTTCAGTAAATCCAAATCTGCCAGAATGGGATTTTCAATCTTGAGTACATGGCAGTTCTCGGGTTTTTCCTCCAAAAGGTTACCGTTTTTACCCACATAAATGGTGGTGGAGGTTACAATTTTTTCACGTACCGCATCAATGGGCGGGTTTGTTACCTGCGCAAACATCTGCTTAAAGTAACCGAACAGCGGCTGGTATTCCCTGGACAGTACGGCAAGCGGTGTATCCACACCCATGGCGCCGATATGCTCGGAACCGTTCAGTGCCATGCTGCAGATGCCGTCATGGTATTCTTCGTAGGTGTAACCGAATGCTTTCTGCAGACGGACACGCTCCTCCGGTGTGTAGGAGGGCACCATTTTGTTGGGGATTTTTAACTCCCGCAGGGAAATCAGATTGCTGTCCAGCCATTCGCCGTAAGGCTCCTTGTGTGCATAGGTTTCCTTGATTTCTTCATCCGTGAAAATCTTGCCCTTTACGGTATCGATTAAGAGCATTTTGCCGGGATGGAGACGTTCCTTCTTTAATATATGGCTTTCTTCCAGCGGCAGTACGCCCACTTCGGAAGAAAGGATGAGTCTGCCATCGTCCATGACATAGTAACGGGAAGGACGCAGGCCGTTTCTGTCCAGTACAGCGCCCATCACATCGCCGTCTGAGTAAAGAATGGATGCCGGACCGTCCCAGGGTTCCATCATGGTTGCATAATATTGGTAGAAATCGCGGCATTCCTTGGAGATGGTGTCGTTGTGGGACCAGGGCTCCGGAATTAAAACCATGGCTGCCAGAGGCAGGGGCATACCGCTCATGACCAGAAATTCCAGAGTGGCATCCAGCATGGCGGAGTCGGAACCGTCCTTATGAATAACCGGCAGTACCTTGCTCATATCGTCCGGGTCAAAGGTATCGGTATGCATGGTTTCTTCCCGGGCAAGCATCTTGTCCACATTGCCCTTGATGGTGTTGATTTCACCGTTGTGTACGATAAAGTGGTTCGGATGCGCTCTTTCCCAGCTCGGGTTGGTGTTGGTGGAGAAACGGGAATGCACCATGGCAATGGCGGTGGTATAGGACTCATCCTGTAAATCCTTAAAGAAAGTACGGAGCTGTCCTACCAGAAACATTCCTTTATATACAATCGTTCTGCAGGATAAGGAGGGGACATAGGTGTTGTCGTTACTCTGTTCAAACACCCTTCTTACCACATACAGTTTTCTGTCAAAATCAATATCACTTGCGATACCGGCGGGTCTTTTGATAAAGCCCTGGTAAATGGCGGGCATGCAGGATCTGGCTTTCTTGCCCAGCACCTCCGGTACGGTCAGCACTTCACGCCAGCCTAAGAATTCCATGCCCTCTTTTTTTACAATGATTTCAAACATCTTCTTTGCCTGGCCGCGCTTTAATTCGTTCTGGGGAAAGAAGAACATGCCTACGCCGTATTCTCTTTCTTTTCCTATTGCGATGCCTGCCTCCTTGCAGACCTTCTGAAAGAAATGATGCGGCACCTGGGTCAATATACCGACGCCGTCACCGGTTTCTCCTTCTGCGTCCTTTCCGGCACGATGCTCCAGATGTTCTACAATTTTCAGAGCATCGTCCACAATCATGTGGCTTTTCTTACCATGTATATTGACGATTGCGCCAATACCGCAGTTGTCATGCTCAAAATTGCTGTCATACAATCCGGCTTCTTTGTTTTCCATACTGATTTCCTCCTCGCCTTTTTATGAGAATTTTCCCCATCTTCGCAGGTATGGCTTATTGAAATACAAAAAAGACATCCCGGAACTTCCCGTTTTCGTTCTTTCTATAGAAGAAACGAAAACCCGTTCCAAGACGCCTTTGTCTTTTCAAACCTGCGTGTAAAATTTTATAAAGTTGATTGTATAATAGGCTTTCTTTTTTGTAAAGTACTTTTTTTTATTTTTTTTGCAAAAAAGTTCTTGACATTTTCGGAAGCAGGGTGCATACTACGAAACATAAAAAGCAAAGGCGCTTTGGAGAACTCCTCCGAAGTGCCTTTTTTGTATATCGAAAGGAGAAAACATTATGGCAAAGAGCATTCCCGAACTCTACGGAAGCCTGGTATTCAACGACAAGATCATGCGTGATAAGCTGCCCAAGGATATCTATAAGGCGCTCCGCAAAACAATTGAAAATGGTACACACTTGGAGTTGGATGTAGCCAACTCGGTTGCAGTAGCAATGAAAGAATGGGCCGTTGAAAACGGTGCTACGCATTTCACCCACTGGTTCCAGCCTATGACAGGATTTACCGCAGAAAAGCATGACAGCTTTATCAGCCCGACAGGGGATGGACAGATCATCATGGACTTCTCCGGCAAGGAACTGGTAAAGGGCGAGCCCGATGCTTCCAGCTTCCCTTCCGGCGGCTTACGCGCCACCTTTGAAGCAAGGGGTTATACCGCATGGGACCCTACCTCTCCCGCTTTCATTAAAGATACTACCCTTTATATTCCCACCGCTTTCTGTTCCTACAGCGGCGAGGCTCTGGACAAGAAAACTCCTCTGCTCCGTTCCATGGAAGCATTAAGCAAGGAGGCCTGCAAGGTTCTTCACTTACTCGGTAAGAACGATGTAACCGGTGTTTCCACCACCGTAGGTCCCGAACAGGAATACTTCTTAATTGATAAGGAAGATTACAAGAAACGGAAAGACCTGATTTTCACCGGCAGAACCTTGTTAGGTGCCCTTCCTCCCAAGGGTCAGGAAATGGAAGACCACTACTTCGGCGCCCTGAAGCCCCGTGTAGCGGCTTACATGCAGGATTTGGACGAAGAGCTTTGGAAATTAGGCATTCCCGCCAAGACCAAACACAACGAGGTTGCTCCTTCCCAGCATGAACTGGCACCCGTTTTCGATACCGCAAACGTAGCGGTTGACCACAACCAGCTCACCATGGAAATGATGAAGGAAGTTGCAGACCGTCACGGTTATGTCTGCCTCTTACATGAAAAGCCTTTCGACGGCATCAACGGCAGTGGTAAGCATAACAACTGGTCCATGATTACCAACACCGGTGCAAACCTGTTGGAGCCGGGCCGCACTCCCGCTGAGAACACCCAGTTCTTAGTATTCTTAACCGCCGTTATCAAGGCTGTTGATGAGTATGCCGATTTGCTTCGTCTTTCCGTAGCAAGTGCCGGCAACGACCACAGACTCGGCGCAAACGAGGCACCGCCCGCTATCGTTTCCATGTTCCTCGGCGATGAACTGACCGAAGTACTGGATGCCATCGAAAAAGGTACCTTCTTCGATTCCAAGCAGCGTATTGCCATGGATACCGGCGCTGCCGTACTTCCTCATTTCTTCAAGGATACCACCGACAGAAACCGTACTTCACCGTTTGCTTTCACCGGCAACAAATTTGAATTCCGTATGTTAGGCTCCTCTATTTCCGTAGCAGGTCCCAACATTGTATTAAATACCGCTGTAGCAGAGGCTCTTTCCCAGTTCTACGAAATCCTGAAGGATGTTCCCGCTGAAGAAATGGATGCCGCTGTCCGCAAGTTAGTCAAGGATACCGTTATTGCCCACAAGAGAATTGTCTTCAACGGCAACGGTTATACCGACGAATGGGTTGCAGAAGCTGAGAAGCGTGGTCTTTACAACTTAAAGTCCACTCCGGAAGCTCTTCCTGTATTCAAGGATGAGAAGAACGTAAAGCTCTTTACTTCCCACCATATTTTCACCGAAACCGAAATCTTCTCCCGTTACGAAATCTTACTGGAGAACTATGTAAAGACCATACATATCGAAGCCAAGACCCTTTACAGCATGGTAGAACAGCAGTTCATGCCGGCACTGCTTCATTACACCGACACCTTAAGCAGCTCCATTGCAGAAAAGAAAGCCGTTGCCGGTTTACCCTGCACCGCTGAAACTGCTTTGCTCAAGGATATGTCCGCAGCTTACGAAAGCCTCTACACCTTATCCGAGAAGCTGGCTGCCGATACCGAAGAAGCAGAAGGTCTTACCGACAACGCAAAGGCTTCCTTCTTCTACCATGACACCATCATCAAGGATATGGACGATATCCGTGCCGTAGCCGATAAGGCAGAAGTAAAGCTTCCGAAAGAATTTTTACCTTACCCTTCCTACGAGGAGATGCTGTTCTATGTATAGTCTGGCGGATGACGATAAGCTGCATGAAGAATGCGGTGTGTTCGGAATATTTACACCCGATAATAAAGACGCAAAACATTCCCTGTATTACGGCCTCTGTGCTCTCCAGCACAGGGGTCAGGAATCCGCCGGTATGGCCCTGTGCGATACCGACGGTCCTATGGGGAATATTTATCATCATAAGGGAATGGGACTTGTCAGTGAAGTTTTTCACAAAGAGACCCTGGATACCCTTACAGGCAATATCGGTATCGGCCATGTCCGGTACTCCACCACTGGTCAGAGCTGCATCGAAAATGCGCAGCCTCTGATTTTAAATTATCTGAAAGGTACACTTGCCCTTGTTCATAACGGCAATATCAAGAATGCTGCCGAACTTCGGGACAGTCTTCAAAAGGAAGGCGCTGTCTTCCGCGGCACCACCGATTCGGAAGTCATTGCCTATCTGATTGCCAAAGAAAGAACCAGGTGCGGTACCATTGAAGAAGCGGTTACCAAAGTAGCCGGTTTCTTGAAGGGCGGTTATGCCCTGATTGTAATGAGCCCCCGGAAGATTATCGGTATCCGCGACCCCCTGGGACTCAAACCTTTGTGTTTAGGCAGACGCGGAAAGGAATACATTCTTTCCTCGGAAAGCTGTGCCTTAAACGCCATTGATGCGGAATTTGTCCGGGACATTGCGCCGGGTGAAATCGTAAGCATCACCAAAGACGGAATTTCTTCTGACAGGAGCCTTTGCCAATGCAAACACGCTCACTGCATTTTTGAATATATTTATTTTGCCAGACTGGATTCCTGTATGGACGGCATCTCCGTTTACAACTCCCGTATCAAAGCCGGCAGACTGTTGGCGCAGTCTTACCCGGTGGATGCGGATCTGGTCGTAGGTGTCCCCGATTCCGGCCTTACCGCCGCCGTCGGTTATTCCCAGGAGTCAGGCATTCCCTTTGGGCTTGCCTTTTACAAAAACAGCTACGTGGGCAGAACCTTTATCAAGCCAACCCAGAAAGAACGGGAGTCTGCCGTTCACATGAAGCTGAGTGTGCTGCCCGAGGTTGTCCGTGGAAAACGTCTGGTACTGATTGATGACTCTATCGTCAGAGGCACCACCATTGCAGGTCTGATTACCCTACTGAAAAAGGCCGGTGCCGTTAGTGTTCACGTGCGAATCAGCTCCCCTCCCTTTTTGTATCCTTGTTATTACGGAACCGATGTTCCGAGTAATAAGGAGCTGATTGCCGCAGACAACAGTCCCGAAGAAATAGCCCGGCGCATCGGCGCCGATTCTCTGGGCTATATGAAGCTAAAGGACCTGTCTGCAATGTCTGATAATTTGCCGTTATGCAGAGCTTGTTTTGATAATCAGTACCCCATCTGATTCACTCCCCCTTTTTTCATGCTCTGCCGGCGGCATTTTATACCTCAATCTATATTTGATTACAAGAAAGCAGGGCTGTCTGCCGCGTATACGGCAGACGGCCCCGCTTTCGTTTAGGGGAAATGCTTTACAGGAAACATTTTACCTTTCATTCAGATACAGCTGTACCCGGTTCTGGAGACGCTCTGCTGCCTCCTTGGCGGAAATATCTCCTGAAAAGTAAGGCTCCAGTTCCTCGTATACCATTCCCCAGATATTTTCTATTTCCACCGGTACCGGCTCTGCATGGTTTATCATATAAGTAAACTGTTCCACCAAATCATCCGGGTATCCAATGCGATCTCCATTCTCGTCCTCACCGAAATCAATAGGATATCCATCCGGTGTATAATAGATAATGCTCTGCCCTCTTTCCCTTTCTATCGCCACGAGGGTATCATAGGCTTCTAAAGAAACCGGGAACAGAATGGTATTTCCGGCCACCTGATCTTCTATCTGTTGGAATTTATATTTTACATAATTCTTCTGTTCACTCCCGGATATAAGAAAATGCAAAAATTCCATAGCTCCCTCTTTTTTCTGTGAGAGTGCATTGACATAAAGCTGCCTCGTCGTCACATAAAAGCCATTTCCCTTTTCTCTTGGATATCCCAGGAACGCAACTTTTCCGTTAAAATGTGCATAGCTTCTTGCCATATCACTAAAATCCATAAAATATGTCGGGCTTTCCGCAAAAGCTTTTCTTTCCACGTTGTCACTATCTGCATATTTTTTAGCAAATGCAAGGAAATCTAAGAACGGCTGTTCATCAAGATGACCTTCCCGTTTTTCCCAGTCAATGAAATTCTTTTGGGAATCATCAAACAGTCCATAACGCATGACCAGCCAGTACCAGCCCAGATTTTTTTCCAGAATTTCCGCATCCGAATTCTCCACCGCCTCCATAAGCTCCGAAAGGGTCCAGGAAGTGCGGTTTCCCACTTCTTCCCGGTCATATGCCGCATAAGATAGGTTAAATTCAAACGGGATGGCGTATAATTTACCATTGATACGGTTTTCATCCAAAGCTGCCTCCACATATTGGGAAGGGTTCTCGATCACATCATCCAGACATTCCAGATATCCATTGTCCACATAAGCTTCCATATCATTAACCAGACCATATGCCAGTATATCCGGTCCTTCTCCTGTCTCCATGGCAAGCTGTATCTGTCTCAAAAATTCCTCTTTTTCTTCTCCGTTGTCCGGCAGAAGTACTTGTATCCGGTACTTTGTGCTCTGTCGGTTAAACCTTGCGATGCTTCTCTCCAGCCCCGGGTGTTTCTCCGGACATGCTATCACTATGTCCTGTTTTTCCACCGGATTTTCCTCTCGTTTCATGGTAAGAAGTGTACATTCTCCATCCATTTTTACGAGAAAACGGAGTTCTCCTTCTTCTCCTGCCGCCATTCCGTATAATTCACTGAGCAGAAATCCTTCCGGTACAAAAGAAAATATTTTCTCTGGTGTACCATCTGTTACCATATAAACACCCTGTGTATCTGCAAGATAAAAGATATTGTCTTCGGAGACTGCTGCCTTATAGTCGGTTCCGACTCCTTCAAAATCTTCAAATAAAATATCGCCGTCCGTACTTCCTGCCACGGCTTTATTGTTCATGCTGATACCGTACCAGTAGGTAGCCGTTTCTTCCCCTCCCTGCAGCATTCCATAAATCATTTTGGCAGCTGTTTCCACCGTGCCGCTTTTATTCAGTTTTCCGTCATAGCAGGAAATAAGGTTGCTGCTACTCTGAAATCTGAAAAAGTTCCCCTTTCGGTTTCGGAAAGTGACCGCCGTTTCCCATTCTTTCTTTAGATCGTCCGGAATTAAGACAGTTACTTCTGCCACTCCGCCATTTTCTATTTTAACAACAGCCTGTGCCTCATTTTCTTCATAACCGATTCCGTATAAAGCGCCATCTGCAGACTCCATATTTTCTGTTGTAATTCTTTCACAGGCCACATCATCTATGTCAAAACCGGTATTGTCATTCTCCACATGTTTCCACTGTTCTGTGTCATCATTCCATACCTGTGTGTAAGAACCCACATACCGGCCATCTTTATCATACTCTATACTGTTTTCTACAACACTGTGAGGATACAGTCGTACCCTGCTCTGCACATATTTGCTGCCATCCGGCAAAACCATACCGTTTTCTGCATCGGGAATAGTCTGTTCCTCCACCACATAGTGCACTGCACTTGTTTTGTCCTGTGCGTTCCCCTCAGCATCTGTTCCTTCCTGCAAGGGCTTCTTCTGACCGGCTCCACAGCCGGCCAGAAGAAAGGATAACAGTAATATTCCCCCCATATAAAATACTTTTTTTCTCTTATCCATAAGATCCTTTCTCCTCTTTTATACTGTAAGGATACATCCTTTTCTAAAAAAATTAACGGTTAGGGCATTTAGGATTGGAGTGGCTTACACCATTGGAAAAATAGTGTCTTTCTGTTTTACCACAAGCACATTTATAAATGTATGCTGATCTGTCCTGAAGAATATAGCAGGTTTCCGTCTGCCCGATAGCCACTGTAATGGTATGACTTCCTGTTGTGATTCTTCCATAATTTTCAGTATGATCATAGCTGAAAGCACATGTATGTACAGGCGGTTCTGCCGCAAATGCTGTTAAACTTCCTCCTGTGATCATCATACTTAAAGCAAGTACTGACATAATTTTTAAAATCTTTTTTCTCATAGCTTGTTCTCCTTTTCTACTCATTGGTTTCTTACTTTGTTTTCTTTTCCATCCAGTGTCTTACAGAATCCGGTTCCATGTTCTGATAATGATTCCATGGAGAAGCTTTGACAACTGCCTTTTTTGCTGCATATTCTGCAACCTTAATACATGTCTTTGCGATTACCTTCTTCATTTCTGCTTCACCTCCTTTTTCTTTTGTTCTGCAAAAGCTGTTTTTGCTTACAGTCTTTTGCATTCAGTATATAAAATTTTACCAGCCACCATGGATAAAGTTATCTCCACAAAGTTAACCAGCAAATATATGCTTAACTCTTTATGTTTCCCAAACAAAAAAATAACAAGCAGAGAAATCATAATTGAAGATATCCTCGATATATATTTGTTTCTTGTTAGATAGACAGGCAGTAAAGGTTTATGAGGATGTTCAACCGGAGCAAATAACCAGATAATCACTATAGCACTCATTAACAAACCAGTAGTGACAATCATAGGTATCTTCGTCCACAGCCGTTCTGGTACATAAACCGCAATCAGATACATCCATAGTGTAACAAATGCACACCCTCCCCTTGTGGAAGCATGATATCCACCCATACTCCGGGAAAACAAACAGGAAAAAAGAATAAATATAAAAGTCGGCTCTACCTTTTTAAGTATTATACCCAACAGAAGTAAAGCAAAAATGGATATCATTCCGTCAACGATAACCTGCATACCGTACAAAACAATTTCCACATTATGGTCTTCGCCTGAATTTACAATCAGATTTCTTACCAGCTTTTCCATTTTCGTTTCTCCTTTTTCTTCCGGCTCTCTGTTTTCTTCATAGCATTTTTCCATAGCACATGCAACTGTTTGGCACAAGTGACATGATTTTGGCAGAATTAGCATAATTTTATGCTTTTAGTACGGTGTAAAATCATGTAAAATATATGGTATGACGATGTAATGTGTTGTCTGTCAAAGCACATAACAGAACCGTGGATGCTGCAATACCTGGTAGGAGCAAGGAAATGTATAAGATATGCATATGTGATGATGAAAGCATTTTTCTGGATAAAATAAATGAAATTGTGAAAGTCTTTTTTTCCGGTAAGTCCGATATCCATATTCTTACCTTTTCGGACTCTGTAAAGTTTGCAGACAACATTCCACATGCTGATCTTTATCTTCTGGATGTGAAAATGCCGGAAGTTTCCGGTATGGAGCTCGCACAAAAAATTCGCTCCATGGATTTGAAATGTTCTATTATATTTATCAGCAGTTTATATGAACCGGTCTTTGACTCCTTTCGCTACACCCCTCTCCGTTACATCCGAAAGGAATATTTAGAGGAGGAACTGCCGTCTGCTCTTTCCTCCTTTCTGGAAATGAAGCAGCGCACCTGCCGTACTCTCCCGGTAGTTCAGAATGGATTGGAAATTTTCATATCCCTTTCTTCCCTGCGCTTCTGTGAGTCCGATGCACACTATGTGGTGTTTCACTGCCTCCAAAAAGAATACCGGATACGTGGAAAGCTAAGTGACTATTCCGCAGAGCTCCTGCCATACGGCTTTGCCAGACCCAATAAGAGTTTTATCGTAAATCTGTTTTATATATCTGTCCTGACAAATCAAAACATTTTACTGGATAACGGCACCCTTATCTCCGTTTCCAGAGCATACAAAGAAACCTTTAAAACTTCTTTTTTAAGATACCAGAGGAATTTTCATAATGATGATATTGTATAATTTTGCAGAAGCGCTCAGTTGTATTTTATATTTTATTTTTTCGGTCTTTACCTTAGAGACCTTTTTTTCCCGCTCCTCAAAATATAAATTTGTTTATGTCCTGTTTGCGGCATTACTGTACTTTCCGCTTACATATTCACCCATTTCCATTCTTCCCAATCTGGCAGGTTCTTTTTTATCCATGGCAATTCTTTATGTACTGTCACTCCTGTGCTATAACGGAAAATGGATTTACAAATTTCTTACCATACTTCTATACAATATTTTTGATATCCTTATCGGCAACATTTTCTTTTATATAGGAACTCTGAGCACCGGTAAAAATTTTTCAGAATTATCCATTCCCGGATCTATTACCCGTATTTACATCCTGCTCCTGATTTATCTTGCAGAATTTATGATCTTGTTTGCCATACATCGGAAGCGGAAGTCTTCTGCTGTTTTATCCTTTGAAAGTTATACCATTATCTCTCTGTTTTTACTTTGTTCCTTTTTAGTGGTGCTGATTAACTACTACATCCTGTTTTATCTGTCCCATGGGAATGATACTCTCGAGATTCTTGGTCTGGTTTCTACCTGTGTTATGTTGATTATCATCTTCGTAACCTTGTTTCTTTTTCACAGACTGCAGCTAAAAAACCGGCAGCTGCAGGAATATGAACTTCTGAGTCTTACTGTTGAGCAGCAGGAAAAACAGCTTCGTTATATGGAGGAAAGTGAACAGCGGATACGGGAACTCAGGCACGATATGAAAAATTATTTTCTTTCTTATGAAACCCTTTTGAAAGCCGGAAAAGTAAAGGAAGTGATAGAAGACCTGGAAAAAATGATTTCTGTGCGTATGCATGCAGAAAATGCCGACTTCTGCCAAAATCGGCTGGTAAATGCCATGCTGTTGCAAAAGAATATGCTATGTCGCGAAAAAGAAATTGTCTTTTCCGTCAGAGTTGCTCTTGCCAATACTTTTCATGATGTGGAAATGATAGTGGTACTATCCAACATCATAGACAACGCCATCGAGGCAGAGGAAAAACTTCCGAAAGAAATCCGGCGTATTTTCGTGGAAATCATCCCCCGTCCCAATGCAATCAGTATGTTGATTGAAAATACAATTCCGGTATCTGTTTTAGAAAATAACCCTGAACTCCATACCACAAAGCCTTCCTCGGAATCTCATGGTATCGGATTAAAAAGTGTAAAAAGACTTTTAGAAAAGAGAAATGGACTGATAGATATTTTTGAAGAAAGCGGAAAATTCTGTGTCCATATTTATTTTCCGGTATTATAAAAACAGCGCATACAAAAATGCGAATGGCCGCACAGCCTTATGGTAGCATCCGTCGCAACGAAATGCTCTCTTATCGTTTCCACTTATCGGTAGGTCTCACCGGAGGATTTCTCATCTATTTTTCATATTATATCTATAACATGGTTTGTATGCAACGAGTTTAAATGAAAATAGCGAAATATTTATTTTTTCTCTTGAAATCCGTATATATATATGCTATATTACAAAAACAAAATCTATATCTGTTCTATATTTTCAAACCCATTCTATATTTATTCTTTCTATTCTCACATATAAGGTAATTATTCATGATTGAAAACATACTGGAGAAGGAGGGTTAAGTATGAAACCATGCAAAAACAAAGATGCTATGGAATATGCTAAATGTCTGGCAAGAGAATTTTGCGCCAAAAACGGTTTGGATGTCCGTTTATTGGATTTGCAATCCGTCTATTCCATTAACGACAGTATTATTTTTGCACAACCCTCTTCCGTAAAACCTCAAGGGCTTCAGAATGACCTGATTACACAGCCTGTTCCTACGTTAATCGCAGAAAAGACTGCGAATGGTTACCAAATAAAGACCACGGAATACACCTATGGAATATTGGGTAATGTCATTCTAAGGTAAGCGGGATTTTCCGTCCTTTAGATATAGTACACATTCACGGTACCGAAATCCGTGTCTCCTATGATATCCAGTGAGATGTCACTGCTGCCCTCGCAGCGTCCTTTTTCTTCCACACTGCCAAAGGAATGATCCATTCTGACCTGTACTTTCCAGATTTTCGGAACATAAAGGCTGACTTCGCCAAAACTGTTGTCAACGTTTACGGTCGCTTTTCCGGACGGTATCATGGCATTGTCAAAATATACCGTAAGGGAACCAAAGCTATTGTCCAGGTTCGCATAACAGAAGTTTTCGGAATTGATATACTTAATGGACTCCCCGAAGGAATTTTCGCATTCCACTCTTTCACCGTTGTACTCTCCGGTAGAAGAACCGCCCACATTGATGTTGGCATGCTTCCAGATACGCTTTTTCTTCTTGGGGAAAATCATGGACAGTCCGATGCTGCCAAGTGCTGCCGCACCAAGCACGGGCCAGGGCGTCAGCGCCGTAATGCCAAGAGGCTCCGCATACAGAATGCACACGATGGCTATGGAAAACAGAATTTGCCAGAAGCTTATGTTCCGGATGCCGTTCACCAAAAGCCAGATACAGAACACGGTAAAAATTACCGTAAACACACTGACCTTGGGAAGAATCCCCAACTGGCTGACAATTACATACACTGCTGCTAACAGGAAAAAAATTCCCCAGAAAATCTTTCCGCTTTTTTTACTTATGTTCATACGTGAACCCTCTTTTCTTTGATTTTGTTTACCAACGCCTTATAATAATTTCGGGAAACATAGACCTGCTTGTGACTGCCTGCAAATGTCACAAGGCTGGAGGCCGTCAGGTTTCTTGTCAGGGAATACACCCGGTCCGTATTCAGAATGGTGGATTTTGACACCCGCATAAAAAAGCCCGGCAGTATATCTTCCCATTCATAGAGCTTATACTTCGTCTGATAAATGTCGTCGACGGTATGTGCACAAATACCCTCTTCGTCCGTTTCAAAAAACAAAATGTCCCGCAGCTCCAGAAAATACTCCGTAGTTCCCTTATAAAAGGTGAACTTCTGGAAGTTATTTACCGTCTGCACAATCGTTTTCTGAATTTCCGCGATTTCATCCGTAAGTCTGCTCGTCCGGATAAGCACTTCATCCTCTTTCAGTTTTTCATCCAGTTCAATCCTGATTTTCATACTGATGCTCCCTACTGTATCTGTCAGCCGGGGAACCGCTTTGCTTCTTAATCCTTCCGGGCTTCTGTTCCCTGCTGACAGTTACAGTATAGAAAATATCTTTTCTCTTGTAAACCGTTTCCGGCTAAGAGGTAAATCCGGAGCGGTAACAGGTAAAAAAAGAACATCAAAAATACTCCCTGTATATTTTCGTTGTTTGTAATACATAATTATGCTATAATTATGTCAATGAAAGGAGTAGAAATTATGCCGCTTATTTTGCCAATTAAAGATTTACGAAATACTACCGAAATTTCCAACCTTGCTCATAAAGAGCAGGAACCTATCTTCATTACCAAAAACGGGTATAGTGACCTGGTTGTAATGAGTAGTGAATTATATGATAAATTTGCACGGATAAACCGCATTGACCAGGCTGTCTTTGAAGCCGAACAGGAAGTTGCGAACGGTGCCGAACCACTTGATGCAGATACTGTTTTTACAGAATTGGAGAAAAAACATTTTGGATAAATACCTTGCCGTTTTCCGCATTGATGAGCCTGCAAAAACAGTTTATGTGGTAACCATTCAATATCAGGGAAGAAATCTATAGCTGTGGCTACCTCTGTATCTGTGACAACATAGTAAAAGTGCCGTCTATGTCCAGCCTGCCATAGCCCCACTCCCGGTTCGGGTAGGTGTAGCTGCTGTTTCGTTTGGCGCCGCGGATTAAATAGTTCTTGATTTCCTGGCTGCCGGCGGACGGACTGTTGAAACGCACCACCGCCCATTCCATAAACTGGGCTGTGCCTCCTGCCGCTATGGCAGCCGCCATGCTGCCGCCGGTCACTTTTCCGATTGGTGTTGACACATTCACCCCCGGTGCGGCGACATCCGGCTTGATAAGACCGTTGCTTAAGAAGCCTCTGCCGGAGTTTTCATAAAAGCTGTTGTTGGCATCATTATAGGAAGAAACCGTGACGGCACGGAAGGTCATGGACGGATCCGTCAGGGTAGTATAAGGATCCGGTCGTAAAAAGTAGGTTTCCCTCCGTAAAAACTGTGTAATCGGCAGCCACAAATGAAACTGGCGGCTTCTGTCCGGTCCTAAATTATACACACGGATATTCCACACTCCCGGTGTGGGCGCATCAAACCGGAAGGTAATCAGTTCCTCTCCGGTATTCGGCTCTACCAGAATACTGTCAATGATAATTCTCGTTCTCTCGTAAATAAAGCTGAAGGTCTGGCTTTCTTCCGCCGTAAGACGGAAACGGGGAACCATCTCTCCTCCCGGCGTGCGGATGGACGCAAACAGCACATCCGGCACCTTCCCCCACATTTCCATTAAAAAGCCCTGTTCTCCTTCTCCTACCCTTATTTCCACAGTTTCATAGGACTCTTCGCCCTCCGGCACATAACCGGAAAAATGATGGGCGGCATTGCCTTCGTTTCCGGTGGTCAGCACCACCGCCCGGCTGCGTTTCTGCGCCAGACTGTTCAGATACTGCGCTAAAATGGAACCCAGACCGTGATTGCCGGAGTTGGAGCCCAAACCCAGACAGATAACCACCGGACGTTCAAAAGTCTCGGCAAAGGACTCCGCAAACTTTATTCCCAGCATAATATCCGTTTCCGCATACGCCGGGACATCCTCCGGAATATTGTAAAAACTCCGCAGGGGACGTTTTGCCTCCCGCAGTTTCACCACCACAATATCCGCACGGGGCGCCGCTCCCCTGAATGAAGAAGAAAGGCTGCCGGCTGCTGCGCCCGCCATGGCGGTTCCATGGCCGTTGGTATCATAGGAGGGAATTTCTGCATAAGGATTTTCCGAGCGCAACGCCGTATCCATATCCGCTTTTGTGTAGTAGGAGCCGTACTGAAAGCCCTCCGGAGGAGTCCCGCTCTGCAGGGTCTGGTCCCAGAGTCCGATAATGCGGCTCTGTCCGCTTTCGTCCCGGAATACACTGTCCGCAAAACGAATGCCGGTATCGATAAACGCCAAAACCACCCCTTCCCCCGTAAGGGAAAGAGGTGGTCTCTGCGCCGCAAGAATACCGGCACTTTCTAAGCTGATGGGGTCAAATTCCTCCGCCATCAGACCATATACTTTGGGTAAATACTGGTACAGATACAGGGATCCCTGAAAGCGCTCTATTTCCTGCTGCCGTACATAAAAGATATTGTATCGGTCGTCCACAGGGGTAAAACAGACATTTTCCTGCTGCAGCCGCTTGGCATAGTCGGATGTAAAATCAAAAATCAGTTCCCCGTATTCCTCCGAGAGAATTTTTTCCTGACAGGTCATGGCAAAAAACCTTTTCTCTTACTATATGAGATGGTCAGTTCTATTGTGTCACTGTGCCAGTCCCTCCACAGGTAGCACAGTTTTTAACACCATTGCAAACAGGACAAGTATGTTCTAACGTTCCTCCGCAATGCGTGCATAATTTGGATGGCGAACCATGACATGCATCACAAGTAATTTTTCCGCTGCCCCCACAGTGTCTGCATACTTCGCCGCTTGTAGCATCTATGCCGGTTCCCCCGCAACCGTGACAGTTTATAACTGCCGCTCCGCCACATACATGGCAGGTCTCATAACCAGTCTGATTGCAGGCCTTACATTTTACAATACCATACCCGCCGCACTCACTGCAAACCGCTCCCAATCCTTTGCAATCCGGACATACCGCTTGTATAGGTTCTGCATCCGTATTGTTATTTGTCTCGTCTGCCTCTGTTTCGTTGTCCAATACTCTGTCCGGTTCTTCTCTGCCATCTGTCGTTTCTTTTTTTTCACCCCCGTTGCCTGTATTATCGGTACTTGTTATTTTGGCAGAAATATTCACTTCTATGCTATTTTGTTTGACTGCGGAAGATGCTGCGTCTTCAACCTGGCTGCACAATTTTTCACAATCAAACACCTCTTCGTTCACATCGGAAATTTCAATACTTATATCTTTTCCATCCGTCAAAAATTTTTTTTCAACTGTAACTTCTACTATTTTATTGATACTCTGTTCAACTGTAAGGTCAGCTAATTCTACTCCCTGAAAAGCTTCCTCAGCATCCTTGTTCAGAAACTCAACTGCTACAATTATATTGTCCGAATTTACGTATAACTTAATTCTGGGATTAATGGAAATTATAACAATAGCCGAATAATTTTCCGTCTCCAGTTTTTTCTCTTCTTCCACTTCAACATCTTGCGTACTTTCTTCTACAACTACAGATGTTTCTGTTTCCCGATTACCGGATGCTTTCTCTTCCTGTTTTGCACAAGCTGTCAATACAAGTATGATATAAAACATAAGAACTACTATAAGTTTCTTTTTCATAAAATTGTCCTCCCATTATTTTTTCCACCTATAATAAAACTGTAACAGACCAATTCTTGACGTCGTATTCGTTTTATTATTTAAATTCGTAATATGCCTGTAAAATACCGCTCTTGATATAGAAATTTCTGCTGCTATATCCTGCACATTTTTATCTGAAAGCAACAGGGCCCTTAATACATCTTTTTCCCTCTCTGTAATAGAAAACTCTTTACAAAAGAAATCAAATTTCTCCTCATCACTGAATTCAGATTTTTGATCATCCATTTCACATTGCTTTGAAAATATGTACAGCCAGACAGATATCAATGTAAACAATATCAATATAACGATTAAAACAAATGTCTTCCCCCCTGATAATAAAAACATTGATAACCTGCCTGTCAAAGCTGCGCATATATTATTCAACGCCCTTCCTCCCCCAGCCCATAGCTGTGGACATTTTAGCGAATATGACAGTTGTATAAAGGTTGTTGTAAAAAATACCACAAAGAAACCTGCCGATAAATAAAATACTATCAATCCAATCAGAAAATTTCCGCCTGTTTCGGTAATAACCACACTTATTACCGATAATACCGTAACGCAATACATAATTAAGTTCATGTATTTTCGTTCCCTGATATCATATAAAGCACCTGCTGTCATTCCGCTGACAGCTAAGAATAAACGGGGCCATTGCCCTATATCTACGCTTCCCCCCGCATGGACATATGTAACCGAGACATTTAGTGTAGAAAAAATACAACTCATCAGTATAACTGTGCTAATAATGGCAACTTCTGCAAGTAGCGGATTTTTTATTTTATACTTTATGTTACCGCTTTCCCTACTTTCATTAATAGAATTATCATTGCCCCCCTGCGTATATTCCTCTGTTTTAATCAATAACACAGTAAAAACTGCCAAAGACACAGCCAGAAAAATAGTTTCCACCATATCATCAGTAATCAGATTATTATTTAAAAACTGCAGGAAAATTCCAAGTGCATAGGCTACTCCAATAAACTTTGCCAAATGTGTTCCATTATTCAGAATAATACTTATCCTATAATGTACGAAACCACCGAACACCCCCAATATCGCAAATACTATACAACCGGACATAAAAATCGAGATATAGGAGCCACGCTGCCATATAGAAAATATGAAAATAATTCCCAGCAAGGCTCCTGCAAAGGATACAACGCTTCTGTTTTTTCTTATTATTCTGTTTATGACCGGAAAAAACAAAAAACCGAAAAAGCTTGCTCCTAATACATAACTTTCTGCCAATACCACTCCCCTCGCATCAGTTACATATGTCATCATATTATCAAACAAATATTCCACGCCTAAAAATATAAAATTAAAAAGAGCCAATACCGCAACAGTAATTGCCGCCTTTTTATGAGAAATATCTATCTTCACCCATGTCACTTCTTTCTATCATACATAATATCATTATAAATAAAAGTCTCTTATATACAAGGTGACAAATGTCTCAACAAAATATTTTTTCTGACAACATATAAAAACCACCCCTTTCCCTACACAGGAAAGAGATGGTTCTTAATTCACCAAGTATTCAATTAATAATTTTTCAGTCCTTCTTCTCCTCAATCCGGGGAGCCGGCTCCACACGGATTTCGTTTAAGTTGCTGCGGATTTCGATAAGGGGACCGCCCGTTCCTTCCATGTAAGCACGGGTAATCGTTACCTTGCCGATGTTGTCGTCCTTGGGCACCTCGTACATAATATCCAGCATAAATTCTTCAATAATGGAACGAAGCGCTCTGGCGCCGGTGTCCTTCTTCATCGCCTTTTCGGCAAGGGCTTCGAGGGCGTCGTCCGCAAACTCCAGTTTCACTTCATCCAGCTCCAGAAGCTTCTGGTACTGCTTCAAAATCGCATTCTTCGGCTCGGTTAAAATCTTGACGAGCATATCCTTAGTCAGCCCCTGCAGGGTAAAGATAATGGGCAGACGGCCGATAAATTCGGGAATCATACCGAACTTGCGGATATCCTCCACCGTAACCTTGGAAAGCAGATTTTCTTCCTTGTCAAAGGCATCCTTTAACTGCGCATTGAAGCCCATGCTGCTCTGCTTTGTCAGTCTTTCCTTGATAATCTCTTCCAAATCCGGGAAGGCACCGCCGCAGATAAATAAAATATTGCGGGTGTTGATGGTGGTCAGCGGCACCATGGCATTTTTGCTGTTGGCGCCCACCGGCACTTCCACGTCCGCACCTTCCAGCAGCTTTAACATACCCTGCTGTACGGATTCGCCGCTTACATCACGGCTGTTGGTATTTTTCTTCTTGGCAATCTTGTCGATTTCATCGATAAAGACAATGCCCTTTTCGGCTCTTTCCGTGTCGTTGCCTGCTGCCGCCAGAAGCTTGGAAATCACGCTTTCGATATCGTCACCGATATAGCCTGCTTCCGTAAGGGAAGTGGCATCGGCAATGGCAAGGGGCACATCTAAAAGCTTTGCCAGGGTCTTTACCAGATAGGTCTTGCCGCATCCGGTAGGCCCTATCATGAGCATATTGGATTTTTCGATTTCAATATCGTCCATGGTTCCGGTAGCCACACGCTTATAGTGGTTGTAAACGGCTACGGAAATCACTTTTTTCGCATAATCCTGTCCGATGACATATTCATCCAGACTCTGCTTAATCTTGTGGGGAGGCGGAATATTCCTGATATCCAGCACGGGCGCGTCCTTCTTTTTCTTCTTTAATTTCTGCTTGTTGGGAATACCGCCCTGTCCCTGCAGGTCCGCTAAGTTGATAAAGCTGATGTTGGGAAAACCATTGGGAGTGCTGTCTTCCGAATCTTCCATCATGCCCGGGTAATTCAGCATACCCTGATAGTCAAACTGGCTGATGGTGTCCATGGTCTTGTGCAGACAGTCGCTGCAGACCGTAATATTGTTGGGCAGATGGAACATTTTTCCGGCTTTGCTTTCCGGTCTGCGGCAGACAAAGCAGACATCTTCGTACTGGTTGTCCTGCTTCTCCTCACTTCCTTTTGCGGCGGAATTTTTTTCGCTATCATGTTCTGACATAGAAATCTCCATTCGTTATAGGATTAGTTCTGCGGTCTTGCTCCCAGAGTAACCGTAACGGTACGTTCTACATACTCACCGTCGATGCTTCTCATAACGAGCACATCAATGGTTTCTCCTGCTGAATAATACTTCAGTTGTTCTCTGAGTTCATCCGCTGTGCTGACTTTCTTGTTGTCCAGCTTCTGGATAATGTCGCCTCTTAACAGTCCGGCTTCGGCTGCGGGGGTACCGTCCTCAACCTGGGAAACATAGACACCTTCCGGCATACCGTAGAGTTCTGCGGCATCGGAGGTAACGGATTGCGGGATAATACCTAAGTAGCCTACCTGGCTGTCATCCACTTTTTCTCTGGTTTCATAGGTCATCAGGTCGCTTAAAATAGGCTCTGCTGCGGAAATAGGAATGGCATAACCGATGCCTTCTACTACTGTACCGCCAATCTTGTTGGAGTTGATACCGATAACTTCACCGTTCATATTTATCAGTGCGCCGCCGGAGTTGCCGGGGTTAATGGCTGCATCTGTCTGGATAAAGGTACCCTTGGAACCGTCTTCCATTTCCACTTCTCTGTTTAAGGCGCTGACATAACCGCCTGTTACGGAAAGTCCGTAGCCTAAGGCATTACCGATGGCGATGACGGACTGGCCTAATTTCAGGCTGTCGGAGTCGCCTAATTTTGCGATTTTAACGGAGTCCAGTGTGCTCTGCTCCATATCGGCAAGCTTTACGGCAATGACGGCTAAGTCCATGTCGGGGTCGCTGCCCTTTACGACTGCCTTTACATCGGCGTCATCGATAAAGTGCACGGTCAGTTCCTTGGCATCCTCAATTACATGATAGTTGGTGGCGATTAAAAGCTCGGTATCGTTTTCTCCTACGATGATACCGGAACCGCTTGCCGTACCGTCCTGCTCAATGGGCTGACCGAAATAAGTCGTGGTCTGTGTGTAGTTGTTGACAATGGATACCATGGCGGGCATTACTTTTTCTACCACATCCGTTGCATCCGTTGTAGCAGCACCGGTAGTGCTTGTGGTAAGTACCCCGCTGTCACCGGAAGCCACGTTTTTGTTAAGCTGGTCATTGACCCATGCTTTCAGGTCATCGATGCTCTGGGTGTCATCCGTGGAAGCTGCCGATACATTTTTCTGGTTGAACATACCGGTGCTCTGTCCTACCGCATAGAAACCGGCTGCGGCACAAAGTCCGAAGCAGAGTCCCATACCCA
Organism: Bacteroidaceae bacterium; assembly: GCA_963639875.1. Classification (GTDB taxonomy): domain Bacteria; phylum Bacillota; class Clostridia; order Lachnospirales; family Lachnospiraceae; genus Acetatifactor. The sequence continues at coordinate 60,479 of CAVHWP010000001.1, forward strand.
CGCAGGCAAAAAATTTACGGAAGAAACGTCCCGCTCCCCCTTTTTTCTTTTTTCTGCCCTGATTGCTGACAGGCGCTGCAGGCTCGGGGGCTGCCCCTGCCGGTGATGCCTGGTAATATACATAATTGTTATTCTGATCCTCGTACATAACACAATTACCTCTCTTTCTCTTACTGATAAGCATATCTTAACCAGTAATTGTGTTTTATGTGTGACGAAACTATGATAAAAGTTTAAAAAACGGAGAATTTTCCGATTATTCGACAGTAACCGACTTTGCTAAGTTTCTCGGCTTATCCACATCGCATCCCTTGCCTACCGCTACATAATAGCCAAATAACTGTAACGGAATAATGGCGAGGGAGTTCGCAAAGTACGGATTGGTTTCCGGAATGTAAATAATATAGTCCGCCGCTTTCTCCATAGCCGTGTTGTCCTCTGCAGTAATCGCCATAACAAAGGCGCCTCTTGCCTTTACCTCCACGATGTTACTGATGGTCTTCTGGTAAAGGGCGGGCTGGGTAGCCACTGCCACAACAAGGGTTCCGTCCTCAATTAAGGAAATGGTGCCGTGCTTTAATTCGCCTGCCGCATAGGCTTCGGAATGCACGTAGGAAATTTCCTTTAATTTTAAGGAGCCTTCGAGGGAAATCGCATAGTCAATACCGCGTCCGATGAAGAATATGTCCTTTGCTCCCACATAACGGTTTGCAAAACGCTGGATTTTTTCCTTCTGTCCCAACAGCAGTTCAATCTGGTAAGGCAGCTTCTTCAAGTCCTCCAGCAGGCTGGCAAACAGTTCATCGGAAATGGTGCCTCTGACTCTGCCGAGCTTCATGGTCAGCAGATAGAGCGCTGCAAGCTGTGCGCTGTATGCCTTGGTGGTTGCCACGGCAATTTCGGGGCCTGCCCAGGTATACATAACACTGTCCGCCTCTCTGGCAATGGAGCTTCCCACCACATTGACAATGCCGAGCACCTTAAAGCCTCTTGCCTTGGCTTCGCGTAAAGCTGCCAGGGTATCGGCGGTTTCACCGGACTGGCTGATAACCACAACCATGGTGCCTTCTTCGAGGATGGGGTTGCGGTAACGGAATTCGGATGCCACATCCACTTCCACGGGAATGCGCACCAGACCTTCCAGAATGTATTTGGCTGTTACGCCGGTATGGTAAGCGGAACCGCAGGCAACAATGTAAATCTTCTTCACTGCCTTAATTTCCTCATCCGTCATATTCAGCTCGTCAATCACAATATCTCCGTTTTTGATACGGGGAGAAATGGTATCGGTAATGGTCTTGGGCTGTTCGTAAATTTCCTTTAACATGAAATGCTCATAGCCGCCCTTTTCCGCTGCATTGGCATCCCAGTCAATGGTAACGGGCTCCTTGGTAATCTCTTCTTCGTCCACGGTGTAGAAATGCAGTTCGTCCCTGGTAAGCTTTACCACTTCCTGATTTTCCACATAATATACCGTACGGGTATACTTTAAGATAGCCGGTACATCGGATGCGATAAAGCTGCCGTCCGCACTCTTTCCCACAATCAGGGGGCTGTCTTTTCTGACCGCATAGATTTCATCCGGGAAATCCGCAAACATGATGCCCAGCGCATAAGAACCTTCCACTCTGTGAAGCACCTTGGTAATCGCCTCTAAGGGGTTGCCCTTGTAGTAGTAGTCCAGAAGCTGTGCCAGAACTTCGGTATCGGTTTCGGATACGAATTCATAGCCCTTTCCCAGAAGCTTTTTCCGCAGGGGAATGTAGTTTTCGATAATGCCGTTGTGTACTACGGCAATCGTCCTGTCCTTGTTGTAATGAGGATGTGCGTTCACATCGCTGGGTGCGCCGTGGGTTGCCCATCTGGTATGGCCGATGCCCACATAACCCGGCATGCTTTCTCCGCCGTGTGTTAAGTTTTCCAGCACTTTCAGACGGCCGGCCGCTTTCTGCACATTGATTTTTTCGCCGTCGTAAACGGCGAGGCCTGCGGAGTCGTAGCCTCTGTATTCCAGTTTGGCAAGACCGTCCAGTATAATGGGCGCCGCCGGTTTATTTCCGATATATCCTACAATACCACACATATTTTTTACCCGTTCCTTTCTGTTCCTTCCTATTAGTATATGCGTTATTCTTTTTTCTGATTTTCAAAAATTTTACCACACAGCCCGGAAACTGTAAAGCATTACTGCCAATATACCTCGTTTGCCGTGCATTTCCTTACCGTCTTTGCCGGGAGCATTTTATAATGCCTGCCCAGGAAATAGCCGGCATACTTACTTGCGCACTGCAGATAAAAATAAGGGATAAGAAATACTTTTCCCGTGGTAAACAGGTACGCCGTGGTTTCCTTTACCATCCTGCCGCCCTCTTTTTCGGAAGGCACCTTCTTAAATACCTCCGGGTGCTCCGCCTGGGAAACGCCCAAATCGAAATTCCGGTGGAACTGCTGGCTTAAACTGTAATTGTGGGAGTGCAGCACTCTTGCTTCCGCCGTATAGGCAATTTTATAACCTGCCTCCACTGCCTTCGCTGCAAAGAGCATGTCCTCGTTAAAAATCGCTTTTTCCACAAAACCGCCCAGCTTTTCATAGATTTCTCTCCGGTAGGCGGCGCATACATCCGAGCAGAAATAGGTTTTGATGCCCAGTGTTTCCGAATCCTCTTTCCCTTTCAGGCGGGAGCCGTCCGGGTAATTGAACTGCCTGGTAAACCGCTCTATGACGCGGCAGTTCTTTCTCGGAAGCTGTCTGGCGTAGGAAACCGCCACATCCCCTTTCAGGGGCGCCGTGATATTTTCTATCAGCCGTCTGTCCGCCGGCAGGGCATCCTGCGTCATCATGACAAAAATGTCCGCATCGGATTTCTCCACCGCCATCCTGCGGGTCATGCCGTGGTCGAAGTCTTCCTTTTTCACGGAATACAACTCTATTTTTTTATACTTTTTCTGCAGGTGCAGCAGCAAGGAAGTTTCTGCTCCCTTGTCAACCGTTTCCACCAGAATGATTTTGTGGATTTCCACCGTCTGGGCATACAGCCTGTTTAAGAGCGCCACCAAATCTTCTCCCGGCCGGTATACCGGTATAATCACATCAATATCCATTTTAGTACCCTCACCTTTCCCCGGCTATTTCTGAAAAAGGAGCCTGAGACATTTCCCAAGCTCCTTTGCTTTAATCAATGTTTATATATTGGGATACGAAATCATGAATAATCTTGGAATATTCCTGTACTTCTTTGGAAGGCTCATAGCCTGTATCGTTGAACAGGAATTCATGCAGCCATGTAACGTTTTCCTTCAGATTGATGGGATATACACAGCTTCCCTTGGAACCAAGAGTACCTGCGCCTCTCATGGAAGCTTCGGGGAAACCGCCTTCATCCACGATATTGTACTGCGTAACTTCGCCTAAAATTCCGACGATTTCATCCATGCTTAAGGATGTGTATACGTTGTTGGAAACATCGTTGGCAACCTTGGTAAGTGTTACCAGATCCATGGTTTTTACCTTGTCCACAATCGCCTGGATAACTTCACGCTGGGAAGCCGCTCTTGCAAAGTCGTTACCGGTCTTGTAACGGATACGGCAGTAAGCGGTTGCCTGCAGGCCGTTCAAAAGCTGGTAGCCGGTGGAAGTAACCGGTGTGTAATTTACACCCATTTCCTGCGCCATGGTTTCCTGATAGCTGTTGATATGGCGGAGTTCTTCATCATCCACATCAAGGTAAACACCGCCGATATCGTCAATTACCTGTGTCAGACCGTCAAAGCCGATGGTTACGAAATCCTTAATATCCAGATCCAGATTCATATTCAGCATCTTCATGGCCTGTTCCGCACCGCCGTAGCTGTAGGCGGAGTTGCATTTTCCGTATTTATCGTTGCTTAAATTTAAGTAGGTATCACGATATACACTGCAGAGCTTCACATCCTTGGTTTCCAGGTTAATGGAAGCAATGATGATACTGTCGCTTAAGGTACCCTTGGTCAGTGCGCCATTCCGGGAGTCAACTCCGAATAAAGCAATGTTGCGGTACTCCTTCAGGTTTTCGTTTTCCTGTACCTGCTGGCTAATCTCCAAATCCTCTTCCTTTATGGACACATTGAAAAGAGGGCCGCCCTTCCCACCGTCTGCGCTGCTCCCGTCTGACGGTTTTTCCATATACCAGAACAAACCGAGAACCCCCAGTAAAATCAATACCACTAAAAGTTCCACGACCAGAAGTGCTATCTTTCTTTTCCGTTTTGTGTTCCTTTTAGCCGCAGATTTCCGGGTTGTCCTGCCTGTACTTCTCCCGTTATAATACTCATCCTGTCTTCTTTCGCCTCGTGCCATTTCTAAATCTCCTTTTCCCTTATCCCTTCTCTAATAGGCATTTTTATTGATAAATCCTGTGAAAAACGTCATGAAAATAATTTTAATGTCAAGCCACAGGGTCCAGTTTTCAATGTAGTACAAATCGTATTCGATTCTCTTCCGTATGGAAGTATCGCCGCGGTAACCGTGCACCTGCGCCCATCCGGTCAGTCCCGGCCGCACCTGATGCTTTACCATGTAACGGGGAATTTCTTCCTTGAATTTCTCCACAAAAAGCGGCCGCTCCGGTCTGGGACCCACCAGACTCATATCCCCCTTTAAGATGTTGAACAACTGGGGCAGCTCGTCAATGCTGGTACGCCGCAGTATCCTGCCGACACCCGTTACTCTGGGGTCGTTCTTCACCGTCCAGGCTTTTTTCTCTTCGGAAGCCTTCTGCATCTCCATGCTGCGGAATTTATACATATAAAAAGGCTTGTTGTGAAGTCCCACCCGTTCCTGCTTGAAAATAACGGGGCCCTTGCTGCCTGCCTTTACGGCGATTGCCGCAATCAGCATAATGGGCGAGGTCAGGATAATTCCCACGATGGAACCCACAATGTCCATGGCTCTCTTTACTATCATGTTGCCAGTATTGGAAAGCGGCACATAGCGGATATTGATAACGGGCAGTCCCATTAAATCCTCGGTGTAGGGCTTGCTGGGAATCAGACTGTTGTAATCCGGAATGAACTTGGTATGCACGCCGAACTTTTCGCAGGTGTTTACGATTTCTTCCAGCCGGTTATAATCCTTTAAGGACAGTGTAATGGCGATTTCATCCAGCTCGTTTGCCGGAAGCAGCTCCAGTATATTGTCGATACGGCCGATGACCTTGATGCCCCGGTAAAGAGTACCTGCCGGAACAAAGTCGTCCAGGATGCCGCAGACCACATAACCCCATTCGGGATTGCCTAAAATCCGGTCGATATATTCCTCTGCGGAGCGGGAATAGCCCACCAGCAGAATGTGCTTAAGGTTGTAGCCCTTTTTCCGGAAGGAACGCAGCGTCTTTCTGACTAAAACCCTCGAAGCCGAGGTCAGAAGGATGTTCAGCACGTAAAACACACAAATCATTTTTCGGGAGTAATCCACCTGCTTCACTACATACAGCAAAGCGATGTATCCCACCAGACCAATGGTATTGGCACAAAACAGATTGTAGATTTCCCTGCTTATCCGGGATGTCCGCTGTGGCTCATACACATGGCAGAGATAATACAGCAGAATATAACCCGGCACAATGAAAATAAGCGCCCGCAGGTAGTGTTCCATGGAAAGGACACCCGCTTCCGGGCCAAAATGATTGAATACCTTAAAGTGCAGTACCCAGGCCAGCGCATATGAAATTATCACAATCAGGGCGTCCATAACAAGATGTAACCTGTTAAAAACCTTCTGGTTATCTTTTATCATATTTCCCACATGCCTTTCGCATCCCACAAAGGAAGCCTGTTGTCGGTAACTGGGTTAAGATTAAATTTCCTTTGTATCATAATTGTATCATTCTTTTTTGCTGTCTCAGTCTGCGAAACGCTTAAGCAGATTTATCCAGAGTTCAAGCTGTATTTTCACATAGTTTCCCAAGTTTCCCGGTAAAACATGCACTTTCTTTTTTCTTCCGTCCTCCGAAAATCCGCGCATAAATCCCTTTAAGCAGCCTGCGGCATAGATTTTTCCGTAACCCTTGCGGACAAAAAATAAAAATTTCACGAGAAATCCCGGCAGAAGAAACGGCAGATTTAAAATAATCTGCACAAGCGGCATGTTCTTTCCGATGATTGCCACGCTGTTTGCCGAGGAAAGACCTACCTTAAAGGCATTGTAACGGGAGCCGCTGGCAGCGCTTCCGGCATGGAGCACCTCCGCTTCCGGCTCATAGAAATTGCGGTATCCGTAAATCTTCGCACGCCATCCGATATCCACATCCTCCAGATAGGCAAAATGGCTGTCGTCAAAATATCCGATTTTTTCAAAAACACTTTTCCGGTAAATGGAAGCGCCGCCGCAGGCGGAAAAGATTTCACAGGGTTTGTTGTAGTCCCCTGCCGGCCTGTCCTTTCCTCTGGCGAATGCCCAGCCTAAAGCGCAGTACAAATCGCCGGCATTGTCCATGACGCCCTCTTCCTTCATGGAAAGCATTTTGGCACTGACGGAAAAAGCATCCTTACGTCCGGAAATTGCCTCTTCCAGTGCCTTTGTGAAACCGGGATGCACCACGGTATCGTTATTAAGAAGCAGCACAAAAGGCGTTTTGGCATGACGGATGCCGACATTTACCGCATGGGGAAATCCTGTGTTTTTTTTCAGAGGTATCAGTGTGATATCGGGACATTCTTCTTTTATCCACTCCACACTGCCGTCTTCGGAACCGTTATCCACAATGATAACCGCCGCCGGATGGTTTTTCAAATCTTCCCTGAGGGACTTCACGCATTCCTTCAGGTAGGCAATTCCGTTGTAGTTCGGTATGACTATGGTTGTTTTCATCCTTTCCATCCTCCCGGCAGATACGCTATCCGGTATCCTTCCTTTTTCACCGCTTCACAGACTTTACGGCTGATTTCGGCATATTCCTCTTCCGTAAAGTCTTTACGGCTTTCAAAAGTTCCGTCTTCTTTTATCACAAAGCCGCCCACTAAAACGCCTGCCGTATCTCCGGACGTCTGTTCTTTCAATACTCTTTGCACCAGTTCCCTGAGTTCTTTGCGGACTTTCATGGTACGGATATCCACAGCATACACATCCTGTACCAGTTCCGCACGGTTCATCTCACCCGCATAGCCTTTTTTCAGACCCCGGTACGGATTTTTGCCGTCTTTTTCATACATCCCGTATGTTATTTTATTGTTTTTATACACCGGGCAGCCGACTGCGCCCACATCCTTACGAAGGGAAAGGAAATCCGGGTGATAGTTTACCTCGTAAAATCCCAGATGCTTACTGTGCGCCACACCTGCCGCCACTCCCTGCTCCTTTAAGAAATCCCGCACCGCATTTCTGCCTGCTTCGTAGGCATACTGCTTGCTCTGGGGATTGTCCGCCGTGGAAGCGCTGTGGCAGCGCCAGTGATACAGCACTTTGGCAATATGGCAGATGTTTTCTGCCGGGTCCGACTTGCCCGGGCATCCGGCGGCAAACACAGGCTGTCCGCATTTGTCGTAAATACTGCCCACCGCCCGGAGCACCAGGTCAAAATCCTGTGCTCCGTCATATTCTTCCCGAAACTGCAGTTCTTTCAGAAGTGCAGTTTCCATTACCGTAAAATGACAGATGTAATTATTTGATAAAATTAAATCTAAATTAAATTCTTCTTTTTTGTGAGGACAGAAACAATGCTCTCCGTTCTCATCACATTTATCTTCATCGGAATACAAGAGCTGCAGGCGTATCCCCCGGCTCTTTGCTTCCGCAATCGCTTTCGCATTTTCATACAGGGCATCCGGTGTCAGCAGGTCGTCATGGTCCAGCAGTCCGGTATACAGTCCCGTGGCATGCCTGAGTGCTTCGTTGGTGTTGCCGGAAATCCCTTTGTTGTCCGCAAGCCGGATATAACGAATCCGCTTGTCCGTATAGGTATCCACAACCTGTTTTACGGACTCATCCCCGCTGGCATCCGCCAGTATCAGTTCAAAACTGCCGTAGGTCTGTGCCAGTACGGAGTCTATCATCTCCCGCAAGTAGTTCTCCGGGGTCCGGTACGTGGGCACCAGAATGCTGAACAACAGGGGCGCCATCCGGGAAGCCTCCTCCTTCTGTGCCTTTAAGACCGCTTCCGTGGGCGCTTCGTAACGATAATCCTCTTTTTTCCGTAAACGTTCTAAGGCTGCGAGATAAGTATCCCGCAGCCCGTTTCTTTTTAGATAATATAAAGTTTTTTTCAAGTTACTTTTTGATAATTTGGCCATAATATTACAGAACCGCTTTTACATCTTCCGTCAACTTTTCTACTTTTGCAGCCGCATCTTCAATGCTGTTGCCCTTTACGCCCATGTAGAACTTAATCTTGGGCTCTGTACCGGAAGGACGTGCGCAGCACCAGCAGTTATCCGGTAATTCAAAGTACAGAACATTGGAGTTGGGAAGTCCGGTTGTGGTAACCGCACCGGTTTCCATATCCAGAATCTTGTCTTCCTTATAATCACGGAAACGAAGAACCTTTAAGTCGCCGAATGCCTTAGGCGGATTGGTACGGAGTTTATCCATGATTTCGTTAATCTGCTTAGCACCGTCCACACCCTTTAAGGTAATGGTGTACTGGGTTTCCTTGTAGTAGCCGTATTTCTCATACATTTCTACCATCATATCCCACAGGGTCTTGCCTTCCTTCTTGCAGTAAGCAGCCACTTCGCAGAGGCACATAACGGCAACGCAGGCATCCTTGTCACGGGAATGGGTTCCGGCAAGACAGCCGTAGCTTTCTTCCAGACCGAATACATAATTGTAGGAATGGTCTCTTTCAAACCACTTAATCTGTTCGCCGATGAACTTGAAGCCTGTCAGTACTTCAATCAGCTTTACGCCGTAAGCATCGGTAATGGGCTTGGTCATGTTGGTGGTAACAATGGTGGTAACCAGCGCCGGTTTTTCAGGCATGGTATGCGTCTTGGTTCTCTCTCTTAAAATGTACTCGGCAATCAGCATACCGGACATATTTCCCGTGAAAGGAACGTATTCACCGGTCTTGGTATCCTTTGCGTATACGCCCAAACGGTCTGCATCCGGGTCGGTAGCCAGAACGATGTCCGCATCCTTTTCCTTAGCCAGACGAAGCGCATAGGTAAATGCCTTGGGGTCTTCCGGGTTCGGGTAATCCAGGGTGGTGAAGTTGGGGTCGGGATTTTCCTGCTCGGGTACTACATATACATGCTTGAAGCCCAGTTCGGAAAGAACACGTCTTACCGGGATGTTACCGGTTCCGCAGAGTGGGGTATATACAATCTTGATGTCCTCTGCCATTTCTGCAATGACATCGGGATGAATAATCTGCTTCTTTAACTCTGTCATGTAAGCGTCGTCGATTTCTGCGCCGATAACCTCATACAGACCTTTCTGTACGGCTTCTGCCTTGTCCATGGTCTTGCAGGTGTTGTAATCAGTAATCGCATTTACCTCTGCAATGATTTCTTTGTCAAGAGGTGCGGTAATCTGTGCGCCGTCTTCCCAGTATACCTTGTAGCCGTTGTATTCGGGCGGATTGTGGCTTGCTGTAACCACGATACCGGCGATGCAGTGAAGCTTGCGTACGGCAAAGGAAAGCTCGGGAGTGGGACGAAGGGACTCAAATACATATGCCTTGATGCCGCTTGCTGCCAGGCAGAGTGCTGCGGTATCTGCAAATTCGGGAGACATTCTGCGGGAGTCGTAAGCAATGGCAACCGCTCTGCCTGCGCCGCCCTTCTTTAAGATATAATTAGCAAGACCCTGGGATGCTTTTCTTACGGTGTAAACGTTCATACGGTTGGTACCGGCACCGATGACACCGCGGAGTCCGCCGGTACCGAACTCCAAGTCCTTATAGAAACGGTCTTCGATTTCGGAAGCGTTGTTGCGGATGGCAAGCAGTTCCTCTTTGGTCTTTTCGTCAAAATAATCGTTGTCCAGCCAGAACTGGAATTTCTTCCTATAATCCATGTTAATTTCCTGTCCTTTCTCTGATTCTGTCTATGTTTTTCTTTCTAAAACTTTTTTCACGTTGGTAGTATATCATATCATCATCCATATTTCCACAATACTTTTTAGAAAAAAGGCGCAACTTTGCATGATTTTACTGGATTTTCAGGGCAAAATCGCTTCTGTCGAGGGAAAAGTTGGGATTGTAGTACGGGTCGCCCTTCTCTAAAACTTCCTTCCACTTTTCACGGAACTTCGCAGACTCCGCATTGTAGCGGGCAGCTTTCTCCCCGTCCGTATCCAGTCCTCTGGAAACCGACTCGTAGTGGTAAAGCTCCGCAAACGGCGTAAAGACGTTGAGAAGTCCCTTCTCTCTCAGCTTTAAGCAGAAATCCACGTCGTTTAAGGACACGGCAAAGCCCTCGTCCAGACCTCCCACCGCTTCGTACAGGCTCTTTTTCACCAGAAGGCAGGCACCCGTCACCGCAGAAACGTCCTGTGCATAGCAGAGTCTTCCCATATAGCCTAAGTTCTGTCTCGGCATGCGGTAATGGCTGTGTCCCGCCGTTCTGTGGGCTCCCAGTCCGATGACCACGCCGGCATGCTGGATGGTGCGGTCCGCATAGTAAAGCTTGCAGCCAACGGCGCCTACATCCTCTCTCTGGGCATACATCAGAAGCTCTTCCATCCAGTTCACGGTAATGACTTCCGTATCGTTGTTCAGCAGAAGCACGTAGTCACCGTCCGCCCGGCTCACACCCAGGTTGTTGATGGCGGAATAATTGAAACCGCCCTCGTAGGTCACAATTTTAATCTTTTCGTTCTTTTTCAGTTCGTCATAGTACCGGAAAATTTCTTCCGTTTCGCTGTTGTTCTCCACAATGATGATTTCGTAATTGTCATAGGTGGATTTTTCCAGAATGGATGTCACCGCTCTCCGCAAATCCGTCACATGGTCCTTGTTGGGAATGATAATGGAAATTTTCGGATTGCCCGGCACTTCATAGCGGATGCGGAATATGGTTTCAAAGGCTCTGGTGCTTTCAATTTTGAAATTGCGGAAACCGTGCTTGCGCAGATGGTCCGCCACGGCGCCCTTTGCCGCTTCGATGGCATAGGTCTTTGCCTCAATACCCGAAGCCACACTGCCCGCATGGCATCTCCAGTAGTACAAAAGTCTCGGAATATGCACAATTTTTTCCGCTTTATCCGTCAGACGTAAAATCATATCGTGGTCCTGGCTGCCGTCAAACCGGGAGCGGAACAGTTCCGTACCGTCCAAAAGTTTTCTGGCAAATACGCTGAAATGGCAGATATAGTTGTTGGCGCGTAAGTTGTCAATGGCATAGTCCGGCTTAAAATGCATGGTCAGCATTTTGTTGATATCGCCGTTCTTAAAGGTGGTTTCATCACAGTAAATATAGTCCGCGCCCTGTTCGTTAATGGCTTTCACGTATTCGTACAGTGCGGAGGGATGCAGGATGTCATCGTGGTCAAACAGACCGATGTATTCTCCGGTGGACATGGCATAGCAGGCGTTGGTATTGCCGGAAATGCCCTTGTTTTCCGCCAGTTTTTCATAGCGGATGCGCTTTCTGTCCCCTTCCTTTTCCACATAGGAAGCACAGATTTCTCCCACTTCCTTGTGCGCCTCATCGGAGCCGTCCGCCAGACAGAGCTCCCAGTTTTCATAGGTCTGTGCCAGCACGGAGTCAATCATTGCCGTCAAAAATTCCTTCGGCGTATTGTAAAGCGGTACCAGAATACTGACCTTCACCGGTCTTTCAAATACGGTTTCCCGCTCTTTTTTCGCCTCTTCCGGCGTGGGAAAGCTGTCCGTACCGTAGCTTTTCATGACGCTCTTTTCCTGCTTTTTCTGTTTTAGCTTGCGCACGACGCCCTTCGGACCTCCGCAGCCTGCCAGCCGGTTCTTCTGGCGGATAGCCCAGTGCATCACATTCCTTGCCGGTTTGGATGCCTTAAAAAGCGGATTGTTTTTAATGCGGTCCAGCTTGTAGCTTAAGTCTTCCTTCTGCATTTCCAAATCCGCCACTCTGCCGGCCAGCTCCGCATTTTTCAAATGTTCTTTTTCGTAGGCTTCTTTATAGTCCATTTCTCTGTCCATGCCTTTCTGTTATGTCCGGGCAACGATAAACGTCCGGTTACTGTAATTCATAAGGCTGCTGCCGGATATCTTATCCGTGGCAAGCATGCCGATGCGGTATTCTCCCTCGGGAAGAGGCTCCGCTATGTTCACATGAAAGCCGCAGAGCGCCACATTTTTCTGGTCCGGCATATTTTCCTGCAAATCCTGCCGGTACTGCTCCGCAAAATCCAGTTCGTACACGGCGGGCTGTCTGCCCTTTCTTTCCAGTAAAAGCTTTCCGGTAAAGCAGGCATTGTCGCTGCCGAGCACCACGCCGTATCCCGAAATACGGGAAGCGTCCGCCGCCTCAATGCGCACCAAAAGACATCTGTCCTTTCGGGCATTCTTTAACACATACGCTTCGTTGCTCTCCTTCGCCACTTCCTTGGCTGTCTGCACATCCGCAATCTCTTTTCCCGACTGATAAGCCGGCTGGATGCGGGTATCCAGTCCCGTGCGGTTCAGCCAGTCATGGTAGAACGGGTCCTTTCCGGTAAGCCCCGGGTGCCTGTCGTAGAGCATGGTGCGTTCCCGGTGAAGCCGTTTTAGCTTCTCCTCGGACTCGTCCGCTCCCCTGCTCAAAGACTCATGGTGCAGAAGATGTATATGATTGCAGACCACATTGTAATAGCCTTTTTCCAAAAGAGTAAAGCAGAAATCCACATCATTGAAGGCTACCTGCATGCTTTCGCAGAAGCCGCCCGCTTCTTCAAAGACCTCTCTTCCTACCATGAGGCATGCCGCCGTCACAGCGGAAACATTCCGTATTCCTCTGTTCCGGTTATCATAATAACACTTGTTATCTCTCAAAAACTGCAGCTTGTGAACCGGTCCCATGGGCAGGTTCGTAATACCGGCATGCTGGATTTTATCCGTATCCGGGTAAAGCAGCTTGCAGCCCACTGCCCCCACATGGGGACGCTGTGCCAGCTCTACCATATCGGAAAGCCAGCCGGTATGCGTAGCTTCGATATCATCGTTTAGAAACAAAAACAGACTTCCCTTTGCTTTTTCTGCCCCAAGATTGCACATCCTGGAAAAGTTAAATTCCATGGGTTCATATATATAGTGGATATCCGGCGCATCCGCCGTCATTTCTTCTATTTTCTTTTTGACCGCTTCGCCGCTTCCGTTGTCCACCAGAAGCACTTCGTAAGAAATGCCCTCCGCCGTTTTTTTCAGGGTATCCAGGCACTTCTTTAAGACAACCGCGTTGTCCTTGGACGGAATAATCACGGAAATGTAGGGCATGCTGTGCTTCTCTGCATCCCGGCTGTCCGTTTGCCCGCCCGCCGTTTGCTCCCGGATCACACTGCCATTTGCTTCCCCGGTAAACCAGTCCGTTTTCCGGTGGAACAGAATGCCGTTTATATGGGCAATGCTCCGGCAGCCTTTGGTAAATCCCCCCGCCGCTTTCAGCAGTCCGCCGCGGGATTTCTCCTCCGTGTTTTCATAAAAGGATTTCCGTACCGCTACCGCCTCTCCCAGATAGTCCTTCCACAGATAGGTATCCGGCGACCAGCAGGGCTTCAGCCACGGGTTTTCGTACTGTCCCGGTGCGGTTTCCACATCCTCGTCCCCGTAGACCACACAGACCTCCGGGTGCGCAGAAAGAAACGCCTCCGCTCGTTCTTTGGCGCCGTCCGTCCAGGCACCGGCTTCTGCATCGGAAAGAAACACGGCTTCCGCGCGTTCTCCGGCGGAAGAAGCCCCCGCTCCTGTCCCGGGTTCCCCGGAAGCAGCCTCCGCCTCTTCCATGGCTGCCACCCAGTCTTTGTATAAAATTTTACGGGAGGCGCATTTTTTCTCGTACTGCCTGTCCAGACTGTATGCCATCCCCTGTTTCAGAAAGCTTTTGATGCCCAAATTTGTAATTCCTTCCCGGTTGTTAAAAAATCTTTTTGACACTTGCCGCCATGTCCGCCGCCATGCGTTCCGGCACAGGCACCACCTTTAATCTGGCAAAAAGCTCATTTTCCGCTTTTCTGTCCAAATCCGCCACTTTGATATAAAGGTTGGGGTCGGTTGTGGCAAAAATACAGGTTGCCGAAGGTCTTGCCACCTTGCCGTTTGTGTAAAAAATCTTTTTGTCCTGTGTGGGCACGGGAACACCGTTAAATAAAAGCTCCTCCACCGTCACCACGCAGGAAGTCATGGCAGGGTCAATTCGTAAAATCTGCACATTTCCGTCCACGGAAAGGGTCACTTCCACATCCTGTTCCCCTACATAGGCATCCTTTACAAAGTAAGAATTCTCCTCGGAAAAGCCCTTGCCGTCGTCTTCATAGACCTGTACCCGGCTTATGCCCGCCATATCCTGCATGCGGTCAATCATCTTTCCGGGTTCAAGCACCCGGTTACCGATTAAATCCCGCATCTGTGCCATGGATTTGTGCTGGCCGGTGACAAATTCCTGAAAGCCTCTTTCCTGCTCCCGGAAATTCTCCGCTTCCTCCTCGGTAATTGCCAGTTTTTCCATTATTAAATCCAAATTTAATTTATTTCTTTTCTCATTTTCCAGCAGATAACAGTACACCGCACGGAAAGCCAGCTCCCTCGGGTCCACTTCCTTGCCGAAGGTCCATTCGTAATCAATGATGGACCACTTGTCGCCGTCCACCATGATATTGCTGAAAATCATATCAAAATCCGCTGCCGGATAGGTGGGATTGTAGCCCGTTCTTTCCACGTATTCGCAGAACAGCTTATGGAAGCCCTCCAAATCGTCCTTCTCCAGACATTCGTCCAAAAGCTCGGAAAGCAGTCTGCCGGGCAGGAATTCAAAGCTGTCCCACACCTTTCCGTCCTCTTCCCTAAGTGTGCAGGTATTGACGGAAATATTGCCGCCCTCATACCTTGCAAGCAGGGACTGGTAAGCATCCGCCATACCGCGGATATGCTCCTCCGCTTCTTTGCATAACGGGTGTTTTTCTACATGAGCCCTTCCCTCCGCATCCCGGCAGATATCGGTACGGATGCGGTACTCCGCTGCCCTGTCGTTGGAAAAGCGGGAGTACTTCACATCGAAGCCGTCCCCGATAATCACTTCATAGGAATTGCTGAACAGGGAAAACAGCTTGTCCTCCACAATGCCGTCAAACGCGTTCTTTTCATCGAACAGAAGCATTCTGTCCCTGTCAAAATTACGCATGTTATTTGATAATTCCCCCTTGCCGGGCAGGTATTCGTCCGAATACAGGGTGGTCATGAACTTATAATCCGGGTACGGGTAATAGAAATGGTACTTTCCTATTCCGCAGGCTGCAAAAATCTTTTCCAGACCTTTTCTTGAAAAGGTGCGTACCCCGCCGCCCGCTTCGTAATTTTCAATTCCGGAAAAATAAGTGCCGAGATGGTCTTCCTTGCAGCCGGCAAAATATTTCAGTCCGTATTTGTTTTCAATGGCAATGACAATCCTGCCTCCGGGAGCCAGGTGCTTCTTAATCATATTTAAGAAATCTTCAAAGGGAGTTTTGCTTCCCATGTAGCTCTGTCCGTACTCAAACACGCCAATCAGAAAAATATAATCGAAATTATCCGGCAAATCCGGCTCTATATCCTTGAAATTGCCCACATGGATGGTCACGTTTTCACATTCCGCATGGCGGTAAGCGTTTATCATGCTCCGCTTTTTGGAGAGGTCCACGCAGGTCACTTCCCCCGCTTTCCGGGAAAGTGCGCCCGTAATGGCGCCGCAGCCGCTTCCCACCTCCAGCACCTTTTCCGTGTGCTTCATGGGAATCCAGTCCACAATATTTTCCCTGAGAGGGGATAAATGATACAGAATGGGCCAGCTTTTCTTTTCCTCGATAATCTGCCGGTACTCCACCTGTGCATAGTCCTTTACGATGGAAAGAAGCTCGTCCTCCACCTTGCCGTCGCAGTATAAATCCTCACCGGGATAATGTGTCAAATCCAGTGTGATTTTTCCAATCTGTTCCGTTACGTTTTCTGCCATTACGCCTCCTGCCGGTAGGGTATCACCTTATCCTTTGCGGCATTCTTTACCTCTACCTTAGAATTCATATCATAAAAGCCCACCGTGTCCTTGTCGGAAACCACGGTTACATTCAAAACATCATACAATCTGTGGTAAACCTGGAACTCGCTGCCCTCATAGCCCGTAATGCCTAAGGAAAGCAGATATTCCCCGCCCTGCAGACTCATATTCTGCTTAAAAGTTACTTCCTTTACCGTGCCCGCTTCCACAGGCTCCAAAAATGCCTTTTCTATCATACTGTTGGTGCCGGTGATTTCCGTTCCCTTAATATTTTTAAAGGAAAACGCAAAAATCGGGGCAACAATCCTATCGCGGAACGCCACCTTTACATGAATGGTAAACTCCGTGCCCTTAATGACGGCGGTGGTCTTCACGCCCTTATCGTCGGTAATGTAAAATTCCGTCATTTCCGCCTGCTTGGTACCGTATTCCAGAAGCTCGGGATTTAACACGTTTTCGGGAATATGGATATCCATATCTTCCTTGTCTTGGATTTCGTACTGTCCCACCAGCACCCGCTTGAAGGCGTCAATCATTTCCTTGGGACTGCCCTCGCCTAAAAGATTGCCCTGATTTAAGAGGTATACCCGGTCGCAGTATTTGCTGATGCTGCTTAAGTCATGGCTGACAAACACAATGGTCTTGCCCATTTTCTTGAATTCTTCAAACTTGTGATAGCATTTTGCCTGAAAGAAAACGTCGCCGACGGAAAGCGCCTCGTCCACAATGAGGATTTCCGGCTCAATATTGATGGCAACCGCAAAAGCCAGACGCACGAACATACCGCTGGAATAGGTCTTGACCGGCTGGTATACATAGTCGCCGATGTCCGCAAATTTCAAAATTTCCGGCAGCTTGGCATCGATTTCTTTTTGGGAAAAGCCCATCATGGTGCCGTTTAAGTACACATTTTCAATGCCGTTGTATTCCATGTTAAAGCCCGCACCCAGCTCCAGCAGCGCTGAAATTCTGCCGTTTACGTTTACTTCTCCCGAAGTAGGGCTTAACACACCGGTAATAATCTTTAGGATGGTGGATTTACCGGAGCCGTTGGTACCGATAATGCCCACGGTTTCCCCCTGAAAAATTTCAAGGGATACACCGTTTAAGGCATAATGCTCCTTTGCCTTCTTCCGGGTCAGTCCAAAGGCTTCCTTGAACCGGTCCGAGGGCTTGTCATAGAGTTTATATACTTTTTTTAGGTCTTTGACCGTAATTGCAGGCTTTCTTTCCTGATTATCCATTGCTCTTACCTTTCCGCTCATCATTACAGCACATCTGCGAAATGCACTTTCAGCTTCTTAAATACCACGGCGCCGATACCGAATACCACCACCGTAAAAATCCAGAAATACATGGTAGAAAAGAAGTCCTCAAAAAACCAGGAATGGCCGTAAATGGCATCCCGGTATCCGTTTACAATATAAACCATGGGATTTAATTTTAAGATTTTCGCCCAGGTAGGACTGATGGCATCGAAGTTCCACATAATGGGAGTTGCCCACATGCCGATTTGCAGCATAATGCTGATAATCTGGGAAATATCGCGCATAAATACCACTAAGGAGCAGGTGGTGTAGCTTAATGCCAGCACCAGAACAAAGGTGCAGAAGCTGTAATAAAAAATCTGCAGGGTATACAAAGTGGGGGTATAACCGTAAAAAGCGGCAATCAGAAGCAGGATGCATACAAAAAACACATGCACAAAAGTGGCGCCGATGACCTTGATAATCGGCAGAATACTAATTTTAAACACCACTTTTTTGACTAAATAATTGTACTCCAGAAGCGCCATGGTGCCGTTTGTCCAGGCTTCGTTAAAATAAAACCAGGGAACCAGACCGGCAGTTAAAAAGAGCACGAACGGAATGTCGCTGCCGCCCCGCATTGCCATACCGGCGCTGCCCATAATCACATCAAACACCAGCCAGTACATGACAACCGTAATCACCGGCTGCACCATTGCCCATACCGCACCGAGATAGGAACCCGCATACCGCTTTTTAAAGTCGTTCTTTGCCAGCTTCCAGATTAAATGCCTGTTCTGGTACAGTTCCACCGGCAGACCGGCCACTTTATCGTAGAGCGCCGTAAACAATACGCAGGAAGCTAAAATTACCACAACGGAAATAATCTTTTTGAGGTTTTCCTCCGCTGCTGGGGCATTCGGGTTTTTATGGAACACAATCAGGCATGCCATAATAAGCGCCGCTATATAAAAAAGCAGAATGCCCGTCTTTTTTGAAATCTTTTTCTTCATAGTAAGTGCTTATGCCTTTCCCAGTTCTTTTGCATATTCCCGGAAGCTTCCCCATTTGGTGTCCTTTTCGGATAAAATAAGCTCCATGCCCTCCGGAATCGGCCACTCTACCTTGATAT
Source organism: Bacteroidaceae bacterium (assembly GCA_963639875.1). Classification (GTDB taxonomy): domain Bacteria; phylum Bacillota; class Clostridia; order Lachnospirales; family Lachnospiraceae; genus Acetatifactor. The sequence goes on from CAVHWP010000001.1 coordinate 78,974, forward strand.
CCGGGTCCTTGTAGGAAATACCGCCCTCATCGCCGGGATGATAAAAGTCCGTACACTTATAGCAGAACTCCGCATAATCGGAAAGCACCAGAAAGCCGTGTGCAAAATTCTTCGGAATAAAGAACTGCTTTTTGTTTTCTTCGGAAAGAAGCACACCGTACCATTTGCCGAAGGTTTCCGATTCCGGACGCATATCCACCGCCACGTCGAACACTTCTCCGCGGATAACCCGGACTAACTTGTCCTGCGGGAACTGCTTCTGAAAATGTAAGCCCCGCAGCACGCCTTTCTTGGATGCGGACTGGTTATCCTGCACAAAATTAAGGTCAATACCGGCTGCCTTGTAATCGTTATAATTGTAGGTTTCCATAAAGTAGCCTCTGTTATCCCCGAATACCTGCGGGGTCAGAATTTTTAAGCCCTCGATTCCGCATGTTTCCACTGTAATCTTTCCCATATTAAAACCCTGCCTTTCCTGTCTATCCATCATTTCCTGTAACTTACATTCAAATCCACATTGCCGTTAATGCCGTTGATTTTACCCTTGGAGGTATACTGCCACATCTGGTAATAGCCCTGATACAGAGGCACACTCCGGTATTCCGCAAGCCAGATGGCGTAGGACTCCAGCGTATTTGCCGTAAGCTTATTGTTGTACCAGTTGCGGCTGGCATACACGCCCGCCTCCAGACCGGCATTTTTCACGGTGGTGCAGAATGCCTCGCAGACAGCGGTACGCTCTTCCACATTTAAGGAATCCGCCCTGCCGTTTCCGCCGGCGCCTTCCGTATCGATGAATACGGGATACTGCAAATCATAATCCCGCACCAGATTAACGACCATACTTGCCTCTTCGACGGCTTCCACTTCGTTTACCGCCTGGGTAAAGAAATATACGCCCACCTTGATGCCCGCCGCCTGGGCGCCTTTGATATTCTGTTCAAAATAAGGGTCTTCCACCAGACTGCCGGTAACGGAACCACGGTAGCCGCAGCGGATAATGGCAAAATCCACGCCCTCATTCTTCACCTTGTCCCAGTCGATTTCCTTCTGCCACTTGGAAACGTCAATTCCCAGCACGCCGGTTTTAGAAGCTCCCGATGCCTGCCGGATTTCGGTATCGTCCCCATCGGTATTGGCTTCTGCGGTATCTTCCGCTTCCGCATCAATTTCCGCCTCGGTTTTGATAAGCAGGGAAATGTCGTCTATCACCACATACTCCACCTTGTCCTTTACCCGGACATCCGTAGCGCTTAGAGGTGTACGGTAGCCGCTTATGGGCTTTAACGCCACCTCATACTCTCCGGCGGGAAGGTCCCCGATGTAAATCACACCGTCCTTGTCCAAATCCTTGTATTCATCCTTGCCGTTTAAGGTGATGTAAAAGCTTTCTCCCTCCACCGGTTTGTTGTCCCTGTCCACAATCTGCACGCGCAAATCCTTTTCCACGGACGTCACAATCAGGGAAAGCCGGTTCGTTTCGTCATATAAACTGTCGGTATCCTTCGTGTCCCGGTCAAAGAAATATTCATCCTGCAAAAAAGCGGACAGATTGCTTTTATCCGCTCCCTGCTGCCCGGCACCGGCATCCGTCGTCCCCTTCCTTTGGGGAAGATTGGTAAACAGAACCAGTAAAAGCAGCAGCAGACACATGCACGCCGAAACACAGACCGCCGTTCGTTTCCATTTAGAGTCCATTTGCAACCTCTGTTAAATATTTACCGTAATTCGTCTTCATGAGCGGCTCTGCTAAAGCCAAGAGCTGCTCTCTTGTAATAAATCCGCGTTTGTAGGCGATTTCCTCGATGCAGGAAATGTAAAGTCCCTGCCGTTTCTGGAAAGCTGCTACGAAATCCGCCGCATCAAGCAGGGCATCGTGATTGCCGGTATCCAGCCATGCAAAGCCCCTTCCCAGTGTTTCCACACGCAGGGTTCCTCTCTGCAGATACTCGTTGTTGATGCTGGTAATTTCAATTTCACCTCTTGCGGAGGGTTTTACGTTTTTCGCAATTTCCACTACGTCATTGTCATAGAAGTAAAGTCCCGGCACCGCATAATTGCTCTTGGGATGCTCCGGCTTTTCTTCGATGGAAAGAGCCTTGCCGTTTTCATCAAATTCCACTACGCCGTACTCTCTCGGGTCTCTTACATAATAGCCGAAAATCGTCGCGCCCTTTTCCCGGGATGCCACTTCTTTAAGCACTCTGGAAAAACTCTGTCCGTAGAAAATATTGTCGCCCAAAATCAGAGCCACTCTGTCATTGCCGATGAAATCCGCGCCGATGATAAAGGCATCCGCCAGTCCTCTGGGCTTGTCCTGAACCGCATAGGAAAGCTGCATGCCGAGCTGGCTGCCGTCACCCAACAGCTCCTCAAATACCGGCAAATCCCTCGGTGTGGAAATAATCAGGATTTCCTTAATCCCCGCCAGCATCAGGATGGACAGCGGATAATAAATCATGGGTTTATCGTAAACAGGCATAATCTGTTTGGAAATGGCTTTGGTAAGCGGATACAGTCTGGTACCGGAACCTCCGGCTAAAATAATTCCTTTCATGGAACGTCTCCTTTCAGGTCAGTTAGATTTATTTTATCACAGAATATGGAAAATGGGAACAGCGAAAGCCGTTCCCAAGTAATCGTGTTTCACGGATTATTCGTACATTTCACTGTAATACTTCTGATAATCCCCGCTGGTCACATTTTTCATCCAGTCCTCATGTTCAAAATACCAGGCAATGGTCTTTTTGATGCCGTCCTTAAACATGGTTTCGGGATACCAGCCGATTTCCGCCTTAATCTTATCGGGAGCGATGGCATAACGTCTGTCATGGCCCTTTCTGTCCTCCACGTAGGTAATCAGGCTTTCGTTAATCCATGCCTTTCTTTCGTCTCCGTCCGGCAGCATTTCCTGCAGGGTATCCAGAATGATATGAATAATCTCGATGTTCTGTTTTTCGTTGTGTCCGCCGATGTTGTAGGTTTCAAACAGTCTGCCCTGTTCCTGCACCATATCAATCGCCTTGGCATGGTCTTCCACATAGAGCCAGTCACGCACATTTTTGCCGTCGCCGTACACCGGAAGCTTCTTGCCCTGCAGGGCATTGTTGATAATCAGCGGAATCAGCTTTTCCGGGAACTGGTAAGGTCCGTAGTTATTGGAGCAGTTCGTAATGTTGGCAGGGAAATGGTAGGTGTCCATATATGCCTTTACCAGCATGTCGGAGCTTGCCTTGCTGGCAGAATACGGGCTGTGGGGAGCATAAGGAGTGGTTTCATAGAAGAACTCATCGTCTTTTTCCAGGGAACCGTAAACCTCATCTGTGGAAACATGCAGGAATTTCTTGCCTTCCTTGAAGCTGCCGTCCGGAAGCTCCCATGCTTCCTTGGCACAGTTCAACATAACAGCGGTGCCGTATACATTGGTCTGAACAAATACTTCCGGGTTGCGGATGCTTCTGTCAACATGGCTTTCCGCCGCGAAATGCACGACTCTGTCGATGTCGTTTTCCGTAAATACCTTGCGGATGGCTTCCTTATCGCAGATATTGGCTTTTACAAAAATGTAATTGTCCCTTTTCTCCACGTCCTTTAAGTTTTCCAGGTTGCCCGCATAGGTAAGTGCGTCCACATTGATGATGCGGATTTCGTCCCCGTATTTTTTGAACATGTAATGAATGTAGTTGGAACCGATGAAGCCGGCTCCTCCTGTTACCAGATAAGTTCTCATGCTTATCTCCTTTCTGTCCCTTATATAATTGCTTTCTTTACTTGCCCGGTTTTGTTTAGTAGCCCAGATAGCTGATGTTTAAGTCCACGTCGCCGCTGATACCGGAAATCTTGCCGGTGGACTTGTACTGCCACATGTCATAGCGTCCGGTGTAGGTCGGAGCTGCCGCATACTGTGCCAGCCATATTTTGTATTTGCTGAGCTGTCCGGCGTCAATCTTATCGTTCAGCCAGCTCTTGTTGGCATAAACGCCTGCGGTATAGCCCGCATTCTGTACGGTTTCGCAGTAAGCCTTGATAACATCCGTTCTGGTTGCCTTATCAATCTTGTCGCCGCGTCCGCCGCTGCCTTCCACGTCTAAGAAGACCGGATAGGAAATCTTGTACTTTTTAATCAGTTCAATGGTCATGGAGGCTTCTTCTACCGCTTCCGCTTTGTTGACTGCCTGAGAGAAGAAGTAAACGCCCACCTTAAGGCCTGCCGCATTGGCGCCCTGGATGTTTGCCTTGAATTTGGGGTCTTCTACCAGTGCGCCGGTAGAGGAACCGCGGTAACCGCACCGGATAATGACATAGTTGACACCGGAATTCTTTACCGCCGTCCAGTCGATGGTGCCGTTCCACTTGGAAACGTCGATACCGAAGCTGCCGCTGCCGGTAACCAGAGAGCCGTCGCTTGCGAAATTGTACTTTGCGCCCTGGATAACCTGTTCGCCGGTCACCTTGTTGCCAGCCGCATCAAAGAAATACAGCTTGCTGTCAATGGTCTGCCAGCCGGTATATTTTACCTTGCCCTCCGTTTTAATATAGAAGGTCTTGATTGTCGTATCATAGTAATCCGCATAAGTAGCTTCCCGGTACTTGTTGTCGGATGTCAGCACATAGAGCTGTCTGTTGCCGGTGTCCGTCAGCTTGGTCTCTTTTGCCGTTACCTTGACCGTAAGGGTCTGCTTAAACTCAACACCACTGTCCGTACAGCTTACCGTAATGGTTGCGGAGCCTGCCTTTACTCCGGTAATCTCCACAACAGCCGTCATCTGTTTGCCGTCCGTGGATTTCTTGGTTTCCGTAACCTTAACCGTTGCAACGGATGCATCGGATGTTGCTGCCGCAAAAGTGCCGCTTGTCCCCTCAATCGTTGCATTTACGACTGTTTTTCCGCCCGTCAGAACCGCCGTCGTCGTTTTATCAAGTTTTACGGTCTTGTCTGCCACCGTAATCGTACATACCGCAGTCAGGCTGCTGTCCTTTAACCGGATTGTCAGTGTGGTGGTTCCGTTCTTTTTAGCGGTAACGGTGATGGTGCTTACGCCATCCTTTGCCGTTCCTACAGCAGCTGTCGCAATCGAAGTATCACTCAGGCTGCATTCCAGAACTCCGTCCACGCTGCCGCCCTGAGTACTGTTTTTAATGGTTGCCTTAATCTCCGCTTTTCCGTTAGGTGCAATGACAACATTAGACTGGTCAACCGTCAGCGTTCTCGTCTCCTGTTTCGGGCTTACCGTTACTTTGCATACCGCTTTTATGTCCGGATTGGATACGGATGCAACGGTAATATTGACTGTACCCTCTTTTTTTGCGGTGATTTTTCCATCCGTGCTTATCGTGGCAATGGTGCTGTCCGAGGAACTCCAGTTCAGAGTTTTATCCGTGGCATCTGTGGGGGTCAGCGCAGCCTTGATAACCGCCTCTTCGTCCACCTTTAAGGTGATGTCCGTTTTGTCCAGCGTAATGGCGGTAACTGCTACCGTATTTGCCGTTACCGTAACCTTGCAGCTTCCCGTATAAGTCTCAACGGCGGCATCTCCGCCCGACGGATTCTCAGATGCCTTGCTGCCCTCCACCGACACCGTCACCGTGGTAGTTCCTTCTTTTAATGCTTTAACCGTTCCGTCCGAGCCTACACTGATGATACTGCTGTCGTATCCGGAATAGGATGCTGTTCCCCACGTCACTCCCTCGGGAGACGCAGGCAGTATAATTTTGGTACTCTCCTCCGTCTTTAAGCTGATATCCGTCAGGGTAAGCTGCGCTGTCCGAAGATATCCGCCTGCTTTTGCCAGCGTAAGAGGATCCTTAATACTTGCTCTGTCAACAGCCGTATATGCGGCATCCACAACCGTCTTGGTGGACTCCACCCAGGCAACGGTATCCGCCAGGGTGGACTCCTGCTCGGTATCATTAATCATGGTGTCTTCCTTCTTGGAATCGACCTCGGACTCTTTCTTGATTTCATCGGAAACATCTACCTTCTGGTATGCAATTTCCTTCCGGACCTCCACCGTTTTGGCTGTGGTGCTGATTTCGTAGTCCTTGTACTTTTCATCCGTAAGTTCATTCATGGCAACACTGTACTTGCCGGGTGTGATGCCGGTTTTGTAAATAATGCCATCACAGTCATCATCCGTCCAGGTCTCCGTCTTTTTGTCAGGTGTTACCACTGTTACGGAGAACGGCACATTGGCAATCAGCTTGTTGGTATTGCTGTTGACGAATTTAATCTTCAGATCCTTTTCAATGGATGTGGTGTTCATGGTTACCGTTACATCCTTGGTATATTCACTTTCGTCGTAATCCTTCTCTTCGTCCTCTTCGATGGCATTGGCTGCATCAATTCGTGCTTTTTCCGCATCTGCCACAGCCAGCAGTCCGTCTTCTCCCACAACCCTGATGCCGTCCATGCTGCTGCCGATAGAAGCCGCCGGCTGGGAAGTGGGTTTGCTATTCTTGGTCAGATTGTCCACATAAATGGTGCCTGCCACCAGCGCCAGTACAAGCACCAGTACGCCGGAAGTGGTAATTACACGGTCAATGGCGCTCATATGCACCAGGGAATACCATACCTTCTGGAAGAAATTGAGGTCGGTCATGGCGCTCCAGGGCAGAGGCTCCTCGTCATCTTCCTCGTCATCTTCGTCCGATTCCTCTTCGTATTCGTCCTCATAGTCCCCGCCGGCTTCGTCCATATCCACATAGGCGCCGTCCGGTTCGTATTCTTCGCCTGGCTCGTATTCGGCTCCGTCCTCGTAAGCCTCTTCGTATTCGGCTCCGTCCTCGTAAGCCTCTTCGTATTCGACGCCGTCTTCGGCTCCGTCCTCGTAGGCTTCTTCGTATTCGACGCCGTCTCCGGCTCCGTCCTCATAGGCCTCCTCGTATTCGATGCCGTCTTCGGCTCCGTCCTCATAGGCTTCTTCGTATTCGACGCCGTCTTCATACCCTTCGCCGTCGTAAGCTTCCTCATAGCCGCCCTCTTCGCCGTAGGTTTCTTCCGCATCGAAGTCTGTATCAAAATCTTCCATGTCGAAGTCATCATCTGTATATTGTTTTTTATGTCCAAACAACTTTCTCATGTATCCCATACCTTTCCATCCATAGATACTGATTAGTATAACATTATTCTGTGGGCCGTTCAAGTTTCAGGCGCTCTCATACTATTAGAAATTTCTTAATTTTTCATAAGAAACGGCTTCGTTCCCTTTTTCTTTTCCTATTTTCCGTTAAATTGTATCGGGTTTGTATCATTTCTAAAAAAAAAAGAAACTTTGCAACTTTGCTTTACAGTTTTTCCGAAGAATAGTACAATCAGTTTACATCCCGGGCTTCCGGGCAATACTGAAACAAAAGACACGGCGCATGCCCCACAGAAAGGTTGTACGACCATGGATAAAAAGAAAATGACCGAAAAAAAAGGATATTCCCCGGCAGAGGATTTGGATGACGATGAGGAAGATGCTCTTGGCAGAAAAGAAAAACGCCTGCGTGTCAGCATCCACCTTGTCTTAGGCATTCTCATTTTGGGTATCCTGGGACTCTGCTTCTATAAGTACAAAACCTTCGGCAACCGGATTACCCAGGAAGACATTGATGCCATTCCCACACCGGAAAACCCGGAAATTGAAACCTACGACTATTTCACCGCCAATCCCATGCAGGATGACGGCACATTTCCCGAGGATGACGGGGTAACCACCGTGGCCTGCTTCGGCAATGCGCCTTTTGCGGATGACAAAGACAGCGACAGCAGCGTCTGCAGCCTGTTTGCCAAAGACTCCCGGGCAGTTGTTTACAATTACGCCGTAGCGGACTCCCTGCTGGCTGCCCATGAAAATCCTTTTACCACCGATTATCCCATGGATGCGTTCAGTTTTTCCTACCTGATTTCTTCTCTGGTGTCCGGCGACAAAACCCGTCTGGAAGAAGCTTATGCTTCCATGGAAAATGTGCCCGCCGGCTTACAGGCTTCCATGGATGAACTGTTTTCTTTGGATTTTCGGACCGTGGATATGGTTTACATTATGTACGACGGCAGCGACTATCTGGAAAACAGCATGATTTACCACGACCAGATACCCGATGAGCCCCGCTACATTGCAGGCTCCCTGACCGCCGGAATTACTGCCCTCCGGAATGCTTATCCCTGGGTCGATATCGTGGTTATGTCTCCTACATTTGCCTATGCTGTTGATGAAAACGGAAAGTATGTGAGCAGTGATATGCAGAAAAACGAATGGAATGTGGGACTGTCCCTGTATTTTATGAAGGAATACGAAACCGCCTTCGACAACCAGGTGTCCTTCGTAGACAACTTCTACGGCGCTATTCATGAAGATATTGCTTCCGCCTACCTCACCGACAATCTGCATCTCAATGAGGAAGGACGGAAACTGATAGCAAAGCGGATGTACGACTCCCTGACCGCCTTGCAGAATTTACAGAAACAGTAATTTTTCAAAAAGAGACACTGCCGCAGGCAGAATGCTGTCCGGGAATTCAAAATGCTCCGTATGTAACTGGGCGTGTTCTTCGCCGTCTCCGATGCCGAAGAATGCCCCGGATTTTTCCGGCATACTGTGCAGTGTTTTCCGTAAAGCTTTTATTTTTTGCAAATCCTCTTCCGTTATCATTCCTGTACCTCTCCTGTATAAATATTGGCGGTTACGGTTTCCGCCGCACCGTCGGTATTTTCTTTCGTATACCGTACCAGATTTTCGCCGATGTATTCGGCATCCGCCGGAAATCCCTTAGACCTCCGGCAGCCTTCTATATCATAGAACCAGCTCTGCCTCGTGCCGTCTTCCCATTCCGCCTGAACTCTTAAAAATCCGCTTTCCGCCTCGTATTCTGCGGCTTCCACCTTCTTTACAATGCTGGTTTCCAGCACCGTGCCGTCCTTTCCGAACACTCTGAGCAGCTCCAGTCCTTCGTTCAGCCCGAAAATGCTGTAGTATTCTTCCGGATTTTCCTCTATGGTTTTTAAGATGACATATTCCTTGTCCTGCGGGACGCGGGTGCAGCCTGCCTGGCAAAGAAGCAGGGCAATGCAGAGCAGCAGTACTTTTTTCATATCTTTTGTATATCCTCTCTGATTTTATAATTTTTATATTTATAAATTGACATAACTTTACATAAATTTTATAATTAAGATGATTTTTACTTTTGGGAAACCGTGCAGGGCAATTACGAACGGAGAAAGGATGAAACTCTTATGTACATTTACATCACCACATTTTCCATCATACAGGCAATCCTTACTTCCAATCTTCTTATCTGCATCTGCGCTTTCATTATGAAACGGAAAAAGCTGTTGTGCCGGATGCCCTACAATTCCATTGTGGTGCTGCTTCTGCTTGCCATGGTGCGGCTCTTCTTTCCCTTTTATTTCGGTTTTTCCCATGTGATTTCTTTCTCACAGAAATCCATGCAGTTTTTATTATACCCTTCCCGGTGTGTATTTCAATCCCAAGGCTATTATTTTTCAGCCTTTGACGTTTTCTGTACCGTCTGGGGTATCGGCGTCATTATTATGGCATTCTGCTATCTCTGGAAAGAAGTCATTGTAACCCGTTTCATTGCCGGTTTCGGTATTGATATGACAAAGGAGGCTCCCTATGCTTCCATCCTGGCGGAACTGACGGCAGGGCACAGACGCGGCAATGTTTTCCGCGTTTACCGTATTCCCGGTGTTTCCGCTCCTTTTATCCGCGGTGTCATCCAGCCCGCCATTCTGATTCCGGAGAACATGGAATTAACCGAACAGGAGCTTTACTATGTACTGGCTCACGAAGTGTCCCACTACCGCCATCTGGATACCCTGACCAAACAGCTCCTGCAGCTTACCACCATTCTGTTCTGGTGGAACCCCGCCTGCCACATCTTAAACAGGCAGGCAGACCTTATGTTTGAGCTGCGTGTGGACCATACGGTTACCAAAGGCAACAGGGGAACGATTTTGGAGTATCTCCAATGCATTTTAAATATTGCCGAGCAGGCATGTGAGCCCAGTGAAATTCCCGAATATCTGTATATCGGATTTGCGAAAAGGGAGGATGCCGGCATGCTGACCAAGCGTGTGCATTACCTGATAGAGAAAGCCGAAAAGCCGAAAAAAGCCGGTGCTTTCGTCATTTTACTGTCCGCCGCATTCCTGTTTATTGCCTCCACAGCCTTTGCTTTTCAGGTACAGGACTATGATACACAAACAATATATTTCGACCTTACTCCGCAGAATTCCTATATTATCGAAAAGGAAGACGGAACCTACGACATTTATCACTTAAATCAGTATGACGAGACCGTAACCTCTTTAATGGGTTATGATACATCCATTCCCGTATACCGGGAAAATGAATAAGAAAGGAGGAATTCACCATGAAAGCAGTTGAAATTTGCCAAAAGGGGATTCGCACGTTTGCTGCCTGCCTGGCTCTGTCCGGTGTCTTGTTCTTCGGAATGAGTGATACCGCATCCGCAGCCGAGGTTGTGCCTTCCGCAGATGTCTTAATCTCCTCCGAAGAAGTAAGCATTACCTCACAGCCGGATGTCAATCTCAAATGGTATTACAAGACAGAAAACGGCAAGCTCTACAAAAGACTTTGGGACGTAAACGTTCAGGTTTGGCTGACGGACTGGATTTACGTACGCGACTTATAGTCCTCTTTTTTTTAGTCAAAGAAAACACCGCAATAGTGTTATACTGTTGCGGTGTTTCTATTTTATACGTTTATGTCCTTTTTATTCTGTTTTGCAAGATACTATTCCTTTTCCGTATCCCTGTAAATAACATATCCGTCTGTTTCTGCGTACTTTTCATAACCGTACTCTTCCAGTGTTCCGTCTATGGGCTTAGTTTCCGCAAGTACAATGTAAAGGCATCCGTCCTGTCTGGCAAGCTCCGCTGCCTTTTCGGGATTTATGATGTCCTCCGTCAGCGCATAGAACAGCTCGCTCCTGTCCGCCCAGTCAAATAAAATATATTCCCTGCCGTAGGGCATCTCTATCTTCGCCGAGTACTGCCTTACATATTGGAACATTTCCCAGGGAACCGCCGCTTTTACCTTGCCCTCCTCCGGCTCCATGATGTCGCAGACATTGATAACCTCCTGCGGAATATGATAGGCGTTTTCCGCCCATTCCACATGGGAGCTCTGGTAAATAAGGCTCCCCGACAAAATCAGGATAAGCGCCGCCAGTGTTCCGGCAAAGGGCTGTATTTTCCTGTCCAGCATCTGCACCGCTTTTACGGCGGCATAGGCAATCACCGGCACCACGGGAAGCAGCCACAAAAAGCGCCAGTATAAATCCTCTCCGATTACCCGGTAAACCACCCACGCCCACAAGGGGCAGAAATAAATTAACAGTGTAACTGCCGGCACATACACAAAGAGCAGGCGGTTAGCCTTATTTTTTTCTTTGAAAAACAGATAAATCAGGGAAACCAGAAACAATCCCATCATCATGCCCGTTCCGCAGTACCGTCCGAAGCAGGCAATTATTCGTTCAAACATAGTCCGCTCCTCCTTATTTCACCACGGCGTACAGCACCATATAGCACAGGCCGGGAACCATACAGAAAAACAACGGCAGCAGAGGCTTCCATTTTTTCGTCATAAAAAGCAGGCACAATCCAAATACTCCCAGCAGAAACGGGCTTAAAAAATCGCCCATGGTGCTTCCGAGCCCCGCCGAAAAAACAGCCATGGCAAGCAGCAGCCAGAGACTTTTTTCCGCTTTTTTGTCGTACAGAAGCCTCTCCGCCAGCATGTGCAGCAGCAAAAACATGGCAGGGACCACAATGGCGCACAGAAGCGCTTTTCCCTGTCTGGTACGGCTGATTAAAAACGTTTCCGCCGTATATGCCGATACATTGCCCCACAAAATCAGCACTTCCGCAAAAATCAGAAATGCCGGCAGTTTTTTCCGGTTTTTCCCAAGCAGCCGGTATCCCAGCAGACCGTAAATGCAGTAGGCAAGGGGCAAAAGGATAAGAGGCATCAGGGTATGGGAAAAAACAGCAGGATGAATGCCCGACAGTTTGGAAAGAAAGGCAATCCAGATAGGAAACGGCGCCAGACAATGCCGGAAATCCAGTGAGGTGCTGCCGAAGTTATACGGAAGCAGACGGTACATGCTGTCCCAGGTAACCGACAGGTTGGAGGTCGTGACATAAAAAGCATCGTCGCCGTCCTCAAATGCCATCACCACCGCCAGTACAAGCTGCAGTAAAATCCCCGCCAGAGCAATCGCCCACAGACGTTTTTCGCCTTTGCTGAACGGCTCCCGCACCACCTTAAGGGCAGGCGTCTTCTTTCTGTCCGCTGCCGTTACCGCAACACCTGCTATAAAGCACAGACCCAGCAGTATTCCGTAAACTACGGAAAGCCCGGTAAGTGTCGCACCCATTACAATCGCCGGCACGGCAATCAGCTGGAACAGCGCCCACTCTGCCAGAAAGCCCGCCAGAAAGTGAAATGCCACGTTTCTCTTATATTCTTTTATATAGTTACAAATTCCTGCTCCGATTCCCGGCGTAATGACCGCCAGGAAAAGAAGCAGGAGTACCATTCGCACAACCGGCATATTTTTATTCCTTTACCAATCGTTGCAGCACACCGCCGCATTCTTTTTACTGCTCTTTTACTGCGTAAAATTCTTTCACCTTGTCGCAGATGCAGGTCACCTGATCCTCGGTCAGGGCATAGAACATAGGCAGACGGAGCAGACGTTCGCTTTCTTTCGTGGTATATTCGTCTTCCCCGTGGAAGCGGCCGAACCGCATGCCCGCGGGAGCCGTATGCAGCGGAATATAGTGGAACACTGCCATAATGCCGTTTTCCTTTAAGAAAGAAATCAAAGCACTGCGTTCTTCAATGTCCGCCGTCTTGATATAGAACATATGGGCATTGTGTACGCAGCCCTCCGGTACTACGGGAAGGGAAATTCTTCCGGTATCCGCAAGGGGCTTTAAGCTCTCATAATAATGGTTCCAGTTGGCACGGCGCTTGTTGTTAATTTCATCCGCCAGCTCCAACTGTGCATACAGGTAAGCGGCATTCATATCACTGGGCAGATAGGAAGAACCGTAATTGACCCAGGTATATTTGTCAATCTGACCGCGGAAATACTTGGAGCGGTTGGTACCCTTTTCCCGGATAATCTCCGCATCCTCTACATATTTTTCATCGCGGATTAAAAGGGCGCCGCCTTCTCCCATGCTGTAGTTCTTCGTTTCATGGAAGGAATAGCAGCCGAAATCGCCGATGGTGCCCAGCGCTTTTCCTTTATAAAAAGCCATGACGCCCTGTGCGGCATCTTCTATGACCATCAGGTTATGTCTCTTTGCAATATCCATAATGGTGTCCATTTCACATGCCACACCGGCATAGTGAACGGGCACAATGGCTCTTGTCTTGTCCGTAATGGCATCCTCTATTTTCTTTTCATCAATGTTCATGGTATCGGGACGGATGTCCACAAATACGGGAACCGCACCGCGCAGTACAAACGCATCCGCCGTGGATACAAAGGTGTATGCCGGCATGATGACTTCATCCCCGGGTTTTATGTCTGCCAGCAGGGCGGCAAGCTCCGTGGCATGGGTACAGGAAGTGGTAAGCAGACATTTCCTGGTGCCCGTTTTTTCCTCTATCCAGGCATTGCACTTTTTGGTAAATTCGCCGTCGCCGCAGATTTTCTGGTTTTCCACCGCGATTTTAATATAGTCAAGTTCCTTTCCCGTATAGGGAGGTACATTAAAATTAATCATAGTTTTGTCCACCTTTCCTTGCACTATTGTACCAAATTACTGCCGGATTGTATACTAAATGTATCATAAACCCCAAATTTCTCATTTTCAAAAATAAGACCGCAGCCGTTATTTTCAAGGAACTCCTCAATGAGTTTAAATTTCTCATCCTGTGCCACATAGGAAATATCGCTCTCGGCATAGCCGGCGTTCCGAAGTCCTTCTTCCCCTTCTTTCAGGTAAAGGGCATACCGTTTTTCCAGAATGACCACCGGAAGAATTTCCTTCGCCTGCGTTTTTTCCATATCCTTCCGCATAACCTCTATGCCGTAGGACGCCAGGTCGCTCCAGGGATTGAAGGCGGAAGGCATGCCCAGATAAAAGCTCACGGCGGGAATATCCCCGTAGAGAATGACCTCCCTGCCGCTAAGCCCCTCCTCCGTTACAAAATCGGAAAGTTCCTGCATCCAGACTGCCTTGTCGTGCTCCATGGTAATGCCTGCAAGCGCCCGGCAGCCGGTTATTTTCGTATCGGCATTTTCAATTCCGCGGGACTCCGCAAAGACAAACGCCGTGCCGAAGCCCACGCCCTGAAACAGAAAAATACCGGTAATAAGCCCTGCAAACACCTTTACGGGAAATGCCGAAAGAGAAATTCTTCCCTTTCCCACCGTCACTTCCTTCTCCCATTTCCGTCTGCCAAACAGATACAGTCTGGTAAACACATAGGGCGCCGCCAGAAACAAATCGTTGATGGCAGGATACAGCTTATTGTTGCTGCCGATGGGCGTAATGAAAATGTTAAGCAGCACAAATCCGCCCAGAAGCTTCCATTTCTTTTGTGTTTTGGGACAAAAAACATCTGTCAGACACACCACCATGGTCAGCATCAGAAACAGAATGGAAGGACGCAGCATCGCCACATACTCCGTAAAACGGAGGGACGCAAACTGACGTCTGTATAAAAACAACAGACACAGCACGGCAAGCGCCACACTTCCCGCCTGCTTTATCCGCTTCCATTTTGCAGGCAGAATTACCCACAGAAGGCAGGCTGCCGCCAGAAAAACACCGATTCGGATTACCCAGTACAGATTTTCTATGTACCAGTCAAAGGCTCCCAGAACCATAGCGGAAGCCTTGTAATCCGAAGCCGTATCCGTCATGGAAAACAGCCTTTTTATGGCTTCCGGGTATGCCGTCACGCCGTAACGCAGACTGATATAACCTAAAAAGAGTAAAAGCGAACCCCCATAGCCTGCCAGGCAGTACAGAGTTTCCTGCACTACTTTTCCTATTTTTTTCCGGCAGATAATGCCGTATGCCCACACGCCCACAATGAGAACCGCCTGGGGCAGATTGGAAAAACGGACAAATACATTTGCGCCCAGGACCAGCCCCGCCGCAATCAGATAGCCCTTTCTCTCCTCCGTAAGACCCACATACAAAAAGAGAATGCATAATAGCAGAAACAGATAGGTCAGGTAATTATACAACACCGCCGTTGGGCACCAGCACAGGCTGACTGCCGCAAATTCTCCCGCAAATACCGTCCAGAACGGAAGACCGCATTTTTTCACCAGAAAAAAATACGCAATAAGCGCCGTAACACTGACCACAAGCGCAGTATAAATATTCATGAAAAGCAGGGTATCGCCGCCCGGCAGAAGGCTGAAGAAATGCCCCACCACGTTGGCGAGATAGGTGGAAAACACCCACATGGAATCCATATGGGCAAGTCCCATGTACCGGAAATTGGCATAATTATACCCCGTATCCCTTAAGTCAATTCCCATCCACACATGGCGAAGGGGATAAAGCGCCAGAATAAGCGGCAGAAGCGCATTTCTCAAGGCAGCGTGTTGTCCGCCTCTTATGCCGGAAAAAGCTCTCTCCAGCCCCCAAAACAGCCATGCTCTTAACATGTCCACGCAGATACCTGCCGTAAACACGAAAAGCACCGCCAGTAAAATCCCCAGAAGCAGGCTGCCCGCACTGTCCGGTCTGCCCGTGATGGCAAAAATCCACTGCTGCCAGCGTTCATCCAGCGCCGTATGGCAGTGCAGCAGATACACGCCCAGCGTATAGGGGGCAATCCGGCATACAAACCGGCTGAATGCACCCTCTTTCAGGGTTATGTGGGAAAATGCCAAAAAGAGTCCCACCGAAGCAATCAGTACGAAAATGTGGTTATAATTGTAGCAGACGGAAAGCATGTCCGACAGTTTTCCCGTCTTTAAGTAAACCACCCGAAGTCCCATGCCCGCTGCAAAAATAACAGCGGCGGAAAGAAAATAGACCGCAAATCCTCTTTTTTTGTTCTGCAAAAAAGGCAGCCCGTAAAGCCGGATATAAGCTGACACCAGAAAGACACACAAATACCAGATGACATCATATCCCTGGCTGTCCGTTTCCAGCTTCATGGGCAGCACGGATTTTATCAGGCTGAATGCCGTAAGCAGGGCTACGATAATTCCCTGAAACTGCTTCTTGGAAAGTTTTTTCACACCCGCCGCCAGAATGGGCGCAAACAGTATCATATACAGATACGCCGTCATAAACCAGTAATGGTTTTTGGAAATGGGGAACAGAAGCCTTGCCAGATAATACAGGTTAAAGCCCCCTTCCGGCCGGTAGCCGCAAAGGTATGCCGCCACACCGATTCCCACACTGTAAAACCATACCTGCAGCCACAGCCGCAGCACCTTCTTAAAAGAAAAATGGCTTTCTGTCAGAAAGTAGCCGCTAATCAGCATATACACGTTGACCGCTACAATGCACAGGCTCTCCATGCCCCATGCCAGATATTCATAGCCCGCCAGGGATGCCTGGGAAAGCGGTGCCAGAATGCCGCTTTTTCCTAAAAAATGCAGCACGACCACCATCATCATGGCAATGCAGCGGAGCAGTTCAAAATTTGCCAGCCGTTTTGTTTTCCCGCCGGCCTTGCCGTTTTCTTGTATTTGTTCCGTCTGTCTCATGTATTCTCTCCGTTATCAGGCGCTGTCTTCTTATCAGGCACCGGCTCATGATTAAGCACCGCCATCAGTACAATATCCCGGTACTCGCCGTTAATACACACATCGTCCTTTAAATAGGCTTCCCTTACGAACCCCGCTTTTTCATAGCTTCGGATGGCACGCACGTTGTCGGCAAACACCCGTAAAAACAGTCTGTGAAGGGAAAGCTCCCGGAATGCATAGGCGGTCATCCGTTTTGCCGCTCTCGTACCGATTCCCTTTCCTCTTGCTTCGGCTTCTCCGATAAAAATGCCGTATTCTCCCTTGTGATGGGTGGTGTCAATATCCCGGATATACACACTGCCCACGGGAATGTCACCGTCTTTTAAGCAGATAATCATCTGCACCACTTTTCCGGTATTCACCATGGTTTCTATCCATTTTTCATGGGACTGTCTGGTAAACAGTGCCTGATAAATAAAGTGGGAACGAACCTCTTCTGAATTGCGCCACTTAATAATCAGATCCGTATCGTCCTTTGTCATGTTCCGCAGATAAATCACATCGTCTTCGTATACTGCCGCCATAGCTTCTCCTTTATCCAAATACAACATAAGCACTCCTAAGAGTGCTTATTGTGTCGTTTATTCTTCATCCAGATGTGTCAGCAAATCCCGAATCTGCTCCACAGTCAGCCATTCGCTGTTGTTGCCGGAGCTGTAAGAAAATCCCTCGGGAACCTTCTTGCCGGTAGGAACGGCTTTCTTCTTTTCGCTCCATACCATCTGGGGATAGATGATAAAGTGCTTGTCGTATTCGTAAGTATACGGTGCATCCTCTACCGTAACCATGATTTCATGCAGCTTTTCGCCCTCACGGATGCCCACTTCCTTCGTCGGCATGCCGGGTGCCATCGCCTCTGCCAGGTCGGTAATCTTAAAGGAAGGAATCTTGGAAATAAAGGTTTCGCCACCCTTTGCTTCCTCCAATGCCTTGATAACCAGCTCCACGCCCTGATGCAGGCTGATCCAGAAACGGGTCATGCGGTAATCGGTAACCGGCAGCTCCGTGCCGCCGTTTTTCAGGATACCGTCAAAGAATGGAATGACGGAGCCTCTGCTGCCCGCCACGTTGCCGTAACGGACAATGGAGAAGCTGATATCCTTTGCGCCCGCATAAGCATTGGCTGCAATAAACAGTTTATCAGACACAAGCTTGGTGCCGCCGTACAGGTTGACAGGGTTTACCGCCTTGTCTGTGGAAAGCGCCACCACCTTTCTCACATTCCTGTCCAGGCAGGCGTCAATTACATTCTGCGCACCGTTAATATTGGTCTTAATCGCTTCCGCAGGGTTGTATTCACATGCCGGAACCTGCTTTAAGGCAGCCGCATGCACCACATAATCCACACCCTCCAAAGCTCTCTTTAATCTTTCCTTATCCCGTACATCACCGATGAAGAAACGGAGCTTGTCCTTGTATTCCTTGAATTCGTTCTGCATAATAAACTGCTTGAACTCATCTCGGGAATAAATAATAATCTTTTTCGGCTCATAATGTGTCAGAACATATTTTGTAAATGCTTTACCAAAGGAACCGGTTCCTCCGGTAATCAATATTGCTTTATCGTTTAACATAAAGACCTCCTGGGGCAATCGTTTACATTTGGCATAACCCACCTAAGCTACACCATATAAAGTGTATTATACCATTCCCCATGGAAAAAGTCACCTTTTTAGCAAATTTTTTTCAACAAAAAAACACCGGTCATTTTTCAGCCACATCTCCTTAAAAACCGAACCCTTATCCATATCTATGGTGTAAAAGCTGACCCGGTTTTCCTTAGCGCCGATGCCGGTATAAATATCCAGAAGGCAAACCGCTCCCACAATTTCCGCTCCGGCAGCCCTTGCCCTTCTGGTTATGGCATTCTGCTGGCAGGTCATGCGGATAACATCCCGCACAATAATGTATTTTGCCTCCGCCTGCAGGTTCTTTTCCTCGTCCGCCACCTCCATATGCAGAAATGCCGCCAGCTCCATGGCAACGGGAACCGCATCTTCGCAAAGCGGCAGCAGAAAATAATTCCGGTTTTCCTCATAGGTGGCATGGCACATACCGCTTTCCACCATACGGACCGCCATCCGGTAAAAAAAATAAATCAGGCAGTTTTCTTCCTGTGCCAGCAATCGTACCACGGGAATTTTCTTTCCTGAAGGCTTTTCTTCTCGAAGAAGCATGATATTTTCTTTATGAATATGATGTACTGTATTTTTTATCCAGTTTGCATTCCGTTCTTCCGGCAGTGTGCCGGTAAACTGAATGGTTATCTTATTGTCCGCATCCTTCGTCACTTCCAGATGCCCGGCTGCCCGCAGGCGTTCCAGTTCCGGCTTCAGCCCTTCGTAGAGCTCCGGCTCCGTTTTTATCAGATAAACCTCGCAATGACAGGAAATCCATTTTAGCATGGCATCCACCAAAAGCTCTGCCACACCGTCTTCCATAACCTGCAGATAAGATAAATCCAGAAAAAGCTTTTCTTCCGAAAATTCCTGATTTACCGTTTCCTCGGTCGTTTCCCGGAATAAAATCCGGTTCTGTAAGCACTGTTCTGCGAAGCTTTCCCCTTTCAGCCGCAAAAGCATGGCTGCCTCCGCATGCATACAGATATAGTGAGACATCCCCTCACTAATAAATGAATATCGCATATTCCTCTCCTAAACATATTTTATTTCCGAAACTTTCGATTTCATGTATATTTTATCATTGTTTGCATCGCAATGCAATATTTATTGAGCATTTTGTGCAAATTTTAACGTTTTTTATACATGTTTCGTCCCAATATGCCGCAATGCCTTTGCTTTATTCTGCACATTTTGTACAAAAACCGCCAGAGCAAGCGTTCCCGGAACAGCTATCAGACAGTACAGCCAGGGTTTCCGGATGTCCGTGCAGTTCGTAAGCCCGTATAAAATCATGCCCTGCATGGCGTAGATATATAAAGAATATTTGCCCAGGAAAGCCGTCACCCGGCATCTGACCGGTATTTTCATGCACAGCCACATCAGGAAAATCACAAAGCATACCGCCGATACGGCTCTGGCTGTCATATAGTAAACCTCCGGCAGCCGGAAGGTATGGGCAAGCACATAAGTTACGCCAAATAAAATCCCTGAAACCATAAGTCCCGTCCACCATTGTCCGTTATCTTTGGCATAAATATCTATCTTCTCTTTCCGCATCTGCCAGATAATTCCTGCCGGGAATGCCCATACCGATATGTAAATCCAGTAGCCCCATTGGAGGAAAATACCCGCAGCACAGTACAGCGCCGTCCCTGCCAGAATACCCGCTATCCGCATCCGGGGTGTTTTTGCCAGACGGTAAACTATGTAAAATATAAGATACAGAAGAAGAATGGAAAAGAAAAACCAGCCGTTTGTAACAAAGGTGGGATACAGAACCGCAGAGCGGAAAATCTCCGTTATCGAAAACCGTCTGCCGATGCACAGGAAAAACAACAGGTACAGAAGCATGATAAAAAGATATTCCCCATACAGGGACAGTATCCGGTGTCGTAAGAACTGTTTCAGATAATCCTTATTTTTACGGTATTGCAGAGAAAGTCCGTAACCTGAAAAAAAGAAAAACACGGACACGGACAGATACCCCATACTCTGCACCAGGATGTGCACATAATACGGCAGTTCCACCGGGTTAAACTGTGCAATGTGGTGCAGCAGTATGAAAACCGCGAATATCCCCTTTACGCAGTTGCTGTTGTCTTTCGACAGATAATCCTTTGTCCGTTCCATGTTTCTATACGCCTCTTACAATAATTCCCCTTTTATTCCCCTAAAATCCCCTACTCTATTCCGAGATAATACAATAGAATTTCCGCTGCAATATGATCCCCTAAAATCTGATAACCGGTATCATTCGGATGCAGGCTGTCTGCCAACAGGTTTGCTGCTACCTGCGGGTCGTTACCGTCCATAAAGCCGATGTTGTATAACTCTATCAGATGGAAACCGTTTCTCTGTGCCAGAATTCTCTGCTGTTCCAGATAATCGTTCAGAGTGGGCGTTCCTCCCGCAAAGCCAACTACCTCTGCTGAATTATCCACAGCCGAGGTGGGATATGACGTAACTATAAACAAATCTGTATTAGAGAAGTAATTCCCCAAATAATTCATCAATACCTGAAGTTGTCCGCAATATCCTGATGTAGAGCCTGAATCTAATGTACCAAAGTCTTTTTTTTCTGAATTTGTCAAATAATCATTGAGTCCTGCATATAAAACAATAATTTGACTGTTTATATTAAAAAGTTGGTCTTGATTCATAGCTATCGAATAAGTGGCATCCCCGGTATAGTTGGCAATCATTCTACCGCCTTTTCCATTGTTCCAAACCGTTCCGAACCGTAGCGCATCCTGCACATAATTCACGTAACTGATGTACTTGCCGGCGCCGTCCACATTGCCGCCGATTCCCTCCGTTACACTGTCGCCCACAAAGGTTATCTGGATATTCGGGAAGCTGCAGTCGGCAGCACCCAAAATCAGCTTATCCAGCTCGTTTATTTTTAAGGTCTTTTCGTAGGAATTGCTCCAGCCGTACACTTCCTTCCGCTCTGCCACATAGCCCCTTATGGCATCCACTTCCTCCTGTGTTATAGAATCTGCCTGCCATAACACATTGCCGCTCACGTCCGTTATGGTGTGTGATCCTGCCAGTACCTCCCCGGTTACTACCGGTTCCGGTGTAACAGCCGGTTCTGTTTCTGCGGGAGTTGTTTCCTGCGGAGTCGTTTCCGGCGGTATGGTGCCGGTTTCCGGTGTTTCGTTGTTTCCGTTATCCTGCTGTTCTTTCTGTGCCATATATTCCTGAAAATCCTTGTAATTCCGACGGTAATCAATGTAATCGCCGCTGAGAATCACAACTCCTAAGAACAAAAGCACCACAACCAAAAAGAATGCTATATATTTAAAGTCTACTTTCATACATGTTCTCTCTTTCTTTTCTCCCTGTCTGCTTTTGCATCCCACTCATAGTAACACTTTTACACGGAAAATACATCTTAATTTTTTATTGCGATTTCCGCAAAATCACCTTTTCTTTGCCATAATATGCCGCAATATTCTCATTAATCCAGTAATTGGGCTCTCCCTCTTCCACAATATCCGTAAAGTAAAGTACATGCGGTTTCACGGAAAAAGGCTCCACTTCCACCACGGTGACATCGGGATTTTTGTAATCGGTAAGTCGCTCCTGTGCTTCTTCATAATAGGTCTTTGCCTCCCCGTTTGCCAAAGAACGCAGCGCAGAAACGGAAGAAAACGTATTCTTATCCGATGTGCCTGCAAAGACAAACAGTACAAGCACGAAAAAGATACCCTGCAGTGCAGCCGTATACTTGCCAAGGACAGAAATCACAGTATGCATATCACGGTAAACTTCCTTTTCTCCTTCCCCGGTTTTCCGTGCCAGCCAGCCGAGTCCGTAAAAAATATCCGCATATGCCAACAGATAAAATACAATTTGTATCTGGTTCTTTATTCTTCCGGCGTCAACATTCCCAACGCCATACAGAGACGGTGTGAAGCTTGCCGCAAAAATACAATAGGAAAAGAAAAACACAACCAACGGGTACCGAAACCTCCATTTCTTTTTGTTTTCGGTTACCATTTTCCAGATGCAGGGAAGCAAAGCCAGCAGTACCACTACAAAAAGAGGCGAAATACTTTGCCATGCGAAATGAACCGCCTCCGTAAAGGAATACAGGATGGCAGAAACTGCGGGCATTCCGTTTGCACCTTCCCGTCTTGCCATGTTGCCGGGTGCCAAAAGACTGACCAGAAAGCCAATGAAAAGAATACAGCCTGGAACAAGTCGTTGCCAGCCGGTTTTCTTATTGCAGACAACTAAAAAGAATACCCATAAAATCACGCAGATAAGTCCTGTCGTGTACTGGCTTCCTCCCACTATAAATGCCAGCACCGATGCCGCCAGCATATATAAAATTTTATTCCGTGTGCCGGAAATTTCATTCCCCCAAAGCATAAAGCCCACAAACAGAATGGCAAAATAATGGAGTCCTGTATAGGAAACCGCTCCCGCAAACCAATATAAGCCCTCTGCCGGTGACCGCATGGTCTGAATATTCATAAAGGTAAAAAGTGCCCATATAAGTACAGTTTCTCTTTGATATACCTTTCCGAAAAAGGCAGAAACCACACATCTGCAAAAAATATACAGAGAAGCCGTAATCATGGCAAGCATCAGTATCGGTGTCACAAAAGCAGCCTGTTCACGGAATGCTCCCGGATTAAAGACCTCAATATAATTGATAATATAACACCCTCGCCAGTTCTGATGCAGCTTCTGCGCATAAGTCCACGCATAGAAGAACAGACTTTTGATTCCTGCTCCTTCCTGTATCAGTTTATGCATTCCCTTGCATATAGAATAATCATCCGCTGACAAAACATTATATCTTCCTATCCACAACAGGGGCAGCAAGCTTACTGACAAAAGAAGTACTACCGCCGCCGTCATGTGTTTACTGTTTTTTTTCGTCTTCATTTCTATCCCCTTCCATATAGTTCCTCGTATCTTCTGCCCTTTCGTCGGTGGTCCGTTTACTGATAATATAACGGGGACGATGTTTTACTTCCATATAAATTTTACCGATATATTCGCCAAGCACACCGATACAAATCAACTGGATACCGCCGATAAAAAAGCACATATCATACTTGCCCATCCGGCTACCGTCTGACCGATTATATGGGCTATCACCGCCCAGATAATACCGATAAATCCCAACAAGGAAACCCAAATTCCCGCCATGGAAATCATGCGGATTGGTTTGTTGCTTAAGCTGATAATACCGTCAAATGCCAGCGTCAGCATTCTACTTAGCGGATAATGGCTTTTTCCTGCCATTCTCTCATGTCTTTCGTAGTACACCGATGTACTCTTAAATCTCACCAGTGGAAACATCCCTCTTAAAAATAGATTCACTTCTTCAAAATGGGAAAACTCCTGTAAAGCTCTTGCCGATACCAGCCGGTAATCCGCATGATTATAGATTACATTGCCTCCCAGTGCGTTTAAAAGTTTATAGTAACTCTGTGCCGAAAAATGTTTGAAGAAGGTATCGGTATCCCGGTTGTTGCGGACACCGTAGACTATCTCACAGCCGTCAGCATACGCATCTACCATATCCTCCATGGCATGTATATCGTCCTGTCCGTCGCAGTCTATGGAGATGGTGATATCGCACCTGTCCTTTGCCTCCATAAGCCCTGCCAGCACAGCATTCTGATGTCCTCTGTTCCGGCTCTGCTGTATTCCGTAAAAATGCTCATTTTTTCTCTGCCAGCCGGGATATAATCTGCCATGTAGCATCCCTGCTGCCATCATCTATAAACAGGATTTTACTGTTTTCCGCAATCTTATTTTTTGTATCAGTTCCTACAGTTCCCCTAAAAACAACGGTGCCGTAATCGGAAGAACCTCTTCTTCGTTATAGCATGGAATGACCATCCAAAGACAGGGTCTGCTCACTTCAACCATCCTTTATCGTACAGAAAACTCTTAACTTTCCCCAGGCTGTTCAGTTCTTTTTGCAGCTTTTCACAATCCACCCGGTAAGGAGGGCAGACATCCGCCTGCTGCCGGAAACCTTCGTTTGGTGTTTCGGGCAGTTTCTCACACAGATGAAAACGCTTCAGAAATTCCTCGAAATTCCGGAAGTTCTTTTCAAACTGCCGGTTAAATTCCGTATAATCCTGCTCCCTGTAAATCTCGTACAAGGTTGCCGGTATTCCCGATGTAGTTGTCAATCCATGCAGAAATGTCATATGCATTATTCATAGCTTCGGTATCTGTCCAGTTACCGGTCATCATAATCAGATATTTCACAGCTTATATCCTCCCCCTTATCAAGTTATCCGTTCCGTACTTCGTCAACATTTGACTCTCTCTCCAAAAAGATGGGTCTGTGTTTGACCTCCATGTAAATTTTGGCCAGATATTCCCCGATGACACCTAAAATGGTGATAACGACACCACCTATAAACAGCAGCACGTCCATCAGACTGGCATATCCCGTTCTTGCGCCCGGACCGTTCTGCAGCGCCTGCACAAAAATAATCACCGCATAAATCAGGGAAATCAGTACAATAATAAAACCAAGATATATGGTGCCGCGTAAGGGTCTTGTGGAAAAGGACATGAAACCGTTGCACGCATATTTTACCAGTCCACCGAAGCTCCACTTTGTTTTTCCCGCTACACGCTCTACGTTTTCATATTCAATCCACTTGTTATTAAATCCTACCCAGGCATACAGTCCCTTAGTAAACCGCTCACTTTCCTGCATGGACACAATGGCCTCTACCACATTTCTCTTCATCATGCGGTAGTCCGTGCTGCCCTGCACCATTTCCATACCCGTAATTTTCTTGATAAGGAAATAGAAAAACCGGGAAAAGGAGCTCCGGATAGGCGGCTCACCCTTGCGGGACACTCTCTGTGCGGAAGCGCAGTCATAGCCTTCCTCATCCAGCGCCTGAATCATATCCCGTAACAGTGCGGGCGGGTGCTGCAAATCCGCATCCATAACCGCCACATAATCGCCCCTGCTTTTGGAAAGTCCCGCATAGATGGCTCCTTCCTTGCCGAAATTTCTGGAAAAGGAAATATAACGGATTTTTCCCTTTTTCTCTTTTCCTACCACCTTTTTTATTTCCTCTAACGTGTTGTCCCTGCTGCCATCGTCAATATACGTGATGATAAAATCGTAATTGTCAATGGTCTGAAACGTTTCCTTGATGGCTTCGTAAAATAATGCCACACATTTTTCTTCGTTATAACAGGGGACAATCAGTTCTATCGTCTTCATCCTCTCACCCTTGCCTCTATTTACAGTATTATCTCTGTCAATCGTGTTAATTTTTATTACCTGTACTTCCGAACACAGCGTAGGTTTACAGTTGCTTTCATGTTTCAACATGTCAAATTAATTTTCTTACCCTTTCATATATATATACAAAAAGGTAAACCCTGCTTCTCCACATCAGGTAACTTCCCCGTCCAAACTCATTTTTATGCTGCACAAGGCTTTTTTGAAAATATCTGTCAGCCGTTATTTTGCTTCTCTCCCAAAACACCTGGAATTTACTGAGTCTGCATTCTTCCCTCTCTAAATTAGAGAATGCTCCCTGCATGTAATTCCAATAACGCTGATAATATAGTGGAATATCCTCTGAGGGCACCTGCCACACATGGCAATATTCCCAGAGTTTTCCCAGTACTCTTTTATGAGTAGCATAATAATTCTTTTTATACCCATAATCCAATGAAATCTGTCCATTTCGTACGTAACAATAGCTGACATTATTGAGAATTACTATCGGACACGCTCCTGCAGCATCCATATACTGCAGATTAAACAGTAAATCCTCCGCAATGCTGATATTCTCATCCATCCGTAGATGATTATCTATAACAATCCCTGCGTGATACAATTTGTTGCATGGCGAATTTAAGAGTGATTTAGCCGAAAGCTTCAACGCGTCACTACGTTTTAGATTATTGCATTCTGCTGTGCTATACTTTATGCTTTTCGATGGCACAGCACCATTATCACTGATAATATCAACCCCAGTCCAAATGAATGCATTCCCACCCCATTTTTTTTGTGCATCAATCAGACGCTTACAATAGTCATTGGGAATAAAATCATCACTGTCAACAAACAGAATATACTTTCCTCTTGCAGACTCTATACCACTATTTCTTGCCATCGACACTCCACCATTTTTTTTATGAATAACGGTTATTCTATTGTCTTTCCGAGCAAGTGTGTCACATAATTCTGCACTCTTATCTTTTGATCCGTCATTAACAAGAATAACTTCAATGTTCTCAAACGTTTGTGCACATACACTATTCACACATCTTACAATTGTCTTTTCCGAATTGTATACCGGAATAATTATAGAAATATTTACCATACGCTTTCCCTGTTTTAATTTATGGCAGTTATTTATTCTTTACAATTTTAAGGCATTCCTTAATGCTCATAATTATCAGCGGTATAAAAATCAAAGCTGAATATTTGTTAAAAGCAAATGGTTTACTGATAATTCCGGAGTCAAAAAAGCAAAACAGAAACAGCACAAATATCCCATAGTAAGGTATTACCGAATTTCTTTTTATCCTGCCCCCGCTCAACGCTTCCATATCTTCGGAAAAAACCTTACAATCCGAATCCAATGTACCTGCCATAAACAGAAGTCCTGATAAAATAAAAATAACGCACGGAATGAACACTGCAATATTCTGGGCAAGGTTAAAATTCATAATAACATCCTGGTACATCCACGAAACAGCCATCCATCCAAAAGCAATGACAGTAGGCAGAATCATTGTTCCGGCAATATATTCCTTCATGGTTCTACCCTTTGAAATATGTGCTAACCACCTTGCTACCGTCGGTGACCATGATAAAAACCAGAATATCCAGCTTGCCGTAGTATCTCCAAAGAAGTATTCTGTCCAGAATTTACCTGTTATGCTGCCGCTTATCGCCGTAAGCTTAAAATCCGTAAGCGGTGTTGAAATAAGAACTAAGAAAGCATATATAAACACAAAAAAAGCCGCCTTCGACATTCCTTTTAACAAGTTGAATTTTGCGGAAGTCATGGCTATTATCACCGTTACCGCTGCAAGCATGAATGTAAATCCTGGAAACGAAAGACCCACAAATCTCACTATCGTATTCATTCCGGTCCAAAGTGAGACGGCCATTCCCAAAACAGTCGAAAGCATTGCCGCAAGTTTACCGATGTTAGAATCCATATGCTTCATATACCACAATCCCATTACCGAATACATAGCCCAGACAGGCGCACCGTTAAGCAATGCGACCATAGTAATAGATTCTGCCGGCGTCAGCCCTTCCCGTACATATCCAAGCAGATCGCTAGGTGCATACATCAATGCAACGCCCGTTCCAGCTACAAAGACACCGGCAATCCACGTGGATAATTTCCATGCTTTTTCATGCGTTTTGCTGCTAAGTTCATTTCTGTTACCATCACTGTCCTTGCTTTTTACCGCAAAAAAAAGAACAATACATAATGCAACACATATAACCGTTGTAACTGCCCCTCCCAGGCAGACAATTTTATCAAACATTTCCATGACAGGCCTCCATTTTAATATGATGTTCCTGAGTCTGACAATCAGCCAAGTGAATCCCATTTATTCACACACTCATAAAAAGGTTCCGGATCTTCCGTGCTATAGTAGTAGCCGCATTTTGCTTCCTTAAAATCTTTTAGCCACTCCCCTTTTGTAATCTGTCCCGATTTCACCCTTTTCGCATAATCAATCGGTTCAACCATAGCCATAAAATTATCTGGAATATTTCTAACCGCATTTACCGGAGCCACGCCGGATAGCATTGCTTCCGCCCATAATATTGGAAGGTTCATTCCTGCACATGTTGATGCATAACTCCATGTGGAGTTTCTAAAATTGATTTCACTAAAATACATCTGGTCGTCCTGGTCAATTAAAAATTCAATGGAATATATTCCCTCAAATCCAATTTCACTCATTAAATCTTCCAGCGGTTTCTTTATTTCCGGTTTATTAAAGTTCTTAACCGTCATATAAGGACTGTAATAACCTTTAATCAAATAGTTATACGTTGTCTCGATACTTGTAAACATTATTTTACCGTTTTTCGCACAAAATCCATCTAAGCAATATTCATTTTTCTTCTCAATAAACTTTTGAATAATAACCTTTGGTGCCCTTATTTTCTCATATGCTGTCCTCAATTCTTCTTCCGTATAACAAATGAATACATCCGACTTCCATCCTCCGACAACAGGTGATATGGATTTTGTAATAATGGGGTATTCTATATTCCCTGGGATCTCTCCCTTATCGACAGTAATAG
>CAVHWP010000001.1:107678-284966 GCA_963639875.1 Bacteroidaceae bacterium
CAGTAATAGTATCCAGAATCCTGAGACCATGTCGCTTAGCCGCTTCCAAAATAACAAACTTATCCATATATCTCGTTATGACTCCATTGCTTCCACCATTAAAGCCAATAAAGCGGCATTTCCATTCATCATAGCGATTATCCAGGAATTCAATTGTACGATCATCACAGGTAAGGAGAAATGGTCTGTTTTCAAATTCTGTTTCCTGATAATGAGCTAAGAGCCAGTCATACCCTTCCTGTGTGGTATTCACCGTAACATATTCTTTCGTATACTTACTGTATCTGGATATATCCGTTCTGCTCTTCTGTGCGACAACAACAGAAGGGATTCCCTCCTCGCCAAAGCTGCGCACAACTCCAAGCGGGTTGTAATGATCCATGGCGAAAACAATCACGCCATGTTTTTTAATGTCACTTATCATGTAACTTTTCTCCTTCATTTAACGTCTTATAAAAGATTGCAATCCCCATCAAAACTCAGTTCAAGACGTAAGACTTCGAATGCTTCTGCATATTTTTTACCAATTTCATACCCCCGAAATCCGCACCTGCAGATTACACCAGTAATCCAGTCTTCCGCTCCAAATTTATGATACTCCGACTTATGTTCCCGTAAAGAGTCTTTCTTTTGTTCAATAGTTTGCTCTATATCCACATACAATCCCGGCTTGAATGCAACATAACTTCTTCCGGAAGGCGTAATTGGCTCATAAAAGAAAATAGTATTCTTTCTTCTTGCTGCTGCTATTGTAGCATTGCTCACACCTACGTGTGCCTGATGTGTATCAAAAGGATGATGTGTGAAAACAATATCCGGATTATAGTTGCTCATGCAAACATCAATCGCATTAACAACATCCGACCGGAATGGAATATCTTTGGTTGGGAAATCAAGGATTTCTATATCCTGTATTCCTAAAACATGCAGCGCATTTGTGCCCTCCATGACTGCGACATCATCTTCACGCTGTACCTTTCCCTCTTTATTGGTATAACCCGACTTGCTCATAATAAGCACTTTAACATGATGTCCGTTTTTGATAGCTTTAGCCAAAGTTCCTCCACATGCAATCTCAATATCATCCAAATGCGCTCCCACTGCTAAAATTTTCATTCGTTCCTTCCTCCCATAGCCACATTTTCAACATACTGGTTTTCTTTCACCTGCTGCCTCTCCACTGTTCGTATAATCGGAATAAAAAGAAATCCATTTTGTTCACAAAATTAGGCTTTTCAATCATTTTCAATAACCTCTTGGTTCTTGAAGAGGTCCGAACCATATTGCATTGCTGCAGCATCCTGCTTCCCATCTCACTGTTTCGGATATGGGTTAATGTGGTCATCAATTCTTTTCCCCAAAAAAGGTTTCCAAAGTCAATGTACGCTGTCAGCATATTATCAACCATATAACACGTATACATCCTTAACTGAGGTTCTAACACACAGGGTACATCAATTTTATCCTCACATTGCCAGAAACGCGAACGCATCTGCGCTATTAATATCTCGATTTCACCTGTATATAAGGTCTGCTTAATTCCGTGTGATATAGAGGATTGTCTCACCCTGTAATAATGAATATATTTTCCTTTGAGATAATAAACCGCTTTCGCATCTAAATAGCATCCATAACTGCAGGCGGCATCTTCTCCCAGCCGGATTCTGTCATCTACCTGAACCTGATTGCTAAACAGAATGCTTTTTTTTATTATCTTCACATCCAATGCCGGTTCTACGCCAAATGCATAATACTCTCCTGTGAACAACATCCGGGGATAAAATTCTTTATATAAATCTTCTTTAGTATACAATCCCTCTCGGATTTCCTGTGACATATATTTTTCTTTCTCACCATCTACATGTATGTAATCAGCAATCACAATATCCGCATTTTCCCTTTTTGCACATGTACACAGCGTCTCCAAGGCATCCGGTGTAACCCAATCATCACCATCCAGATAAAAAATATACTCGCCCCTGGCTTCTCTCAGTCCTGCTTTGCGTGCACTGACAAGACCTCCGTTTTTTTTATGGAGTACTCTGATTCTTCCATCATTCTCTGCATATTCATCGCATATTCTTCCCGTACGATCGGTGGAGCCATCATTCACTAAAAGCAATTCCCAATCCTGATACGTCTGTGCTATGATACTTTCAATACACTGTCCCACATATGATTCAATATTGTATGATGGGACAATAATGCTTACAAAAGGCTGGTCGTTCATGTTTAATCCTCGCATTTTTATTCTTCAACTTATTTTTCTGAATAACCTATTATTCTTTCACACCTTACAAGCAGATACAGATTCATTCTCCTGCCAAAGTTGTTTTTCTCAATCAGCTTTATAATTCGCCTGCTTCTTGAAGATGTAGGATATGTTTTTATGAAATCGCACACTTGCCTGCCAATGCTGCTGTCTGCTATTTTTTTGATTTCTAATCTGCACTTGCGTGAGAAGAGAAGATGCCACCATTTTATATTCGGAGTAATCATATTGTCAATCATGTAAACAAGATAAAAATACAACTGTGTTCGTAACATATCCGATAATTGGGGATATTCCTCGAACTGCGTTTTCATTTGTTCCGCAAGCAGTAATATTTCATTTGTGTAATAGGAATTGATAATGGCATGTGAAATAGAGGTATCTCTCATCCGGTAATAATACAGGCTTTGACCTTTCATATAGTACAAACTATCCGCCTTTAGGAAGCATGCATAACAACATGCTGCATCCTCTCCAAGCCGGATTTTTTCATTCACCTGAAGCTGAAGCGGTAATATCAGGGTTCTCCGAAACATCCTTCCACATAAGGACGGCTGAATTCCAAATGAAAAGTACTCTCCGTCTGCTAACATCCTCGGATAAAATTCCTTTTCCAGCTTATCTTTCGGATAAAAACCTCCCTCCAGATTTTGAATAAGTTTTTTTTGCTCTTTTCCGACAGATACAAGATCTGCAATTACGATATCTGCCTGTGTTTCTGTAGCTTTTTGACACATTAATTCAAACGCATCCTGTTTTAACCAGTCATCTCCGTCCACATATGTCACATAAGTTCCTGCCGCATTATTTATACCGGTCTTTCGCGCACTTACCAGACCTCCATTCTCTTTATGGATAACCTTGATTCGGACATTTTCCTTTGCATACTCGTCACATATCTTTCCGGTATTATCTTTGGAACCGTCATCTACTAAAATCAGTTCAAAATCCTGATAAGATTGCCGTAAAATACTCTCTATACACTGCCCAATGAACTCTTCTATATTATAAGCCGGAACAATAATACTTAAAAAAGGAGTTTCTTTACTCATCCGCCACCTCTTTCACCCGGGTTTCTTTTTCCAGGAAGGTATATTCATACCCCATTTTAGCAAGCCATTCCAAAGCTGTCTCCAGTTTATCCGCATTCTCCTGAAAGCACCATGCATGGGTAAACACCACCACCAGGCGGTCGCGTTTATGTGCATCCAGCGCTTTCAGAATGTCATCTGTTTTTTCCAGCCGGATATCCGTTACGTAGTAACTCAGTTCTCCCGGACGGATGCCGTCCCTTGACCTTAAAAGATTTTCTGCCTGTTCCTTCGTCAGATTGTAGCAGGAAACGCTGTCATTTCCGCAAAACAGACCTTCCACGCCTTCTTTTTTCAGTACCTGCGCCATCTCATCCGTAGCGTACCAGTAATGCAGTCTGATGACATGGGCAAGGGACTTTTCTCCCGCAAAATCAAGAATTTTCCTGTTTACTTTCTGAAATCCCTCTGCAAATTCTTTGGTTGTCATCCCTTCCTCTTCGGGAGATGCCTCCGTAATACTGTGAAAGCCTATTTTCAGCCAGTCTGCACTGTCCTCAAATTCTTTTTTGTAAGTATCCGGAAAATCCGCCAGATTATAGGTATCCAGCTTTCCGAAAACATATAAGGTCACTTTCAGACCGTATGTGTCGTGAAATTCCTTTAACTTTCCCAGCACCGCATTTTCAAAGATGCTCTCATACTCATGAAACGCAATATCCTGAAAAATCTGAGTGGCATCGTCTATGCTGAAATGCGCATATTTAGGAATGGTTCTTACCCTGTTTAAGGGTTCTTCCGGGGTCTTTTCCGCCTGCAGGGCGTAGAAGATATAGGTTCCCAGAGCAATTCCCAGAAACAACAGGAACACAAGGATAACTATCTTTATTCGGTTTCGATTTGAATTTCTCCTAACGCTACGTGTCCCCAATATCTGTGACTCCATTCCATTTTGTGGGCAAAATCCTCGCCCGCCTTAATTTCAAAACAGTAGGCATCCTTAACTCCGTCACAGTTCCGGAAGGTACCGAACTGGTTTACTTCATATAAAATAAGACTCAGGGTATACTTACCCGGCACAATATACTGCGTATTCAGGCTGAACGTAATTTCCCTGTCCTCTCCGCATTTTGCCTCAAACGCTTCTTTTGAGGTAATCATGGTAACCGGCGTGCCGTCGGCATAATGAATAATGGCACGGATATACATGTGCAGGTCCTGCTGGTTGGCGGTAAGCGTCAGCTTAAACCGCATCTCGCTGTTCTGGACAAAAACACTGCTGTCCGCATCCAGCACCTCTAATTTTTTCATGAGCACCACATGGCTCTTATGCTCTTCCGCTCTGGGGAACTTCTCCAGATTGAGCTTCAGCGGCGAATCCTTCACCGTGCCCATGTAAATCCGGATGGCTTCTTCCACATTGCCGTCATAAATGATGCGGCCCTTGTCCAGTACCACGCAGCGGCTGCAAAGCTGCTGGATGGTGTTCATATTGTGGCTGACATACAATACGGTACGTCCTTCTTTATCCGCCACATCTCCCATTTTTCCCAGACACTTTTCCTGGAATTTCATATCGCCTACCGCCAGTACCTCATCCATTACAAGGATTTCGGAGTCTAAGTGTGCAGCCACGGAAAATGCCAGCTTTACATACATACCAGAAGAATATCGTTTAACCGGGGTATCAATGAATTTACGGCACTCGGAAAACTCGATGATGTCTTCCATTTTTTTATCCACTTCACTGCGGCTCATACCTAAGATAGCGCCGTTTAAGTAAATGTTTTCCCGTCCCGTCAGTTCGCCGTGGAAGCCGGTTCCCACTTCCAGCATACTGGAAATGCGCCCCTTGATTTTCACCTCCCCTTCCGTGGGTGCCGTAACGCGGGAAAGAATTTTTAACAGAGTGGATTTACCGGCGCCGTTGGAGCCGATAATCCCCAGGGTTTCCCCCGCCTTAACCTCTAAGTTCACGCCGTTTAACGCCCAGAACTCCGTACCGCTCTCTCTTTTTTCCCCAATTTTCAGATTGGGGTCGTCTTTTCCCGTTTTCTTCGCCCACCAGCTCTGTAAATCGGCGCTTAAGGTTCCGCCTCCGATGCTGCCGAGCTTATATCTTTTCTTTAAGTTTTCTATCTTAATAACCGTATCCTGCATACTGTTTCCATGCCTTTCCGTAACCATAAAACCACTTTGGAAACCTATACGGTATCCATGAAGGTTTTCTCAATCTTGCTGAACAAAAGAACGCCGGTAACCATAACCACTATCGTGGTAATCCAGCTAATGCCCCAGGAGGCAAACGGGATGAAACCGGTTCCAAGGAAAGCATAGCGAAAAATCGTCACAATGGGGGACACCGGATTTAAAAGATAAATAAACCGGTACCGCTCCGGTATCTGGCTTACGGAATATACAATAGGGCTGGCATACATCCAGAGCTGCACACCAAAAGCAACTAAAATGGTTAAATCCCGGTACTTGGTGGTGAGGGAGGAAACAATAATGCCCACTCCCATGCCAAGCATGGCAAGCTGGATAACCAGAATGGGGGTTAAAAGCGCCCAGAGAGTAATGCCGATGGGCGTGCCCGTCAAAGCATAAATCAGTAAAATCACCGCAAACAGACAGAACTGGATGCCCAAGTCCAAAAGTCCCGTCAGTACCGTGGAAATGGGGGCTACCAGTCTGGGGAAATACACCTTGCCGAATACCCCCGCATTGGACACAAAGGTATTGGATGTCTGATTGACGCAGTAGGCAAAATACGTCCAGATGATATTGCCGGACATATAGAATGCCATCTGCGGCGTTCCGTCCGTGGACAGTCCCGCAATATTACCGAATACCAGCACATACATTAAGGTCGTCAGTATCGGGCTGATAATCAGCCACAACGGCCCTAATATGGTCTGCTTGTATTTGGTAACGAAATTTCTTTTTACAAACAGAAAGATTAAATCCTTGTAGGAAAATAATTCTTTCAGGTTGATATCCCATAAATTATGCTTCGGTTTTAATACTGTTGTCCATTTTTCTTCCATGAAATCTCATCCATTCATCGTTTTATCAATCGTTTTACCGGTCTTAAGACATTCTTTACGGTCTCTTTTGCCTGCTCTCTGCTCTTAAGACGTTTTACTTTTTTTTCATAGCCCACCGGATTTTTGGCAAATATCCGGTATACTTTTCTCTGCTCAACGGTCAGTTTTTCCGTGACTTCCGTATCGTTCAAAAATACTTTCACGGTTTCCCGCATCCGTTTTATGGTAGCGGCTGCCTCCGGCATCTCCTTTATGCGAGGATAATCCGTTGTTATAAAATGAAGCATCTGCATTTTTGTAAATACGACTGCTTCCGTGTACCTCTGCTCTGTCAGATAAGCAAGACGTTCTTCATATGCCTGAAAGGTATCCGCATAAAACGCCCATTTTCTTTGGGTGGTAATACTCCCTTCCCTTTGCACATAGTAATACAGCTTTTCATCCACATAGGCAATCTTTTTACACTGTCCCAATATATAATGAATTGCCGATTCATCATCGTGAATACGCCCCTTGATATAACAGGTATGGTCGTATACGGACTTCCGGTATATTTTATCCCACACAACCACCGTACGTAAATTTTTATACCAGAGTTGATTCATAATATCCTGTCCTTCATAGCAGACCGGCTCCTTCACCTTTTCAATTACCGGAAAAGACTCCACCAGTTTATCCGGTATCATCTCAAAATCAAAAACTGCTATGTCTGCTCCCGTGCTGCTGATAACTCCATGCATAATCTTTAGAGTATCGGGATGAATATAATCGTCCTCATCCACATGCATAATGTATTCGCCACCTGCTACAGCAATGCCCGCATTCCTGGCATCCGACAGACCGCCGTTCTCCTTGTGCACTACTTTGATGCGGGAATCCGTTTTCTGAAGTTCATCGCAGATTTCTCCCGATTCATCCGGTGAACCGTCATCCACTAAAATAATTTCCGTGTTGGTATAGCTTTGGTTCCGTATGGAAGCCACGCATCTTTTCAGCCAGGGTGCCCCCATGTAAATCGGCACGATGACACTAATCTTCTCTTCTTCCGTCATAATATGCCCCATCATACATTCCTTTTATGGTTAATCAACCACTTTTTCCATTCGGGATATTCCTTGTTGGAATCCTTTAATTTACAGGATAAAAAGGCTTCCACCTCCGGGCTTAACCAGTTGTTTCCCTCTGCATCGGTACGGTTTCTCACACTGGCATAAGTAGGCGTATCCAGCTCCGGTATATCCCCCATCGTCAGAAACGAATGTCCGTTATAACAGTGGAAAATCGGACACCGGCAACCCATGGCTTCAAAATGAAGCGGCTTGTCCGGTTTTTCGTAAATATTATCAATTTTGCTACCCGCATAGCACCTTGTCATATCACCGGTGCCGAGATTGACATAAACACTCCAGTCACCTGCATAGCAGAACCGGTTCTGATGCTCACCGAAAATGGTCTTCTTAAATGCAAACAAATCGGAATCAAACTGCTCCCAGATCTTGTAAAATTCCTCTTCCGGCAAGGCAGAATAAATGGGAATATCCGTTTTCGTGTCATCTCTGGCAATTGTCACGTGACAGTCGGCACCCACATACTTTCTGGCTTCCGCACGAAGTTCTTCAATATGCGGAATGAGTTCGTCATTGGGTGTTACCTCTAAGGTAAAGGAACAGCCTGCCTTACGCATCCGGTTGATGTTGTCAAAAAACAGTTCTGTGATTTTCAATCTGTGCTGTTCTAAATAATGATAGGAAAACTTAAAGGAAAGCCGTTTTCTTAATTCTTTCGGAAATACCTCAATTTCCTTAAACGCCTTGGTAATGGTTCCGTTTGTTACGATAAAAACATAATGTCCCTCTTCTAAGAGTGCCTTTGCCACCTTGGGTAAATCCGGACAGAGCAGGGTTTCCCCACCGCCGCAAAGATTGATAAGGCAGGTGCCTCCCAGCCGTTTTTTTGACAGTGCCCTGGCAATTTCTTCCGGGGAATGACCGATGGGTTTGATTTCATCTTTCCATTTATTCTGCAGTGTAATGTAGCAATAGTGGCACCGCAGATTGCATGTGGTAATGGGAACATAACATTCTACATATCTTTTTAATTTATCCATATAAAATCTCCTGAATAGTTTCGTCGTACAGACGCATAATTTCTGTATTGTCATACACAGGACGCTGTACATCAAGCACCTTCTGTGCAGCTGTAGCCAGTTTGCTTTTGTTCTCCGTAAAAGCCACATAGGGCAGATGGCTCACCCACTTGTAGGTTTCCCTTACCTTGTGGTTATAATTTCCGAACACGACGCAGGGGGTTGCCGTGGCAGCCGCAAATATCATACCATGGAGTCTGTCCGTTACCACAAGTTCTGCTCTTTGCACTTCTTCTATCTTTTCCTTAAGCCTTGCTTCGGGATTTTTAATATAATCCCAATAGGAAATTTCCGTATCCGTTTTGGTCACAGTCCGGAATTTTTTCTGTAAGTCCTTCTCTAATGCCGTCTCCTCTTCGTCCGTCAGCTTCTTTTCCACATCCCTGCGAAGAAGTAAGAGCGCCCCTTCCCGGTTTTCCTTTTCTTCCATGCGGCAGGTAAGCACCACATCCGGCATCAGTTTTACCGGAATCGAAAAAGTCTTTTTCATCTTTTCAAAAGAAAGACTGTCCCTTGCCATCAGAAAAAGATGTTTATGCCGGTTGTAAATTTCCGCTGTGATTTTTTCCTCTTTTTCCCCCTCCTCGTCCTGTGTAAAAAAGAAAGTCTGGGGAAAGAGAACGATTTTGTTCTCCGGAAAAGTCTCTATGGTTTTGCGGCGTATCCTTTCATCGTCCGGATACTGGTTGCCAAGATTTCCTCCTCCGGTAAGGATAAGCAGATCCTTTCCGGTAAGCAGTCCCTTTAAGGCACGGATTTCATGTGAAAAATCTGTCATATTGATTCCAAATATATTGGAATTGGGGAGGTACTTACGAAGGAGAGCCATTTCTGCCATAAATATGGCATAATCTCCTAAGTTTCCGTGATTGGGAACACCGAAAATCACCACATTCTGTTTGTTTCTCTGTATCTGATATTTTATTTTTACCTTTTTCTTCTGTTTTAACAGTCCAAAAGAATTTTCATAAAGAGGATATGCTATTTTATAATAAAAGATACTTCCCAGTCTGGTAATACTGTTCAATGCCGTCTCCTTTAATTCTGCTCAAAAAAAGCCGCTAATTTCTGAATACCTTCCCTTAGGGGAATGTTGTTTCTGTGTCCGAAATCCTGCTCATACCGGACGATGTCCAGCACATTTACGGACACGTCCACTTTTCTTCCCGCCTCGTAATGGATATGGGGCGTTTTATGAAGTACCTCCGCAATAGTATCTATCAGTTCCCGGATGCTGACGCCCTGTCCGCTCCCCAGATTGTAGAGCCTATACCTGCCCTTTTCTTCCGCTATGGTAAGAATACCCTCTATGGCATCGGCAATGTAAATATAGTCCCTGACCACGCTGCCGTCCCCGTAAACCGTAATCGGTTCGTCCTTCAGAATGTGGTAGGTGAAGGTCGTCACCGCCCCCTGTACGCCGTTAGGTTTCTGATAGGGACCGTATGGATTGGACAATCTGACAATCCGGTAATCTAAATTATAAAGCTGATAATATAGGTACAGAAGCTTTTCGATACTCAGTTTCTGCATGCCGTACACCGTGATGGGAAATGCTTCTTCCTCTTCCCTGCAGAGTCC
This sequence comes from Bacteroidaceae bacterium, assembly GCA_963639875.1. Classification (GTDB taxonomy): domain Bacteria; phylum Bacillota; class Clostridia; order Lachnospirales; family Lachnospiraceae; genus Acetatifactor. Next base: position 117,756 of record CAVHWP010000001.1, read on the forward strand.
GGTATGCTCTTTTCCGTATACCGTACCACCGGAGGACAAAAATACTACCTTTTTCACTCCCGCTTCCACACAGGCATCCAGGAAATGCGTCGTACCGATTACATTGTCCGCAAGTTCCCCCGCAATATCCCGGTTGGAATTGGTCGGACAGGTGGTGCTGATTAAATGGTATACACATTCCATCTCCGAAAAATCCGGCAGAACCCTTTTCCAGTCCTCCTTCTGCATCTGTGTAAAAAGACCCTGTCTTATCTGCACCTGTTTTGCGCCCTGTATTCCCGGGCAGTAGACCGCTCCCGGTTTGTCAAACAATATGAGGTTTTTATTCTGTCCGATAAGCCGCAGGGTCAGGTTTGTCCCGATAAATCCCGCTGCTCCCAGTATCAGTGTTTTGTCCTGCATAAGATTCCTCATCCACTAATTTGCTAACTTTCAATGTAACATACTACCATAGGAATAGTCAAACTTCCAGCCTTCTCCTCCAGCTATGAAAGGTAAATTTGTTTTATACCCTGCCGTTATCGGGAAATCATACATATATCTAAACATAAATTGCTGATACAAATTTATAATATTTGCTATTATACGGGGTCCCAATGCTGATAACCAATATTGCCTTATCATACCGGGTTTTATTCTTTACGGAATAAAATTTTTCATCCGTCACAGATATATTCTCATATTTATTGCCGTTATAATTAAAATTGACTTTTGTTTTTGGTTTTCCGGATGGATTCTCTTCTTGAACAACTACTAAATCATCAACCCCCACTATTGTCAATGAATAACCCACAAATCCTACTCGCGCTTCTGTTATGTATGGATATATATTCCCCAATATATCGCCTCTTAATTCAAGCGGATGAATGTTTAAGACCTCTTCAATTGACATTTTTCCAACTATCTCTATATATGTATCTAAATCTAACAATACATTTTCCGGCTGTATTTCAGTGTTATAAGCACCCAATATCGGTGCATCTATAACATCTAAAACCTGAATGCTATTTCCATCTTTGCATACTAAATCTTCATCCGATACCGCACCATGACTACTTTCATCATTGGTCACAAGTCTCACCCAACTACCATTTGCCAAATCAATACCGGCAACACAATTCTTTCCGTACTTTGATGATTTGGTCAATACAACCATTCTGATTTTCCCCATAAATAAATACCTCCATCTATTATATGTGTTTAATCCCATACCCTAATTCTTTTTCTAAATACTCTGCCAGCAACCTTCTATGGCAATTCTCCGGAGTAGGCTCTGAACACAACAAAAGAACTCTTTCATGATTTTCATATTTATCCTTAAAAATATCTGAAACTCTTCTTCTTTTTATCAAATCGTTATATTCCGCTTCATACTCTGACCAGCAAATTATATTTTTCTTATAGTTATCTAATATCAATTTAGTTGGTGCAAATTGAATCTCATGACTATATGAACATTTACAAATTTCTTTTAAAAAAAAAGCCAAATCTCTTCCCTTGGTAAATCCGGCTAACTGAGATTGATTATTTAATCTAACATCTATTAGTGCATCTATCCCATTGATTTGTATTAAACCAAAAAATTCTTCCGCACTCTTTTTTGTAAAACCCATTGTGTAAACCTGCATCAGAAGCCTCCCTATACGACAACATGTTGTTTATTGTGCAAATGATATCCTATTTCTTTATTACGTTCCCTGTAAGCCGTTTTTAAATTTTCACCATCATCTATAACATTATTATAGTTAAAAATTGACAACTGTGCCCTATCCGGAAAATACATATCCAACAATCTTTCATCTAATTCTTCCTGTGTCTGTAATCTACCATCGGGCAATATATGAGTTACATTCACACCATTTAAGGAAAATGCCCTTGCAACCAGTATTGCTCTATGACAATCTATCGGATCTTTCTCTGTACACATAAGAGCAATATTATTACCTCTCCTCAATCCTAAAACCACATTTTTCATTCCTTTGATAAATAAATCTGATTGCGCAACTTTCTCAAAATCTAAATATCCTTCTTCATTATATAACTCAGTATTCTCCGGTCTTGCTCCAAAATACTTTCCCATATATGAATACGTAATATCCTTTCCCAACAGCAATTTGCTAATGTGTTCCCTATTGTAGGTTTCTGCATACCTTGAATAAGGCGTACTTCTTACATCTATTAAATAATTAATATTATTTTTTAGTAACAAATTGCTAAAATAATCAAAGTCATGTTGAGAATGTCCAATTGTATATAACAATCCCATTAGTGCACCTCTTTTCGCAACATATTTATATGTAATATTGTATCACTTTTGGTCTTAGTTATCCACTACATATTAATATTCAAAAGTTGTCATCATAAAGGTCATTTGTCCGGGGACTGTTTAGGAGATATCTGCTGGAAAAGCGTAACAAATCCTTCAGGCTGCATTCCGCTGTTTCCGTTTCGTTGTAACGGATAACTTCCATCATGGTTTATCCCTTTCTCTTAAAAAGCCCGGCAATCGCCTTCAGGCGTTTCCGGATGGCGATTTTACTTTTCAGGCGGCCCAGATACAGCCTAATTCTTCCGAAAAAGCTGCCTGCCTTTACCGCTTCCACATCAAAATATTTACTCTTGTCCCGGATGAGCATGATCGGTTCATAGGGCAAATCCCAGCCTTCCGGATATCCGTAGCAGGGTGACAGGATTTTTACATCATCCCTGCCGATGATGTAACGGTTTAACTGGGATTCGTCATGCCACAGGGCAATGATACCGTCCTTTTTGTCCGCATCCACCCTATCCCGCAGGGTGTGAATCATGTCCAGATAAGCGCCCGTCTTTCCGCCGTTTAAGCCGCCCATCACATAGACGCTGCCCTCGTCCCAGTCCACGAATGCCCGGCACTTCGGATTCCTGTCATAGGTCATATCCTTAGGGTTCTTCCCGTGGGCGCTTGCATGCTCCGCCACCAAAAGATTTTCCTCAACCGGCAGAAACTCTTTTGCCGTTACCGTCTTTACACAGAGGAAATTGGCGTTGATAAAAAAGGTATAATCGTAGTCCTTAAACCGTTCCTCTTCTCTGGAAAACAGGGCAAACCGCATCAGCGTGTTGTCCGGCCAGCCTAAATTCTTCTGTGGGATAAGGCACACATTTTTCCTATCACTGTACGGCAGTTTTTTCTTGTCCGTATATACAAAATATGTTTTCTCAATGCCCGGCAGAAAGTTTTGTTCAAAGGATTCGTAAAACTCCTTGAAAAAAACCGTATATTTGCCGGTACAGATATAAAGTATCGCTACCCGCATGTCATCCTATCCTTTTCATTATTTATTGAAATATATTTTGTACTCTTTGTTTTCCACCGTATATATTATTGTATTCCAAAATAAAGTAATCATTAATAGCTTCTTTGTAAGTTGTTTCATCTTCATATGAATACATGTTTCCTATATCATCATAATACTTTCCATATGACGTAAGAATAGGAACCTCTTGCTGCAAATTTAATAAATATTCATAATAAGTGGACAATGGTACACCTGCTTTTTGTAAAACAAGCGGCATAAGGTAAATCATGCTGATAGAACCTATATCTTGTTCCCCATTAAACATATTTGACCATATCACAAATGGTACACTTCTTCCCCTTAATTCTATATCCGAATTTAAATATTTTTCATCTGCTACCCTTTTTACAAAATACGGAGCATGATCCCCTACCATGCATATCACAACCGGTTTTTGGTTCGTATCATAATATGAGATAAGGCTATTTAATGCTGTATCACTCATTGAAATGCATGTCAAATACTCATTTACGCAAGCTGTCAATGAACCATAATTATTTTTTACATGGACCAAATCATATTTTTCATCATTACTTTCCCATTCACCATGATTTTGTATTGTTAAAACATATATAAATTTTGGCACATTCGGCATTTGTTCATACCATTCTATCACATTGTTATACACTGATTGGTCCGTTGGAAATTGTCTGTTATAATAATTTTCCAACTTGCTGAAATTTTCCTTAAAATAGATTTCGTCAAATCCTAATCCTGCATATCCGACATTTCTCATATAGTTAGTTCCTACTGCTGGATGTGCTCCAAGAGTATTATATCCAATACTTTTTAAATAGCTTACTATGCTGTTAGCATCACTCATGTTTAATTTTGCAAAAGGCGTAATATTTCCTAACAATTGTAATGAATTGCTGGTCAATAATTCATACTCCGTGCTATTTGTTCCGCCGCCCATTCCCGGACATATAGCATATCCTGTTATTTTATTTTCTAATTCTTTAATATTATATAAATATTCTTCATCCGTTTCTATATCTGTAACCTGATTCAAATCATAAAAAGTCTCATTTAAGATCAGGATAATATCAGGATAAGTTTCCTCTTTCTCTGTATAAACAGTTGTTTCTGCTTTAATTTCCTCAATTTTTTCAAGAGAATATCCCTCCGGTTTATGAACCTTTTCCATTCCTTGAACAATACTCTCTATAAAGCACGGCAAAGCACCACATGTATTGTATTGTTCATTCCAATTCCACGAGACTGTCATTTTCTCTTTATATTCATTTTCCCTAATAAATACAAGAAAAAAAGAAACAATTATACCCAATAGCAAAATTCCTTGTATAACGCTTTCCTTTTTTCGTTTTTCAGTATAGAATTCGGCTATTTTGCTTTTTCTAATATACCATATTCCAATCCCTTCTATTACACCTATCATGAATATTAGAATTATACGCTTTGTTATGGAAAATGTATATGCCCCAACTACATTTAACGCAGTTCTAATATTGTAAATTTCCTGATATGTTATAGGTGTTCCGTGATAATCAATCACATAATAATTTATTATACTGAAAATCATAAAAAAGACTGACCCCACCAAACATGCTATCCACCTTTTCTTAATTGTAATATACAAAACAAAAAAAACGGATATATAAACAAACATATTAAGAATAAACATATTCCACTTCATTCTGTTATATACATAAGAACCATGCGCAATCTCCATCATGAGAAACCACATCAAAATCACACATAATGTAACAGCGTCGTAAAAAAACTTATTCTTTCTTATTTCATCAATATAATTTCCTATATTTTTTTTGTTCATCTAATTTCTTCCCTTCCGGATCAATAAGGCAGTTACAGAGTCCTGCGTAAATGTCTTTTCCTTCCGATATATTCAGCCACTTTGCCGGTGCAATCACGGTTTTGTCCGGATTTTCATCCAGCCATGCCCCCCACCAGCTGAAGCTGCTGTTGGCAATGATATGGTGCCTGCAGCAGCTCATAAGCGCCATATCCACATAGGCGCCTACACCTTCCGATGCATCCACGTACACCGTATCTTCGCTTTCCTGCTGCCTTCCCCATCCGGCATCGTCCGTAAACAGGTAAAAACGGCAGTCCCCGAAATGCTCTTTCATATACCGGCGCGCCGCTTCATAGTAAGCATCCGTACAGATATTGCCGTAAATCCCCGCAAACTTTTCATTCATGTAGTCCCCTCTGCGGATATGCAGGCTCACGGAAGTTTCCTTCTCCATCTGTTTCCGCAGTTTCTTTGCCTTTTCGGGGAACGTGCTCCAGTCAAAAGAAAAATCCTTCCGCAGACTGTCAGCCGCCTTTTCAAAGTAACGCTCACTCTGAAAATAGCCTATCATGTAAACGTCCTCTGTCTGAAAAACTTCCGGTTCAAAAAGAATGGCATCCTTTTCCTGATAGATTTTTTCTTTTCTGCCGGTAAGCTTCCGTTTCACCTTGTGTAAAAAATCGGGGGCGGAATCCGTAAGCCTTTGGTATACTTCCCTGTCCGCTTTCCGGTAGTCCAGATGAAACACGGTCTGTAAACAGTTCTTTTCCGGCGTATCGTAGTGGGTGAAATCCTCAATGCAGACCTCTTTTCCCATCTGCCCTAAAGCCCGGTACAAAGCATAGGTAAACATCTGGTTTCCCATGCCGCCGGTCATCTGCAGCATAATCATTTTTTTCCTCCTGTCCCAAGTTTCCGGGGTAAAATCCATTTCTCATTCACCCACATGACCGCATGGAACAAAAGCGGAGATGCGGAGAAAATTTTCAGTTTCAGAATATCGGATTTGGTTGCTATGGAAACACCAAAAACATCCGGAAAAGTATTTCTTCTCTCCCGGAGTAGTTGTATTAATTCCTTCTGATGCTTTTTTAAGGGCTTATTTTCCGTTTTCCACAGTTCTTCGTAAAAAATAAGCAGTCTTTTGTAAAAATAATAACGGTGCAGGGAAACCGCCTCTTTGTCAGGCAGCGTCTCTAAAAATGCCTCTTTTTTTAAGTAAGCGGGAATACGGTCCGTAAATACACGCTCTGTCAGACCGGCATTCATGATACTGCCTTCTCTTTCACAGACATAGTTGTAAAATGCCGTGTCCACATAAACGCCGGTATGCACCCTGCTTAATATGCGGGCGGAAAATACCACGTCTTCGTACCATTCCCCTTCCGGGAACCGTTCCTCTCCCAGAAGCTCCCTTTTGTAAAGCTTGTTCCATGCCGCATGCTGGATTAAATAGGCTTCATCCTCTTTTAAATACTGTAAAAGCATCTCATAGGGTTTGGTATACACCGTTACCTTTCCGGTGGAGCCGTCCTTTACGCTGTCCCTGTAAATACATTTATAGCGGCATGCCACCAGGTCGGCGTTGTATTTACCGGCAAGCTCCGCCATGGTTTCATACATGGTTTCCTCCACCCAGTCATCCCCGTCCACGAAGGTGATGTACTCTCCGGTGGCTTTTTCGATACCGGTGTTTCTGGCAGCGCTTAAGCCTCCGTTTTCCCGGTAAACAACCTGTATCCTGTCGTCCTTCTCTGCATATTCTTCGCAGATTTGACCGGAGGAATCGGTGGCGCCGTCCACCACAAGAATAATTTCCAGATTCCGGTAGGTCTGGCTGCATAAGGACTCTATGCAGTGTGCGATATATGCTTCTATGTTATAAACTGCCACGATAATCGAAATCCGCATTATCCCATTACCTTTCCGAAATACTCTTCCCATTTACGGTTTACACTGTCCGGTGCCATACTCTCCTGAATACGTGCCGCCTCTTTTCCCATCTCTTCCGTTTCCTCCGGATGGGACAGACAGTAAACCAGTTGCTCCTTCAATGCCTCCGTATCCCTCACGGGCATCAGATAACCGTTTTTCCCCGGTGTAATTAACTCTCTCGGACCGCCGCAGGGGCAATCCGTGGAAATCACACACAGTCCCAGGGACATCGCCTCTATGAGGGCATTGGGCATTCCCTCCGTATCGGAGGTCATGACAAACAGACTGCTTTTGTAAATTTTCTCTTCTATTTTATCCGTTCTGCCGGGCAGGCTCACCCTGCCGTCCAGCTTCCGCTCTGCAACAAGCTTCTCTAACTTGGACCGGTCTTCGCCCTCGCCGTAAATCACCACCCGGTAGTCCGGGAAGTCATCCTTTATTTCGGCGAAAGCCTCCAGCAGCATGGCATGGTTTTTGTTGTCATCCAGTCTGCCCACCGCCACGATTTCTTTTTCCCTTTCCCCTTCAAACCGTTCCCTGATAAACTGGGGATTTAAGGAGTTTGGCAGGATTATGCCTTTTTTACGGACAGCCTTCGGGAAAAAGTCCATGGCTTCCTTTGTCTGGAACACAATCCCGTCCGCAAACCGAAACAGTACTTTTGCCAGCAGGCGCATCAGCCCGGTGGGATACTCCATTTTGGGGTCCGCCACCACGGAAACCACGGTCCTGCAGTGCAGTCCCATGCACGTACACTGCGCCATAAAATTGTTTTTTCCGTTGCAGGAAAATACAATATCCGGCCTTATTTTCTTAAAAATATTCCGCAGCTTGAAAAATCTGGCAAAGAAATTGCCGATTCTTCCGTTCTTTTCTTCCTCGGGCGTAATGTCGGACAGGATACGGGCAATACCCGACTTTAAGCAGTACTCATCCTCCTGCTGATACTGGGTCACCATATAAACGGTGTACCCTTTTTCCGTAAAATATTCCGCCAGATTGGCAAATACTCTCTCCGCCCCGCCCTTGGTCAGGGAACTGCAGTAAAAAGCAATGGTTTTCTTTTCCGCCATGTTCGTTTACTCCATGTAATACTGATACCACTGCTGGAACACAAAATAGGACCACATGAGTTTGGAGTAGTTGGCGCCGGTTGCCGGGCCGCCGTCCCCGTGTTCCATATAGGTGTGCAGCATCTTCTGTAAAAATGCGGTATCAAAAATATCCTGCCTGTTCAGGAAATCCGTATCTGCCAGGGAAAGGAGCTGCTCCTTTAAGGGACCTCTGAGCCATTTGTCCAAAGGCACGCCGAAGCCTACCTTCGGTCTGTCCAGCAGTTCCTTCGGAATATAATCGTAGGCAATGTCTTTTAAAATTCTCTTCTTTATATGGTTGCCGTATTTGAAGGAATGGGGCAGTCGGTAAGAATATTCCATCACATCCTTATCCATAATAGGGCATCTTGCTTCCAGGGAATACTTCATGGTTGCCCTGTCCACCTTGCAGAGAATATCGCCCGGCAGATAGGTGTCCATATCCAAAAGCATTCTCCGCTCCTGCCAGTTCTTTTCGCCGTAAGCCTGTTCAATGGGGTACAGGATGGAAATGCCGTCCCCCTTTACCATATGGGCTGCCGTATACAGATAACTGTCCGCACCGAACTGGGTCTTGGTTTCCTTGTCCCGGTTCTTGGCAATAATGCGCACCTTAAAAGGCATTTTATCCAGAAGCCCCGTGTTCCGGATGCCCGGCAGATTGCAGAAACCGTATGTCATGCCGCCCAGCACATCCAGCTTCTGTGCCTGTCCCACTTTATCGTAAGCATTGTAGCCGCAGAAAAATTCATCGCCGCCGTCCCCGGAAAGCACAACGGTTACATCTTTCTTTGCCAGTTCCGCCACCAGCATGGAGGGAATCTGGGAACTGTCCGCAAAGGGCTCGTCATAGTACTTGGGAATGCTTGCCACCAAATCAAACATTTCCTTTTCGCTGATATAGACCTCTGTATGATTGGTACCCAAGTGCTTTGCCACTTCCTTGGCAAACTTCGCTTCGTTATATTTTTCTTCGTTAAAACCGATGGAAAAGGTCTTTACCGGCTCACTCTTCAAATCCTGCGCAACCGCCGTTACCAAAGAAGAGTCGTAACCACCGCTTAAGAACGTACCCAGAGGTACATCCGCAATCATTCGCAGGGAAACGGAGCGCTTTAACAGGTTCTTTAGCTCTTCCTTGGCTTCCGCGTAATCGGTTACCGGCTGTGCCTTCTTTTCCTGATAAACCGTCTTCACATCCCAGTATTTCCAGGTGGACTTTCTGCCCGCCTGAAACTGCAGAACCGCTCCCGGTTCCAGCTTGTATACATCCTCAAAGATGGTGTCCGGCGCATTGATATACTGATGATACAGGTAGCGGGAAATCACCTCGGTACGGATGTGTTTTTCAAATCCCGGGCACTTCATAATGGGCTTTAATTCGGAGCCGAACACGATGCCCTCCCCGGTCAGCCAGTAATACAGCGGTTTTTTGCCGATTCTGTCCCTTACTAAATAAAAGGAGTCGTCCTCCCTGTCGTAAAGGGCAATGGCAAACATGCCGTTGAATTTCTCCACACAGGAAATGCCCCATTTTAAGTAGGCGGCAATAATGACCTCCGTGTCGCAGTTGGAACGGAACTCATATTCCTTTATCTCTTCCCGGATTTCCTGAAAGTTATAGATCTCGCCGTTAAACACCACGGATACCCTCTTGTCGGGAGAATGCATGGGCTGGTGTCCCAGCGCCGACAAGTCCAGAATGGACAATCTTCGCTGGGCAAGTCCTACGGTGTAGCCGTCCTTCGCCGGGTAAATCTCTTCTCCGCTGTCATTGGGGCCTCTGTGATACATGGTATCGTTCATTGCCTTAAGCTGTTCGGTTGTAATGGTCTTTTTGCTGAAAAATCCGCATATGCCGCACATGGGTATACCTCCGCTGTCTTTACAATACTGCCTTTTCCATAAAGTAGTCCTTATACTCTACGAAATCCTTGCATTCCGCATCAATGCTTTCAATCAGTTCCTTTTCCTTTTCCGTAACCAGGGTCTTATAATTGTTGAAATTGTCATAGCCGTTCTTCGTCCAGGCAAAAGGATGGGTTAAAATCTGTACCTTGTCGTGGGACAGAATGTTCTTTTCATCCGGATAGCCGTAACGCCAGATGTGGTTGGCATCGGACATGTATTTCACCGCTACGGGAGTGTCCTCGGTTACATTTTCCGCAAAGGTAAAGAAATCATCCTGATACGCATTTAAGATACCGGGAAGCTTGATGTTCTCCCTGAGGATGTCCTTGGAAGGTCTGTGTACGGAGAAAATGTCCACCTTAAAGCCGAACATCTCGCTTAACATGCTCATTTCCTTCACAATCTGTTTTCTCACCAGCTCCATATCCGTCATGCCGTTTAAGGCATAGTGCAGACCGATGACATGTCCTCTTTCATGCATGTCCTTTACCATGTCCATATTGCGTTTGGACAAAATATTGTAGGAGTTGTTGGTCCACTGGAAGAAATAGGTGGAAGTAAAGTCCATGCTCTCTTCTACTTTGGATAAATGGTACGCTCTCTCCACGCTGTACTCCACATCATGCCGCATCAGGATAAATTTGTCCCTGTTAATAGCTTCCTTATAGCCTGCCTGCAGACCCGTGGATTTGATAATCTCAATTATTTTCCGGTAATCTTCGTATGAAAACATAGCTCTCTCCTTTATTTTTTACACAGTTCTTCGATATAGTCCCTCCATTGCCGCACCACGGCCTCCGTGTTGGCAATGTCCTTGATTTTACGTGCTTCCCTGCCGAGTCTTTCCGCGAAATCCCTGTCCTCAATCAGCCGGTTCATGCCTGCTGCCAGGGCATCCGCATCCTTAATGGGCACCAGCAGTCCGTTTTTCTCATTTTCGATAAGCGTCGCCGGTCCGCCGCAAGGGCAGTCTGTTGCCACAACGGGAAGTCCCAGCGCCATGGCTTCCATCAGTGCATTGGGAAGTCCCTCCCAGTCGGAAGAAAAGGCAAACAGCGCCGCATCGTTTAATTTCTTTTCCAGTTCATCGCTGGCTCCCATCAGGTGCACATACTCTTCTGCCTGATTTTTTGCAATGCTCTTTTCCAGAAGCTCTTTCGTGCCGTCATGGGAATCCCCGCCGTAAATTTCCAGTGTATAATCGGGATGCTTCTCATGCACCTTCACAAAGGCATCAATCAGGAGAAGCTGGTTTTTAAAGTCCACCAGTCTGCCGGACTGCACCACCGTTTTCCGTCTTTCTGCCGGTTCCGGTACGCCGATATACTTGTCATTGATGGGATTCAGGATGATTTTAGATTTTTTTTGTATCTTTTTTGTAAAGAATTCCTTCGCTCCCACCGTCTGGAACACATTGCCCGCCGCCGTGGGATACAAAAGAGGAATTAAAATCTTATCCCGCTTTCCCACATAGTGCAGATAGGGGTTTGTCCGTACGGAAACAATCACCGGAAGCCGCATAAAGTAGGTCGCCATCAGTGCCCGGTAGTTGGCTTTCTGGGCAAAGGCAATCAGGATATCCGGCTTTTCCTTTTTCAAAAACTTTTTCAGGTTGGAAATCCGCATGAAAAACTGCCGCTTTGTGGAAGCCTTTTCCTGCTTTTCCGTCAGTCCCACATGCACCCTGTGAATTCTTTCGTCTATGGCAAATTCATTTTCCGCCACCCATTCCGTGGCAATATAAACATCATACCCTTCCTGTACCAGACGGTTTGCCAGCGTGGTTACCACCCGCTCCGCTCCGCCCTGTTCCAGGCAGTTTAAGTGAAATACTATTTTACGCATGTGCTCTCCTTTTGGCTTTGTCCTTCCAGATAAAGTACATTTCCCTGAGCATCAGGTACATGGCAATGTAAACAAAGGGCATATTGTAAATCATGTACCGGGTCTGGGCAAAAATCAGCACGCCCACCACCACTACATTGATAAGGGTGGAAAGCAGCACTAAGAAGGCAAACCAGAATGCCGTCTGCTTTTTCTTTTTTCCCATTACAACTAAAAGCCCTATATAAACCGCGCCGAATAAAACATTATACCATACCAGCAGCGGATGCGCCTTGGAAACCGTATTGCACAGTCCCACCAGCATATTGTCCCCCGCCACCTGCAGTACCTTGGAAAGTCTGTGGGACATGAGGGCGGAAATCATGGCGCTGTTTATATCATCAAAAGCCAGTTCCCTCTCTTCTTTTTCATAAGAAAAGTTCTCATCAATATACGCATAAAACGAAGGATTTACAATGCCGAACGCCAGTAAATCATAGTGGTCGGAATAATGGTTGTAACGGGACAGCCAGTTGCCTTCGGCGGCTTTGTAGGTATACCCCTTCTCCTCCGCCTCCGTCATAATATCGGTAAAGAGCTGTCTTAAGCCCTCGTCTTCCAGATATTTTGCATCCTCCCTGCCGGAGCTGTAGAAAAGTGTAATCACCATGGCGGAAGAATCCGAGGTATGGCGCATGGCGGTTCCCCGCAGGCTGAAATTATACAGTACATCCAGTCCAAGCGACAGGAAAACAGCAAGAATCACACTGCCCCATGCCAGAAGCATTTTCTTTACCGGTATCTTCCGTGCCGTCCACAGGAAGAAATAAAGAGCACCCATAATAAGCACCACAATATACATCTGCTTTCTGGTGCTGATAAGCAGCACGCCGATAAGCATGCTTGTGATAAGTCTGCTGTTTTTATAATCCGTGCTGTAAGCAGACAATTCGGTCAGAAGCAGAGTAAACAGCGGAATGGCAATTCCTTCCGAACAGATTTCATTGCAGTAAGTGGCATGTCTTGCCGCCACCACGCGGCATAAGAATACCACTGCCGCCTGAAAAAACACCAACACACATGCCGAAAATACACCGCCCTGTACTTTTTCGCATACCGTTTTTGTCAGTGCATACATGGACACCGCCCACAAAAGGCACTGCACAAAAACCACTGCTTTGAAATAAAATCCCGCTCCGAAAAGCAGGCGGAAAAACGCTAAAAACAACGGATAAAACGGCTCTCTTCCGTAAGTAAAATCAATATAGCTCTGCGAATCCGCCGATAAGTTCACACCGTCTAAAAAAAACAAAAAAAGATAAAACAGAAGGCAGAAGACGGGGAGCAATATCTCGGGAAATACTGTCTTTTTCTTTGTCATACTCTGTTTTCCTTTTTTTGTCTGTGTACCTGATTTAACTGAAACTCAAAGTCCCTCCGGTTTTTCTTGGCAAGGTCGGAAAGAATCATGCCCGAGAAAAATGCCTGTACCGCCGCCAGTTCAATAAAGCAGGATACAAACAGCGTGGGGAAATGATTGACCAGACCGATGCGTAAAAATTCAACGAAAACCGGAATAAACATAGCTACCGCCACTACGGTCAGAATTGCTGCAAGCAGAGTAAAAAAGCCAAACGGCTTATAATTTTTGTATAACTGCACAATGGTTTTCAATACCTTAAAACCGTCGGAATAGGTGCTTAATTTGGACACGCTTCCCTCCGGCCTGTCACGGTAATCCACCACAATATTTTCCAACTGCATGTTGTTGTAAACCGCATGGATGGTCATTTCCGTTTCGATTTCAAAGCCCTTTGATAAAACCGGAAATGTCTTTACGAATTCATAGCTGAATGCCCGGTAACCGGTCATGATGTCCCGGATATTGCAGGCAAAGAGCCGGTTGATAACCCCTCTCACCAGAGAGTTTCCCAGATTGTGAAAGGGTCTTTTGTTCTCCTGAAAATAAGTGGAAGAAAGTCTGTCTCCCACTACCATATCCGCATTTTTCTTTAAAACGGCATCCACCATTTCCCGGGCATTGTTCAGAGGATAGGTATCGTCCCCATCCACCATGATATAGCATTCTGCTTCGATTTCCCGGAACATCCGGCGGATGACATTGCCCTTTCCCTGCTGGTACTCGTAGCGCACCACCGCACCGGCATTCCTGGCGATTTCGTCCGTACCGTCCGTGGAATTGTTGTCATACACATAAACAATGGCTTCCGGGAGCGCCGCTTTCGCGTCCTCCACTACTTTTTTAATTGTCTGTGCTTCATTATAACAGGGAATCAGTACCGCTATTTTATCCATCATAATCTCCAAATCTGTCTTTATTTTCTGAGTACCCATTTCAGCCATATACCGTAAGCGGCGGAACGGCCTTTTCTGAGTGCCTTGGACAGAAACTGTCCTGCTTTTCCGATGGCAAGCCTGTCCGCATTTTTACGGAGCAGATACACATGCTCCTCATAGTATGCTTTTTTCTCTTTGGTCATGACCTTTCCGGTGTTGGAATCTTCCCGGAGCATAAAATAATTGAGCTTCTCCTTTAAGACATCCACTTTGCCTAAAGGCGCCATGGACATCCAGAGGTCAAAATCCAGAATGTAGCGGTACGCCGTATCGAAACCGCCCACCTTTTCAAAAATGCTCTTGCGGAACATGACCGCACAGGGCATCCCGAAATAGTTGTTGTAAATCATGGACTTCCGCGCCAGTTTTTTTCCGTCCTGTATGCCTTTTTTCGGATACCTTCCGAAAATACCCAGCTTTTTTCCCTCCCGGTTAATCATGATGCTGTCATTGACCGTCATCACGATGGCAGGGTCTTTCTGCATGGCATTTACTTCCGTTTCGATGCTTTCCGACACCAGTCTGTCATCCGCGCAGATTAACTTGATATATTCGCCCTTCGCCAGCTCCACACAGCGGTTCCAGTTGCCTGCCATACCAAGATTTTTTTCGTTCCGGTAAAGATGTATTCTGTCGTCCTTGATACTTTCCACCAGCGCCGCCGTGCTGTCCGTAGATGCATCGTCCACCACGACGATTTCTATCTCTTTATAAGTCTGCTTTAACAGGCTTTCAAGCGTTCCTTTAATATCCTTTTCGTTGTTATAAGCCGGAATACAGATGCTTACCATATTTGCTCCCTTTCTTCTGCTTATATTCCATTAGAATATAGCATAATCCCTACCTACCGTCAAATCATCCGAAGCAGGCTGTCCGTATATGCCTGCACGGAAAAATCCTCCGCTCTTTTTAAGGATGCCGCATTTCTTTCCGCAAGCTTCTCCGGTTCTGTGAGCACTCTTACCATCTGCTCCGCCATGATTTCCTCTTCTTTTTCAATGACAGAGGCATCTAAATTCTTTTCCGGGCGAATGACCGGCAGAAGCACGCCGTATTCCCCCTCAATAACGGTATGTTCGTCCCCGCCTCTCCGGTAATCGTCTAAGAATATCTCTGCGGGACCGGTTTTGCAGTTTACCGACATAGCCGGAAGACCTACCGCCATGGCTTCTATCAGGGAATTGGGAAAGCCCTCGCTGACGGAGGTCATCACAAAAAGAGAAGCCTGTTTTAAATACGCAAAGGGATTTTTCTGTACCCCGGTAAACCAGACGTCCTGCTCCACCTGCAAATCCTCTGCCAGCTTCCGGTACGCCGCAAAGGTGCCCTCGCCCACAATCATGAGCTTCAGCGCCGGAATTTTCTTTTTTGCCAGGGCAAATGCCTTGATAAGGTGCCAGAAGCCCTTGACATCGTGCTCTCTTCCCATGGCAGCCACAACCGGTGCGCCCGTGTCAAAAAACTTCTGCCTGTCCGCCGGCAGAGGTTCTTTTGCCAGCCGCCGGATGCTTTCCACATCGCAGGGATTGTATACACAAACCACGTCCTTTGCCCCGAACTGGGTTTTCACATCATCCGCCATGACCTTGGAACAGCAGATGACCCGGTTCGCTCTCCTGCACAGCCGCTTCATGCTGTTTTTGTCCTGCAGGGCGCCGTAGCCGCGGATACCCACCCAGATTTTATCCTTTACTCTCGTAAAGACATTCGCCAGATTGGCGGTGGGTCCGAAGCTGTATGTGATTTCTATGTTTCGTTCTCTTTTTATTTTTTTAATGGCACGGATACGTTTGCACAGATTTACGGCTTTTCCGACTTTTCCCGGCACGCTACCCAGATTCAGGTCAATCATGTCCACGCCGTCCACGTCATAAATCATGCCCTTTGTGCTGAATACCACAAGGGTCAGGTGACAGTGGGGCGTAAGCAGCTTTGCCGTCATGGCGCAGATTCGTTCCAGTCCGCCCTGGTCTAAAAGCGGTACCATAAGCATCACATTTCTTTCCACTTCTATGCCTTGCCCTTTCTTTTCTTCAAAACACCGATTGCCAGCTTTCCGATAAGGGAAATGCCCTCGTATACATTGTAATAGGTCAACGCCTCTCCGCCAAATTTGAATTTAAAGGCATCTATGCCGTTGGGATTTTCCAGACTGGAAACGCCACCCCAGTCGTACTTTTCCTTTCCCTGTGCTTTCCATAAAAGCATGTCGTCCCAGTGAAGTCTTTTGTTGGCTCTCGCCACAAAATTGGCATCCGTGTTTTCGTCCCGGAAAGCGGATACGGAGTGAAGTAGCCTTACCTCTTTTTCTCCCACAATGTACGAATGGAACACCACGGGCTTTCCGTCCTTGTAAATACCAGTCAGAGCAAACGCATCCTCTTTCAGATACGCCGCAAGCTGGGGACGGTTAAAGACCGCCTTCATTCCTTTTTCCTCATACATCAGCTCATACATATGGGCAAATTCTTCCTGTACCCGGCTGTTCTCCTGCAATTCTTTAGAGGTAAAATGCCAAAACTCCACCTCTTCCTTGTTATTGCGGCGGATTTCATAGCGCACGTTCTTGTTAATCCGGCTCTGCAGTTCTTCCTCCGGCAGCGTCAGGTCGCTCATGAGCGTATGGAACATGGTTGCCATTCTGTTTTTTCCGTTGTCTTCCTTATCCACCGCATGATAAAAAACAAGATCGGTTCCCGTAAATTTATGGTTTTCCCCATTCGGATACCAGACCTGGGTAATGCGTATTCCTTTTTTTCTGTAGGTTGCCTGTATCATACCTGTCCTAATTCCTTTCGTAACCTGCCTGTTTCAACGAAGGTACAGTTCTTCATACCGTTTTGCCTGTTCCTTGATGGAGAAACCCGCCGCGTTCACTTCTTCTAAATGGGATTTTCTCTCATAGGGAAGCATCTGCATGGCAGCTATGGTCCATTCTTCCGCCGTATCGGCAAGGGACATTCTGTGTACTAATTCCGTAATGTCCACTTCTTTTGTAATGGTATCGGCTATCAGGCACTTCAGTCCCGAAACCTGCGCCTCCACCACCGTGCCGGGCAGTCCCTCGTAAAGGGACGGGAAAATCAGAATATCAAAAGTCTGATAATAGTCGCTTACTTTGGACTGATTGCCGGTAAAAAGAACCACCTCAGAAAGCCCGAGCTGTTTTGCTTTTTCTTTGATTTCCGGCATCAGCGGGCCTTCTCCGACCAGAACAAGGCGTGCCGCCGGATTTCTCTTATAAATTTCCGCAAACACATCCAGCAGGAAAACATGGTTTTTCGGGGTGCGGAAGCTTCCCACATGCCCGATAACAAGCTTGCCAGCAAGTCCCAGGCTTTCCCGCATAGTTTCCCGCACCTTAATGTCATACCCATATTTTTCCGTTTCAATGGCATTGGGAATGACCTGTACTTTTCCCTGTTCCACCCATTTTTTTCCGAATACCGCTTCCCCGGCTTCCTTCGAGCAGGCAAGGCAGTAATCGGCTTTGTGCTTTAAGGAGCGGCGGAGCATTTTGGTAACCACACCCTTTATGCCGCCGTCCACACCGGCGCTGCGGGAATGGGCAATGGTAATGGGGATGCCTGCCTTTTTCGCAATGGACAGATAAATAGAAGCCGTGCTGGTCATATGACCGTGTACGGCACGAAATTCCTTATGATGTGAAAAAAACTGCTTCAGCGCTTTTTCATAGCTGAACCAGTTGTATACCTTAAAACGAGGGACCCGGTAAATCTTCCCTCCAAGTTTTGTGATTTCTTCTTCAAAATGCTGTTTTTCCGTTGTATGAATCAGAAAATCAAACTGAATTTTCTCCCTGTCCATATTCCGGTATAAATCCATGATGCGGCTTTCCGCACCGCCTATAGAAAGTCCTCCCAGTACGTGGAGCACACGAATCGGTTCCGTCATATAGTACGCCTTTCTGCCTGTTTCCGTTATAACTCTGCACTTTTGCAGGGCTTCCGTCCCTGTATCAGCTCTTCATTTTCACGGCATAATGCTTGAAGGATGCCATGGCATATTCTTTGATATGTCCGAAAACATTCCGTTTTACCGGCGTTTCCTTCATAAACTCTTCATAGGAAAGAAGTTGTTCTTTGTGTTCTTCAAACAGTTCTTCGTAATGTTTCATTCCTTCGTCATCGGTTTCGTTGATATGCACCACCATGGTCGTGGTTCCTTCTGACGGCTCTAAACTTTTCTGCATGAGAAACGAAATCGGATAAAAAGTAATGCCCCTCCAAGTATAGGGAGCTTTTCCGAAACCATCCGTGATTTTCGTAAAGCCGTTTTCCTTTAAGGCTTTTAGAGTCTTTCCGTCATAGGAATGCGCCGGCGCCATGAAAATATCGGTTTCGATGCCGTTTTCGTTTAATATCTGCTTTCCCAGAGCAATCATATTTTTCTGCTTTTCATAAGAAAAGCCCGCAAATTCGGAAAAATGGTTCAGCGGAAAAAGTCCGCCGCGCTTTGTACCGTACAGATGTCGGTATCCGTGCATGGCAAGAACACAGCCTTCTTCTTTTAATTTTTTCATTCTGTCGAAAAAATCCGGAACATCTTCTGTTTTGTGCAGATGGGCATCCCTGCAGTCCGGAACAATGCCAAGCAGGGGCTTTATGTTGTATTTATCCAGAATGGTCTTGAAAGTTTCAAACTTTTCCCAGTCCATATCGGGTGTGATGTCATCCATACGCACTGCAATTTTCATTCTAACCACCATGCCTTTCCGTAACCTGCGTCCTATGCCTTAAGCAAGTACATCTCCTGCCTGCAGTTCCTTTGCCGACTCATATTTTTTTATGAGCAGGGAACCGTCCACCGTCCGGACAATGGGATGTCCGTCAAATACATCAATAACTTCCCCTGGTGCATAGGCGGAAAAATCTATCATTTCATCAAAGGGTTGTGCTTCCCACACCGTAACCTTTTCTTCTCCCGCGTAAGCAAAAGCTCCCGGGAAAGGCGCTGCCACGCCGCGGATAAGGTTGTAAATCTCTCTGGTTCTGCCGTGGAAATCGATTTTTCCGTCCGCGGCCGTACGCTTGTTGTACCAGGAGTCAAAATCCTTAGAGTCCGTCCTTACGGATATGTTTCCTTCTTTATAAGCCGCAAGCAGCTTCTTTATCAGATTTTTGGAGCAAATCATGTTCTTGTACTGCGCCGTGCGGATATCGTCCTGAGGGGTTATGGAAAACATCTCCGTGGCAAATACATTGGGGCTGTCCGCCTTTTCGTCGTAGCGGAACAGATTCAAGTTAAACCGGGTATCCCCTAAAATAATGGACCAGTTTAACGGAGAGCGTCCCCTGCCGAAGGGCAGATAACCGGCATTGCCGTGAAAGCCGTAAATGCCGTAAGCAAACCTGTCTAACACCGATTTCGGAATGAGGCGCTGCCAGCCCATGGAAATACCGATGTCAAATTCGTTCTCTGCGAAGAATTTCTGCGTTTTTTCATCCGTCAGAAAATAGCTGTCCGCTTCGTGCACCGGGATGCCGTATTTTTCGGTAAGCCCCGATAATCCCTTGTAGCCGGACACCTGGTTTTTCTTCGTCACCTCCGGACTGATGGTCACCACCAAATCCACCGGGCAGATATGCTCCTGTATGAAACTTACAATATTCTCGGAGGTATCCTTCACCCCGAAAACGACTACTTTATACCTCATAGTATCTCCGTTCCGCTGTGTTCCTACAGATTTTCCTTGTACCAGTCAATCGCAAGATTAATGCCCTTCGCGAAGTCGTATTCCGGGTCGTAGCCGAGAAGCTCGCGTGCCTTGGTGATGTCCGCATTGGAGTCGCGGATATCGCCTGCGCGGTTGGGACCGAAGTTCGGCTCCACATCCTTGCCCAGTGCCTTGCACAAATCATGGTATACGTCGATTAAATATTCTCTGCCGCCGGCACCGATATTGAAGGCTTCGCCTGCCGCATCGGAGGATGCCAGACATGCCTTTAAGTTGGCTTCAATGACATTGTCTACATAAGTAAAGTCACGGGACTGTCTGCCGTCGCCGTTGATGGTGGGCACTTCCCCGTTCATAAGCTGCTTGATAAACTTGGGAATAACTGCTGCATACATGCCGTTGGGGTCCTGACGTCTGCCGAATACGTTGAAGTAACGCATGCCATAGGTGTCCAGTCCGTACAGGACTTTATACAGTCTGCCGTACTCTTCGTCCACGCGCTTGGTCAGCGCATAAGGAGAAAGCAGATGGCCTTCGTGTCCTTCCTTCTTGGGCAGTACCGGGTGGTCGCCGTATACAGAGGAGGAAGAAGCATAAACGAACTTCTTTACCCCGTTCTGACGGGAAGCTTCCATCATGTTCAAGGTGCCGCGGATATTGATTTCCTCATATAAAAGAGGCATTTCAATACTTCTGGGAACGCTGCCCCATGCCGCCTGGTTCAGCACATAGGTAACACCCTTTGTGGCTTCCATACAGGTGTCCAGATCCCGGATGTCTCCCTTGATAAAGGTGAATTTCGGGTTCTTGGTGAGAGGTTCGATGTTCTCATATTTCCCGGTGGAAAGGTTGTCCAGACATCTTACGGTATAGCCTAACTCTAAAACGGCTTCACAGATATTGGAGCCGATAAAGCCCGCACCGCCGGTTACTAAAAATACGCTGTCTTCATCAAATTTTAAATTGCGAAATCCCATGGTTTTGTACTCCTTTTATAATCTCCAGTAAATGAAATCGCCGGATTCATATTCTTTTCTGTCGAAAATACCCTTGATATCCAGGAATACCTTCTGCTTGTGCTCCGGCTTGTAGAAGCCTGCAATATCCTCTTTCTTTAAGGATAAGAACTGGGTATGGGAGACGGCAATCAGCACGGCATCCATATCCTTGACTTCATCCATGGTTCCGAAGGTAATGCCGTAAAGGCGCTTTGCTTCGTCCGCATCGGCAGCCGGGTCTACCACAAGAGGGGTAATGCCGTACTCTGCCAGCTCGTTATAAATATCAATAACCTTGGTGTTTCTGGTATCCGGGCAGTTTTCCTTGAAGGTAAAGCCTAAGATTGCCACTCTGGCGTTCTTTACCGGGATGTCTGCCTTAATCAGGTTTTTCACCAGACTTTCTGCCACATACTTGCCCATATCATCGTTGATACGGCGTCCGGAAAGAATAATCTGGGAATGATAACCAAGCTGTTCTGCCTTGTAGGTCAGGTAATAAGGGTCAACACCGATGCAGTGTCCGCCTACCAGTCCGGGATAGAATTTAAGGAAGTTCCACTTGGTTCCTGCTGCCTTCAATACGGACTGGGTATCAATGCCCATTTTATTGAAAATAATGGATAATTCGTTCATGAAAGCGATATTGATATCTCTCTGGCTGTTTTCAATAACCTTGGCAGCTTCCGCAACCTTGATGGAGTCTGCACGGTAAACACCGGCTTCCACAACCAGTTCATACACGTTGGCAATCTCTTCCAGAGTTTCGGCATCCATACCGGATACAATCTTGGTAATGGTTTCCAGACGGTGTACCTTGTCGCCCGGGTTAATTCTTTCGGGAGAGTAACCAATCTTAAAGTCCACGCCGCATTTTAAGCCGGATTCCTTCTCTAAGATAGGAACGCAGATTTCTTCGGTAACACCGGGATATACAGTGGATTCAAATACGACGATGGAGCCTCTGGTCAGGTTCTGTCCCAAAATCCGGCTGGCGCCTTCTACCGGGGTAAGGTCAGGAGTATGGTCAGCATTTACCGGGGTAGGTACTGCCACAATATGGAATTTGGCTTCTTTTAACCTGGAAGGGTCTGCCGTAAAATCCACCTTGGTTTCCTTGATGGCGTCGTTTCCGACTTCGTTGGTCGGATCCACGCCGCTCTTATACATCTCGATTTTCTTTGCATTCAGGTCGTAGCCCACCACCTGGATTTTCCGGGCAAAGGCAACCGCAATCGGCATGCCTACATAGCCAAGGCCTACTAATGATAATTTTTCTTCACCGTTTAAAAGTTTTTCGTACAAGCTCATGTTCGTTTCCTTTCTGTTCTTTATCTTAATTTATTTTATTGCTTTTTCTATCTCTTTTATATATACATCCGTTATGAGGTTTCTGTCAAATTCCCGTTCCATTTTTTCCCTGCCGCGAAGCCCCATCCGGGCGCGTTCTTCCGTGGGCAGTGCCAGGAACTTTTTAAGGGCTTCCTGTAAACCTGCGGCATCCTTCGGTTCACATAAAAAACCGGTAACGCCGTCTTCCACAATTTCCTTACAGCCGCTTATATTGGTGGCAATGACCGGGCGCGCCGTGGCAGCCGCCTCCATAAGTACATTGGACATTCCCTCATGGTATGTGGGAAGAACTATGGCGGAGGCTTCCTTCAGGTAATCTTCCACATTGGTATGGAACCCGTGCTG
This sequence comes from Bacteroidaceae bacterium, assembly GCA_963639875.1. Taxonomy (GTDB): domain Bacteria; phylum Bacillota; class Clostridia; order Lachnospirales; family Lachnospiraceae; genus Acetatifactor. Next base: position 140,387 of record CAVHWP010000001.1, read on the forward strand.
TGTTACCATTCCCTGCTTTTCGTAAGTATCCAGCAGTTCTCCGTAATCCTCATCGCAGTAGCCCAGCGTTTCAAAGGTTACGTTTTCCCCATGCAGGGCTTTTGCCGCCTCTAAGAATTCTTCAATTCCCTTTTCCCGCATAATACGCCCGATAAATAAAAACCGGGTTCTTTCCTGCTCCGGATAGGGCGCCGGGGTGTGTTTTGCAAGGTTTACGCCGGAGCCGTGCACCAAAAGGCTCTTTTTTCCCTTTATCCCGCACTCCTCAAAAATACGGCGGTTCTGTTCATTCTGAAAGAAGATGCATTCCGCCTTTTTTAAGCCCGTCCGGTACATGCGGACAATCAGTTTCTTTAAGAGATTGTCCTTCTGGAAGGTACTGCCCAGTCCCGTAATGGTTGCCATATACGGAACCTTTCCCATCCTGCAGGCAAGTCCGCCGTATACATCCGGCTTTATGGTGTAAAGAAGCACCATATCCGGCTTCACTTCCTTTAAGAGTTTTTTGTAGGAACGGTACAGCCGGATATCCTGCAAAGGATTCATGCCCCTGCGGTTTATTTCCGTAAACCGGACCTCACAGCCCTCTTCGGCAAGTTCCTTCGTCTTTACCTCATCGGGAAGGCTGACCACCACTCTATGCTTTTGTAAGAGTTTTAGCAGCAATTCGTTTCGGAAATCATACAGACCGCCCGAAGAATTGCCCAACACCAAAATTGTGCCCATTTATCTGATTATCTCCACATTCTCCATGTCCCGGATGGCAATTTCATTGTACTTCATCATGCAGATGCCCTCTTTGTAGGCACCGATTGCCTTCTCTCCGGTCTCGCCCCTTAAATTGGCAAGCACTCTTGCCGGGAAATCCACACCGCATTCATATGCATGGGGATAACCGCCGCCGAACCGGGGATTTACTTCCGAGATATAATACGTTCCGTCAATCTTAAAAATATCGATGTCAATCATGCCGGCAAATCCGCAGTCTTCCGCAAATTTTTCCAGCATTTCAAAAAGAGCGGCATCCTTTACCGACACGGACTTATCCGTTTCCCCGGCGCGCATTTTGATTTTTTCCTTTACAAAAATCGAGGTACATTTATGGGAAAGCATATCCACGTAAACATCTGCTCCGTATTCGGTGCCGTTCATAAACTCCTGAATCATCAGGTTGTCATAGCAGGAAAACAGCACTTCGATTTCTTCCCGGCTGCTTACCTTATTGATATTGATACTGGCGCTTCCCTTTACCGGCTTTACAAAAACGGGATAGGAAATTTCTCCCTGCTCCACCGCTTTGTAGAAAGCCTCCTTATCCACATAGCACTTTCCGGTGGGAATGTTCTTTTCCTTAAGAAGCTCATACATTCTGTATTTGTCAAAGCAGGTTTCCACCATCTCATAAGGAGATACAATGGGGGTTGTGCCTACCTCCAGAAAGCGTTCTCTTTCCTTTGCCAGAAGACTTAATTCCGGGTCTATTAAGGAAAACACACCGTCTATTTTTTCTTTTTCACAGATGGCCAAAATTCTGTCCAGATAATCCGGCGCCGTAATCCGTGGAACCAGATAAAAGGCATCCGCCTCGTAAACCGCCGGTGCCAGATTGGAGCAGTCCGTTGCAATGACGCGTCCGCTGTCCCCTACGGTTTTCTTAAAATACTGTACGATTTTATTCCTCGTTCCTGCACTGAGTATCAATATATTCATATCCGTTTTCTTCCAGTCTTTTCTTTCTTATTTCCGCAAAATTTCCTTCCACCGCATTGGTGTTCTCCGCCACTTCATCCGAATGTCCCAGCACTGTTTTTATGGTCAGGAAAATGACTTTCACATCCATCCCAAAACTTAGGTTTTCCACATATTCGATATCCTTCTGCAGCCTGTGGTCCCAGTCAATAAAGTTGCGTCCGCTCACCTGCGCCAGCCCGGTAAGTCCCGGTCTTACGGTGTGCCGCAATTTTTCCCTTTCGGTATAATAGGGCAGGTAGCTTACCAAAAGGGGTCTCGGTCCGATAAGGCTCATATCCCCTTTCAGGATGTTGAACAGCTCCGGCAGTTCATCCAAGCTGGATGCCCTGAGGACCTTGCCGAAATGCGTCAGTCTCTTTTCATCCGGGAGAAGATTGCCCTCCTCATCCCTTTCGTCCGTCATGGAACGGAATTTATAAAGCCGGAATACCTTTTCGTTCTTTCCCGGTCTGTCCTGGGTAAAGATAGCCGGTTTTCCCAGCTTGCAGCGAATCAGAATCCACAAAATCACATACAGGGGGGAAAGCACCACTATCCCTGTAAACGACAGCAGAATATCCAAAAGGCGCTTGATACACTTTTTATACATCCGATAAACCATGCCTTTCTCTGCATTACCATTATGCTTATGCAAATAATCCGCGGATAATTTCTATCACGGCATCCTGTTCCTCAACCGTCATTTTAATATCGGAGGGAAGACATAAACCTCTGTTAAAAATATCTTCGTCCACACATACGCCGTCCGCTGCCGTTATAAAATCATGGTCTGCATAAATGGGCTGCAGATGCATGGGTTTCCAGATGGGACGGGTTTCGATATTGTAAGAAGCCAGCACTTCCCGGATTTCATCGGGGCAGCTCTTGCCGGACTCTTTGGTGTAACGGCTGTCATGGTCGCTTCTTATCTGCTCCGTCATGGCATCCTTATCCACCAGTAAACAGCTCAGCCAGAAATTGGGTTCGGTATCGGCCAGATACGGATTCATCTGCACCGGCAGTCCCGCAAGCCCTTTTCTGTAACGCTCATAAATTTCTTTTTTCCGCGCTTTGTGCTCTTCCAGATGCAGCATCTGTCCTCTGCCGATACCGGCTAACACATTGCTCATGCGGTAATTATAACCAAGCTCCGTATGCTGATACCAGGGTGCGGCATCTCTTGCCTGAGTGGACCACTTTCTTGCCTTTTCCGCCGCTTCTTCGTCATCCGTAAGCAGCATGCCGCCGCCCGATGTGGTAATAATCTTGTTTCCGTTAAAGCTGACAACATTAAACTTACCGAAGCTTCCGGTCTGCTTTCCTTTATAGGTGGCGCTCAGGGACTCTGCCGCATCTTCAATCAGAATGGCAGTGTGGGCTTTGCAGATATCCAGTATTTCATCCATTTTGGAAGGAGTTCCGTACAGATGCGCCAACACGACAACCTTTACATCCGGGTACTTCTGAAAAGCCCTTTCCAGCGCTTTCGGGTCCATATTCCAGGTATCGTATTCCGAATCGATGAAAATCTGTTCTCCGCCTTCATAAGTAACCGGATTGACGGTTGCATCAAAAGTCATATCGGTGCAGAATGCCTTGTCGCCCGGCTTCACGCCTGCCAGCTTTACCGCCAGATGAAGTGCCGCTGTTCCGGCGGAAAGCGCCACGGAAGCCTTACAGCCCACATAATCCCGCACACTTTTTTCCAGATGCTCCAGATTGGCGCCCACTGTTGATACCCAGTTGGTGTCAAATGCCTCTTTTACATATTCCTGCTCTTCTCCATGCATAGTAGGAGATGCCAGCCAGATTTTCCTTTCAAATGGTTTCATGCCGTTACTCCTGTTCTCCCTTAGGGTTATAGGTCGGTACAATTTCTTTAATCAGGCCCTTGATGTCACTGCTTTCGTCCCGGGATGCCACTTCCAGATTGCGAAGCTGTCTGAAAAACAGGGACTCGTCCATCTCGATGGGCTTGCCGATATGAATCAGCTCGTTGTCCGTATTCTGCAGGCCTTCCTCATCCATCAGCAGTTCTTCGTATAATTTTTCACCGGGACGGAGCCCTGTAAACTCAATTTTAATATCTTCATCCACTTTGTAGCCGGAAAGACGGATTAAATTCTTGGCAAGGTCTAAAATCTTCACCGGTTTGCCCATGTCCAGCACGAAAATCTCGCCGCCCTTGGCATAGGCTCCCGCCTGCAGCACCAGGGAAACCGCTTCCGGAATGGTCATAAAGTAACGGATAATATCCGGGTGGGTAACCGTCACCGGACCGCCTGCCGCAATCTGCTTTTTGAACAGGGGAATGACACTGCCGTTGCTGCCCAAAACATTGCCGAACCGCACTGCCACAAATTCCGTATCGTAATGCCGGTTGAATACCTGCACAATCATTTCGCAGATACGCTTGGACGCTCCCATGATGTTGGTGGGATTGACGGCTTTGTCCGTGGAAATCAGCACAAACTTCTTGGTGCCGAAAAAGGCTGCCGCCTGCGCGGTCTTAAACGTACCCATGACATTGTTCTTGACCGCCTCGTTGGGGCTGTCCTCCATGAGCGGCACATGCTTGTGGGCTGCCGCATGGTACACAATGTCCGGTCTGTATTTTTCAAAAATGGTATACATTCTCTTGGTGTTGCGCACGGAACCGATTAACACCACTAAATTTAATTCCGGATGGTTTCGCAACAGTTCCTGCTGGATGTCGTAGGCATTGTTTTCGTAAATGTCCACAATAATCAGGCAGGAGGGCTTGTGTCCGGCAATCTGTCGGCAAAGCTCGCTGCCGATGGAACCGCCGCCGCCCGTTACCAGCACGCATCTTCCCTGCACATAACCTAAAATGGAATCGATGTCCACCACAATGGGGTCCCTTCCCAAAAGGTCCTCCACATCCACATCCTTTAACTTGCTTACATTGACCTCGCCGTTCACTAACTGGTACATGCCGGGCAGGGTACGGAGCTTACAGGTCGTGTCCTTGCAGATATCAATAATCTTGCTGATTTCCGAACGGGAAACAGAAGGCATGGCAATAAAGATTTCATCAATGGCATAGGTGTCTACCGCTTCCTTGATTTTGTCCCTGCCGCCGATGATTTTAATGCCCTGAATGAATTTGCCGTGCTTGTTCACGTCATCATCAATCAGGCATTTAATCTGCATATGGGTGTATCTGCTGTTAATAATATCCTTGATAATCAGGTTTGCCGCTTCACCGGCACCGATAATCATGATATTGGTCATTCTCTCTTTTTTTCTGCCCTTCTGCCGCAGGCTTCGTAAAAAACGGTAGCTGAAACGGCTGGCAAACGTAAACGCAATCTGTAAGAAGACAAACATGAAATAATAACTGCGGGGAACCGGTTTGCCGGCAATCATCAGCCCCAGGCCGTTAAGCGCTGCCGTCACGCCGCATGCCGCCACAATATTCTGCAGCTCGTTTACACTGGCAAATGCCCAGAGGCTGTTATACAGACGCAGTATTTCAAATACCACCACGGTAATCAGCATGGTGATGGGCATAAACGAATAAATGGAATCCAAAAAAACAGGGTCAATATCCTTGTATACAAACTCGTAACGCATCCACAGTGCCATGACCGAAGAAGCGAATACGGCTGCAATATCATAAATCAGCAAAAATATTCTTCTGTATAAAAGTGCTGTATTGATTGTTTTTTTCATATTTTATAAATCCTTCGTATCCTTTATTTTAGGCATGAGCAGTACCAGTACGAAAAACAGGGCAAAACCCGTGGGAATATAGGGGAGCATCACCCATTCCACCAGACCGCAGATACCGAATACCCCGATAACCGCTACCGGCACAATTCCGGCTTTTTCCCCTTTGTGTCTGCTGTAATAATAAATGCTTCTGATTCCGAATACCACACAGAACAGAAGAAAATAAATACCCGCTCCGATACCGAAGTCATATGCCACCTGAATGTAGGCGTTGTGGGCATGGGCAATCATCTTGCCGTTGTCCCCCTGTACCGCTACGTCCCTGTGTCCCTTCCAGTCAAGAAGCGACAGATACTTTTTATAAATTTCCATACGGCCGTTGGTATAATCGGCATTGCCGCCGATACCTTCCTTTTCCTCGGTCAGTTCCGGGGAAGAAAATCCTGTCACGCCCTCCTGTGTTTCGGAGACCGCATCCTCCTGTGCCGTATGCTCTTTATCATAATAGGTCAGCTTGGCATCAAATACTGCAAGAAACTTCCGCACGGTAATATAGCGGAAGGAATTCCAGTCCTCTCCTTCTTTGATGGAATCCTGGAACCATTCGATTTCAAAGGTCTGCGGCTTGTTGTAAACCGCGGGAATAATACGGCAGGCGGTAAAGGTACCCACAAAAAAGCCCGCCAGTGTCAGAAGCAGCAGCCCGGTACGAAGCAGCGCCCTTAAAATACCGTCCTTAAATTCCGTAAAGGAGGTGACCACGATAAGCAGTCCCGTCAGGACAGCCGCTGCATAGAGTCCCGTCCGGGACGCAGTCAGCAGCATAAAGCCTCCTGCAAGTCCGAATACCCAGAGTTCCTTTAAGCAAAGAGAAATTTTCTTCGTCCCTGCGTATTTTACCAGAAAGACAGCCAGCGCCAGCACCAGCACAAAGCAGTCATAGACCGCAGAAGAGGTCACCGTATGGAACACGCCGGGATAACGGGTATGGGTGTAAAAATGGAACGGTCTGTGCAGCCATGCATAAATGCAGATACCCACAAAATGTAAAAATACACCGTTTGCAAAATTACTAAGATACTGCTTTCTGCCGCCTTTGTCCAAAAGCCGCAAAGCAAATAAAATCCACAGACACGCCCAGGTAACCGGCCACTGCTTTCCGTTCCGGCTCCGAATAAATTCTGCCAGAAGAAGGAGAAGCATAATGCTGTATACCGGTGAAATATTCTTAAAAATATTTCTTTTTCTTCTGATGTTCAGGAACAGATGATACAGCACATTTACCGCTACCATGCCCCAGAGTGCGAAAGCAGCCGACGTTCCTCTGGCAAGGATAAGACTTTCTTCGTCCGCTCCCTGCTGTACGCAGTACCAGATACCGGCTCCCGCTGCCAGTACTATATAAACCGGCTGATACACGTTAAAAAGCTCTTCCTTTGCAAAGCCGCTAAGAATTGCCAGGGCAAAGCAGGCTATGGTAATGTTGCCTGCGCTTTTCTGGTCAAAGGTGGACAGGGCGTTCAGATATCTGACACAGCCCAGCATCACACCCGCAAAGGAAACCGTCTGCAGAACATCCGGCAGCCTGTCCGACAGCCCCGAAAGACATTCTTTCAGGGAAAGTGTTCTTTCTACCACCGGTTCTTTTTTATGAAACAGACAATACCAAGTAAAAAGCAGGAATAACAGAATACCGGTTTCATAGAAAATAATATCCACGGTTTCCGTTGCCAGTCTCTTTGCCGGAAATACATTGTATGCGGCAAAAAGCGCTCCCGCTGCCGCCAGCACACCTGCCGGCATCCGCCACAGCATGCCGATGCTCACTTTCTTTGCATCTTTTTTACGGAACACAAGCTCCGCTGCCAGAAGAAGCAGCACACCGGCAAGCAGAATGCAGCCTCCGATGAGAAGATACTGCTTCGCCGTAAAATAGACCCGGTAGCCGTAGAGAATGTCCACATTTAATCCGTCTTCCATGGAAAGCAGAAGCTCCGCTCCCGGACATTCTATGGAAAAATAGTACACCTCCCCAGCTTTCCATTCCCCGCGCATGGGAATGGTAAACAATCCCGGAATATTTTCTTCCGATAAGGTAAACACACTGTATTCCAGCTTGTTCAGATTAGCGTCAAACAGGCGGAAATACAGGGTTTTCCCCTCTATATCCGCTGTGTCTTCGTTGTATACATAAAAGCTTAACGAGCGCAGGCAGTCATTCACCGGAATGAACTGCTGCAATACCGCCCCTTCGTTTGCGGTAATCGCCTTGGATTCTTTGTCCACGCTGCCCATATACTGCCAGGGTCTTATGAGTTTCATCGGCCAGACCGAGAATACGGCAAGGAACACAAGTATACATATGGTCGCCTGTACGGCTCTTTTCATGGATATTGTATTTTTCAAGCCTCTTCTCTCCTGCCTATACGATGCTAAAACATCAAATTAGTATAGCATATTTTTAGTTTCTTTACAATCAATAAACACATAAGTAAGCGGTGTCATCCTGAAAAACCAGCTGCTCCGCCAGATTCAGATTATCCCAGTTTCTGTCCTTGAAAGCCGTCTCGTAAATATCCTGCGGAATATCCGTCCTCTCAAACGTCCTGCCGGATTCCAGCTTCAAAAGAATGTTGAGCTGCCAGTCGCCCGAAACGCATCTTTCGTTGATGTTGTAGTTATAGTAAGAAACATAATCCTTCCAGAAAACACTGCAGTTACTGTCCCTGCCGATATATATTGAATGGATTTCCGTGTTGTTTTCCTGCTCGTACCGTTCAATCGCCTCCACTACGCTTCGGGCATAGTTTCTGTCCAGGGCATTGCTGACGTACAGACCGGAAACCACCAGATTGGCATTTACGATATGCACAAGCGTCATAACTACCATGGCTGCAACGGGAATTTTGGCAGGAACCGGTGTTGCCGCCTTCTTTTGCAGCTCATACAGGCACAAAAGCAGAAGCATGCTGATAAAGCCCCAGTAACTTACCACAATGCGGGGCGGTACATATAAATAGCCGCCGAATAAAACCGCAAAACAACTGATGTCGGATACCACTGCCAGCAGAATCAGATACACCCACTGACTAACACTCTTTTTTCCCGTAACAAACGCATATAAAATTCCTATTCCCGCTATCAGTACAAGCAGAAACGGCAGGTACGGAACTACACTTAGGCTGTATTCCGTTTTTAAGATATTTATCTGCACCTCTATGATGGTGCGGAAAATATCCACGGGATTGGCGGCTTCTATGTGTTTATGAACAAGCGGGAGCCATCCCAGCTTTCCGAACAGGGTGACGCTGTAAATATCCGCAATGCATATCACACCGGAAACCATCACCAGAATACCGCTCTTCCAGAAACTCTTAGCCTGCAGTCTGCCCCGGTATTCCAGGTAGATAAGAAGCAGTCCGTAGCAGATAAAATATCCCACAAACGACTGGTAGGTCATAATCATCAGAATAAAAAACAGCAGCGCCGGAGCATACTTGTTTTTCTGCAAATAATGCAGGGCAAATGCCATCAGCAGAATGGCAATGCCGGGTACAAGTGCATAGGCACCGAAGTATAAAAGCTCCAGGGAAAGCAGATTTAAGAAGCTTAATGCCACTGCCAGATATACGGCAAACATGGCTTTGCTCTCTTTTTTAATTTCCATGGCTTTTGCAAAGGTATGGGAAATCAGGGTGCTGCCCGCCGCAATCAGGATAATGGCAAAAAAGACATTGACACCGGTGGTGGTTCCCCAGTCAATTCCCATTGCCCTTCCCGCTTCATAAACCAGTGCATACAAATATCTGCCGCTGCCTAAATAACCGCTTGCCTGTCCTGCCGGGTCCACAATGGTTGCCAGCGTATCGCCGTTAAAAAACGTGCCGCACAGACCGCCGTATGCCGCAAAATATAACACCAGATTAAACAGAAATCCTAAAATTCCCGCCGTTCTTTCTTTTTTATCCGTCCGCATTCTTTCTTCCTTTCCCACATCCGTCTGGACGTTTCTGTTTCTTTCCGCCCTACCGGTCGCCGCCGGTGAGATTTAAGTTGACGCCGTTCATATAGCCCATGCTGTCCGATAACAGGAAGCGGATAGCTTCCACCGTTTCCTCCACCTTCACATTCCGCTTTAAGGTGCAGGACTCCCGGTTCATTTCCACAATCCGTTCGTCGATTTCGCTTAAGAACGGGGTTTCCATCATATTGGGAGAAATGCCGTTGACGCATATTCCCTTATCCGCATATTCCATTGCCATGCTCTTCATCAGCCCCAGCAGTGCATACTTGGTCACCACATACTGGCTCATGAACTTCGGCGGCATACCGAGTGTTACGGCAGAAAGCATGACAACCACTTTGCCGCTGCCCCGTTTTGCCATACCCGGCAGAATATTCTGTCCCAGTGTCAGAAGAGAATGCACCTGCAGCTCCATGTCCTTGCTTACCGCAGACCAGTCCGCCTTTTTCAGTTTGTTGTAGGTAAGCTTTGCCGCCGGCAGATGTATGAAATAGTCCGGACAGTCCCCCGCTTCCTTTAAGGCGGCTGTTATTTTCAAAGTTTCCTCTTCCTTCGATAAATCCGCCTGGACAGGAATGATTTCCGCTCTTCTTTCCTCCGCCTGCAGCTTTTGCAGAGCTTCTCCGTGGGAGGAGTATCCCGCATATATCTTTATGTTTTTTTCATTGCCGCTGTTTTCCTCACAGATACGGTTTATGAGTGTTTTTCCTACCTCCGATGAGGCTCCCGTAATCAGATATACCCTATTCTCCATCCTTAAGCACTCCAATCTGCATACTGCCCCGCAGTACTTTTTCCTTCTTCTGGTTGGTAATGACAACCTTCAGCTTTATTACCGGAAAATGTTCGTTCTTTTCCGCCACTTCCCCGGAAACAAGGAGCGTGTCCCCTACAAAGACCGGCTTCACGAACTTGGTTTCCACACTGTGTATCAGGCTGTTTTCCCCCGGCAGATAAACGCCCGCCAGCGTGGACAAAAACGATGCCGTCAGCATACCGTATGCCACTCTGCCCGGATATCCCTTCTTTTTTGCAAATTCCGCATCGTTATGCAGGGGGTTGCAGTCCCCGGTGATAGCTAAAAAATGCGCCAGCATGTCTTCCGTTACCGTTACGGAATAGCTTTCCGTCTGTCCTACCGTCAGTTCTTCAAATGTGTATCGGTTCATTATTCCCCCGCTTCTCCGTCATAATTTCCGGTTTCGATTTTTTCTGCGATTACCTTTTTTGCCTGTCCTGCTTTTTCCTGCCATTCCGCATAAGCCTTGTCCCAGGACACATAGGCACTCTGTCCTCTTTTATCCGGCAGGTCAAAGGTTTCTATGAGATATTCCTCTAAAAATGCCGTACACTTGCCGGACCCTAAGGAGTTGGTGTGTCCGCCGCCGTCATAAAAATCGGTGGAAAAATCAACGCCGATTTCTTCCCGGTAGGCATTCATGTCTAAGAAATGGTAGCCGTAAGACTCCACATAATCCTTCATGTAATTGCACATTTTCTGTTCGTCATAGGTAAAATCCGTAGGGGTTACCAGAAAAAGCGCCTGTATTTCATGTGCCGACAGGTACTCCAGAAGCTCTTTTAACACTTCCTCCTGCTCCGCGGGTATCGGCATTCTTTCCGTAATACCGGACAAATCCGCCGCCTCTCCCGGTATCACCTGTTCCTTCACCAGATAGCCCTTCAGGGGATTTATCTTTTCATAGGCAAAGGTGCGGTACTGGTCCGGCAGCACAATGGTTTTCCAGTTTTCATGGTACTTGATAATATCAAAATAATAGGTGTAGCGCTCCGTCACATCCGGCACCAGGTCGTTAATGGTGCGGATACGGTTTAAGGAGTACTTCATATTGTCCGTAACCCCTCTGGTGTATGCCATGTTTTCCATCATATGCTCGTCCGTGTAGGTAAACATGCGCATTTCAAAAATAAACAGCTCCGGGGACTGGGTCTTTAACGCTTCCTCCACCAGATGAATGGCTGCCTTGGGGCGCTGCACATTGCTTGCCAGAGGATATGCCGTAAAACCGCTCTCTCCCCACATCTGGGGTCCCGAAAGACAGGGATACACGGGGCTGGAGCCTATCATCACCACATCTATCGTGTTGTCCGGCTCCGCGTAAAAACCGGTAAAAATATCCTTGATTACACCGCTTGTACGCATCATATACGTGAGAGGTATCAGCATGCACACAAACAGAAGACAAAACAATATGGATTTGAATGCCTGTTTTTTTGTCATTGCCCTGCCTCCTTAAAAGCCTCTGTAAATAAATTCCGCAGCGTTGTAGCCGGGACCGTAATATCCTAAGAAAATCACACCAAACAGTGCGATATACAAAAGTATCCAACGGATACCAATGGGCATAGCCGCCAGTCTGTCCCAGATGGATTTTTTCCCCTGTAAAACGGAAAATGCCAGTAAAATCAAAAGGGAACCCACGGTAATCAGGAATTCGATACTGTTCAATCCCAAAGAAAACAGGGAACCGTTCCAGAAAATTTCCGGGTTGAAGGCTGCGAACATCTGCCTGTAGCTGTGCAGGCCGTCCGTAAAGCTGCTTGCCCTGAAAAAGACAAAGCTGGCACTGACCAGTAAAAAGGTCCGTATCTGCTGCCAGAAGGCAAACCACTTTGTATTGTCCGTCACCCGGCACCATGCCTTCAGCTTTTTCCACAGCGGCTCTCCCGCTTCGCCCAGCACAATGTATGCCCAGTGAATGAGTCCCGAGCCCATGATGAACTTCCAGGCTCCTCCGTGCCACATGCCTACCGCAAACCAGAGAATAAACATGGCGGCAAAGGTGGCAAGCTTCTTTCCCCATTTTTTCCCGAACTTCTTTTTGCAGTCCGCCTGCAGCTTGGTAAAAGCCCTGCTGCGGAGCAACGGGTAAAACAGATAGTCCTTCAGCCATGCACCCAACGTAATGTGCCAGCGGCGCCAGAACTCCTGAATGGATTTGGAGAAAAAGGGCCGGTCAAAGTTCTCGGCAAGAGGAATACCCAGCGCTTCCGACAGACCGATGACAATATCCATGCCGCCGGAAAAGTCTGCATAAAGCTGGAAGGCAAAGCCTATGGCGGCTATTACGATGTAAAAGCCCCGGTAGGTATCCGTATCCCCGTAAATCGTATTCACCACCACCGCCAGACGCTCCGCAATGACTAATTTTTTGAAGAAACCCCAGAGCATGCGCTGCAGTCCGTAGGTAAATTTATGATAGTCAAATTTATGGGGCGCATACAGCTCCTGTTCCACATCCCGGTAACGCAGGATGGGGCCGGAAATAATCACCGGAAAATAAAAACCGAACAGCGCAAATTTAAGGAAATTCTTCTGCGGCTTTCCGATTTCGTAATACACATCAAAAAGATACCCTAAAAGAGACAGGGTATAAAAGGAAATTCCCAGAGGTGCCGCTGCCTGCACGGTTTTTAAAAGACTGCTTCCCGGAAACAGGCGCATAGCAACGGCATTATAGGTATAAATGCCGAAATTGCAGTATTTTAGCGCCGTAAGTTCAAGCAGGCAGAAAACGACAACAAGTGAAAGGACAGTTTTTCGTTTTTTCTGTTCTTTCACTCTATCAATATACAATGCCGCACCGTATATAATTGTAATGGTCACTGCCGGATAAAGAATTAAGTACGCACTTCCGGCAGTCAGGAAATATCCTATGCTTGCAAGCAGCAGAAACGGCCCCTGCAGTTTCCCGGGCAGCAGGTAATACACCGCAAACAAAACCGCCGCAAAGCACAAGAAATAAAATGATGTAATCGCCATTGGCTGCTCCTGTTATTTCTGTAAAATAATGTCTACCATTTCGCCCACGTTCTTCATGGTAACCACCTGGCCCATGGTAAATTTCATGCCGAATTCCTGCTCCACAGCGGCAACCAGATTGATATGCTCCAGAGAATCCCAGTCGTCGATGTCCGCAGAGGTTGTGGTTTCCGTTACGGTGATGTCGTCATCGTCAAAAACATCCCGGAACACTTTATTTAATCTTTCAAATACTTCTTCTCTTGTCATAATGCTTTCCATGCCTTTCTATTCTGTAATCTCTATATACCGGTTCTTATTTTCGTAAGAAGCCGGAATTTCATATTCCCATTCCGCATTGCCCTCATTGTCCCTGTTTTTCAGGGTAAAGCCCTGCAGTCCGTAAAAATTCTCCACCATTTTGTTCTTGGCAGTGGGATAATAATAGCCGTAAATACGGGTAATGCCCCGTTCCTTACATTCCTCCGTGAGTCTGTCCATCATGGCAAATTCCATGTCCCGCTTCAGCACCCGGCAGCTCATGAGCCACAGTTCTATGTGCAGGGCATCCTCTTTTATTTTGCCGATGACCACGGATACCACACCGTTGTCGCCGAACTTGTCCGCAAGTTTGCCGTACAGGGTAATGTAGGAGGAGTCCTCCGCCATATGCTCGATATCCGCCTGGGAAAGGCGCTTTGTGGTCAGATTGAACTGGTTGCTCTTGTTGGTAAGCTGGGCAATCCGCGCCATGTAAAGGGGAACAAACGCCCCGATTTCCGCTTTCATATCCAGGGATTTCAAGTACTCCCCGTAATCGGCGAAATTGTCCTGCATCTTCTTTCTTTCCCGGTTTGCCTTATACATTTCGTTGCGCTTCGTATCGTCTTCGGAAAGTCCCGTCACCTCAAAGAACCCGGAACGGTCCAGTGTTTTTAAGTATTCCTCCGGCTTGTCCATTTCCGGTACTGCCACACCCGGCAGATTCTGCCTGATGATTTCCCTCTCTGCGGGATTGTCGTCCACAAATACCAGACTGTCCGTACCGATGTTTAGTTCCGCGGCAATCTCTGCCACGCTTTTGCTCTTCGGCTCCCAGTTGGCTTTGATTATCATGAAGTCATCCGGCTTTAAGACACTGTCCGGACGGCTTAAGCCCGCCAGCGCATTTTCTTCTTCGTTCTTGGAGCTTACATTCAGCATGATGCCTATCTGCTTCTGCTCCTTTAAGTAGCTCTGGAACTCGGCGTACACCTGTCCCATGGAAGTTTCCTGACCGATTTCTATGTTTTCCGGACCGTCGTCTCCGACCACTCCGCCCCAGAGGGTGTTGTCCAGGTCCAGCACATATGCTTTTTTGTTTTTTCCGTAAACGGATTTTATAATATTTGCCAGATTGTAGGAAAGTGTGGGGATGGCAGGCACGCATAATGCGTATTTGTACATATGCCAGTAAAAAGAGTCGCCCCATTTATCCAGACCGTAGCATGCCGACAGGTACTGGATATCCTGCAGATAAAAACTGTCATTGCCGGCAGCGTACTCTGCAAACAGGGCATTCAGCCGGTTTACAAAGGCTACCCTTCCGTTTGGATTTACCGCATCCATATTTCCCAAAAGGCGGTAATACGGAAATTCAAAATTGTTCTGGATAATGACACAGCCGTAGGTTTCCTTTAATTTTTCCCACATAACCCGGAAATGCTCATAGGTATCCTTTATAAGCTGTTCGGTCTTTTCCCTGCTGTCGCCCACTGCCGGATATTCGGCAATGTTCCGATTCGTGGTGTGAATATAAATCAAATCCGGGGCAAATTCCGCAAGTTCCGGGTTGTCAAACATGGCATCCTGCCAGTACTGCCCGTATTCGGATTCGTAAAAGGAAGGTTCAATGCCGTAATGCAGCAGAAACAGTTCCAGTATCTTTATGACATCATGGGTAGTGCTTCCGCCTAAAACCGCAATCTTCTTTTTTATCCGGGCTGTTTTGTCCGAAAGAAGTGTTTTCTTTATGCTTTTTGCTTTTTTCAAAATCCATTCGCTGTCAAAAGGATATTCCAGTTCCCGCATAATCACTTACAAGCCTTTCTGCAGTCAAAAAGACTGCGTACTCTTTATCATACCATAACCGCTCTTCTCTATCAACCGTCCTTACTTCTCGCTGTCTTTTCCCACCTTTTCCTTTATCACATACTGGGGGGAATTGTTCATGCAGACGTAAATTCTGCCGATGTATTCGCCAATCATGCCCATCATGAGCATCAGCATGCCGCCGATAAACATAATGGCTGACATAAGGGAGCTGAAGCCTACCGGAACGGCAGGGTTTACAAATTTCTTAATCACCGTGTAAATGGCATATAAAAATCCCAGTCCGGCGCAGATGGTTCCCACCATGGTCGCCAGACGCAAAGGTTTTACGGAGAAAGAAGTAAAACCGTTAATCCAGAGGGCTAAAAGCTTGCCCAGCGTATAGCCGGAAGTACCGATTTCCCGTTCCCTGTGGGTTACATCCACATTGACAATGCTCTTGGTGCTGCGAAGCACCAGACCGATGACATAGGGATAGGCATTTTTATACCGAAGCACCTCGTCCACCACAAAACGCTTTGCCGCAAAATAGCTGGACACATACAAATCCCTGGGTTTTCCCAGCATAACTCTCGTCATCAGTTCGTTGACCTTACTGCCGAAATTGCGGAACCAGGAGTGTTTTTTGTGGGCATATCTGGCGTACACCACATCCGCTCCGTTTTCAATGCCGGCAAGCAGCTTGCCCACTTCATTGGCGGGCGTCTGTCCGTCATCGTCCAGACAGACCACGATGTCGCCCTTCGCCTGCGCAAAGCCTGCCATCAGGGCTGCATGCTGTCCGAAATTTTTGGCAAGGTTGATACCCTTTACTTTATCGTTTGTTTCGCAAATGCCCCGGATGACCTCAAAGGTATTGTCCGGCGAGCAGTCATTCACCAACACAATCTCATATTCGTACGCCGGAAGCGCTGCCATGGCTTCCGTAATTTCCGCAATAACACCGCCTATAGTAAGCGCCGATTTATAACAGGGAATAACAAAACTGACTAACTGTGACATCTTTTTCCTCTTTTCTATGAAATGGGATAAATCCGGTAAATGCCGAATACTTCCCGGTCTTTCGTATAAACGCTGTCCGCTTTTTTGACGCCTATGTTTATGCCCTTCTCTGCATAATACGCCGTAATCCACTCGGAAAGTGCGGGAAGCCCCGCTACCTCCGGCTCCTTTACCACCACAAATACATTGTCCATAGTAAGGATTGCCTCTTCCATGGAAGTAAAACCAAACTGTTCGTATTTCTTTTCCGTAAGCGGGCTCTTATTTGCCCAGCCGCCCATAATATCCAGATTGGACAGCGTATTTTTCTGCCCCGAGAAGAACTTTTCCGAATATGCCACACTGGAATACACATCCCAGAAATAAAACCGTTCCGGGTGTTCCTTGGTATAGGAAAGCAGACTTTCGTATGCGGTATTTACTTCCTCTCTCCGGCTGTATTCCTCCTGCACCGCCCGGATGCTTTTGCCCGTGTAGCTTACACAGCAGGCACAGACCGCCAGCAAAATAAGGGCGGTGGAAAGCTGTCTGATTTTCTGTGTTTGAAAAGCTGCCGCTTCCTTAAAAAGGAGAGCCGTCAGCACGATAATTTCCATCAGGTAAAGAGAATGGGTAATTCTCTCCGGGCTTCTTCCCCGGTATAAAATAAACAGCCACAGGCAGGAGCGTACAAAGCCTAAAAACGGCAGTTCCCAGAGAATGTGGAAATACCGGTTATACAGAGCTGCTGCCAGCACAAAAATATACAGCACCATAACCACCTGATTATAAGGTCTGTCCGTTTCGTATAAAAGGCGGTACTTTAATTCCCATGCTGCTTTTTTTAACTGTGCGGAAAAAGAGGGTTGCGTTTCCTTTTTTAAGGATGCCGCATACGCCGCTACCTTTCCCAAAATATCCGCATCTATTTTTTCATCCATGCCGAAATCGTAATTTACCAGCAGGGTATACTCACTTTCCGTAAGCCCGATGCTTTCATAGAATGCCGTATTTTCCGCATAAGGCGGAATGGTCTGGAAATCATACAGCTCCGTCCGGTTGTCGAAAAGACGGTTGAATTCCGGCCAGGCTCCCTGACCGTAGGCTATCATATGAATACCTTGGCTGAGTGCCATACCGGCTAAAATAAGCCCAATCATGGAAAGGTACTTCTGAAAATTACGTTTCGTGAAAATGGGGCGTTCCTTCGCCCACCGGCATACACCCGTTACACAGATAAAAGGCAGCATAAGAAGAAGCATTTCCGTCCGCATCT
Source organism: Bacteroidaceae bacterium (assembly GCA_963639875.1). Classification (GTDB taxonomy): domain Bacteria; phylum Bacillota; class Clostridia; order Lachnospirales; family Lachnospiraceae; genus Acetatifactor. The sequence goes on from CAVHWP010000001.1 coordinate 157,949, forward strand.
GGTATGCCAGCACCGCAAGCACAATGCTTACGGCATTTTTCTTAAGGAAATCCTTCACGGACTCCGCTGCGGGCGCCGTATAGAAAAGGAATGCCGCCGTACCGGCAAGCAATGCTACCGTTACTGTGTACTGCACAAAAACAAGCTCGGAAAGAAGCAGTGTCACAAGCAATGCCGCTTCTGCCAGAAGGGCAATCCCTTTTGTCCATCTTTTCTGAAAGAAAGTCAGAATTCTTTCCGTGATAAGATAAATACAGCCGAACTGACAGAAAAGGAAAAACAAACTGTACCAGGGCATCGTTCTGACCAGCCGGTAAAGCAGGCTTAATGCCCAGCTTAGTGGGTAAAGCATCTGGATATTGTACCCGGAGGGTGTGCCGGTATAAATGCCCGCCACAATGTCTTTCATCAGCATGTCATCGTTTAAGGCAAAATAGTAGTCAAAAAACAGACCGGTTATCACAGCCAGAAGAACGGAAAACACCAGTGCCGCTATGCAGTTTTCTTTTCTTTTCAAGGTTTCCTTTATGTTCATCTTCCGCGCTCTTTTATTTCCGATAGTTTTCTACAATTTTGGTTACCGCATGAATGACATCATCCACATCCTCGTCCGTCAGGGAATAATACAAAGGCAGACTCATGATTTCCTCATACAGCTTTTCCGCTTTGGGGCACAGACCCTTCTCATAGCCCATCTCTTCGTAGTAGGGATGTCTGTAAACCGGGATATAGTGCACATTGCAGCAGATGTTTTCCGCCGCCATGGCTGCGAAGAACTGCTTTCTGTCAATGGTAAGCATTTCCGGCTTGATACGCAGGATATACAGATGCCTTGTGGTATCGGACTCCGGGATTTCCTCCTGTACGGTAATTTCCGGAATTTTAGAAAATGCCTCATTGTATTTTTCCACGATTTCTTTTCTTCTCTTCTGGAACAGGGAAAGCTTGTCCAGCTGGCTGATAATCAGCGCCGCCTGGATATCCGTCATACGGTAATTCATGCCTAAATCCACCTGTTCGTAGTACCAGGGTCCTTCGCTTTCTCTCTTCATAAAGGCGGGATTTCTGGTAATGCCGTGGGCACGGTATAAAACTAATTTGTCATAGTATTCTTTACTGTTGGTAAGAACCGCTCCGCCTTCTCCGCCGGTAACCGTTTTTACCGGGTGGAAGCTGAAGGTTGTCATGTCCGCAATGGAGCCCACGCTTTTACCGTTGTATTTGGTACCGATGGAATGGGCACCGTCTTCAATAAGCACCAGCCCTTTTTCCTTGCAGAGTGCCGTCAGCCTGTCCAGTTCCACTGCCTGTCCGGTAAAATCCACCGCAACCACTGCCTTGGTGTGCTCTGTCACATGTTCTTCCACGGAAGCCGGGTCAATGTTGTAGGTGCGCTCGTTGATATCGGCAAACACCGGCCTGGCGCCGCAGTACAGAGCGCAGTTTGCCGATGCCGCAAAGGTAATGGGGGTAGTAATCACCTCATCCCCCTCTGTCACACCTGCTGCCTGACAGGCTATATGCAGGGCTGCCGTGCCGTTGCTGCAGACCACCGCATAGGCGGCGCCCGTCAGCTCGCACAGTTTCTTTTCCAGCTCCTCAATCTTGGGACCGCAGGTTAAAAAATCACTGCGCAGCACTTCTTCCACTGCCTTTATATCTGCGTCATCAATGTACTGATGACCGTAAAACAACTTTTTTTCTCTGACCGGAGTTCCTCCGTCAATCGCCGTTTTTTCCATATGTTCGTCCTTTCTGTGTTGCTTAGATAATAGCCGCTGCTATTTCAAATGCAGGTTTAATAAGCAGCTCATATCTTGCATCTATATAACATTTATAAAATTCTTTCTGTAAATCGGAAATTCCTTCCGTCTCATCAATGAATTGTCTGATTTCCTCCCTGTTAATGCCCGGAACAATCCGTTTTAAGGCGGCATTGCAGTCTGCATTCTGCGCATGAATCAGAAAATCATAATAATTTATTTTGTGCCCATTCTGCTTTATGGCGGATGTAGGGAACTGAAAAACTCTTGCATTCCGTTCTTTTTCATCCGACAACACTGCTTTCATGATTTTTTCGTCTGCCTGCGGCAACAGACAGCTTCCGCAGTCAAAAACCGGCGCAATTTCCGTTACCCCCGTTTTCTCATCATACAGAAATCCCCAGTTGCCGTTATGCCGGTCAAAATTGCCCAGCAGCGCATCCGCAATAAATACATTCCAGAAATGCTCCCGTAAAAGCACGGGGGACACAAACTGCTGCTTATCAAGCGTATCCATGACGTCTTCCAGTTCCGTCCCGCTTCCTCTGGTATCGGAATCCAGGATGGTATTTTTGATGGAGCAGAAGTCAAACAGTCTTTTACCGTCCGCCGTAAAATCCCTGCAGGCACAAACCGTTTTTACTTTTCCCTTTACCGTATAGGTACCAAGCATCGTTTCCTGCGCCTTAATTCCTATCCTGTTAAAAATGCTGCTGGCAAGATACTCGCTGATACAGCTGTTCGTATAGGAAAGCTCCGTAGGTTTTCCCTCACCTGACGGTGGAAATTTCAACATATAGGCTTTTCCTTCATATTCAACGGCAATCTTGCTTCCGTTTGCTCCGTTATAAGCTTTGCCCGGGAGAATTCTGCAGTTTGTAAAATCTATCATACTTTCACCCCATAAAGATATTTCCGTCTGAGATAATCCGCATGTTCCGGCGTAATCTCGCCTTCGTTTACTTCTGCCATATTAATACTGCCGTATAGCTCTCCCCACAGGCAGTCAAGCAGGCTACTGTGTGCTTTCAGGCCTTTTTTATAGGCATCCAAATCATGTTGTAAATATTCCGGCAGTCCGCATTCATAAGACTGCTCCCTCTCCGCCTCGCAGATTCCATCCTCCGTAAGCAGTTCCATAGAAACATTCAGTACCTTCGCCAGCTTATATACCGTTTCGGCAGAACACTTTTCCAGCCTGGTTTTCCCACTGCATATATCGCTGAGCGTTGCATGGGGAATTCCCGACTGAACCGCCAGCCTGTATTTGGTCATATTACATTTATCAAGCAGTTCTTCTATAATCACCGTGTCCGCCTCCTCTCCGTCTATTATATCGGCACGCCGAAATAATAGCAAGGGGTTCTTTCCTATCCGCAGGAAAGTATCGCCTCCGCAATCCTGTCGGCGCCTTTTCCGTCCACAAGGGTACGGGCTTTTTTACGGTACTCCGCCCGGAGGTTTTCGTTCTCCAAAAGCGTTTCCAGCCCGGCAATCGTATTCTGTATCATTCTGTTTCCGTCCGTGCGGTAATTGCCGCCGTACTGTGCAATGCCTCTTTTTACAAAGGTCTGCACCAGACGCTCCTGATTTTCCGCAAAGGAAAAGGCAATCACGGGCACGCCCATGGCACAGAGCTCATACAGGGTGGAGCCTCCTGCACTGAGGGCGATTTCACTCTCCGCCATCAGTTCTGCCATATTGGTTACATTGCAGTGAATGTGAATATTTTCGTGCTTTTGCGCCAGAGCCTGCAGCTCGCCGATGTGGGGATTTAAGCTGCCGCTGACCACATGATACTCCTTTGTCTTAAGGGCATCGGACTTCATGGCTTCCGTAAGAAGCTGCCCCGCCAGGTTAAAGCTGTCGCTGCCACCGGTGGTAATGAGGATGCCGCCGTCTGCCGCCGTTCTTTGTTGCTCTGCCACCGAAAACTCCTCCCTGAGGGGTACATATTGTGTCCCTAAAAGGAGCTTTGTGTCTGCGAAGGCGGCGTCCTTTTCGTAGCCCATTTTTTCTCCGTATATGTTGTAGTTGATAAGCATGTCCACCGGATAGGAGAAGGCATAAATATCATCCATATAGATGGTGGTTATTCTTTTTTTAAGTGCCGCCAGATATTTTTCCGTCACATAGTAGCTGTCCACCAAAATAGAGGTATTCTTCTGCGCCAAAGCTGCCTCTGATGCCCCCGCCCCCTGCGGCAATTTCCTCAAAACCTCCCACAGTTCCGGCAGCTCCGCCTCCATATCCGCATAGTCCGTATGCAGGACACGGTAAGGTATGCCTTTCTTGGTAAGAAGCGGCACCGGCATGTCATCCGCGGTCACAAAGAGTACTTCTTCCCCGCGTTTTAACAGGGCATCCGCAACGGAAAGGCACCGCATCACATGTCCCATTCCTATTTTACTGTTGGCATCCGCCCGAATGACTACCATAACATCTCCTATTCCATCAATTTACTGTAACTGTAAAATTCTTCTGTTTCCGTTTCCTCATACCCAAGGGCTACAAACAGGTGACGGGAAGCTTCATTTCCCTTTTTCACCTTAGCCGTAAGCTTTACGGCATCGGGATGTGTTTCCCGTAAAAGAACTTCTCCTGCGGAAAGCATGGCTCTTCCGTAGCCCCGTTCCCGGTATTCTTCCGCAATACTGTAGCTGATTTCAAAAACTCCCTCTTCCGCCCGGTCTAAACGGTACAATCCCACCGGCGTTTCTCCATGGTAACAGATATACAGGTGTCTTTCCGGGTTCCGCAGGCTTTCCGCAAACCATTCTCTGTGGTTTTCCCAGGGAATGGGCTCCGTATGGAAGGACTGCTTTCTAATTTCTTCTTCGTTCGCCCAGTCAAATATAAGCTTTTCGTCCTCTGCGGTGGCTTCCCGGAAAGTCAGATAATGTTCCACCGCATCCGCCGTAAGGGGCATGCCTCTGTCTATGTCCTTTGTGCAGGTTTTTCCCAGCACATGGTTAAATTCCCGGGGATGTAAGCCGTAGCCCGGACGGATAATGCGGATGTTTTCTTCGTTGAAGGTTTCTCCCTTTTTAATATCCTGCACCACAAATACCGAACGGCGGAATACGAGGCTGTTTTTCTCCTTCTCGCTGGGACCATACATGGGTCTGCCGAGCGCCGCCTCCGTCTGCCGTACATGGGTCACCATTTCCTTAAATTCCTCCGGTGTCATGGAGAAGGACGCATCCGGATTTTCGATTTCCCGGCTTAAGCAGAAATGCTTTTCCAGAATATTGGCGCCCAGTGCCACCGCCGTGGTAGCGGACAGGGAGCCCATGGAATGGTCGGAAAGCCCGATGGGAATTCCGAATTCCTTTTTCATGTCGCTGATGGTGCGAAGGTGCATATCCGCCGGGTCCGCCGGGTAAACACTGGAGCATTTCAGCAGGGCAAGCTGCCGGTTGCCCGTGGCAAAAATGGTTTCCACCGCTTCCTTCATTTCCCGAAGCGTTGCCATACCGGTCGACATGATGATGGGTTTTCCCTTGGATGCCACATAGGAAAGCAGCGGCAAATCCACCATTTCAAAGGAAGCAATCTTATAAAAGGAAAGTCCCATATCCTCTAAGAAATCCACTGCCGTGTTGTCGAAAGGCGTGGAAAGGAAATCCAGTCCCACCTTTTCCGCTTCTTCCTTCAATTCCTTCTGCCATTCCCAGGGAGTGAAGGCTTTGCCGTACAGACGGTATAAATTTTCGCCCTCCCAGGTGCCGTTATCAATATGAAAATAATGGTTGTTGCAGTCGATTGTCAGGGTGTCCGGCGTGTAGGTCTGTATTTTAATACAGTCCGCTCCGCTTTCCTTTGCCGCATGAATAATCTCCTTTGCACGCTCTAAGCTGCCTGCATGGTTGGCAGACATCTCCGCAATAATATAAGCCGGCTGGCCGTCACCGATAAGCCGGTTTCCAATCCGAAACTGTTCCATAAATCCCATCCCTTCCGAATTTCTGTTTTTCCCGTACGGTTTTTCACTGTTTTTCTGCCGTTTCCCGTTTCTCCATGACACGGTACTTTACTTCCGCAATCTCCCAGTCGTCCATGGTATCGATGTCCTGCACCTCAAGCTCCGGCAGGGGGAACGGTACGGTTTTATCCATAATGAGTTTTTTCTGTCTGTAAAAATCCGCCACCCGGATAAAGTAAAACTGTCCGGCATCGTGGTAAAACGGCTCTAAGTCCTGGGAGCGGGTAAACATATGCTCCGGCCACTGAAAGCTTAAGAAATCACCGTTCTGCACCACACTTCTCTGGGGCGGGAAGCTGAATTTCACCACGGGAAGCAGTGCCTCCGCCTGTTTTTCCTGCATGGCGGCATAGGCTCTTTTTAACTTGTCCGCCGTGACAAAGGGCGCCGTAGGGTAAATGCAGCATGCCACATCAAATTCCCTGCCCTGCTCTTTATAGGCACTTAAGACCTCTAACATCACATCCGTGGTGTTGGCATAGTCATTGGCAGTGTCCGCACTCCGGAAAAAGGGAACCTTCGCTCCTGCTTTTTTTGCAATCTCCGCAATCTCCGCATCGTCCGTAGAAACCATGACCTCGTCAAAAATCCCCGCCGACAGGGCTGCTTCGATGGAATAGGTAATAATGGGTTTTCCACAGAACTCCTTAATGTTTTTTCTGGGAATGCGTTTGCTGCCGCCTCTGGCGGTAATGACTGCTATGGTGCTCATGCTCCTGCCTCCTGTTTCCGCTGCTTTAACCTCCGGTAACCGTTCAGCAACCGGTAATAGCTATAAAATAATGCCGGTGATTTCATTAAAAATCCAATGAGCTTCTGCTCCTCGCCTCCGGTTCGCTCCCGGTAGTAGGGATTGTCCGCAAAATCCGGCAAATCCTTCTTCACACGGCTTCGCAGCTCCTTCACAAACCGGTACTTGCCCTTCATTTTGCCGCCCATACAGCTGAAAAGGGTGTTCACAAAGGCAAGTTCCGTATATTTATAGTCAAATTCCTCCCGGAATTCTTCGTAAAAACCGTATTCTTTGCTTTTTTTCAGCAAAAGCTCCATGGCAGCCACCCGGTCTAAGCATTTCTGCCGGGAAATATAATGCACCGTGGAAGCCTCGTGCTGGTAATAATAATACAACGGTTCGTCCACTCTTTCAAACTGCTTTCCATGTAAAAGCCAGAGGGAGGACATGCAGTTATCCTCGTAAAAAATATCCTCCGGGAACCAGAGTGCGTGCTCCGTAATCATGTTCCGGCGGTAGATTTTCACCACCATGCTGCCGGGCTGTAGAATGAGCAGCTTCCGTTTTTCCGCAGTCAGTACGCCGATCTGCTCCGGGGTATTGTTCTGTACCCGTTTTCCCGGTGCAAAAGAATGCTCCCCCACAAGCTGGTAATCGCAGCCCACGATATCGGCTTTCGTTTCTTCGGCTTTGATAAGCAACTTTTCAAACATATCCGGTGCTGCCCAGTCATCGCTGTCCATCATGCCGATAAATTCCCCGCAGGCTTCCTTTATGCCCCGGTTTCTGGCTCCGCCCTGATGGTGGTTTTCGGGGGACGCAATGACCTTCAGCCTGCTGTCTTCTTCTGAAAGCTTCTTAAGCACCTGTAAGGAGTTGTCCGTGGATGCATCGTCCACCGCAATCACTTCATAGGGAATATTCTTTTGTGTAAGGGTCTGTCCCAGCAGGGAGCGGATACAGAATTCCAGCTTGCCGTCCGCCGCCATGTTGTAGACCGGCACCACAATACTAAGCTTCATTCACCTTTTCTCCCTTTTCCTGCACAATACCGCCGTTCTCCACGCGGTATACAATTTCACAGTTGGCAATGGTCTGCAGTCTGTGGGCAATAATAACTAACGTCTTTTTGCCGTGCAGTCTGTTGATGGCATCCATAATGGCGGCTTCCGTGTCGTTATCCAGTGCGGAAGTTGCCTCGTCCAGAATTAAAATTTCCGGGTCTTCATACAACGCTCTGGCAATACCGATACGCTGTCTCTGACCGCCGGAAAGGCGGATGCCTCTTTCGCCGATGCCGGTGTCCAGTCCTTCCGGCAGGCTTCTTACAAATTCGTCCAGTTGGGCTTCCTTTAAGACCTCCCAGACTCTTTCTTCGTCAATTTTATCCTCCGCTACGCCGAATGCCACATTCCGGCGGATGGTATCGTCCAGCATGAAAATCATCTGGGGAATATACCCGATATTTTTCAGCCATGCCCGGTATTCGTCCTGAATATCCGTTTTGTCCGCATATACATGGCCTTCGGAGGGCTGCAGAAGTCCCAGTAAAATATCCACCACCGTGGTTTTTCCGGCGCCGGAAGTACCCACAATACCCACTGCTGCGCCGATGGGAATTTTCATAAACGCATCCTTAAAAATGTATTTCTCCGTGTTCGGGTACGCGTAGGTGATATGGGACAGAGTAATGGCATCCTTCACGGGAAGCTTCTCGGACGCTTCATCGGCAAAGGACATGTCCGTCTTTTCACTGGCAATTTCATCCTGCAGGTTGTCGCTGACACCCATAAAGAAGGGCTCAAAATAGGCCATGGAGTTAATCTGGTTGTTGATGCGGTTCACACAGGGTAAAAGTACCAGGGCTGCTGCCGCAAAGGTGGTCAGGGTCTGCATCATATCGCCGGAGGGCACACCGCGCAGCATCATGGCTAAGATATAACCAATCATGCACATAACGCAGACGGTTTCAATCACCAGCTTGGGGATGTTGTTATACAGGCTGTATTTCTGCACCGCATCCACATAGCCCTGTCCGCACTTCACATACTCGGAAACAAAATACTGCTCCTTGCCCGCAATCTTCACTTCCTTGATGCCCTGCACCGTCTGTAAAATCCACTTGAACAGACCGCTGTAGTAGTTCTGGTTGTCCTCGCCCGCCTTGTGCATCACGGGCTTTAAGATTTTCTTGATGACCCAGAGCAACACCAAAAGCACACCGGCAATGAGGAATGTCATGGCAGCATCCTGCGCCAGACAGTAAATCACCAGGAATACAAAGATAATGCCGTCGGACAAAAGCTGCAGCAACGCCAAAATCAGCGCATACATGTTATTAACATCGGAAGTGATGCTTCTCTGCACCACGGAAGTATCCGCATTTAAGTAAAACTCGTAGTTTCTCCGCAGATAATTTTTCATCATGCGCTCAGAGGTACGGAACTGGTTCTTGTATACAAAAGCATAGGTGCATTTTAACTGGAAATACAAAAATACATTCTTAATCACAAAAATGCCAATCAGGGAGCACATGACAATCACCGAAAACCGCATGGTGTCACCCCCGCCCAGGGCATGATACAACGAGCTTACCAAAGCGTTATTCTCTATGGCATTCTGGTCCATGACGATGCTTACCACCGGCACAATCATACCCACACCGGCTACCTGCAGCCCCGCACCGATTACCATCATGATGACTAAAAAGAACATGGTAACCTTCTGCTTTTTGTCCAATAAAATGTTCAGCTTCTTAAATATTTTAATCATGTCTGTCTTATGCTCCGTCCTTAAATCTATTCATTCTGTCCGCAAATAAACAAATCATTAAATCTGTTCATTCTGTCTGTGAATGAACGGGTCCTCGTATTTATCCATGAAATCCGGCCCCAGCCGCACCATTTCGTCCGCAAACTGAATGGCTTTTATTTCCGTCAGCACCGCCACCACCTTCTTAAACCTGAGGTCCGGGAAGAAATTTAAAATTTCCATGGGCAATGCGGCATCAAACTGAGGGTATTCGGAAAACAGAGTCCGGTAGTCCAGCGTATCCCGCGGATGCGGTTTGATAAATATGGTTCCCTCTTTTTTATACTGTTCGATAATATCTTCAAAAATCTGCTTTCTTATCTCCAGAGAGCAGAGCGGGTCTGTCAAAATCAGGATTTTGCTGCCCTTTTCATTGGCTTCCTTTATCTGTTCTTTCAGGCGGGCTTCATCCCGTACAAAGGCCTTGATGAGGATTTCCTTGTCCTCCGCCGTCAGGGCGTCCGTAAGCGCCTGTCTGGACACCTCGATATATTTGGGGCAGGGATGGGCGATGGCGGAAATGTCGTTGACTTCCATATCCAGACAGTATTTGCCGTAGCCGTTCTGCACAAAAATAAGGTTCAGGCGGTTGGACATGAATGCCTTCAGTCCAAACATGCCTCTGTTGTCGAACCGCGCCGCATCGAAATTTTTCAGACAGTTCAGCCCGTCCTCCATGGCATGATAGGGAATTTTATTCTGATTTAAATAATAACCGATGGGGTCGGAATCGCAGTACACATAAATGTCCTCATACTGCCGCAAATCCACCGGAATAAACGGGGCTTCCAGCCGGGCGTACTCCTTCGTAAAGCGGATGCGGGAAAGCATGTTAAAGAAAATATTCCCCTTATCCACCCTGTATTTTGCAAGCTCCGGGAAAAAGTCCTCTCTTTTTTCCTCAAACATGATGACTTCCCGGAACATGCCGGTGCTCTCCACCCGCTCCTTTAAGGACTCGAAATTGTTGGACATGGTGGAAAGCATCAGCGTTGCCTTCCCTCTTTCCTCTGCGGGCTTCCGTAATTCTTTTAAAAATGTCACATAGACGTGATAATAGGTATGACAGATATAAATCCGTCCGTTCTTTTTCATCCGCGATTTCCTTTCCACAGAATAACGCCTGTTTCTTTATTCCGTGCTTCCCATCCTATACAGCCGTGGCTGCACATTGGGGCTAATCCATATGCTTTAACTTTCGGTGCAGCCTGCGTACGTCCCTCGGGCAGGTGCCAAGCAAAAGCAGGTACAGCTTGTTTTTACCCGTAAGATACGGGGAGCTTATCACATCCCCCATATGGTGTCTTACAAACGAAACGCACTTTCGGTACGGCAGGTTGTCCTTCGTCATCTGCCCCACCGGAATGTGAAGCAGATACTCCAGTCTCTGGAACAGCCCGAAACGGACTGCCACCTTTTGTAAGGCAGGATAATATGCCTCCACCAGTGCCGTCACCCTGTCCGCATTGTCCACACAGTCCCCGTAAACCCTTGGGAACACATCCGGGTCTTTTTTCCGGGTGTTGCTGCCAATCCGGTAATACACATGATACCCGTATCCGGGCAGACTGTAAATCCCTTCCGTGCGGGTGAGCATGCGCGTCAGCAGATAAAAGTCTTCGTTGAGCATCCCTTCCGGGAAGCCTTCCTCTGTAAAAAGCTCTCTTTTTAAGAGCTTGGTGCAAAAAGAGCAGTCCCCCTTATGCAGGAGAAGCTCTCTTAAAAAATCTTCGCTTTTAATAAATTCTTCCTCTTCCGGCGGAACACAGATGTCCGGCAGTTTGTTTCCCTCTGCATCCACTTCGTCCCTGCCAATCTGGGCAATGCCGCAGCCGCTTTTTTGTATGGCGGAAAGCAGCCTTTCGTACATATCCGGCTCTATGAAATCATCGCTGTCCACAAAGCCCAGATATTCGCCCTTTGCCTCCCTGATGCCCAAATTCCGGGCAGAGGAGGAACCGCCGTTTTCTTTATGGAATACCCGGATGCGGGCATCCTTTTTTGCCAGTTCGTCGCAGAGTGCCCCCGTGCCGTCCGTGGAACCGTCATCTACCAGAAGAATTTCCATAGCGGAATAGGTTTGTCTGCATACGGAGTCCACACATTTCGGCAGGCAGTCCATAATATTGTAAATAGGAATAATCACACTGATGAGGGCATCCATTCTGCTTACAAATCCATCCTTTCTATTTTGTGGCTTCTTCGCACATTCTCCGGTACATATGGTAGGGCGCTATGGGCTCCGCTTCACTTAAAATGCCGCTTTCTGCCGCAGCCGCCCTGCCTTCCGTAAGTCCTTTCAGGAAAGGGAGCAGCTTCTTTGCGGCATTTTCCGCATTCCATTCCGAAGAAACGGTATTATAGGCAGCCCTGCCCAGCTTCTCCATTATGTTTTCGTTTTGTATCAAGGTTGTAAGGTTTTTATAAAAAATTGTAAAATTGCCGTCCGGGTAAACCATGCCGTTTTTGCCGGGCTTAAGAAGAAACGGCACTGCGCCGATGCCGCAGTCCGCCACCACTGCCATGCAACTGTTCATGGCTTCGTTCAAAACTGCTCCCCAGCCTTCTCCGTAATCGCTGGTAAACAGGAAAATATCTGCATTTTCCATATATTCCCGCACCTGCTCGGGCTTCTTGAAGCCGGCGAAAGTCACATATTCCGACAGATGTTTTTCCTCCGTCATCTGTGTAAGCTTCTCTTCCATTTCGCCGCCGCCCACCAAGGTCAGGGAAAAATCATAGCCTTCCTGCACCAGTTTTTCCGCTGCCAGAATTGCCATTTCCGGGTGTTTCCAGTCAATGAAGCGCCCCGCCCAGAGTAAGGACGGCTTTTTTTCTCTTTCCCGGCGTCTTCTTTTTATTTCCATCAGGTTATCCACATCCTGGGGCTTAAATGCGGGGAAATATCCCCATTTATACATTTTGCCGGGGTATGCTTTTACAATATGAAAGTCGCTCGCCACGTAGCCGCCGCAGCAGAGCAGGTACACCGGCGCCTTGCGGTAACGGGTATGGTCCTTGTATTTCTGCACCAGTCCTCTGGGGGATATGGCTTTCCACTGACCGGTTTTATACAGACGCTCGCTGAGCCGGACCACAATTTTGCCTTCCCGCAGTCTGTCTGCGATGTAGCTTTCATCGTCCACGCCCCCGAACAGCACAATGTCGCTCTCCGCAATCAGCTTCCGGCAGAAAAATTCTTCCTCGTAAAACAGATGCAGATAGGGAAGCTTGGAAAAATCCTGTCCCCAGCCCATTTTAATCCGTTCTTCCTCCATGGGCTCCGTCTGCACAAAGAAAAAATCCTCGGAAAGCTGTTCCCGCATGGCATTGCAGAACGGAATCTGATGATGATTGATGTAGTTGGACACAAATACGACTTTCATACGCTACTCCTGTAACTTCCGATAAATTTCCAGTAACTGCCGGTAATTTTTCTCCGCGTCATGGGTCACAAGCGCTCTCGCCCTCGCGGCATTCCCCAGTTCTTCCGCCAGCCGGCAGTCGCCGAACAGCCGGCAGATTTCTTCCGCCAGCGCCGCGGTATCTCCCTTCTTAAATAAAAGACCTTCTTTTTCGTGTGTCAGCAGGCTTTCCACGCCTCCGACCGCCGAGCTTACCACCGGCATGCCGAGCAGCATGGCTTCTCCCACGGAATTAGGGGAATTTTCCAGTGCCGATGCCGATACGAAAAGTTCGCTTTTTAAGTAGGCACCGCACATGTCTTCTGCCTGCAGCCTGCCTAAGAAATGCACCTTTTCCTCCAGCCCGTATTTTACGATTTCATCCCGCAGATATTTTCCGTAAGAGCCTATTTTCAGCTTTTCCTTTACGGAATCGTACCGGGTCACATTGTCGCCCGCCACGTAAATTTCCGTATCCGGGTACTTTTTTAAGATGTCCGGCATTGCCCAGAGCAGGTAATGCAGCCCCTTTAAGGGATAATTGCCCTGACTGAAAAAAATCCGGTGCGGTGTGCAGGCTTCCCGCTGCCAGCGTTTCTCGTAAAACACCCGGCGCAGGGTTTCGTTCAGTATATGGTATTCGGCATCCGGGTTCATGGCGTGCGACACCTCTCTGTCCCATGCCGTCCTGCCCGCCAGATGACCGGCTCCTTTTATGGCTTCCGTTTCGTGTTCGCCCCGCAGCACATATTTTTTCTGCTGGAGCCGGATATTGTCGTGACGCAGCACATCCCGCAGCAGAAAGCGCTTCTGAATGTGTTCCGGCAAGTCCGCCGGATAGGCTTTGGCTATTTCCGTACAGAGTCCCTGCAGACCAATCAGAATTTTTTCCTTCGGCATCACCTTCGTCATGGCAAGGGTATGGGCATATTCCGCCCCAAAGCAGTGTACCATGTCGGGCTTAAAATCCGCCGCAATCCAGGCAAGCCTGTCCTCCAGGGCATTTTCGTACCGCTCCGGGTTCCGCGAATCCTCCGAAAAGCCGTATGCTTCCATGCCCTCTATATTTCCAAGCCTGCATACGCCGGGTATGCTTTCCATAGGAAAGCAGATGCCGAGCTCCACGCCGTTTTCTTCTTTATTCTGTTGTAAGGACTCCGCCAGACCCGTGAGCCAGCCCTCGTTGCAGCTTGCCGGAAGTCCCAGCTTCTTTGCTATCATGGGGAGCATGATATTGCACAGCCAGAGTACTCTCATTTTCGGATTCCCGCCTTTATTTTTTCATACGCCGCAGCAAATTTCTTGTTTTCCGCCAGATACCGGCGTAACGGCACAAGCGTTACCACCAGGTAAGCCCGGCAGAAAAAGAGCTGCGTACCCGTTAAATATTTCTTCGTTATCAGCCGGTGTTCTTCTTTGTCCCTTTTGCGGTTTTCCTTACTCTCCGAATAGCCGCCGCCTTCATAGGCTGCCACCGTAAACGGAAGAGAAACCGCTTCTTCTTTCTGTTCCAGCACGCACCGGAGAAAATGCTCGTAGTCCGCCCGGATGCGGTATTCCGGCAGGTACTGCCTGTACGCAAACAGCCGTCTTGCATAAAAACAGGACTGGTGGCAGGGAATGTTGCGGAAACACTGAAATGCTGTCATATGCCCCGGCGCCGTCTGCAGGCTGTCCGTTTTGCTGCAATAGGTGTCGCCGTAGTAAATGCCCTTTCCGGGATTTTTTTCCATGGCTTCCGCCGTTCTTGTAAGGACCTGTTCGTCATAGAACAAATCGCCGCAATTTAAAAACAGCACATATTCCCCGGCAGCTTCCGAAACCGCCTGGTTCATGGCATCATAGATGCCGGTATCTTTTTTCTCTATCAGACGGATTTTTTCATCAGCCGGAAGAAGCCCTATGGAGCCGTCCTTGCTGCCTCCGTCCTTTACGATAATTTCGTAGTCCCGATATTCCTGTTTGCGGATGCTCTCCACCGTTTCCGCCAGCTTGGCGCCCGGATTTAAGCAGACCACCAGAATGGAAAATTTCACTGCCACAAAGCCCTCCCTTATTCCAAAATCCAGCTATGGTAGGGCAGAAGCCGGATATTGATGTCGTAAGATTTCTGCAGAAATACAATAAAATATAAGAAGAATGCCGCACCCACACATACCTTGAAAAACAGCCGCATCCGTTTTCCCGGTATTTCCGAAAGCACTGCCGGAAGCAGGAAAATATTGCTGATGCTGAAATAATAGGCAACGCGGGACACCTCCGGGATGAAGGAGCCGAAGCAATAGGTGAGCAGCGCTCCCACATTCAGGATAAAATAAAATTTATTGGCACGGTTTTTCTGAATGACCTTTTTGTAAAAAAGCAGGCTGAATACCACCACCGCACCGCATTTTGCAATGTTTACATAGGATATCTGCGCTCTGTCAAACGCTGAATTTTCATAAAAGGGGTAAATGGCAAAAATAATCCTGCGGTAAAAGCCCGGAAACACTGCCAGACTGGCGCAGAATACCCCTGCCAGCGCCACCATCCATTTTTTCCACGGCAGCGTTGCCAGAAAATAAGCGGGAATTACCAGCAGCACGCTTTTATGGAACAATGCCGCAAAGACAATATAGCCCACAAAGGGCAGCCATTTTTTTTCAATGGCGTATTTCATGGCATACAGGGCAACCGAAAGTGCAAAATAATACCGCACCGTGTTCAGGCTGTTAAAATAAAAGCCCTGGGTCATCAGTAAAAACAATGCCGCGGGAAAATCCACGCTCTGGTCGTAAATGGCTTTTAAGAAAAACCAGACCGTACCGAAGGAAAACAGCGCCAGTATCACCCTGCCGCACCAGACATTGCTGCCCAGAAGATACTGGAACACCGCCACCAGCGCATTGAAGCCGATTTCGGAAGAAACATGCTGCCGTAAGGAAATCCGTTCAAACAGCTTCAGGTATTCCCCATAGTCGTTTCCCACCGAAACCCGGCACGCGGAGACACCGAAAAGAAGCAGAAATACCGCAGCAAACAGCACCTGGCTCTGCGCTTTCCGGCGGGTCACGCCGTACCGGCTGTCAGGTTCCTGTGTTTCGATACCGTATGCAATTAGGACGGCAAGCGCCGTAAGCCCAATGTACCACTTCATTCCCCTTGTTCCTTTCTTCCCTGCTTCATGCCCTGCCGCATCAGCGCAAAGGCTTCCTTTACCGTTTTCTGCGTACACAAGGTACTCTTATGCACCAGCAGAAAGCGGAGCGCCATCAAAGGCGCCAGATTTCCGTATAAAAAATGATACAGAACCCCTCTGTCAAAGAAAAATTTATCGTGATAGCCGGAAAACCAGGTGGACTCGCTTTCCGTCTCCCCGCCGATAACCTCCGGCGACGTATAGACCTGTATGCCCTTGTCCATCAGTTCCTTGATAAACAGGCTGTCCTCGCCGTTGCTGTATTTGGCGCCTCCGCCGAACAGGGTGGAAAAACGGACTCCCGATTTCTTCAGGGCATCTGTCCGGATAGCAAAGCTCACCGCTCCGTACCTGCCGCAGTTATAAAAATGAACCTTTTTTTCTTCCGTGATGAGGTAGGTCCGTCTGTCCTCCGCCACCTCCACGTTAAACACAATCATATCCGCCTTCGGATTTTTTTCAAAGGCGCCGGCAATCTTTTCCGCATAACCGTCCCGGTATACAATATCCTCATCTGAAAATAAGCAGATATCTCTATCTGCTTTTTCAATGGCATGATTTCTGCTTTTTCCCACGCCTCTTTCCGCATAGTGAAAGCAGCGTATCCTGTGGTTGCGATAAGTAAATTCCTCTTCGCCGTCCCTCTCGCACTGGTCGATGATAATGGCATCGGAGGAAAGATTCATCCTGCTGGCAAGCTCCTTCGGCTCTGCATGCATGGCAGCTACAAGCACCTGTACTTCCCTGTTCATGTTCAACCCTTTCCGGCACGGTCCTTATGGCCGTAATATAACTTCAGAAGCTTTTCGTCCGTTCCGTACAGTACGGCAGCCTCCGGCGGTGTTCCCTTCTTTATCAGAAGATGTACGATTTTTTCTATCTGTTTGCCGTTGCGGACGCCTGCCTTTACTAAAAGGAGAACCGCCTCTTTTTCTTCCGGCATATCCGGGTCCGTAATATCCGCTATTCTCACCGGATGACCGGTGTATTCAGCAATCTGTTTTTTAACCTCATTCAGGCCGGGGCTTCCTTTTTCTACCGGGTACAGCGCCAGGTCCTTTTCCCCTGTCAAAAACTGGTAATAGGACTTAAACTCTTCCGGCTGCCCCATATCCAGAACGGGAAGCTCGTACCGGCATTCAAACAGCTCCGGCACATACGTGGAATCATCCGATACAAGCAGATACAGAAGGGCAAGCAGGGAAACCAGAAATCCGATGACCGCACCCAGTATGGTCATGTTCACCGTCCGGTCATCCACTAATTTTAAGGTAGCTTCCTTCGGAACCGTCAGCGGCTTTGTCCACAAAATCCGTTCCTGCGTCGCCCCGAAATCATCCACTGCCCCGATGACCGCTTCCGCAATCTGTACGGATTTGTCCGGGTCGTTTGTGGATATTACAACCGTCAGCACGCGGCCGTCCGGCAGAAGTACGGAAGAAATGCTGTCCCTGTAGGTTTCCGCCGATACCTTTCCGTCCAGTCTTTTTACCACATTCTCTACAAAATCATCCGATACGACGAATTCCTTCCAGGCGTCCTGGGTAAAGCATACCCAGCCCAGAGGCTCTTCCTCGCCCCGGTAATATTCCAGATAAACAGCCAGCTTGGCTTCGTATTCCTTTTCCTCCGGTGCCAGGCGCATGGTTGCAAAATACCCGCCGCCGAACAAAAAAGCCCCCGCAACCGTGGAAAGAATGACAATCCAGAGTCTTTGGAGCAGGCGCACGCAGAGCAGTCTGCCATCCACTATATCCCTCGCATATTCAAACAAAACGCCGTCGCGGTTTTCCATTCCCCTTATTCTTCTCCTTTATCCTTCTTAAGTGCGGTAATCTGGTTGCTGTCCACTCCCTCCGTACTGTCCGGCCACAAAAGCACCTTGACCGTAAGCAGCATCAGCTTTAAATCCAGCCATACGGAATAATTTTCAATGTAGGTCAAGTCCAGCTTCAGCTTGTCATAAGGTGTGGTATTGTATTTGCCGTATACCTGGGCATAGCCTGCCAGCCCCGCCTTTACTTTCATACGGAACGCAAACTCCGGCATTACCTCCAGGTACTGGGCAATAATTTCCGGTCTTTCGGGACGGGGGCCGATAAAGGACATGTCCCCTTTGATGATATTGATTAACTGGGGCAGCTCATCCAGTCTAACCTTGCGGATGAATTTCCCCACCGGCGTAATACGGGAATCCTTCTTGGATGCCAGTCTTGCCACGCCGTCCTTTTCCGCATCCACGCGCATGCTGCGGAATTTCAGGATTTTAAACTCCCTGCCGCCCGTGGTGCATCTTACCTGTTTGTAAAGCACCGGTCCGCCGTCGTAGAGCTTTACGGCAATCGCGGTCAGCAGCATAAACGGAGAGGTAATGACAAACAAAATCAAGGCACAGATTAAATCGATGGCTCTTTTTATAAAACGCTGTTCAATGGTCAGGGCATACTCTCTCGTGAGCAGTATCGGGGTATCAAATAAGTGCAGTTCCTCCGCGCCCTTTAAAATAACATCGGGAATTTTGGGCATGGCATAGGTTCGTAAATTCTGTCCGTAGCAGAACTTTAAAAGGGTGTTCCGCTCCTCCATGGGAATGTCCCACAACACCACGCCGTCGTACCGTTCCAGCGCCTCTCTTTCGATTTCCTTCACGCCGCTGCTGATATGCATGCATTTGCACACATCAAATTTGTCTTTCCGCTTTTCAAACTTCGCCAGAATGTCCTCAATGGGTCTGTCCCCGTGAACCAGAAGCAATTTCCGCGGTGGGAACATATTTTTATAAAGAAAGCTGGCAAAAAGCGTCCAGAAAATGATAAACACAATCTGCAGTCCCATCATGCAGGCATACTTTTCCAGAGGGAACAGATGTCTGATTAACAGGGAAAGCTGTCCGTAGGTAATGGCATTTACAATAAAAAGCGCCAGTATCTGGGAAAAAATCACTTCCGCATTTTTCAGATACCCGATGCGCATGCCACCGTACATATGGAAAAAGAAAAACAGTAAAATTCCGTAAATGGCAAGCAGCAGGGCATGTCCCTTTCCCCACCATTCCAAATATACTTTAACCAGTCTGTAATAATCATGAAACCAGAAATAAGCATAAAGTCCAATCAGTCCCGCCAGACAGATTCCGCCGAGGAGCAGAACCAGCAGGCGCTTAAAAGATTCCATCTTCCGCACTTTTAATACCCATGCCTTTCCAAACTATTTTTATCTGCAATTTTACAGCAAATACGCAAACAGTATAACACGCAAAAACACAAGCCGCAACACTATACACGGCGTTTCACGGCACGAAGCGCCCAAAAGCAGAAATTGTATACACTGTAGGGCACCGACAGTTTCTCCGCCTTCCGGTACAAATTCCAGATTCTCCGGCAGGCTGCTATTTTATTGGAAGAAAGAGTACCGCTGCTTCTGCGGTACTTCACCAGATTTTCATTCAGTCCGTATGCCGTATACCCGGACCTTAAAATACGGAACCACAGCGCCGTATCCTCGCTTTTTATCAGCGGCATGGTGATTTCTTCATGAGAAAGCTTGTCCGTGTCAAACATCACCGTGGAGGTAAAAATGGTGGTATTCCGCAGTGCCTGTTTATACACAAGGGTTTCCGGCACCTGCACGATTTTTCCGAGTCCTTTTCCGTTTTCATCCGCGAATTCATAACCGGTAAAGCAGAACGCCGCATCCTTTTTTTTCACAAACGCAAGCTGATGCTCTAATTTTTCCGGCTCCCACAAATCGTCGGCATCCAGATAGGTAATAAACCGTCCCTTTGCCAGCGTGAGCCCATAGTTTCTCGCCGCTGCCGCCCCGGTATTGGCAATGGGGTGGACGGTAATTCTTTTATCGGGATTTTTCTTTAGATATTCCGTCAGAAATTCTCCCGTGCCGTCCGTAGAGCCGTCTTCAATGAGAAGCAGCTCCCAGTCGGAAAAGGTCTGGGCAAGCACACACTGTATGGTTTCCTCTATAAATGCTTTTACATTGTAAACCGGCACGATAATACTGACTGCCGGATTTTTCTTATCTGCCATCACGCATCCTGCCTTTCTGCCAGACGGTAAACCACATACCGGTCCGTTTCTCCCGCATACCGGTAGCTGTCCTGTTTGTCCAGGGCTTCCGCAAGTCCGTCTGCGGTCAGTCTTTCTTTTTCAAAAATCAGAACGTTTATCTCCTTCGAGGAGCACATGCTCAGATAGTTTTCGGATATTTCTGCCTCATCCATACCGATAAGCGTACCGTTTACCCAGCCGTGCAGTTCCTCCGTATCTGCCGCATAGCTGTCGTAGGTGTAGGCGGAAAGCTCCTTTTCCCATAAAAATCTGCCGTAGGGAAGGCATATCCTGCCGTCGTAAGTCCTGGCATATGCCATGATGTCATCCGGCGCCAGAAGCCACACCTTCTCCCCCTCCGGGATATCCTCGCACACGTACTGTTTCAGAATTTCTTCCGTTTCTTTGGGAAGCACATGCCCCACGGAAGCCATCTGCGTTTTCACCGGCATAACGGACAGAGTGCCGCAGAGAAACAAAAGTACCGCCGTTGCCGCGATGCACACGGCTTCTCTCCGCATCGGATATTTTTTCAAAAACGGCAGCTCCGGCGCCCATTCAAAAATGAAATAGGTGAGCATGAAACCGGTAACCAGCGTAACCGGCAGAAGCACCCAGAGCTCCGCATAGCCGTAAAAGGCGGTTGCATAGAGCATTAGTCCTTTGGCAGCCGGGGGGAAGAGCAGGAAGAGCAGCATGACCGTCGCATACCGTTTCAGCTCTTTGATTTCATTTTTCTTAAAAAAACACAGGATATACAGGGCAAGCAGGAAAAAGACCAGAAACTGTCCCTCTCCCGTCAGCAGCCCGTAACCGTCTTTCATGGCTTGAAGAAGGTTTCTCATACGCCGCCCTCCTTCTTAAAATTCTGCCGAAGGCGCATATGTCTTCTGTTGTTGACATAGCGTATCACTTCCACAACAACCGTCATAAGAAGCACCAGTCCGGCTCCGTAAAGGGTCCAGACCATGCAGGTTTCCGCCAGAATACACAAAATCACGCCCTTTTTCCTTTTTTTCATAAGGCAGAGCAGCGCATAAGGCAGAAGAATCAGTGCCCTTATGGTTTCTCCCCGCCAGCCGGCGGTGAAAAGCCTGGCTCCGTCCGATACGGTGCCGTAACAGCCGAACTGGAACAGAAGGGCAATCACCAGAAGAAAGGTTATCTGTTTTTTATAATCCTTGGGAAACAAAAACCGCGCCCAGAGTCCGTACACCACATACGCCAGAAGAAGCGTCACAAGCGGCATGATGCGGTAAACCGCATACACCGCCGGGCAGCCCGTAAGCCGGCAGAACAGGGCATAAAAAGCAGGCAGTCCCAGTATCTTAAGTCTTGCGGGCATTCCCTGCGTAAAGGCGCTGCCCGTCATGGGATTCACGGTATAAACGGCATTTTCGGTGAGGAAGGTCTGTACCGTTTCTCCGGTAATGTCCCCGGAAATTTCCGGTGTCTGCAGCATCAGGAACCATGCCGCCTGCAGCACTACTATCAGATAGAAAAGCAGGGTCCGGTAAGGAAACTTTTGAAAGTTTTTCCAACCTCCCGTTTCCGTCTCCCCTCCCTGTTTCTTTTTTTTCTTCTTATCAAGCATGTCCTCTACGGCAAACAGAACAACTGCCGCAAGCCATGCGGGAAGGGCAATGCCCGTCAGGGAAGATAACGGAACATGCTTAAAAAGCCCTGCCAGATGCAGTGCTTCTGCGATACCAAATATATATATGCTTCTTTCTATCAGCTTTTCGCCTGCCAGTTCCTGCGTCATGCCCACTGCTCCCATTTTTTCATTCCCTTAAATTTTACCATAATCCCTCCGGCAGTACAACCGCAAAAAATCCCAGTGTTCTTTGGAAACACTGGGATTTCTGTATCATTTTTACATTGCTTTGATATCCATCCGCACCTTATCCGCTATCCTTGCGATATACTCGCTGTTGGTCGGGCGGTTTTTCCCTTCCTGCAGGGAATAGCCGAACAGCTTGGCGAAGGTATTGGAATTTCCTCTCTGCCAGGAAACCTCTATGGCATTCCGGATAGCACGCTCCACCTTCTGGTCGGTGGTCTTGAACCTCCGGGCAATTACCGGATACATAAGCTTCGTTACACTGGATACCACATCCATGTCTCTCCCCGTCATCATGATGGCATCCCGCAAATAGTAATACCCCTTCAGATGAGCCGGCACGCCGATATCAAGCATAATCTCCGTGATGTAGGTTTCCAGCTCAATGTCGTCTATTGTACTAATGTCCACTATTTCCTCCCCCTTATTATCGATTTTGGGACTTTTTTGGTGATAACAGTGCCATGTTATCATATATCTGTACATTTGAAAAGGAAAAATAGACATTTTTTAATGTTCCTTAACGTATTCTTAACATCCCTTTTGCACATTTTCTTTCCGCCCCCCGAAGGTTTTGTCACAATTCTTCCTTCAAAAGGTAAATCGGCCGTTTTTTTACTTCCATATACGTCTTGGCAAGATACTGTCCCACAATCCCCAGGCAGAAAAGCTGTACCCCGCTGATTAAGGAAATAATACATACCAGGGACGGCCAGCCGGATACCGGGTCTCCAAATACCAGCGTTCTTATGACAATAAAAATAATCAGAATAAACGCCAGCACGCAGAACAGTACGCCCATAAAGGACGCAATGGAAAGCGGCATGGTGGAAAAAGCGGTGATACCGTCTATGGAATATAAAAGCAGCTTCCAGAAATTCCACTTGGTTTCGCCCTTCAGGCGCTCCACATTTTCAAACTCTATCCATTTGGTGTTGAAGCCCACCCAGCCGTATATGCCTTTGGTGAACCGGTTGTACTCCTTCATTTCCAGTATGGCATCCACCATGGGACGCTTCATCAGGCGGTAATCCCTCGCTCCGTCCATCATTTCCGCCTGGGAAATGTGCTTCATCAGACGGTAAAAGCATCTGGCAAAAAAGGAACGGATCGGCGGTTCTCCCTTTCGGGTGACTCTCCTGGTAGCCACGGAGTCATAGCCCTGCTCCAGATAGGAAAACATCTCCGGCAGAAGTGCCGGCGGGTCCTGCAGATCCGCATCCATAATGACCACATAGTCACCCTTTGCCTTTTCCAGTCCGGCATACATGGCAGCTTCCTTTCCGAAATTGCGAGAAAACGAAAGCAGTCTGACACGAACGTCTTTTTCATGCAGTTTGCGGACCTCCTCCACGGTTCTGTCCTTAGAGCCGTCATCCACATAAAGGATTTCAAAGTCGATTTCTTTTTCCTTAAGGAAACTGGCATTTTTGCAAAATTCCTCATAAAAGTAAGGAACATTTTCTTCTTCGTTATAGCATGGTACTATCACGCTTAACAATTCCATAGGCTTTTCCTGCCTTTCTTATTCATACCTTTCATCATAACAGATTCCCTTTTTTCTGTCCACCTTGTCCGGGGTCTTCCTTTTTAAAATTTCTTATTTTCAAACATTATTTCCTATTGTATAATGATTACGGAAATCTTCATTTTTTATTAAGAATTTAAGGCCTTTCCCACATCACCGTTCACTTGAATAAAGACCGGATAGGTGATATAATTGACAGGTTGAAAGAGGTATAGCATGAACTTTTTTACGGATCTGGTACAGAATAAGGTGCTGCTCAGTGCCGTGACAGGCTGGCTTATCGCACAGATTTTAAAGACACTGATTCATCTGTTTTTTACAAAGAAATTTGTTGCCGAAAGACTGGTGGGCAGCGGCGGTATGCCGAGCTCCCATTCCGCAACCGTCTGTGCGCTTGCCACATCCACCTGCATCTATTACGGTGCGCAGAGCTTTGAATTTGCCATTGCCACCATTTTAGCCATCATCGTCATGTACGATGCCATGGGCGTGCGCAGGGAAACCGGCATTCAGGCGAAGGTGCTCAACGAAATGATGCAGCTCTTTACCGATATGGGCAGTGAAATGACCGCCCAGGAAAAGTTAAAAGAATTTGTAGGCCATACACCTCTGCAGGTTTTGGCAGGCGCTATCTTAGGTATAGCCGTAGCCCTTGTTTACTGCCTGTGTGTATAGTTTTTCCTTTTTCACATCATTACCTTCAGAAACGAAAGAGAGGATTTTTTATGAAAAAGAGGAGTTTACTCTTATTATTATCCCTGACTGCACTGCTTGCTTTGGGCGGATGCGGCAAGGACGAAAACGAGACACCCTTAAAGCCCAGCGATATTGCTGAAACCATTGAAACCCCTGCCACCGACGCGGAGCCTTCCGCTACGGACACCACCGATGTTCCGCAGGAAACCGACAGTGAAGAGCCCCCTGCAGAAGGCATGGTAAGAAGTGACGTTACCAACGAATGGGAGGATGAAGAAATTGCCGCATCCCGGCCCATCGCTGTTATGTTCCCTACAGACCGCAACTCCCAGCCGCAGTACGGCATCGGTTCCGCCGGTGTTCTGTACGAATGCATGGAGGAAGGTGAAATGTCCCGTCAGATGGGTATCATCGAGGACTGGAAAAACTTAGAGCTTATCGGCAACATCCGAAGCTGCCGTGACTATTACGCATACTGGAGCATGGAATGGGATTCCTTCCTGATTCACTGGGGCGGTCCCTTCTATTTAGTAGATGTTGTAAAGCGTGCCGACGTGCAGAACTTATCCGCATGTACCATCGGTGCCGGTGATGTGGTAGCTCCCGCAACGGGCAGCAGTGCCTTCTACCGTTACCCGAAGGGCTCCACGCCTTCCATCCACAACGGTTTCACCGACGGTGCCAATCTGTATTCCACTATTGAGAGCTTAGGTTATCCGTTCGAGCACAGAAGCCAGTATTACGACGGCGACCATTTTAAGTTTGCAAGCGCATCCGCACCCAACACCTTAGAGAATGCCAGCGGTTCCTTCGACGCTACCGAAATTGACTTATCCAAGATTTTCACCACTACCAAGAGTTCCTTCACCTATGACGAAGAAACCGGTACCTACAAGAAATACCTGTACGGTTCTCCGCAGATTGACGAATTAACCGGCGAACAGCTTACCTTTGAAAACGTAATCATTCAGGATACCTACTGGGAGTACCGTCCCGACCACAAGTATCTGGTATTCCAGGTACACGACAGCGGACGTTCCGGTTACTACTTCACCAAGGGCCGCGGTATTAAGATTACCTGGAGCAAATCCGACGATTACTCACCGACCAAGTACTACGACATGGACGGCAACGAAATCGAAATCAATACCGGTCATACCTACATCGGTATTGCACAGTCCGGACGTGAACCGATTTATAAATAAACCATTACAAAAAGAGCTGTCCATTAACGGACAGCTCTTTTTATGTACTATTTTTTATTCACCTAACCCACTTTCAATGGCTGCGACAAGGTCACTTAATGCCTCCGCTTCATCCGAACCTTCACAGTTAATTTCTATTTCATCTCCGCATTTTACGCATGCCCCAAGTACGCTTAATACACTCTTTGCGTTTGCGGTGTTGTCCCTGAATGAAAAAGTAATTAAAGATTTGAATTTCATCGCCTCTTTACACAGGATTCCGGCCGGACGCAAGTGCAGACCCGTCGGGTTTTTTATAACAACCTTCTGGCTAACCATACCCACAATACCTCCTTACTAAAGTATATTCAGTATATCATTTTTTGAAAGAAATCACAAGTTTAATCTAAAACATAATATCCTGTATCAGGTTTGCCAGATGCTCGGCTTCCGTCTGAATTTGTTCCTTGTCCTTGCCCTCAATCATAACCCTTACCAGAGGCTCTGTACCGGACGGACGGATGAGTACTCTGCCCTCTCCCGCAAATTTATCCTCCAGTTCCTTGATTGCCTGGTCAATTTCGGGATATTCCAGATAATGTTCTTTTTTATGATTGGCAACCTTGGCATTTACCAGTGCCTGTGGCAGCTCTTCCATAATGGTGGAAAGTTCGGAAAGCGGCTTGCCGGTTTCCACCATAACCTGTAAAAGATGCAGGGCGCTCAAAAGACCGTCACCGGTGGTATTCTCATCTAAGAAAATCACATGACCGGACTGCTCGCCGCCTAAGCTGGCGCCGATTTCCTTCATGCGTTCCAGAACATAACGGTCGCCTACCTTGGTCTGCTCCGTCTTGATGTCATGGTTCTTTGCCATCAGGAAAAATCCCAGATTGCTCATAACGGTTACCACAATGGTATCCTGCTTCAGGGTACCTTTTTCTTTCATAAAGTTGCCGACGATAGCCATAATCTTGTCGCCGTCCACGATTTTACCGTTTTCGTCCACTGCCAGCAGTCTGTCCGCGTCACCGTCAAATGCCAGACCCACCTGGGCCTTTTCTACCAGCACACGCCCCTGCAGTTCTTCCATATGAGTGGAACCGCAGTTGGCATTGATATTGGTACCGTCCGGATTGTTGTGGATGGCTACCACCTGTGCTCCCAGCTCCTTTAAGGCTTCTACGGATGTATAGAAGGAAGCGCCTTCCGCACAGTCCACAACCACCTTTAAGCTGCTTAAATCCACAGGTACGGCGCGAATAGCGTGATTGATGTATTCCTCTCTTGCATCGGTACGGTACTTGATTTTGCCGACACCGGAGCCGGTGGGGAACTTCACACCCTGCATATTGCTCTTGATTAAGCTTTCGATTTCGTCTTCCAGTTCATCGGGCAGCTTATAACCGTTGCCGTCAAAGAATTTAATACCGTTAAACTCTACCGGATTGTGGGAAGCGGAAATCACAACACCCGCATCCACTTTGTATTTTCTTGTCAGATAGGCAATGGCAGGGGTGGGAATCACTCCTACATAAATACAGTTGGCGCCTACGGAGCATGCTCCCGCCATCAAAGCATTTGCCAGCATATCACCGGAAATTCTGGTGTCACAGCCTACCATTATAGTCGGCTTGTGCGCCTTCTCCTTTGTCAGTACACTGGCTCCCGCCTGCCCTAACTGCATGGCAAGCAGCGGTGTCAGTTCTTCATTTGCCACACCTCTTACTCCGTCTGTTCCAAATAAACGACCCATTTTTCTTCACCATATCCTTCCTCTGGAATATCTGTCTATTCTTCTGTTATTGCAGTAATCTTTACCTGTACCTTGATGGGCTGCACAATGGTAATGCTGCCTGTCACGGATACAAAGACTTCCGCATCGTAGGTGCCTTCCTGCAGCTCCGTCATCTGGTGTTTATCCATCATCTGCTTGATGCTGATGTAACCTGCCAGGTCACTGTCCTTCCAACTGTCAATATCCGCCTTTAAGCCGGTTACCTGCAGGTTGTAATGGTCTTTCAAATCCACAACCTCGGCAGTGTAGCCTTCCGGCAGACTGGAGAACTGTAATTTATCTCCCTTAATCTGCAGCTCGGATTCATATTCCTTTTCAATGCCCACAGTAACCGTCAGCCTGCCGGATGCATTCTGGTTTGCCAGGCTCACTTCTTCGGGCAGATAATCCTTGATATTCAGGGAGAATACCGTATCCTCCGTACAGTCTGTAACATCCAGCGCCTCCTCCGGAATGGTAATCTCATGAATGCCTGTCAGGCTTTCCGCAGGACCCGCAATGGTGACATTTTCCATGGTGCTGGTGATGGTGCCGTTAAGCAGATAGCCCTGTGCCGGAGTACCGGAAGCCGTAAGTTTAACCGGAACGGTCTTGGTATCCAGGATTTCCACGTTGACTCTTACCTGGGAGGTATTGATTTCCAGGTTTTCCTTGTCAATTTCCTTGTCGGAAGCATCATAAAGTTTTACCTCCGCATAGGTGGAAATATTGCCTGCCGCGTCCGTAACATCCACCGTTACCTTGGCGGTTTCGATGTTCGTCACCACGGATTCGGGACCGGAAATTTCAATCCGGTTCTGGTCGGGTGTCGTATTACTGATAATATAACCGCTTGCCACTTCACCGCTGACTTCTGTCTGCAGTTCCAGGCGCTTGGTCTTTTTCTTTTCAATGTTTAACTTAAGTATCTGGTTGCTGCCGGTAATACTGGTAATCTGTTCGTTGTAGCGGAGGGAGTAAAACCGGATTTCCACCGTATTGGCAACCGTCAGATTGCTGAAATCCGCTTCCGCCACAATATCACTGGTGCTGAGTTCGTCCCGGATGGACTTCTTTGCCATAACGGACACTCTCGAAACTGTATCGGTTTTATCCAGAATTTCATACACCATGTTTTCATCCGTTAAAACTTCCGTATTTACCAGTTTTACGGGAATATTATAAAAAACCTTCTGATCTTCCGGGTTTTCAATGGTCATAACAAGCAGCCACAGAAAAAACGCTGCGGCGAGGGAAAAAAGTTTCAAAGCCCAGTTGTTCAGAAACAGACCTGCAATTTTATTTTTCTTTTTCAACTTTCTCCTGTTTACTCCTTCCCTTAAAGAATTTGTATCCTCTGCGGCTGTCCTCTTCACTTTCCGGCTGCAGCTTCTGCAGACGGGCTTTCAGGCTTTCCGCATCCATGTTGCGTTCCAGGCTGCCCTTGTAGGCAACGCTGATCTTACCGGTTTCTTCGGATACAATAACGGTAACCGCATCCGTCACTTCGGAAATACCCACGCCCGCTCTGTGTCTGGTGCCCAAATTTTTATCCAGGCTCATATTGTCGGACAGAGGCAGATAGCAGGTTGCGGAAGTAATACGGTTGCCGCGTACAATCACAGCGCCGTCATGCAGTGGTGTATTGTGTTCAAAAATATTGATGAGAAGCTGGCTCGTCACGATACCGTCCACTTCAATACCGGTACGTTCAAAATCGCCCAGCGGCTGTTTGCCTTCGATTACAATCAAAGCGCCCGTGCGTACTTTTCCCATTTCCACACAGGCCTTTACGATTTCATTGATTGTTTTGGTACTGAAGGAGGACTCCGTCACCTTGCTGCCGGTAAAGGGCAGTACATTGGTGATAATCTCCTTGTTGCCCAGCTCTTCCAGTGCTTTTCTGAGCTCCGGCTGCAGTACCACAATCAGGGCGGTTACGGCGAAGCCTATGATGTTCCTGCCCAGCCACAGGATGGTTGTCATGCGGAAATATGCTGCAATCAGCCAGAAACCCAGTATGAAAGCAAGCCCCTTTAACAGCGACCAGGCTCTTGTGTTTTTAATCCAGATAAGGATATGGTAGAAAAGAAATGATATAATCAGAATTTCCACCAGGCTGGAAAAATCCATATCCGGCATACGTCTTATGATGTTTTCCGTAAGATTCTGAAATTGCAAATGCATACTTACCTTTTACCCTCAAATTTCTTCAAAATCGTCATCGTTCTCCTGCTGTCCGTGCTGTGTGCCAATCGTCATGGAAGCAGCCTGACGGCTCACATTCCTGTGTTCCGGGGAATGTGCGGTATTTCTTACAGCTCCCTGTCTTGCCGCACCATTTGCGGAAGTTCTCCGCTGCTGCGGATATTCGCTTCTGGTTCTGACCGGCTGGGTTGCCACATTGCCGGTATGACCGGTGTGTGCCGCGCGTCCCATCTGGGAGTTGATTTTTTTAACGGTTTTTTCGGGCGCCGCCACTGTCATCTTGGGCACCGCCTTTACATAGTAATAATATTCGTCATCTTCAAACTGTACTTTTTCTGTACGGCTGTAGTCCACGCCCAGTACAAAGAACTGGATAATCAGGGCAATGCCGAGGGATACGATGGAGCCCAGCAGAATGCCGATAACGGAAACATTGGTATCGTACATCAAATCGCCTAAAAGCAGAATCATCACGTTGGCAATGGTACCGGCAATACTGGCTATGGTCCAGGAATGATCCACGGAAAGCCTCTTGATAATGTAAACCAGCTCCAGGGTAAAGACGAATGCCACAACCGTAATCAGCATCGCCTTGTTGCCTAAAATACCGTCAATCACCATACGCAGTCTTGCCATGGCTTCACCGGCATCGGTAGTGCCCAGTGCCGTGGAATTCTGGGAGATGAAATGCAGCATGTAGTATACAATGATACCGCATCCTACGGAAATGGCGGATGCCGGAGTACCGATGAGTCCCATGGCAAGCGGCATCACATAAGGAATCCGCAGTCCGAAACAGATAGGCGTCAGTACCACGCACAGCGCGTCCTTCGGTGTAAAACGGAAGAACAGTAAAAACATCAGAAGGAACAGGCAGAATACCACAATGGCCGCTTCCAGCGCCAGTGCATAACAGTGCAGCAGGATAAAGACCGCCGCAAAGAAAATCATAAAGCCAACCGGTAGAAAGGAGCATACCAGCGCCGCAATCAGTAAGATTGCCACATTGTTAATCCGGGGCATGAAACCCAACTGGTTTTTGATGCACATAAAGGCAATGAACGCAATCAGGAACTTAAAAACCGGTGCAATATAGGTATCGTATTTACTGTATATTCTTTTGACAACTTCTTTGATTTCCAATAAACTACTCATATTCCAGCCTTTCATGAATACTTATTTTTCTCATACAGAGAAGCAAGTTTCTTTAAGTTTGCATAGTAATTTTTCAAGCTTTTCCTTGCCTTGTTGTACCGGTATGTGCAGATGAAAAAAGTCACCAGTGCATAACCGATTACCACCACGCCGTACCAGGTCAGTACGTTTTTGGCAAACACAAACAAATCCATTTTGTAGATATTGAGCATAAAGTTTTCCAAATCGTATAAAACATACATGCCGAATACCACCGCAAACGCCACCGTGGCGCTGAGAACGGACTTCGCCATCTGGATGCCGATATAGTCGCTGCGGAAATAATTTCCGATGGCAACGTTTTTCTTACCTTCACCGTTTTCGTAGGAAGCAAGCTTTGTCATCAGAATGATTCTGTCTTCATTTAACATAAAGGATGCCTTTCTTCTATTTGTTTAAGTAACGCATTCTGCCGTTCTCCCTGCTGTTAAGCGGAGAGTTTTTCTCCGGTGCGGGCACCTGAGCGGGCTTTATGGCGCTGGACAGACCGTGCGCCAGTTCTCTTTTGCACTTTTCGCAGTATTTACCGCTCTTAATCGGAGCGCCGCAGGACTCACACTGCAGGACAATGGCGGAGCCTTCCGCAATTTCCAGTCTTTCTTCCCGAAGCCACTGGTGAATCTGTGCCGGCTCCACATTGCATTCCTCCGCTACTTCCGTAATGGTGGCACCCGCATGGGCGCGGATGTATTCCTTTACACGCTGGAAATCCGCCTCCAGTGCCTCCCGGCAGGACGGGCATACACAGGGACCTGCTATATAGTTGAATATTCTGCCGCATTTTCTGCAGTTTTTTACATTCATGTTTTCCGTTCCTTTCGGCTTTCCGGGGTTACAGCGGACTTCCCGCGGACAGCGTCAGAAAATAAATTTTCTCTGCGCCCGCCTCCGTCAGTGTCTCTGCCAGAGCGTCCAGTGTACTCCCTGTGGTGTATATATCATCGATAAGTATAATCGTCTTTAATTTTACATCATTTGCAACAATTTTGAAAGCCTTTTTCAAATTATTTTGCCGTTCCACACGGTTTAAGGTCTTTTGCGGCACGGTATTTTTTCCCCGCACCACCAGTTTGTCATACACCGGTATGTGAAGCGCCTTTCCGATTTCTTCCGCCAGAAGGGCTGCCTGGTTGTACCCCCGCGCGGCAAGCCTTTTTTCATGCAGGGGAACCGGCACAAGGGCATCCGGGGAAAGCCCCCTCACATAGTCTGCAAACGCCTCCGCCATGGCTTTTCCCAGAAACGCAGCGTATTCCTGCCTGCCCCGGTACTTAAAGCGGTAAATGCAGCCCGCCATATCGCCGTATGCATACAGGCTTCTGCCCTGTATAAAGCGGTGTTCCCCGCTTTTGCAGTCACCGCACAGTTCTTCCTCCGTAAGCAGGGGCTTTCCACATTTTAAGCAGAATGGGCTCTCTATCCGTTTAAGCCCGCTTTCACAGCCCGGGCAGATACCCTTTCCCATGCGCCCAACGGGTGCATTGCGCCCCATGGGCACATTGCGCTCTTTGCGCACATAGGGAACCGGTCTGTCGCAGACGGGGCACCGTAGGGGAAACAGCAGTTGTTTTATGATTTCTTTCAAATTTCCTTCTTTCCGCACACATCCTTCTTCTTGTGCTGGCAGCGCTTACGAAAGCTCCTTAATTCTTTCCGTAAGCGCCGTGTATCTGCGGTTTACCTCGGCATTATTTATCATCTGCCGCACGGTTTCACCGCTTCCTAAAATGGTCACGCAGTTTTTCGCCCGGGTCACGCCTGTGTAAAGCAGGTTACGGTTAAACAACATCTTAGGCCCCGAAAGCAGGGGCATAACCACCGCCGCATATTCGCTTCCCTGGGACTTATGAATGGTAATGGCATATGCCAGCTCCAGTTCCTCCGCCTGCACAAACGCATAGGTGACACGCCTGTGTTCGTCATATTCCACGGTCAGGGTGGACGCATATTCATTGATTTCTGTTATTCTTCCCATATCCCCGTTAAAAATTCCCAGTCCTTTGTCAATGGGGATGCCATACCGGCTCACAATCTCCCATTCCAAATCGTAATTGTTTTTAATCTGCATGACCTTGTCCCCTTCCCGGAAGGTCACGCTGCCGAAGGTATGCTCTTTTTTATCCGGTGCCGGCGGGTTCATGTATTTCTGCAGGGTGGGATTTAAGGTTTCCACGCCGAGACTGCCCTTCCGCATGGGCGTCAGCACCTGTATATCATAGGGTTCTCCGTTTACATACCGGGGCAGTTTATCCGTTATGAGCTGCACCATGTGCTTGTAAATCACATTGACATCGTTTCTTTCCAGAAAGAAGAAATCCCTGCTCTTGTTGTTTAGGGAAATCTGCTCGCCTTTGTTTATTTTATGGGCGTTTACCACAATGTCGCTGCTTTCCGCCTGCCGGAAAATCTTGGACAGCACCACGCAGGGAAATGCCTTTGATGCCATCAAATCCCGCAGCACCTGTCCCGGCCCCACGGAAGGGAGCTGGTCCACATCCCCCACCAGAATCAGACGGGTGCCCGGCACGATTGCCCGAAGCAGCGCCTGGAACAGATAAATATCCACCATGGACATTTCATCGATAATGACCACATCCGCTTCCAGCGGGTTGTCCTCGTTCCGCTCAAAACCTGCCTTCTGGCCTTCCCCCGAAAGGGCGCCGGAGAGTTCCAGCATCCGGTGAATGGTCCTTGCTTCGTAGCCGGTTGCCTCCGTCATACGCTTGGCTGCGCGTCCTGTGGGCGCTGCCAGATAAATATCCAGTTTTTCCTGTTCAAAATATTTGATAATGGTGTTAATCGTGGTGGTTTTTCCCGTACCGGGACCGCCGGACAGGATAAACACGCCGTTTTTCACACACTGGAACACCGCTTCTTCCTGCAGGGAGTCCAGTTCCAGATGTTCCTCCCTCGTAATGGTTTCTATCTGCCCTTTTACTTTCGTTTCCACGGCGGGCAGCATGCCCTCCTCCCCGTAAAGGGAAAGGTTCAAATCATGGAGCATGCCCGCACAGTTTAACTCCGCATAGTAGGCGCTTGCCGCAAACACCTGCAGTTCTTCCGCATCCGGCATTCTTTTCAGCACCAGCTTTTTGTCCATGGCTAAATTCTGCAGATGAGGGCGGATATTGTCCTCATCCACCAAAAGCAGCTCCTGCGCTCTTTTGATGAGCAGCTCCTCCGGCAGGTACATATGTCCCTCCGCCATAGCCTGGCTCAAAACATATAAAACACCGCTGCGGATACGGTAATCGGAGTCCGTGTGGATGCCGATTTTGGCGGCAATCTCATCCGCAATCTTAAAGCCCACGCCCTCAATGTCCTCCGTCATTTTGTACGGATTTTCCTGCAGCACGCGGTACAGATTGTCACCGTAGGTATTATAGATTTTGACCGCTAAGGTATTGGATATTCCGTATTGCTGCAAAAACAGGAACGCTTCCCGTAAATCCCGTTTTTCCTCCATCTGCGCCGCAATCTCCCGGGCAATCCTGTCGCTGATGCCTTTTACCTCCACCAGGCGTATGGGTTCCTCCTCGATAATGCGGAATGTGTCGGTGCCGAAGGCTTTTACAATTCTTGCCGCCAGGGCTGCGCCCACGCCTTTTATGGCGCCGCTTGCCAGATACCGTTCCATGCCCGCCGCATCCTTCGGCGTCACAGCCCGGTAACTGCTTACCTTAAACTGTCTGCCGTAAACAGGATGCTCGATATAGTCACCCTCCGCATCGATGCTTTCTCCCTGGGTAATGCCCTTCATCATGCCTACTAATATGGTTTCTCCTTCTTCCCCGGATAATTCCAGCACCGTATAGCCGTTGTCCGTATTCTGAAACACAATGTGTTCCACAAAGCCGGTTATTTTTTCCATGGGTTCTCCTCTCCGCGTTGTGTTTTGTCACCCAACAAAAAGGACTGCCATTGGCAGTCCCTATAAGTTATAATTTCGTTTCATTTGTTCGTATAGCATCTGTGCCAGCCCCAGGCTGCCCTGCTCCGAAGTCTCGCTTGCGATTTCCTGAATCATATTGTCCTTGTAGTAATCCACAAGATTGGACGTATAAGACGAAGCACTGTCAGACTCAGGGATAGTCTTTACCATTTCCTTAAACATCTGTTCCACAAAATAGGCTTCAAATTCCTTGCATGCGCTCATCAGCTCGTCATCCGTTGCCTTGCTGTAATCCTTTTGGGAGGTCTGCTGCAGCCTGGATGCCGTCTGGGAGCTGTCCGTCTTCAGCATATCCACATAACTGTTTGCCAAACTACTGATATCCATATGTACTACCTTATCTTTCTATTAACGACGCAGATTGTTTGCCTGCTGGAGCATTTCATCCGATGCGGTAATCGCCTTGGAATTCATTTCGTAAGCTCTCTGTGCCACAATCATGTTGACCATTTCATCTACGACCTGTACGTTGGAAGCCTCTAAGAAGCCCTGCCATACGGAGCTTTTTCTTACGGCTGTGCTGGTTGCCTCGTTGATGGGAGCGCCGCTGGCTGCGGTCTGCTGGAACAGGGTGCTTCCCTTCTTTTCCAGTCCGCCGGGATTGGAGAACTGGTAAAGACCGATACTGATGCCGAGGGATTTCGGGTTGTTGTTGGCATCGGGATAACAGATTTCACCGTTGCTTGTCACGCTGATTTTGCTGGTCTCGTACTGGTTGCTTAAAATAATGGACCTTCCGGCGGAATCCTGTACCGGTCTGCCGTCCGTATCCGCCAGCATAATGCCGCCGTTGGAGGCTCTTGTCCACAAAAAGTTACCGTTTCTGGTGTAGTAGGTATTGCCGTCCTCACCCTTTACGGCAAAGAAGCCGCTTCCGGTAATGGCAAATGCCGTATCGCTTTCGCTGGCCGTCATATTTCCATCCTTAAAGATAGTGGAGATGGAGGCATTCCGCACACCTAAACCTACCTGTGCGCCCGTGGGCTTCTGGTCGCCGTTGGCGGAAGTAGTCCTTGTCTGTAAGGTCTGGTATAGCAGAGACTTGAATTCGTTTACCTGCGTCTTGTAACCTACCGTATTGACGTTGGAAAGGTTATTTGCGATATTATCTACATTGGTCTGCTGGGCAATCATACCGGTTGCCGCTGTCCATAAGCTTCGAACCATTTTTATTCCTCCTGTAACTATGCAATCTGTCTACTGCATCCGGTCACCGCCGTATCCCGTCAGCCCGTTTTATACCTTGCCGATTTCTTTCACGGCAATCTCCAGGGAGCTGTCATAGGTCTGCAGAATTTTCTGATTGCTCTCGTACTGTCTGGTAATACTAATCATATTGACCATCTCGGAAACTACCTGCACATTTGCCATTTCCAGATACCCCGACTGGATTTCTGCCCGGGAAGCCACGCTTTCTGCTCCTTCCACCGGTTCAAAATAAGTCTCGCCGTAGCGGGTAAGATAATCGTAATTTTCAAAGTCCGCAATCTGGATTTCCGCCACCTGCGTGCCGTCCTGGGTAATGGTGCCGTCCGTGAGGACTGCCGATTCTTTCAGGGGATCCAGTTTGATTCTGCGGTTAGCCGTATCCAGTACATAGTCGCCGTCGCTGGTCACCAGATAACCGTCCTTATCCAGGGTAAAATTACCGGCGCGAGTATACTTTGTGGAGGTTTCCCCTGCTTTGTTGGTAAATTCCACGGCAAAGAAACCACTGTCGGTCAGTGCTAAATCAAAGGTATTGCCTGTTACACGGAAGGAACCCTGGGTGTAATCCGTGTAGTTTTCGCCGATTTTGACGCCGGGTGTGTTGGCACCTATATTTTCGCTTCTGCCAAGGCCTACGGAGCTGTCTTTCAGCTTGTATGCCAGAATGGAGTTAAAAGACTGGCTGGTGGAGCCTTCCTTTTTGAAACCGACCGTGGATGCATTTGCCAGATTGTTGGTCATGATATCCATGCGGTTCTGTTCATTCAGCATACCCGTATAGGCAGTGTATAAACCTTTTAACATGCTTTTCCTCCCTTGCACCCGGTCTCAGGAGATGCTGAAGCCGGTTTAGTCTTCTTTGTAGCCCGCCAAGAACTCTACATATTTGCCGGTACCGATGGCAACGGCTGTCATAGGGTCTTCGGCTGTCATGGTGTTGATGCCGGTCTTGGCGGAGATAAGCTCTTCCAGACCGCGCAGCAGGCTTCCGCCGCCGGTTAACACAATACCTCTGTCTGCAATATCGGCAGCCAGTTCGGGCGGAGTCTTTTCCAGTACGCTGTGGATGGTTTCCACAATCTGTGCCGTGGTTTCTTTTAAGGCTTCTTCGGTTTCTTCGGAAGAAACTCTCACGGTCTTGGGAAGACCGGTCACTAAGTTACGGCCGCGTACGTCCATGTAATCCGGCTCCGGTCTGTGGTAAGCGGAACCGATTTTTATCTTCATATCCTCTGCTGTTCTTTCACCAATCAGCAGATTGTGTTTCTTACGCATGTAACGGACAATGGCTTCATCGAAGTCATCGCCTGCAATTTTAATAGAAGCGCTGACAACCGTGCCGCCTAAGGAAATAACGGCAATGTCGGAGGTACCGCCGCCGATGTCGACAATCATATTGCCGCAGGGCTTGGAAATGTCAATACCTGCGCCGATAGCCGCTGCAATGGGCTCCTCGATAATGAATACTTCTCTGGCGCCTGCCTGATAGGTTGCGTCTTCTACCGCTTTCTTTTCTACTTCGGTAACGCCGCTGGGAACGCAGACCGCGATGCGGGGCTTACGGAATGTCCTTCTGCCCAGTGCTTTCTGGATGAAATACTTCATCATTTTTTCGGTAACGGTGTAATCGGAAATAACACCCTGGCGGAGAGGTCTTACGGCAATGATGTTGCCCGGGGTTCTGCCGAGCATCAGTCTCGCATCCTCACCGATTGCCTTAATCTTGTTGGTATCTCTATCAAAAGCTACTACGGACGGCTCCTTCAATACGACGCCTTTTCCTCTGATGTAAACCAAAATACTTGCTGTTCCTAAATCAATTCCGATATCTGTGTACTGCATACATCTGTACCCCTTTCATGGTCCTTATCAAATCAAAAGCCGGTTGGCTTATATTCTTCATTTCAAAAAAACATATGAAGTTATTATAACCCAATTTGTGCCATTTTCATAGGGGGTAAATAAAAAATTAAAAAATAGACGCAGAAAATAAAGCAAGTGGTTCCTTCCTTTACTCCTGCGTCCGTGCATTTATATATTTATCGTCATTTTTCCCGGAAACTTTACAGCATTTTCTTAATATATTTTCCGGTGTAGGATGCGGGATTTGCCGCAACCTCTTCCGGCGTGCCCTTCGCAATGACCGTACCGCCGCCGTCTCCGCCTTCGGGACCGATGTCAATGATGTAGTCCGCCGTCTTAATCACATCCAGATTGTGCTCGATTACCACTACGGTATTGCCGCCCTCTGTCAGCTTCTGCAGAATTTCCACAAGCTTCTGCACATCGGCAAAATGAAGACCCGTGGTGGGTTCGTCCAGAATGTAAATGGTCTTGCCGGTACTGCGCCGGCTTAATTCCGTCGCCAGCTTGATACGCTGTGCCTCGCCGCCGGAAAGCTCCGTGGAGGGCTGTCCTAACTTCACATAGGAAAGTCCCACATCATTGAGGGTTTCAATCTTTCTGCGGATGGAGGGCACATTCTCGAAGAAAGGCAGCGCCTCCTCCACCGTCATATCCAGCACATCGTAAATGCTTTTTCCCTTGTACTTCACATCCAGTGTTTCCCGGTTGTAACGCTTGCCGCCGCAGACCTCGCAGGGCACATACACATCCGGTAAAAAATGCATTTCGATTTTGATAATGCCGTCACCGCTGCAGGCTTCGCAGCGTCCGCCCTTTACGTTGAAGCTGAAACGTCCCTTGCTGTAGCCCTTTGCCTTGGCATCCGCCGTTGCCGCAAACAAATCACGTATCTGGTCGAATACGCCTGTATAGGTAGCCGGGTTGGAACGGGGCGTCCTGCCGATGGGGGACTGGTCAATGGCAATGACCTTGTCAAGCTGTTCCACGCCCTTGATACCCTTGTGTCTGCCTGGAATGGTGCGCGCCCGGTTCAGTTTCTTTGCCAGATGCTTATAGAGGATTTCGTTTACCAGAGAGCTCTTGCCGGAACCGGAAACACCGGTTACCACCGTCATGACGCCCAACGGGAAATCCACATCTATGTTTTTCAGGTTATTTTCCTGTGCGCCCTGCACGGTAATCCAGCCGGTGGGCTTCTTTCTTACCGCCGGAACCGGTATCTTTAAGGCTCCGCTTAAATACTGGCCGGTAATGGACTCCGGTATCTTCATG
Source organism: Bacteroidaceae bacterium (assembly GCA_963639875.1). Taxonomy (GTDB): domain Bacteria; phylum Bacillota; class Clostridia; order Lachnospirales; family Lachnospiraceae; genus Acetatifactor. The sequence continues at coordinate 196,616 of CAVHWP010000001.1, forward strand.
ATTTCTTCCGCGGTGCCGCATGCCACCACTTCTCCGCCGTGGGAGCCGGCTCCCGGTCCGATGTCCACAATGTAATCGGCTTCCCGCATGGTATCTTCGTCATGCTCCACCACAATCAGGGTATTGCCCAAATCGCGCAGGTTTTTCAAAGCTGCCAGCAACTTGTCGTTGTCCCGCTGGTGCAGTCCGATGCTGGGTTCGTCTAAAATATAGCATACGCCCACCAGTCCGGAACCAATCTGGGTTGCCAGACGGATACGCTGGGCTTCACCGCCGGACAGGGTGCCTGTGGCGCGGGATAAGGACAGATAGCCCAGTCCCACATTCACTAAAAAGCCGACTCTGGCTCTGATTTCCTTCAAAATCTGACCACCGATAAGTTCTTCGTTCTTCGTCAGGCTGAGATTGTTCAAAAACTCCTGCAGCTTGGTGATGGACAGGGAAGTGATTTCGTAAATGTTTTTGTCCGCTACGGTAACCGCCAGCGCTTCCCTTTTCAGTCTCATGCCGCCGCAGAGCTTACAGGGTGTAAACTGCATAAAGCTTTCGTATTCCTGCTTCATGGTTTCGGAACCGGTCTCCCGGTATCTTCTTTCCACGTTTTTAATCAGGCCCTCAAAGGCAACGGGGTATACGCCCTTGCCCCTCTGTCCCTCATAATAAACATCCACCGTTTTGCCGTCCGTACCGTGAAGAATGATATTTTTCACAGACTCCGGGTACTCCTCAAAGGGTGTGTCCAGAGAGAAGTGGTATGCCTTGCAGAGCGTCTGCAGAATGGCATTGGTAAAGCTGCCTTTATCGGTACAGGACTGCCAGCCGGTCACCACAATGGCTCCCTGATTGATGGACAGCTTCTTGTCGGGAATCATCAAATCCACGTCAAATTCCATTTTGTAGCCCAGGCCGAAGCAGTCCGGACATGCGCCGAACGGGTTGTTGAAGGAAAAGCTCCGGGGCTCGATTTCACTGACGCTGATGCCGCAGTCCGGGCAGGAAAAGCTCTGGCTGAACGTCATGGGCTCTCCGCCGATGACATCCACGATAAGAAGCCCTTCCGCCAGGGCAAGGGTGTTCTCCACGGAGTCCGTCAGACGCGCGGCGATGCCGTCCTTGACCACCAGACGGTCCACCACGATTTCTATGTTATGCTTGATATTTTTCTCCAATCTGATTTCTTCGGAAAGGTCGTACAGGTTGCCGTCAATCCGCACTCTGACATAACCGCTCCTCTTGGCTCTCTCCAGAACCTTGGCATGCTCGCCCTTTCTGCCCCGGACCACCGGCGCCAGGAGCTGGATTTTCGTGCCTTCCGGCAGGGCAAGTATCTGGTCCACCATCTGGTCCACCGTCTGCCTGGCAATCGGTCTGCCGCAGTTCGGACAGTGGGGGATACCGATGCGGGCATACAGAAGACGGAAATAATCATAAATTTCCGTTACGGTGCCCACGGTGGAACGGGGGTTGCGGTTGGTGGATTTCTGGTCAATGGAAATGGCGGGGGAAAGACCTTCAATCTTCTCCACATCCGGCTTCTCCATCTGTCCCAAAAACATGCGGGCATAGGAGGAAAGCGACTCCATATACCTTCTCTGTCCCTCGGCGTAAATGGTGTCGAATGCCAGGGAGGACTTGCCGGAACCGGAAAGTCCCGTCAGCACCACCAGTTCGTTCCGGGGGATATCCACGTCAATATTTTTCAGATTGTGCTCTTTGGCGCCTCTGATTTTTATCCATTCTTTTTTATTTTTCTCTGCCATTTTATTTACAAACCTTCCATACTTAGTCCATGTCCTGCAGCATGGTCTTTAATTCAATCATCTTGTCACGCAGCTCTGCCGCCGCCTCGAAGTTCAAATCGGCTGCCGCCTTCTGCATCTTTTTCTGGACGTCGGCAATCAGCTTTTCCAGTTCCTTGCGGCTCATGGACTCGGGGTCCTTTTCAAAGGTTACCTCTTCCTTTGCCACTGCCTTGGATATGCTGATTAAATCCCGGACAGCCTTTTTGATGGTCTGCGGGGTAATGCCGTGTTCTTCGTTGTATTTCTGCTGGATGCTGCGGCGTCGGTTCGTTTCCTCTATGGCGGCGCGCATGGAGTCCGTCATATTGTCCGCATACATCACAACATGTCCTTCCGCGTTACGGGCGGCACGTCCCACCGTCTGTATGAGGGAGGTTTCGGAACGCAGGAAGCCTTCCTTGTCCGCATCCAGAATGGCTACGAGGGAAATCTCCGGAATGTCCAGACCCTCCCGCAGCAGGTTGATACCCACCAGGACATCAAAAACATCCAGACGCATGTCGCGGATAATTTCCGCACGCTCCAGGGTATCGATATCCGCATGTAAATACCGCACCCGGATGCCTGCCTCTTTCATGTAATCGGTCAAATCCTCCGCCATTCTCTTGGTAAGGGTCGTCACCAGTATCTTGTTGTGCTTTGCCGTTTCCTTTTTAATCTCGCCGATTAAATCATCAATCTGTCCCTCCACCGGACGCACGGAAATTTCCGGGTCCAGAAGCCCGGTGGGACGGATAATCTGCTCGGCACGCAGAAGCTCATGCTCCGCCTCGTAATCGCCCGGTGTCGCCGATACAAACATCATCTGGTCGATATGGGACTCAAATTCCTCAAAGTTAAGCGGACGGTTGTCCAGTGCCGACGGCAGACGGAAACCGTAGTCCACCAGCGTCATTTTCCGGGAACGGTCCCCCGCGTACATACCCCTTATCTGGGGAAGGGTAATGTGGGACTCGTCTATGATAATCAGGTAATCATCCTTAAAGAAATCCATCAGGCAGTGGGGCGGCTCGCCCTCCTTGGAGCCCGTCAGATGCCGGGAATAGTTTTCAATACCGGAGCAGAAGCCGGTCTCCCGGAGCATTTCCACATCAAAATTGGTACGCTCGGAGATACGCTGCGCCTCTAAGAGCTTGTCCTCGGACTTGAAGAACTTCACTCTGTCCTCCAGCTCCTCCTCGATTCGGTTGCAGGCTTCCTTTATTTTATTTTCCCCTACCACGTAATGGGATGCCGGGAAAATGGAAATATGGTTCAGTGTGGCATGCACCTGACCGGTGAGCGGGTCCGTTTCGCAAATCCTGTCGATCTCGTCCCCGAAAAACTCCACTCTTATCAGCACATCCTTGCCCTGCGCCGGAAAAATCTCCAGTACATCCCCGTGCACCCGGAAGCAGCCGCGCTTTAAGTCCATGTCGTTTCTGTCATACTGCATGGCAATCAACTCCCGGATAACCTGGTCCCTGTCCTTTTCCATGCCGGGACGCAGGGACACAATCATGCCCTGGTAATCGTCCGGGCTGCCCAGACCGTAAATACAGGATACGCTCGCCACGACAATCACATCCCGTCTCTCCGTCAGGGACGCCGTGGCGGAAAGCCGCAGACGGTCTATTTCTTCGTTGACTGCCGAGTCCTTGGCAATATAGGTATCGGTGGACGGCACGTATGCCTCCGGCTGATAGTAATCGTAATAACTGACAAAATATTCCACCGCATTCTCCGGGAAGAACTCCTTGAACTCCCCGTAAAGCTGGCCCGCCAGTGTTTTGTTGTGGGCGATAATCAGGGTCGGTTTATTCAGCGCCGCTATGACATTTGCCATGGTAAATGTCTTGCCGGAGCCGGTGACGCCAAGCAGGGTTTCAAACTGGTTGCCTTCCTGAAATCCCTTTACCAGCTCCGCTATCGCCTGCGGCTGGTCGCCCGTCGGTTTATATTCGCTGTGCAGCTTAAACTCCATTTTTCATTCCTCTTAGAACTGTCCATGAAACTCTCCATAGAACCGGTACTTCACTTTTGCTCTGAGGCTCATTATAGCACAGAACCTTTTAAATGTACAGAGAAAAGCGAACTTATGTTCTGATTTCGTCAAAAAAAGATATTGTACGTTTTACGCATACAATATCTTTTCCTTTTTTCTTAAAAACTATTATTTTGTTATTTTTCCCAGAATTTCTTCTTTTTGCTACCCTCGGAATTGGTGCCGTCGCCGGGCTTCTCCACATTCTTTGCGGCATTCAGGGTATCGCCGGTGAGAGCATCAAACTGTTTTAAGAGGTCTTTTGCCTCTGCCTTCAGTTTGTCGGGAATCTGCACTACCAGGGTGACATAATGGTCGCCGCGCACATTCTTGTCGCGGAGGGTAGGTACACCCTTACCTTTCAGTCTGACCTTGGTATCTGTCTGGGTACCGGGCTTTACATCGTAAATTACTTTGCCGTCCACGGTATCAATCACAATTTCACCGCCCAGAGCCGCTACTGCAAAGGACATGGGAACAGTGGAGTAAATATTGTAGTCCTGTCTCTGGAAAATCGGATGGCGTCCCACGATAACTTCTACTAAAACATCGCCTCTGGGACCGCCGTTTACACCGGGCTCGCCGAGACCGGGCAGACGCTTGCACTGACCGTTGTCGATACCTGCGGGAATATCCACAGCATAACGCTTTCTCATGGCTACAAAGCCGGTACCGCGGCAGTCCGCACATTTCTCCTTGATAATCTTACCGGTGCCGCCGCAGTCGGGACATGCCTGCACGTTTCTGACTGTGCCGAAGAAGGACTGCTGGGTAAATACCACCTGACCCTTGCCACCGCACTTGCTGCAGGTTTCGGGACTGGTGCCGGGCTTTGCACCGGTACCGTTACAGGTATTACATTTTTCTTTTACGTTTAACTCGATTTCCTTTTCACATCCGAACACCGCTTCCTCAAACGTAATCCGGATACTGGTACGAAGGTTGGCTCCCTTCATAGGACCCGTGCCTCTGCCGGTGCTGCTTCTTCTTCCGCCGAAGAAATCACCGAATATATCACCGAAAATATCACTGAAGTCTGCACTGTTGAAGTCAAAGCCTCCAGCTCCGCCTGCACCTCCGTCAAAAGCTGCATGGCCGAACTGGTCGTATTGACGACGTTTTTCGGGGTCGCTCAGAACGGCATATGCCTCCGATGCCTCCTTGAACTTCGCCTCTGCGTCTTTATCCCCGGGATTCATATCGGGATGGTATTTCTTTGCCAAAACACGGTATGCCTTCTTAATGGCGGCATCGTCTGCGTTTTTGTCCACCCCCAGCACTTCATAATAATCTCGTTTCTGTTCTGCCATAATTTTTCTCCAATCCGCTTACCTTTTTGGAACAGAATATGTCCTGTCGATTATACCTCGCGGAAGTCTCCGTCAATAACATCATCTTCGGGAGCACTGTTGTCTGCCTGTGCAGCTCCCATATCCGGACCTGCTGCGCCTGCGGCACCCTGAGCGCCCTGTGCACCCTGCATGGATTCGTACATCTTGGTGAATACGCCCTGTGCACTGGTCATCATCTTTTCCTGTGCTGCCTTTAAGTCAGCCACATCGCTGTCGCTCATTTCCTGGTCCTTGGTTCTTTCCAGAATAGCCTTTACAGCATCGATTTCGGTCTGAACGGATGCTTTTTCGCTTTCGCTTACCTTGTCTCCGACATCCTTTAATGCTTTTTCTGTCTGGAATACCATGGAGTCTGCATCGTTTCTGGCATCGATAGCTTCCTTACGCTTCTTATCCTGTGCTTCGTATTCGGCAGCTTCCTTAACAGCCTTGTCGATATCGGCATCGGACATGTTGGAGCCTGCGGTAATGGTAATGTGCTGTTCCTTACCGGTACCAAGGTCTTTTGCGGATACGTTTACAATACCGTTGGCATCGATATCGAAGGTAACTTCAATCTGAGGAATTCCTCTGGGAGCGGGTGCAATGCCGTCCAGTCTGAACTGACCCAGAGTCTTGTTGTCCTTAGCGAACTGTCTTTCACCCTGTAATACATGGATATCTACGGCAGACTGGTTGTCGGCTGCGGTAGAGAATACCTGGCTCTTCTTGGTAGGAATGGTGGTATTTCTTTCAATCAGTCTGGTTGCTACGCCGCCCATGGTCTCGATGGAAAGGGACAGAGGGGTAACATCCAGAAGAAGGATATCGCCGGCACCTGCATCGCCTGCTAATTTACCACCCTGGATGGAAGCACCGATTGCTACGCATTCATCAGGGTTCAGGCTCTTGTTGGGTTCATGTCCGGTAAGCTGTCTTACCTTTTCCTGTACGGCAGGAATACGTGTGGAACCGCCGACCAGCAGAACCTTGGATAAATCTGCTGCGGTAAGTCCTGCATCCTTCAGAGCGTTCTGAACGGGGATTGCGGTTCTTTCTACCAGGTCATGTGTCAGTTCATCGAATTTTGCTCTTGTTAAGTCCATATCAAAGTGCTTGGGTCCGTCAGCGGTTGCGGTGATGAAGGGCAGGTTGATATTGGTTGTGGTAGCGGAAGAAAGCTCTTTCTTTGCTTTTTCTGCTGCTTCCTTTAATCTCTGCATTGCCATCTTGTCGCCGGAAAGGTCTACGCCTTCCTTTGCCTTGAACTCAGCTAACATCCAGTTGATAATCTTGTTATCGAAGTCATCGCCGCCAAGGTGTGTATCACCGTTGGTTGCCAGTACTTCGATGACGCCGTCGCCGATTTCGATAATGGAAACATCGAAGGTACCGCCGCCGAGGTCGTATACCATAATCTTCTGTTCTTTTTCGTTGTCAAGACCGTAAGCCAGTGCTGCTGCGGTAGGCTCGTTGATAATACGCTTTACTTCCAGACCTGCAATCTTACCTGCATCCTTGGTTGCCTGACGCTGTGCGTCGTTGAAGTATGCGGGAACGGTAATAACGGCTTCCGTTACCTTTTCGCCCAGGTAGCTTTCCGCATCTGCTTTCAGTTTCTGAAGAATCATAGCGGAAATCTGCTGAGGAGAATATTTCTTGCCGTCAATGGTACGTCCGTTGTCCGTACCCATATCTCTCTTAATGGAAGAGATGGTCTTTTCTGCATTGGTAACTGCCTGACGCTTTGCAGGTTCGCCGACCAGTCTTTCGCCGGTCTTGGTAAATGCTACAACAGAGGGTGTTGTTCTTGCGCCTTCTGTGTTTGCGATAACGGTGGGTTTACCACCTTCCATAACTGCTACGCAGCTGTTTGTTGTTCCTAAGTCGATACCGATAATTTTACTCATTGTTATTCCCTCCTGAAAATCAATTTCCATTTCACATTTTATTCAACAACTGCTACCATACTGTGGCGGATAACCATATCATGGTAGGTATAACCTTTTTGTAACTCCTGTGCGACATAACCGGATTCCAGTTCTTCGCTGGTGGTCTGCATCACCGCATTGTGCAGGCTGGGGTCAAATTCCTTTCCCACCGCCTCAATGGGCCTGACACCGAGCTTATCCAGCTCTCCGATTAACTGTTTGTATATCATGTTCATTCCGTCTGCGAAAGCACTTGACTTTTCATCTTCGGGAACGGCCGCCAGTCCTCTTTCAAAATTGTCCACAACCGGAAGAATTTTTTCAATCACACTCTTGGCTCCCACATCAAACATGGCGCTCTTTTCTTTCTCCGTACGTTTGCGGAAGTTTTCAAATTCTGCCATCTGACGCTTTACCCTGTCTTCCAGTTCGTCTATTTTTTCCTTATAGGCTTCTTCCTTTTTGTCTTCTTTTCTGTTTTTCTTCTTTCTGTCCAAAGCCTCTTCCTGCCCTTCTCCCTTTTCTGCTTTGCTGGCAGAGTCCGGGGTGGGGGCATCGCCGTCTGCGTTCTTTTCTACCGCTTCTTCGGCAATTTCCTTTTCCTTCTCATCCTTTTCTAAATTCTTTTCCTGGAAATTGTTTTCCGGGAAATTGTTTTCCTGTTCTGCCATACATGATTTCCTTTCTTATCCGCATGCCGGGCATGCTATTTTTTGTAAAGCTCCTCCAACTGATGCATCAGATTTTTCAGGGTGTCCACCACATGGTCGTAATCCATACGTTTCGGACCGATGATACCGATGGTTCCCTTCACTCCCTCTTCCAGCTCGTAGGTGGCTGTCACCACGCTGCAGTCCTTCATGTTTTTCATGGGAGCTTCTTCTCCGATGTATACCTGAATGCCGGTGTTGTTGTCATCTGACAGGGTTTCCTGCACCAGAGTGCTGAGTCCCTGTTTTTCCTCAAAAGCACTGATTAACTCGCTTGCTTTTTCGTGGTCCGCCAGCTCCGGGTATTTGAAAATATTGTTGGCGCCGCTGGTATAAATCTCTAAATCTTCCTCTTCCTTAATGACCTCTGCCACGGCATCCAGTACCTCGCCCACTATCTGGCTGTGAATACCTGCCTGCTGCTTCAGTGCGGCTATCAGTCCCAGATTGATTTCCTCAATGGGAAGACCGTTTAAGTGTGTGTTCAGAAGCATGTTCAGCTTCAGAAGCGTTTCGTCATCCAGACCTTCCGGCACCTGCAGCATATGATTTTTAATCATATTGCCTTCGACCACAATCACCGCTAAAATCTGTCCTCTGTCCACCCGGGACAACTGGATGAATTTCAGCTTATTGCGGTGTATCTGCGGAGCCGATATCATGGTGGCGTAGTTGGTATTCTGTGCCAGGACCTTAACTACCTGCTTTAAGAGGGACTCGATTTTGTCCTCCTTTTCTACCAGTAAGTCCTTCATGTCCTCGACTTCTTTCTGCTTATCCTCCATCATGGTATCCACATAAAGGCGGTAACCCTTGTCGGAAGGAATACGGCCTGCCGAAGTATGGGGCTGGATGATGTATCCGAGCTCTTCCAAATCCGCCATTTCGTTGCGGATGGTGGCGGAGCTCAAATTCAAATCCGTATATTTGGAAATGGTCCTGCTGCCGACCGGCTCTCCGGTCTCTAAGTAGTTTCGGATGATGGCCTGTAAGATTTTCTTTTTTCTATCGTCTAACTGCATCCTCCGTCCCTCCTTTTGGAATTATTAGCACTCTCATTTAATGAGTGCTAACATCTTCATAAAATAAAATAGCACTTGCGCCTGTATATGTCAACTGCTATTTTATAAAGAAATTATAAATAAAAAGTTATAAAATCCTGTTTAAGAGATTGCCGTCCAGATACGGGTAAATTGCCCGGTATGTGGGAACCGCACAGAAGAATACGGTATGCACCAAGAACAGTATACCACAGGCAATGGCTGCATATACCGCCACATTTGCAGGTACGGTCAGATATTTTTTGGTCTTCACCCATTTTGCCGGTACCCAGCCTAAGGAAGCCAGCTTCTGCAGACCGCCCACCGCATAATACATAATGGGAAGGAGCGCCGGCATGATATAGCGTCCCTGGTTCTGGTAATCATAAGTATAGGCGTAATCAATCAGAAGAATGACGGGAATTATCATCCACAGTACCATATTTATATGGAAAAAAACCGTTCTTGCCTTTGCCTGTCTGTCCGTTATTTTTTTGCGGATAAGGATAAAGGAAAGAAATCCCACGGCAAATACCGCCTTATAAAAACGGTACATCCAGATATTGCCGTAAATGGACATGGAGCCGAGCGCCGCCACAAAGCTGATAAAAAGTCCGGCGAAGAAATTCCGCTCCTTTAACATGGTGAGCACGGGAATGCCCCTTGCCGCATAGCATTTTCCGTAGGGCTGCACCGCCGGGTCACCGTACATTTCCGCACAGAGCCGCAGGCTCTTCATGCCGATAAAATCCCCGTCATACAGGATGGCATTGCGGATAAAGAACCAGCCAATGCCTAAAAGTACCACGGCTGCCACCAGTCCGCCCCGCTTCCACATGTTTTTCCAGTCACATTTTAATCTGCCTCTCTGTCCGTCCCGGTACACATAAAAGCCCACGAACAGAAAGATGCTGCTGAGAATGCAGCCGTATGCATTATAATAAGAAAGGGCGCAGATAATAATGCCCACCGATAAAATCAGGCAGTTTTTGATGCTGAAATCACTCTGGTATGCCCGCACCAGCGCATAAAAGATAATGGCGGTGGACATCATGCACATGGAGTCCGTATTCACATAGGTGTGTAAAAACAGGCTCTGGGGCAGGAACATTGTCAGCACGCAGAACAGCCACTTGAAGCGTCTGTCTGAAAACAGGCGGTTGCCGATGCCGTAAACCACCGCCGCCATGACGGCGCCGCATGCCACATCCACAAAACGCGCCGCATATAAAAGCGCTACCTCCGATTGGGTAAACAGGCTTACAAACCGCATGAAGAAGCCCTGCACGATATAGGGCAGCATGGTATAGAAGCCATAGGAAACCCCATAGCCTTCAATCCGGATTTCCGGGTCAAAGCCGTTGGGCAGCCTGCCGTATTTGCAGATAAACTGTGCCACCTTGAAACGGCTGGGTTCATCGGGGGGATTGCCGTACCAGGGCGGTGTGTCCGCAAAGGGCTGCATCAGCGCCAGCGTCACTGCCGCTCCCAGAAACAGCAGCATGTATAGGATAAAAATATGCTTGTCCTGCAATTCAAATTTCTTTTTCGTCTTTTCCATAGAAACCTATATACTTTCCACAGCCTGCCGGTGCCGCAGGCATATTCCATATTATTTGCAAAAAAACTACCGGCAACACTTTGCCTGCTGCCGGTAGAAATCTTTTCATATCCGAAACTGTCTTTTAGATGTAGAAACCGCCTGCTTCTTTGCCGTTTACCACATAGTAAGCCATTCCTTCTTCCGGCTTTACATATAAGTCAACGGACTTGAAGTCTGCTGCTTTCTGCTTTAAGTCATATTTCCAAACATCTTTTGCAATCTTAACCAGGTCGTCGGTGGTGTAGCTCTTGCCGTCGAACTGTACGCTTAAGCTGACCTTAACATCGGTTTTCTTTTCTGCTGCTTTCTTTGCGGGAGCTGCCTTCTTTGCAGTTTCCTTCTTTTCAACAGCTTTCTTAACTTCTGCTTTTACTTCTGCTTTTACTTCAGCCTTTACAGGAGCTTCAGCCTTAGCAGGATTTACTTTAACTGCTGCCTTGGGAGCTGCTTTTACTTCTTCCGCCTTAACGGGTGCTGCCTTAACCTCTTCTGCCTTGTTTGCTTTCTTGTTTGATACCATACGAATTGTCTCCTTCCGTATAAAACCGGGTTCCCAATCCGGCTTTCCAATGCCCTTGTTTCCAATATTTACCTGTGTATCCACAATAACTTATATAGCTGTCTGCCCCTTCAATATAGAATATTCTTTGATATTTGTCAACAATTTGATTTGAAAAGTAGTTACGTATAAATGTTTTAGTCCATTAACGTAATAAAAAGAACAGGATAACCAGTATGCCCAGTACAATCCGGTACCATCCGAAAACTTTGAAGTCGTGCTTTTTAATATAAGTAAGCAGGAAACGGATGACCACTACGGAAACTAAAAAGGCTACTACCATGGCTACTAAAAGCACCGCCAACTCCGTGCCGGTAAATGCCAGGCCGAACTTTACGACCTTAAGCAGGCTTGCGCCGAACATAACCGGAATGGCTAAAAAGAAGGTAAACTCTGCCGCTACGGGTCTGGCAATGCCGATAAGCAGGGCGCCCACGATGGTTGCGCCGGAGCGGGACGTGCCCGGAAATACCGCTGCAATCACCTGGAAAATACCGATGATAAGCGCTGCCTTGTAGGACAGGCCGGAAAGCGACGTTACCTTCGGTGTCCTTCCCTTGTTCCAGTTTTCTACCACAATAAAAGCGATACCGAATACAATCAGGGCGGCTGCCACCACATACCAGTGATAGAACAGCTCGTTCAGCACGTCGTCAAACAGAACGCCGATAACGGCTGCCGGTACGCAGGCTGCCAAAATCTTGAACCACAGTGTCATGATGTCCATATTGACATAGGCAAGAGGTCCCGACTGCTTATAGCCATGCCCCTTTTTGCAGAAGGGCCATATCTGTTTGATAAACAGGACCACTACCGCTAAAATGGCGCCAAGCTGGATGACCACATCAAACATTTCCGAAAAGTTAGGGGAAACGTTTTCAAACTTTACGAATTCTTCCAGTAAAATCAGGTGTCCCGTGCTGCTGATGGGCAGCCACTCCGTGACGCCTTCCACAATGCCGAATAAAATGGCTTTCAAAATATCTAACATAATTTCCTCCGGTTCCTTAAGACTCCAAATAGTTAAGCAGCGGCTCATAGAGGGCTTCGGCATCTGCATAGCCCTGCTTGTAAAGGGCTTTCAGTTTATCCTCGTCCTTTTCGATTCTGCCCACGTTACTTTTTTGTTCCGGGCGGATGACAAATGCCTGGCCGTTCTTCTGCTGCTCGTATAAGTAATCCATGGTGTTGTTGTAAGTAATATGGCGTTCTGCCATAAGCTCTGCGACCTTGGGATAGCGGAAATACCGCATCTTCAGCAGCGGAAGCTGGGTGGTCGGCTGACGCACAAAGCCCTCTTCCTTGGTAAGCACCACCACATTTTTGCTGTTGCCGTCCAATATGGACTTACGGATGGGAATGGCATCGGAAATGCCGCCGTCCAGATACAGGTGATTGCCAATCCGCACATTCCGGGATACCAGCGGAAGGGAAGCGGACGCCCGGATGGCATCCATATCCTTTTTCACATCCCGTATCCGGAAATAGACCGGCATGCCCGACTCGATATAGGTAGCCACCGCATATGCCCTGCCTTCGTATTTTTTGAATGCTTCGTAGTCATACGGATTTAAATAATCCGGTACCAGATGATAGGCTGTCTGCACATTGAACAAATCGCCGGTGGTAAGAAGGCTCTCCACGCTGCAGTATTTTCTGCTCTTCAGATAGTCAATGCTGATGTCCAGTGCCCTGCCTCTCTGCCTGGACAGATAGCTGGTCATATGACAGGCCCCCGCCGAAACACCGTATACACTGGAAAATTCCAGTCCTTTGTCTAAGAAGAAGTCCAGTACCCCTGCGGTATAGATGCCTTTCATTCCCCCACCTTCCAAAACAAGTCCGGCCTGATACATGATATTACCCCTTTCTTATTTTTATGTTTCTTTTTCTGTTTCTCCCGTTTAACGTGCCCGGTCGGGATATTCCGTTTCCACAAATTTCTCCAGTGCTGTCAGGGAACGTTTTACTTTTTCCGTATCGATGCAGTAAGCCATACGGAAGTAGCCGGGACATCCGAAGGTATCGGAAGGAACCAAAATCAAATCGTATTTCAGCGCTTTCTGGCAGAATACCTTAGCATCCTCTTCCAGAGCCTTCGGGAAAATATAGAACGTACCGCCCGGTTTTACACAGGTAAAGCCAAGGGAGGTAAGCTTGTCATACAGTAAATTGGCGTTGGTTTCGTAAACGGAAATATCGGAGGTCATGTCCAGTACCTCTGCCACCGCAAGCTGGATGATGGAAGCCGGGCAGTTGTGACCGATACCGCGGGAAATCTGCGCACACATGGGAACCATGAATTCCGCACCCTCACAGGCAGGATTGATTGCTACATAGCCGATTCTTTCGCCGGGAAGGGAAAGGGATTTAGAGAAGCTGTAGCAGACAATGGTGTTGCCGTAGAACTTGGAAACGCAGGGTGCATCCACACCGGCGAATACCAGCTCTCTGTAAGGTTCATCGGAAATGATATAGATAGGATGTCCGAATTCTTCCGCTTTTTTCGTAAGAACCGCCGCCAATTTCTGAATGGTTCCGGTGGAATATACAATACCGGAGGGATTGTTGGGCGTATTGATTAAAATCGCCATGGTCTTTTCGTTTACCATTTCCTCAAAGGCGGTAAAGTTAATCTGGAAATCCGCAGTATTGGCAGGCACTACTTTCAGTACCGCACCGGTTAAATCCACATAGGGATGATATTCCGGGAAGAACGGCGCAAAGGTTAAAATTTCATCTCCGGGCCGGGTAACCAGACGGAACGCATGCGCCAGTGCACCTGCAGCGCCGGATGCCATGAAAATATGGTCCTTTGTGTAAGGAATGCCGAAACGCTTCTGTAAGGATGCCGCTACCTTTTCCCTTACTTCGGTAATACCGAGGCTGGGGCTGTAGCCGTGCAGCGCCACGGGAGATTTCTCCTGCAGCATCTTTATCATCACTTCGGTAAATTTTTCGGGAACCGGTACGGAAGGATTTCCTAAGCTGTAGTCAAATACATTCTCATAACCGATTTCTTTTCCTCTTTCCGTTGCAAATTCGGACAACTGTCTGATAACGGATTTGCCGGAAAGCATGTTTTTATACTGTTCTGTCAACATACTGTGTTCACTCCATTCTTTCTGTTCTTATTCTTTATATCTATAGTTTTAACAAATACTAACAATTTGCCCCCGGAAAGTCAAGATTTTATTCCTCCGCCCAGAGCAGGGCGCACTTCACGGCTTTCTTCCATCCCGCGAGCAGTTCGTTTCTCTTTTCCTCTTCCATGACCGGCATAAAGTTCTTGCCCGGTTTGCGGTTTTTCTTGATTTCCTCCAAATCCCGGTAAAAGCCGGTGGCAAGTCCCGCCAGATAAGCCGCTCCCAGTGCCGTGGTTTCGATGCAGCCGCCCCGGCATACCCTGGTATGTAAAATGTCCGCCTGGAACTGCATGAGGAAGTCGTTGGCGCTGGCGCCGCCGTCCACCAGCAGGCTTCTTCTCTCAAAGCCCGCATCCTGCTCCATGGCTTTCAGAACATCGTGTGCCTGGTAGGCAATGGACTCCAGTGTGGCTCTCACAAAATGCTCCTTTGTGCAGCCTCTGGTGAGTCCCACCATCATGCCTCTGGCGTAGGGGTTCCAGTAAGGGGCTCCCATGCCCGCAAATGCCGGCACCAGATACACGCCGCCGGTGTCTCCCACTTCCCTTGCCAGATTTTCCGACTGGGGCGCACTTTCTATCATCTTTAAGCCGTCCCGGAGCCACTGGATAGCGGCACCCGCCACAAAGACACTGCCTTCCAGCGCATAGTCCACATTCTCATCCCTGCCTGCCGCAATGGTGGTAAGCAGGCCATGTTCGGAACGGATGGCTTTTTTGCCCGTGTTCATCAGAAGGAAGCAGCCGGTTCCGTAAGTGTTTTTCGCTTCTCCCGGCTCAAAGCAGCACTGCCCGAACAGCGCCGCCTGCTGGTCTCCCGCTGCTCCGGCAATGGGGATTTCCCCGCCCAATACGGTCAGATCCGTATAGCCGTAAATGCAGCTGGAGGGCTTTACCTCGGGAAGCATGCTCTCGGGAATGCCGAAGTAGGATAAAATCTCCTTATCCCATGTAAGCTTGTGAATATCAAACAGCATGGTGCGGGAGGCATTGGTATAGTCCGTCACATGCACCTTGCCCTTCGTCAGATTGTAAATCAGCCAGGTGTCCACGGTGCCGAAAAGGAGCTCTCCCTTTGCGGCTCTCTCCCCTGCGCCTTCCACGTTCTGTAAAATCCAGGCAATCTTGGATGCGCTGAAATAGGCATCCGGTATGAGTCCGGTGCGCTCTCTTATTACCTTGTCAAAGCCTTCCTCCATCAGGGCATCTATCATGGGCGCCGTCCGGCGGCACTGCCATACAATGGCGGGGTATATGGGCTGACCGGTCTTTTTATCCCAGACAATGGTGGTTTCTCTCTGGTTTGTAATGCCGATGCCGCTGATTTCGTCCGGCTTGGCGCCAACCATTGCCATGGCTTCGATTGCCACCGCAAGCTGGGACGACCAGATTTCCATGGGGTTATGCTCCACCCAGCCGGGCTTCGGATAACTCTGTTCAAATTCCTTCTGCGCCATGGAGCATATCTGCCCCTCCCTGTCAAACAGGATGCAGCGGGAACTGGTGGTTCCCTGGTCCAGTGCCATTACATATTTCTTCATAAAACACCCTTGCCTTTCCGTAACCTGTAAAATAAAACATTCCGGTTCTTTTTTACTGCGTTACTTTATCATACCACATTCTTTTGTATCATCGTGTAAAATTAAGGAAATATTTAATATTTTTTCCGTCGGGTTCGCCGTCCTCCGAAAAGCCCAGCTTCTCTAACAGCCGGCAGGAAGCGGCATTGTCTTTGTGGGTGACCGCCGTAAGGCAGGGCAGGGAAAGCTCCGAGCCGGCGTAATCTATGATGGCGCCGCAGACCTCCTCCGCAATGCCCCTGCCGCGATAGTCCTTTTCTATAACATAACCGAGCTGGGGGCCTCCGCCCTCCACCGGGTCTATGCCCGCCCTGCCGATAACCTGTCCGTTTTCTTTATACACCACCGTCCAGATGCCGTATTCGTAAAAGACATACACATTTTCCCGGTACTGCCGCAGATACTCTTCCTCCCGCGGCGGCTCGTACAGAGACTCCATATAGGTTTTTACCGCCTCGTCCTCATAGATGCGGTAGAAATCCCCGGCATCCTCCGGAACACTTT
Organism: Bacteroidaceae bacterium; assembly: GCA_963639875.1. Taxonomy (GTDB): domain Bacteria; phylum Bacillota; class Clostridia; order Lachnospirales; family Lachnospiraceae; genus Acetatifactor. The sequence goes on from CAVHWP010000001.1 coordinate 212,844, forward strand.
CCCGCAGGATACAGCGTTTCGTTTCCAGTACGGTAACCGGCAGCCCCTTCATCCGGCAGAGCACCTGGTCCAGGTACTCTTTGTCCCGCAGGGTATCTTTTCCTATGAGATAGCGTACCCCGCGGAAGGGTTCCGTTTCGTTTCCGTCCGTTAAAATACCCAGTACGTTTTCCCCCGCTGCCGCCAGCTTTTCCGCAAGAAGACTGTCCTCCGTGGCATACAGCGTGCCGTGGGGCAGCTCTATGGTATGCAAATTTTCCGTTCTCTCCGCCATGCTTGTTTTTTCCTCTGAAATGCGCTACTATTGTGTCATATGTATTTTAAATCATTTTAAGCAGGAAAGGAAGTAAATTATGGCTCAGAATCCTATCGTAACCATAACTATGGAAAACGGAGATGTCATGAAGCTGGAGCTTTACCCCGATGTAGCTCCCATTTCCGTAAACAATTTTATCAGCCTTATCAACAGGCATTTTTATGATGGACTTATTTTCCACCGTGTCATCAACGGCTTTATGCTGCAGGGCGGCGACCCGGAAGGCACCGGATGCGGCGGCCCCGGCTACAGCATCAAGGGTGAATTTTCTTCCAACGGTGTGGAAAACAACTTAAAGCATACAGAGGGCGTCCTGTCCATGGCAAGAAGCATGCATCCCGACTCCGCAGGCTCCCAGTTCTTTATCATGCACAAGAATGCACCCCACTTGGACGGCTCCTATGCCGCCTTCGGTAAAATTATCGAAGGCATGGATGTGGTAAACAAGATTGCCGAAGTGCCCACCGACTACAGCGACAGACCTCTGAAAAAGCAGATGATGAAGACCGTTACCGTAGAAACCTTCGGTGTGGACTATCCCGAACCGGAAAAGATGTAAGGGACTCAGGGAGGAGTTTGATGTTCATATTTTGTTTACAATTCATTCAAGGTTTCTTTACCTCGTAAACATTCTTTAGACACTTTCTTTTTTTATACTAAGTTCATAAGATACAGAGAAACAAATTCCAAATTGCTTACAAGTTTATTGATATATCAAACTTTTTCATAATAAATGCCAAGTAAATAACCTTTACTTGGCATCCTCCCTTTTTAAGAGTATTTCGTTCCCCTTTTCATATTTTTCTTTTGTTTTTTTGTTTCTATTTCTTCCTTTGCATTACCCAAAAATCCTGTCCCTTTCGGGACAGGATTTTTGGTTTGGGAAAATATAAAAACTTTAAGAGTTTGTAATTAGTCGTTTGCTTTGCCAACGGAACCGAATAATTCCATTTTTTCCTTAACGGTGGCCTTGATTGCTTCGTAGCCGGGAGCTAAAAGCTTACGAGGGTCAAATCCCTTGCCTTCTAAGTCCTTGCCTGCTTCGACGTACTTACGGGTAGCATCTGCAAATGCAAGCTGGCACTCGGTGTTTACGTTAATCTTGGAAACGCCAAGGGAGATTGCTTTCTTAATCATATCTGCGGGGATGCCTGTACCACCGTGAAGAACTAAAGGAAGAGTACCGGTCTTTTCCTGAACTGCTGCAAGGGTTTCAAAGGAAAGTCCCTTCCAGTTTGCGGGATATTTGCCGTGGATGTTGCCGATACCTGCTGCTAAGAAGTCTACGCCCAGGTCTGCAATCTGCTTGCATTCGTTGGGGTCTGCGCATTCGCCCATACCGATAACGCCGTCTTCTTCACCGCCGATGGAACCAACTTCTGCTTCGATGGAAAGACCTGCTGCATGTGCATCTGCTACTAACTTCTTGGTCTTTTCGATGTTTTCTTCGATGGAGTAGTGGGAACCGTCGAACATGATGGAAGAGAAGCCTGCTTCGATACACTTATAGCAGCCTTCAAATGAACCATGGTCTAAGTGAAGTGCTACGGGAACGGTAATGTTCATATCCTGAAGGAGCCCGTTTACCATGCCAACGATTGCATGATATCCGCCCATGTATTTGCCTGCGCCTTCGGATACACCTAAGATAACCGGGGAATTTAATTCCTGCGCTGTGCTTAAAATTGCCTTTGTCCATTCCAGGTTGTTGATATTGAAATGGCCTACTGCATAATGACCTGCTTTTGCTTTGTTAAGCATTTCTGTTGCTGTTACTAACATTTAAGTTTCCTCCTTGTTTTTCTTTTGGACTTATTTTACCCTATTTTTTTAAAAAAGGGAATAGCCTTTCTTCTTTTTATCAAATTAAGGGACAATCATGGAAATGGCTTCCCGTCTGTCCTCAATTTTCACCTCTTTGTGGCTGCCTCCGAACTCCCCGTCCAGCGTCCAGGCGATTTCTTCCTTTGCGGTAATGGTGATGTGGGAGGTCTTGAACCAGTAAATAAATTCGTTGTTGGGGTTTCTGTCCACCAGTGCGGTGACAATCCGGTTCATGTCCTGCAGATTTTCCGGCTGACGCACCAGCGTCACCTCTAATTTTCCGTCGTTTAACTCCACGTTTTTGCCGGTCAGCTTCTTAAAGCCGCCCACGGAAACGGAGTTCGTAATCATGCCGTAGATAAATTTACCTTCTATAATCTGGTCGTCGCATTCAAAACGCATGTCGTATGCCTTTACGGATGCAAGGCTCTGCACGCCTTTCAGCACATATGCCATGTGTCCCAGCGCATTTTTAAGGCTCTGGTCGGTGGCATAGGAAACCTCCGTAAACATGCCGAACGCCGCCACATACACAAACACCGATTTATTGAACACACCTATGTCGCAGGGAAATACATTGCCCTTTACCGCTACTTCCGCAGAGCGTTTCATGGACTTGGGCAGGCGCAGGCTGTTGGCAAAATCGTTGGTGCTGCCTGCGGGAATATAGCCGATTTCAATTCGTCTGTCGCTCTGTACCACACCGGTTACCACTTCGTCCAGCGTGCCGTCCCCGCCGCTGCATACAATCCTGTCATAGGAGTCGTCCCTCTCCCTTGCCACGTTCAGGGCATCCCCTCTTTTCTGGGTCACATGCACCGTCACTTCATATCCGTTTTTAATAAAAATGTCCAGAATGCCCAGCAGGCGTTCCTTTACCTTTCCTTTGCCGGAAAGGGGATTGACAATAAAAAGCATCTTCTTTTTCGACATAGGCTTCTCCTTTTACGAAGTAAATCTACAATCTGTCTGCCGGCACGGTATGCCGCAATCAGTTGGCACTGTCAAGAGCAGCGGAATTGTACTGGATGGAAGTAACCGCATCATTCTCCACCAGTATGGACAGGTGCATGCCGTCTTTGGTATACACGCACATATTGCCGTTTGTTTCATAACCGGTGCCGTAGGCATTTTCCATGTCCATCTTTGTCATGCCGATGGAAAGTCCCTCCGGCGTGGCAATCAGGTCGTCCTTTAAGATAATGGAGGAAATCCGGTCCTCCTCCCCGTCCGGATAGGTGTCAATTTCATAATGATTGTAAGTATACACTTTGTCAAGTCCCTGGAAAGCGCAGCTTGCCGCTTCAAAATAGCTGACAGGCTCGCCAAGTTTAGCAAGGACATCTTCCATTTCCATATCCATAGCCATATCTATGCCGTCCGCCGTAAAGACATAACCTTTTAATTCGTCCGCATCGCCGGCGTCCTTGCCGGCATCTTCGTCATCAGCATCCGCATCATTGTCTGCATCGCTGTTCTCTTCTTTTTCGTTTTCCGCACCGGTTTCCACGCCGTCTTTCGTAATCACCTTGACGTCATCGTTTCCGCAGGCACAAAGACCCAGTGCCAGCATCAGTCCCAACGCCGCCATTGTTAATCTTTTCTTCATAACTATTCCTCATTTCTTTCCCATTTGCATATCATGCGTTCTTTGCGGCTGCCGTCCTTTTTCGTATCGCAGTCACTACGGCTGTCCGTCCGTTTCCGCCAGCGCCGCATACTGGGCATCCCGGTCCGCCTCGTAGGCCTGCCGTTTCACATCCCACTGCGCCTCCAAGGCGGCTTCTCCCCGGCGGCTTTCTATGCCGCATTCCCCAGAAAGAATCTTTCCGAAATACCGGGACAGCTTTTCCGCACCGGATAAATTCAGGTGCAGTCCCGCATCGTAGGTGTCCTCGGTGAAATCCAGTCCGATTTCATCGGTCACCTTTAGGAAATTATAATACTTCAAATCATTTTCTTTTGCAAATACTTCTACCTGTTCTTCCCATTCGTCGTACCAGTACGGATACAGGCTTGGCGCTTTCACCAAAATCAGCTCCACTCCGTTTTCCTTGCAGAGCTCGTTCATCTTTACCAGATAGGACATGGCGTTCTCTCCGAAGGTATAATCGCCCAGGGGCTTTCCTTCCGGCACATTTTCCGCCGGGCGCACATCCACACGCATATAGTAGCCGTTGTGGGTGACCGCATCCTTCTTCACAAGATAGGTAAGGTCGTCCTCCGTCAGGGAAGAATATCTCGAATGATACCGCAGAATGGGAAAAACATATTCGATAAAGTTTTCCTCCGGCAGCATGGAAGCTTCGATGGAATGCACCTTGGACATTGACCAGCGCATGCCGTCCAGCGTCATGCGGTTGTACGCCTCCTTCTGGGGCTCGTTGTACTTTAAGGAAAGCACATTGAACACAATTGCCTTGGGCTTTTCATAGCGCAGGGTTTCTTCCATTAGATAATAGGACTGCCAGATAAGCTGCTGGGCGCTTCCGCGGATGTAGCTGTTGATGCCGTATTCGTCCCAGAGCACCTGTGGGCTGATGTTTTCGTAGAGCTCGCAGTCCCCCACGAAAATCACATCATGATCCTTTTCTTCCGGATAGTATTCCGCAATCATGGCGCCCTCTACAATGTCATGCATGTATTTGGGCATGAAAAGCTGCTGCAGAAACCACAGGCTTCCGATGACAAGCACCGCGCAAAGGAGAATACAGCCGGCCCGCTTTGCTGCGGATTTCTTTTTCTTCTTTTCTTGTATTTCTGTCATGGTTCTCCTCATTCCCCACCTTAAAACTGGTTATAGATAAACTGGCTGGCGCTGTAACCGATACCGTAGGCTCCGAACACAAGCACCGTAAGGAAAAGTCCGTACCAGATAAGAAACCGTACCGGAAAAGCAAATCCCGCAATTTTTTCCCGCACGCTGCCGCTTCTGCCGAGCATGCTGACAGCAAACAAAAGCAGGGCGCCCGCAAGCAGAATGGCGTAGTCCCAGACGGTAAGTCCCAGTCCTAAGAAAGCCGCGCCCGTCAGGCTTTTTACGGAGAATTTCGTAAACATGCTGCCGAACATTTTAAAAGTAAGGGGCACATCCCGGTAGCAGTCAAACATACGCAGGCAGCTCATAATGAGAACCGTGCGCACAACCTGAAACATCTTAAACCAGGTTTTGCCCTGCACCCGGAAACGGGAATGAAACCGGTAGTACAGAGGCTCCAGTTCCTGGGAAATCATAATCACCACGAAGTTGCCGATACCCCAGGCGATGAAATTCCAGTTGGCGCCGTGCCAGATACCGGTGGTAAACCATACAATAAACGAAGCCAGGTAAACCGGAATCCGTTTGCCAATCTGCTCCCCGAAATGCTTTCTGGAAAATTTGGAAAGCTTCTGCATGGATTTGCAGATGGACAGGGGATAGAAAATGTAGTCCGTAAACCATGTACCCATGGTAATGTGCCAGCGTTTCCAGTATTCCTTGATGCTCTTGGAAAAATAAGGGCGGTTGAAGTTTTCCGTCATGGTAATCCCTAAGGTCTGCGCCGTACCGATGGTAATGTCAATGCCGCCGGTAAAATCCGCATACAGCTCCAGTGCATAGAATAGCATGCCCACAAAAGCAAACGCGCCGTTATAGGTTTCCGTATCCTTGATAATGGCATTTACCGCCACCAGCATCCTGTCCGCAATCACAAGCTTTTTAAAAAAACCCCACAGAATACGTTCCAGTCCCAGCGTAGCAGTACGGTAATCCGCTTTGTGTTCGGTATACAAAGACTCCGCCAGGTCGCTGTAACGGCTGATGGGTCCCTGCACCAGCTGGGGGAAAAAGGACACAAAGAGCGCAAACTTTCCCAGACTGCGTTCTGCCTTTATCTTGCCCTGGTACACATCAATGAGATACCCCATGGACTGGAAGGTATAAAAGGAAATGCCCATGGGAATCACCAAATTCACAAAGGACAACGTCTTTTCACTGCCGAAGGCATGCAGGATGCCGTTTATATTGGATATGGTAAAGTTGGTGTACTTTATCACCGCCAGAATGCCTAAATCAAAGAGCAGACAGACAAGCATCAGGCGGAACTGATGCTTTTTCTCGGCTTCCTTCTTCTGTTTCTTTTCTTCTCTCGTCAGTCCCTGCTTTACCGCATCAAAGGACGCCTTGAACGCATCCTTCCTGTCCTGTATTTTCTTTGCCGCAAGGTAAGTGGTGACGGTGGTGGCGCCTATGTAGAAAAGGTAAGTCCTCCCCGCCATAAAATAAAACACATAGCTTGCCAGAAGTAAAAATTTCCACTGCCATTTTTTCGGTATCAGATAGTACACGGTAAATACAATCAGCAGAAACAGCAGGAATTCATAGGATGTAAAAAGCATGATTAGTCCTCAGCATCCATTTTGCTTACAATCAGTTCGTACAATGCTTCCGCACTGTTGAAGTTTTCCGGCACGATTTCGTTGGCGCTGATGGCTACATCGAAGGTATCGTTGATTTCAGTAATCAGCGTTACGATGTCGAAGGAGTCCAAAATGCCTCCGTCCACCAAATCGTCGCAGTGTTCAAAGTCCACATCCGGGTGTAAATCTCTCAAAATTTCCAATAATTCGTCCATAGTAGTACCTCTTTCTTTTTCATTCTATAAAAATTTTATTCTGTAAAAACAGATATTCCCTCTTTACTTTCCTTCCAGAACCCACTGTTTTAACAGTTTCCGGTTAATTTTGCCGTTGGCGGTAAAAGGCATGCTCTCTGACTTCTTTATTTTATTGGGAAGCATGTAACGGGGCAGCTTGTCGCGCAGGGTCTTTGTCAGCTCTGCCGCTTCCATATCCCCTACAAAATATAAGACAATCTTCTGGTTGGCGTCATCGTATACGCAGCCGGAGAGCTTGATGCCGGGAAGCAGGTTCACATTGGCTTCGATTTCGCCCAGTTCAATGCGGTGTCCCATGTGCTTAATCTGGTAATCCTTCCGGGAAACAAACACCAGCTCGCCGTATTCGTTCTTTCTGCCGATGTCGCCGGTGCGGTAAATGATTTCCGGATATGCTTTGTTTAACGGATTCTGCACGTAGCATTCCTTCGTCTTTTCCCAGTTGTTGTAGTAGCCTAAGGTCACAGAGGTGCCGCGGATGCAGATTTCGCCCTCTTCCCCGTCCGCTGCCGGTTCGTCCTTTTCATTTAACAACAGGATTTCCGTATTCTTGAAGGGTCTGCCGACGGGAATAGCCTCGTCTAAGGCAAATTCCCGGGTTACCGGATAATAACAGCACATGCCGGTGCCCTCCGTGGGACCGTAAAGGTTAAAGAACTTTGCCTCCGGCAGCACTTCCCGCCACATTTTGAACTGCTTTATGGGAAATACCTCGCTGCCGAATGCCACGGTATGTAAATACTCCGGGGTCACGGTGTCAAAGGTCTTAAAAGCGGAAATCATGGTCAGCGCCGATACCACCCAGCAGATGGTATTGATTTTCTTTTCGTTCATGTATTCCACTAACTTCACAGGGAACATGAAGTACTTGTGGGGAATTAAATAGGTCGTGGCGCCGAATTTCAAAGTCGGGTACAGTTCCTTTAAGCAGGCATCGAAGTACAGCGGCGTCTGGTTGCCGAATACGGTGTCCTCGTTAAAGGAAAGGACCTCGGAAAGCTGTTCAATGTAGTCCAGCACAGAACGGTGGCATGCGCAGACGCCCTTGGGCACACCCGTGGAACCGGAGGTAAACACAATATAAAGCGGGTCGGTGTCAATGGCTTTGTCCCGGATTTCCGCTAATTTTTCCAAATCCTGAGAATATTCCTTAATATCTTCAAAGTTTAAGATTTCACCGGTAAAGGTAAGCTTTTCCGCCGCTTCCTTCATGGCATCGTCGCAAATCAGCACCCGCGGCCTGCAGTTTTCCAGTATCAGGTTAATTCTTGCCGCCGGCATTTCCTCGTCAATGGGCACATAAAAGCAGCCCGCATCAATGACGGCGAAAAAAGTGGCGATGGTGCGGGGACTCTTTTTCATAAAAACAATCACCGGCTCCCTGTAATAGCCCTTTTCCGCCAGACAGGATGCCGTGTTCTTGATAATCGTATCCAGTTCCCGGAAGGTGTACTGCACTTCCTCATCGGCAAAAGCCAGCTTATCCGGCACTCTTTTCACCGTGGCATCCAGATAATCCAACACATGATTTTGCATGGTTCTTCCTCGTTTTCCGGGCAGGGTGCTCATCCCGCCGCATGCGGCTGCACCTGTTCCGCCCTTTTCTTCTATCGGGTAATCAGTTCGTTATATTCTTCTTTTAAGGCGGCACACGCCTCCACGCTGCATTTGGCAAGCACTTCCATGACATCTAAGAAACCTGCCTGCAGGGGATAATCCCGTTTAATCAGGGACAGCTCCGTGCATCCGAGCAGAATGACTTCCGCCCCTTTCCGGTGCAATTCGTCCGCTACCGCCTGAAATTTCTCCATGTCCACGGGCTTTCCCGCTTTCACATTCCGGTAAATCAAATCCATCACGTACGCCTGCCCCGTCTCATCCGGATAAACCGCCGTCATGTTTTTCTTTTGCAGTTCCTCCGTAAAAAGTCCGGTGTGCACCGTGCCGTCCGTTGCCATAATGCCGGCGCTCTTGTACCCCCTGTCGGAAAGATACTGCACCGTCTCCGCTATGCCGTGGATAATGGGCACCCGGATGGCGTTCTCCAGTTCGTCATGAAAATAGTGGGCGGTAATGCAGGGAATGGCAATCCTTGCGGCATGCTGCTCCACCAGCGCCTTTCCCACCTCTATCATGGCAGGCAGCGGGCTCTCCTTGCTTTCCCCCAGAATGTATTTTGTCCGGTCGGGAGTGGAGGGTCTGCTGTAGATAATCATATCTATATGCTCCTGGTCCGTGTCAGCCTGCGTCATTTTCGTGACAAGTTCCATAAAATATGCAGTTGCCATGGGGCCGAGCCCCCCGATAATACCCAGTCTGTTCATCGTATCTGCCAATCTTTCTTTTACTGAATGTCTGTATAAATCGTTCTGTCGTAGTTGTGGCTGCGGTAATGGGCATTGGAATATTCCATCAGGGTCGCATCGTCCACATAGCAGAAACGGGGATGGTCGGTGCGGGGACAGGTATCAAAATGGTACCAGCCTTCTCCGATGTCCACCAGATTCCAGAAATGCTGCGAACGGGTGGGAATTTTTTCAATGTCGCGGTTGGCAATGCCGGCTCTTGTGAGAAGCTCCTTGGAGGTGGCAAAATACACATAGCAGTCGCCCTGATGCAGCGCCAGTCCTTCATAGGCTCCCCGTATCCAGTCGTCCTTTTCCGAATAGTTGATATAGGAAACATGGGTGCGTACCCAGTCATAAATCGCCACTAATTTATCATAGTCCGACATCTCGGGTGTGATGATGTCTGCCAGCACCTTATCCGCCAGCACATCCACTTCTTCCTGTGTGTAGGCATGCTTGCGTACCGTCAGGGTAATCGTCTGGCTGGTTTCGTTGCCCGCCCTGTCCTTTGCGGAATAGGTCACGGAATAGTTGCCTTCCGTATTCAAATCTACACCGCTGCTGTCCACCTGCAGTTCAATGTCCTCATCGCAGTTGTCCGTTACCGTAACGCCCGTTTTGTAGCTGACACCGTCTCCGATGTAAACCGTACGGTTGGCAACGCCCTTCATCACCGGCGCCTCGGTATCTTCCTTTAAGGTAAGGGACGCCACTGCTTCCGTGGTATTGCCGCCCTCATCCTTTGCGGCAATCACGACCTCCTGTGTGCCTTCCGCAAGCACCGGGTCATCTCTGAAATAAAAGGTCAGCGCCGTGGCATCCTCCGCTTCCGTCACAAACTGCTCTGCCGTAAGCAGACTGGTAGTATATGCCGCTACCTCATGTACCGAAAAAACTGGGGGAATGGTGTCCACAATACGGAGCACACTTTCAAAAACATGCCCCTCCGCCCGGATATACACCGTCTTTTCGCCCAGCGTGAGCATATCCGCTTCGGATAAATCCGACAAAAGAACCACTCTTCCGTCCGCTGCTTCACCTGTGGGAAGTAAAACCTTTAGTGCTTCTTCCTGAAAAAAATCCGTAACCGTGGGCACTTCACTTCCGATTTCCAGTTCCGTTTCTTCTTTTACCGGGCTGATGAGCAGGCTGCTTTCATAAGAAGTCGCATTGCCTCCCAAATCCTCAAGAAGAACCGTCACCTTCTGTTCGCCGTACCTGTAAAAATCAGGCTCCTCTTTAAAACGCACCGTCACCGCCGTGGCATCCGTGATATTGCTGACAAAAGCATCCGCCGAAACAGCCGTGCCGTATGCCGTCTCCACTTCCGTCACATCCGCTTTGGGCGCAATGGTATCCTGAACCGTCAGTATGCAATGATAATTAAAAAGCCCGGAATGGAGAGAAATTTCATAATCTCCCGGAATGGACACATCCGCCTGTACCTGCCTTGTTACAAATACCGCTTCCTTGGATGGGTCTTTCAGAAAATCCTGCGCCGTCACCGGAGTCCCGGCCTCTATGACGCAATGTTTATAGACACGCGTGGAGCAGGAATAGTACAAATATCCTATTCCTGCTGCCACACAAAGTAGAATTCCCAGAATAATCGCTTTGGTAACTTTCCTGCGTTTCATAAATAAATTCCTCCTGAAAGGTTTATTTCACAGGATTTTTTCCGCTTAAGTACTGTGCAATGCCTTCAACAGCGGCATCCTCGTCGTTACCTTCGGCTGTCACAACCACATTTTCACCGACACGAAGTCCCATGCTCATCATACCCATGATGCTCTTGGCATTGACCTTTACCGTACCGTCTTCAGACTGCAGGTAAATCTTGGAATCATAGGTACTTGCAATCTGTACCAGCATGGCAGCCGGAGTGGCTTCGAGACCGTTTTTCAGTTCGACCTTAATAATCTCCTTTTTCATAACTTCCTCCTCTACGACCGCAGTTTATCTGCGAGTTCGCTTAACTTCCGTAACCTGTGATTGACTCCGGACTTGCCCACGGGAGGGGATAAATATTCTCCTAATTCCTTCAGGGCCGCTTCCGGATACGTAAGCCTTACCTCCGCCATTTCCCTGAGATTATCGGGAAGACGGGAAAAACCGTAGTAATCTCTTAGGTAAATAATGTCCTCCACCTGTCTTGTGGAAGCCTGCACCGTTTTCTGGATGTTGGCTGCTTCACAGTTGACCCGGCGGTTAATGGAATTTCTCATTTCCTTTAAGATACGAAGATTTTCCAGATTCATCAGTGCCACATGCGCTTCCATGATGTTCAGAAGCTCCACGATGCCGGCACCTTCTTTCACATATACCACAAAATACTTCTTTCGGCAAACTATTTTTGCTTCAATGTCAAACTGCCCGATAATTTCCCGCAGTTGCTCCGCCTGCGACCTGTTGCCACACACAAACTCCAGATGATACCCCTTTGTGGGATCACTGATGGATCCACAGCTTAAAAAGACGCCACGTATAAATGCCCTTCTGCAGCATGCCTGTTTTAACAGACTCGTATCGGCAGGCTTGGACAAATCACCCATAATAGCCAGTAAATCCGCCTTTTTCTGCCCTTTTACACCAACAACAGTATCTATATTATATGCTTTTTTCAATAATGTAAAGCCTTTTCTTAAGACTGCTTCATTTTCCGACTGAAATCCGATGGTCAGAGTACCGTCTTCCATCAGACCGTATTGCCCCGCATAATGCAGCATGGCGGACAGCTCTGCCATCTGGCAGTGCCTTGCCGGACTGATATGCTTCGCCAGTTCTTCTTTTACTTCTGCTGAGAAAGACATCGTTCCCTCCTCATTTACTCCTGCAGCCTTTTCCTGTAAAACTCCTTATTCCCGGAGCTCCCTGTGGAAAAGCTTGATGCCGTAATTGCCCTTGTCCTTCATTCTTTCGTAAAGCGCATTGGCAAGGGTAACGCTTCTGTGCTGACCGCCCGTGCAGCCGATGGCTATCACAAGCTGGTACTTTCCTTCCTTGACATAGTTGGGAATTAAGAATTTCAGCATATTCTCCAGCTTGTCTAAAAATTCCTTCGACTCAGGGAACTGCATGACAAAATCCTGCACCTCCTTATCGTTTCCGGTCTTTTTCTTCAGTTCGTCCACATAAAAGGGATTGGGCAGGAAACGCACATCAAACACTAAATCCGCATCCGTGGGGATGCCATATTTAAATCCGAATGACAACAGCGTTATCATAAGGCTGTTATATTCTTTGTTCTGCACAAAAATTCTATCCAGCTCTTCTTTTAATTCCCTGGTCAGAAGATTGGATGTATCAATCACATAATCGGCACTGTTGCGGATGCCGCGGGTCATTTCCCTCTCTAAGCGGATGCCGTCCTCCACTCTGCCTTCCGGTGCCAGCGGATGCACGCGTCTTGTTTCCTTGTACCGCTTCACCAGTGCATTGTCCGAAGCATCCATAAACAGAATTTCCAGTTCTTTGCCGGCATCCTTCTGTTTCTGCAAAATACTGGTTGCCTCGGTGAAAGACTGTCCCGCACGCACATCCAGTCCCAATGCCACACGGGTGATTTCGCTGCCCGGTGTGGCAATCAGTTCAATGAATTTATCAAGCAGAGAGATGGGCAGATTGTCAACACAGTAAAAACCGGAATCCTCTAACATTTTAAGGGCAGTACTTTTTCCGCCGCCGCTCATACCCGTTACCACTACAAACCGCATTCCGCTCACCTTTCCTTTCCGCATTTTCTTTCCGTATCGGCGGCACTGCTGCCGCCTGCCGTTATCCGGTTAAAATTTTCCGAGCATGATGACTTCCGGCTCCAAATGCACGGAGAACCGCTCGTTAACCGTTTCCCGGATGTAATCAATCAAATCCTTAATGTCCTTTGCCGTGGCATCCCCGGTGTTTACCACAAAACCGCAGTGCTTGGGAGACACCTGGGCGCCGCCTATCTGATAGCCGGAAAGCCCCGCATCCATAATCAGCCTGCCTGCAAAGTGTCCCTCCGGTCTTTTGAAGGTGCTGCCTGCGGAAGGAAATTCCATAGGCTGCTTTTCCCTTCTTCGCTGTTGGAAATCTGCCATTTTCGCACGGATTTCCTCCTGATTGCCGGGTTTGCAGCAAAGAGTACAGGAGGTCACGATAAAGGGATGGTTTTTCAAGGCGCTGGTGCGGTAGCCGAACTCCATGGTTTCGTTGTCCAGCTCCAGTTTATCCCCTTCGTCATTCCAAACGGTCACCGTTTCCACGACCTGCTTCATCTCGCCGTCGTAGGCTCCCGCATTCATCATAACGGCTCCGCCGATGGTGCCGGGAATGCCTGCGGCAAATTCGAGTCCCGTAAGTCCCTGATCCGCCGCTGCGGCAGCCACCTTGGCAAGGCTTGCGCCCGCCGCCGCATAGATATGATCTCCGCTGATGCGGATTTCATCCATTTTTCTGCCGAAGTGTAAAATCACTCCGTCAAAGCCTTTATCGGAAACCAAAAGATTGCTTCCGTTTCCCATAATAAAACAGGGGATTTCCACTCGTTTCAGGTACTGCAGCAGCTTTTCCGTCTGCACCCCCGGCGAAAGTTCTATAAAACACGCCGCATTGCCGCCCACCTTGAAGGTGGTGTGGTTTTTCATCGGTTCTTCCATGTGCAAATCTTCTGTGGGCACAAAGCGCTGCAATGCTTCCCTTACTGTCTGACTTATCATTTATTTTCCCCCGGTTTATAATTTTATGTAGTGCTTATTCTGTCTTGCTTTCCGCATCCAGTACGAGCTTGGCTGCACCGAAAATACCGGCATCATTGCCCAGCTTTGCCAGGGCAAATTCCACATCGCGACAGCCGCAGAACGCATACTGCATGTAATAGGGCTTTACATATTCAAAAATAACTTCTCCCGCTTTGGAAACACCGCCGCCGATAACGAATGCCTTGGGATTTACCACGCAGGCAACGGCTGCCAGTCCTTTGCCGAGGTACTGTCCGAACTGCTCTGCAATTTCAATGGCAACTTTATCGCCGAATTTTACGGCATCCCATACTGCCTTGGCGGAAAGCTCTCTGTCGCGGAGTACGCTTGCTTCTTCGTCCTTTGCCAGTCTCTTCTTTGCCAGTCTTACGATACCGGTTGCGGAAGCATACTGCTCTAAGCAGCCGATGTTGTGGCAGCCGCATTCTTCGGTTTCCGCATCCTCTACGTGGATGTGTCCGATTTCGCCGCCTGCTCCCAGTGCTCCGGTTACCATCTGGCCGTTGCTGATAATACCGCCGCCAACGCCGGTGCCCAGTGTTACGACAACCAAATCCTTAAAGCCTTTGCCGCCGCCCTGCCACATTTCGCCGAGTGCTGCCACATTGGCGTCGTTTCCTGCCATAACGGGTACATTTAAGTGTTTCTGGAAGGCTTCCGGAATGTTGAATACGGTATCCCAGCCTAAGTTTGCGGTCTTGTATACGGTACCTTCCGCATCTACGGGGCCCGGTACACCGATGCCGACACCGGCTACTTCGTCCTGCTCGATTTCATACTTACCCATTTTTTCTTCAATGCTTGCGGCAATGTCGGGAAGCACTCTTTCGCCGCCGTTTGCTGTCACGCTGGGGATTTCCCACTTTTCCAGCACATTGGCGTTCATGTCAAAAAGTCCCATTTTCACGGTGGTGCCGCCTACATCTACTCCAAATACATATTTCTTCATATCCGTTACCATACCTTTCTTTTTCTGTTATTTATTCGTCCTCATCCTCTTCGCGTCTTCTGGCGAGGGAGTTCTGCACTCTGGTATAAAGCTCCTGTGCTGCATTGTAACCCATCTTTTTCTGTCTGTGGTTTACGGCTGCCGTCTCGCAGATGACCGCCAGGTTACGGCCGGGGCGGATGGGCAGGGTATAGCATACCACTTTGTTGCCGAGATATTCGGTGTATTCTTCTTCCAGACCGAGTCTGTCGTACTCTTTGTCCTTATCCCAGTCTTCCAGACGGATAACCATATCGATGGACTGGGTATCCTTTACGCTTGCGGCACCGAACAGTGCCTTCACATCCACGATACCGATACCGCGCAGCTCGATTAAGTGCTTGGTGACATCCGGTGCGGAGCCTACCAGGGTATCGTCGCTTACCTTGCGGATTTCCACGGCGTCGTCCGTTACCAGACGGTGTCCTCTCTTTACCAGCTCCAGAGCCGCTTCGGATTTACCGATACCGCTTTCACCGGTAATCAGCACGCCTTCGCCGTATACATCCACCAGTACGCCGTGTACGGAAATACAGGGTGCCAGCTTGACATTCAGCCAGCGGATGGCTTCTGCCATGAATACGGAGGTATTCTTCTTGGTGGACAAAACCGGTCTGTTATATTTATGGGCAATTTCAAGGAAAATCGGGTCGGGCTGCAGTTCGCGGCAGAATACCACGCAGGGAATGTCATAGGACATCAGTTTGTCGTATACCACCCTTTTCTGTTCTTCACTGATACCTTCCATATAAGTATATTCCACAAAACCGATAACCTGCAGTCGGGAGGAGTCGAAATGCTCGAAATAACCCGCCATCTGCAATGCCGGTCTGTTTACATCCGGCATGGTAATCTTGATGCTCTTGATGTCGATGTCCGGAGTCAGATTTTCCAGCTTGAACTTTTCCACAACCTTTTCCATTTTTACGCTTGCCATAACCATACCTCGCTTTTTATCATTCCGTCCTTTTGTGACGTTTGTTGTCCATAGACTGTTTTATTTTAGCACATGCGGCTTCTTTTGCATAGCCGCAAAAAAGCCGACTATCTGCTCCGCCACATTCACCGGAATTTCCGGCACCTGGCAAAGTTCCTCCACGGTGGCGTTCTTCACATCCTCTATGGACTTGAAATGCCGCATCAGGGCTTTTCTTCTGGTGGGTCCCACACCCGGAATTTCATCCAATACCGACTTTACCTGACTCTTGGAGCGCAAAGAGCGGTGATACTCGATGGCAAACCGGTGGGCTTCGTCCTGAATACGGGTAATCAGCTTAAAGCCCTCGGAACGGGTGTCAATGGGCAGCTCCACATTGTTGTAGTAAAGACCTCTGGTGCGGTGGTTGTCGTCCTTTACCATGCCGCAGACCGGAATGTGAATGTTCAGTTCCTTAAGGACCGACAGGGCAATGTTGACCTGTCCCCTGCCGCCGTCCATCATAAGCACGTCCGGGAACCGGGTAAAGCTTCCCAGCGAATTGTCCAAATCCTGCTCCTTTAACTTAGTCTGTTCCTCCATGCCGTGGCGGAACCGTCTTGTCAGCACCTCCCGCATGCAGGCGTAATCATCCGGCCCCGCTACGGACTGAATGCGGAACTTCCGGTAATCGCTGCGCTTGGGCTTACCTTTTTCAAACACCACCATGGAGCCTACATTGGCAAAGCCGCTGATGTTACTGATATCGAAGGCTTCCATGCGCACAATGCCTGGCAGTCCCAGCAAATCCGCAATTTCTTTCACGGCGCCGGTGGTGCGGCTTTCCTCTCTGGCAATCCGTTCCTTATCCTTGGAAAGCACAAGGGATGCGTTCTGTGCCGCCAGCTCCACTAATTTTTCCCTGGTACCGATTTTCGGCACTATGAGCTTTACCCTGCCTTCTTTTTTCTCCGTCAGCCACTGTTCTATGAGCGCCTGCTCCTCCACCTCATACTGCAACATGATTTCCCGGGGAATGAACGGGGTGCCCGCATAAAACTGCTTCACGAATTCCTGTAAAATCCGGGGCTTTTTCTGCCCTTCGATATGGGTCATGTAAAAATGCTCCCTGCCGATAAGCCTGCCGTCACGCACAAAAAATACCTGCACCACGGCATCCCGGTCGTCCTCCGCCAGAGCAATGATGTCCCTGTCCTCGCCCACGCTGTCGGAAATTTTCTGCTTCTGGGACACGGATTTTACACTGTTAAACAAATCCCGATACCTGGCTGCCTCTTCAAATTCCATTTTTTCGGCGGCATCCTGCATTTTGCCCTGCAGCTCCTTCAAAATGGGCTGGTAGTTTCCGTTTAAGAAATTCAGGGCTTTTTCCACCTGCTCCCGGTACTCCTCCCGGCTCACTAAATTCTGGCAGGGGGCGGAGCACTGCTCAATGTGGTAATTTAAGCAGGGGCGTCCTTCCCCGATGTCCTTCGGAAGGCTACGGTTGCAGGTCCGCAGCTTATACAGTTTATTCAAAAGCTCTATGGTGTCCTTTACCGCACCGGCGCTGGTGTAGGGTCCGAAATACCTTGCCTTGTCCTTTTTCATTTCCCGCACAAACAAAATCCGGGGGTACGCCTCGCCCACCGTCACCTTGATATACGGGTAGGTTTTGTCGTCCTTTAACAGCGTGTTGTACTTGGGCAGATGCTCCTTAATCAGATTGTTTTCGAGAATAAGGGCCTCTAACTCCGAGTCGGTGACAATGTATTCAAACCGGGCAATCAGGGACACCATTTTATCAATCTGGGGGCCTCTGCCGATGTTTTCCCTAAAATAGGAGCGGACTCTGTTGCGCAGATTGACTGCTTTTCCTACATATAATATAGTGTCCTGCTCATCATGCATGATATACACTCCCGGCTTGGTGGGAAGTTTTTTCAATTCTTCATCGATGCAAAAAGCCATGTCTGCTCCTTTCTGTTCTGTGTTTTCATATATAAAAGCCGTACCTGTCTGATACGGCTTTCGTATTTTATAAATCCATGTTGGAGAAAATACCCTTGTTTTCCGGCTGTTCCGGCTTCGGCTCTGCCGCGGGTTCTTCCGTCGGCTGAACTTCCGTGGGAAGTTTGATTTCCTTCTTCTTTTCTTCCGGCTCAGGCAGTCCTTTTTCCCTGCGGAAAATTTCCATGAATTCTTTGCCGGTAATGGTTTCCTTCTCAATTAAGAAGGCTGCCAGCTTATCCATCAGCTCGCGGTTTTCGGAAAGCATCTGCTTTGCCTGCTCGTAGCTTTCTTTTAAGATGGCTACCACTTCCTTATCCACCTCGGCTGCCGTCTGGTCGCTGCAGTTCATGACATCCCTGCCTTCCAGATATTTGCTTTCCACGGTGGAAAGTCCCACCAGACCGAAGTGCTTGCTCATACCGTACTGGGTAACCATGGCACGGGCAATGTTAGTGGCTTTTTCAATATCGTTGGCTGCGCCCGTAGTCACGGAGTGGAATACCACTTCCTCGGCGGCACGTCCGCCCACCAGGCTGACTAACATATTACGCAGCTCTTCTTCGGAGTTTAAGTACTTCTCTTCTTCCGGCACATGCATAACGTAACCGAGAGCACCCATGGTACGGGGCACAATGGTAATTTTCTGCACAGGCTCGGAATTTTTCTGCAGGGCGCTGATTAAGGCATGACCCACTTCGTGGTAGGAAACAATCTTTCTTTCTTCCTTGCTCATGATGCGGTCCTTCTTTTCCTTGCCCACAAGCACCTGCTCCACGGCATCGAAAAGGTCTTTCTGGCTGACATATTCCCTGCCGTTCTTTACGGCATTGATAGCCGCTTCGTTAATCATATTGGCAAGGTCGGCACCTACGGCGCCGCTGGTTGCCAGCGCAATGGCGTCAAAGTCCACGGTTTCATCCATTTTCACGTCTTTGGCGTGAACCTTTAAGATTTCCACACGACCCTTTAAGTCCGGCTTATCCACGATAACCCGTCTGTCAAAACGGCCGGGACGCAAGAGCGCCTTGTCCAGGATTTCAGGCCGGTTGGTAGCGCCTAAAATCAGAATACCCTTGGAGGTATCGAAACCATCCATTTCGGAAAGGAGCTGGTTTAAGGTCTGCTCTCTTTCTTCGTTGCCTCCGCCGTACTTGGAATCACGGCTGCGGCCGATGGCATCAATTTCATCGATAAAGATAATGCAGGGAGCATTCTTGGTTGCTTCCTTAAATAAGTCACGGACACGGGATGCGCCCACGCCCACATACAGTTCGATAAAGTCGGAACCCGCTAAGGAGAAGAACGGTACGCCCGCTTCGCCTGCGACTGCCTTGGCAAGCAGGGTTTTACCGGTTCCGGGAGGGCCTACTAAAAGGGCACCCTTCGGAAGCTTTGCGCCAATCCTGGCATATTTTGCCGGGTTGTGGAGGAAATCCACCACTTCCTGCAGGGACTCCTTCGCTTCGTCTTCGCCCGCTACATCCTTAAAGGTAATGCCGGTTTCCTTCTGCACGTACACCTTGGCATTGGATTTGCCGACACTTAAGGGACCGCCGCCCTTGCTCATCTTCTTAAATAAGAAACTGAGCAGCACCCAGAATATAATCAGGGGCAGCACATAGTACAGTAAAATCTGCATTATCAGGCCGGAGTTGTCGGGAATATAACCCCATACCTCCACGCCTGCTTCCCGCAGTCTTTCGGGCAGGGTATCGTCCGATACCATAGCCGTATAGTAAGTGGTCTTCTGGTCCATTCCGTAATAGGCAAACAGCGGATTTCTGTTTATTTCCTTTTCATCCACCAGTTCAATGTAAATTCTGTCGGATGCATACCGGACACACTTGACCTTGGTATTGGCTTCTCCTTCTTTGATGCCTTCGTCCACCCATTCCATAAATTCGGAATAGCTCTTTTCCTCCGTCGTGTTTCCTGATACCGTTTTCATGAAGACACTGGTCAGAATCAGCGTACAGAGGGCAGCTAACAGCAATAGGAACAAATTCACTTTCCGGGGATTCTGATTACCGGAACCTCCCTGATTAGACCCCCCCTGGCCATTTCCGTTTTGGTTCATCTGATCATCCATATTCGTTTCTCTTTCTTTTACTTTTTGTTTACAGTTTCATATACCGGGTCGCAGGTCACTTCGCAGTCCAGTCTCTGGAACATCTTTTTGTCCACAGAGGAAAGTATAACGCTGGAATGTACCTGGCATCCCTTTAACGCCGCCAGCATGGAAAGTGCTTTTGCCGCCTCTTTATTTTCCGCTGCCGTGGTGGACAGGGCAATCAGCACCTCGTCCGTATGCAGTCTCGGGTTTTTGCTTCCCAGATATCTGGTTTTCAGGGTCTGGATAGGTTCAATCGCCGTAGGAGAAATAATGTGTTTTTCGTGGGGAATGCCTGCCAGTTCTTTCAGGGCGTTAAGAAGCACGGCCGCGCTGGGTCCCAGTAAGTCGCTGGTCTTGCCGGTAATGATACGTCCGTCGGAAAGCTCTATGGCAACTGCCGGATGTCCGGTTTCTTCCGCTCTCTTTTCCGCTTCCTTTACAACCGCTCTGTCGGAGGTCGTCAGGTGCTCCTGGTTCATCAGCATCTGGATTTTAATAACTTCTTCCTCGGAACGGGTGCCGTCTGCCACGCCCATCACCGCCTGGTAATAACGGCGGATAATCTCCTGACGGGAGGCTTCCCTGCACACTTCGTCATCCACAATGCAGTTGCCCGCCATGTTGACGCCCATATCGGTGGGAGACTTGTACGGGCTTTCGCCGTAAATCTTTTCAAAAATGGTACGCAGTACCGGGAAAATCTCCACATCACGGTTGTAGTTTACCGTGGTTTCGCCGTAAGCTTCCAGATGGAAGGGGTCAATCATGTTGATGTCGTTTAAGTCTGCGGTAGCCGCTTCGTATGCCAGATTGACCGGATGCTTGAGAGGCAGGTTCCAGATAGGGAATGTCTCATACTTTGCATAACCGGCACGGATGCCTCTTTTGTGCTCATGGTAAAGCTGGGAAAGACAGGTGCTCATTTTACCGCTGCCCGGTCCCGGTGCCGTAACCACAACGAGAGGTCTGGTCGTTTCGATGTAATCGTTCTTGCCGTAGCCTTCGTCGCTGACGATTAAAGGCACGTTGGAAGGATATCCGGGAATAAGGTAGTGCTTGTACACCTTCAGTCCCAGGTTTTCCAGTCTCTTCTCATATAATACGGCGCTGTGCTGACCCGTATATTTGGTAAGCACCACGCTGCCCACATAGAGGCCTCTGGAACGGAATTCGTCAATCAGACGGATTACGTCATTGTCATAGGTAATGCCCAGGTCGCCGCGCACCTTGTTTTTCTCAATATCGGCAGCGCTGACAACCATTACGATTTCCGCTTTGTGCGCTAATTTCATAAGCATCTGCAGCTTACTGTCCGCTGCAAATCCGGGAAGAACCCTTGAGGCATGAAAATCATCAAATAACTTGCCGCCAAACTCCAGATAGAGCTTATTGTCAAAATGACCTATCCTTTCTATAATTCGTTCAGACTGCATCTGTAAATATTTGTCATTATCAAAACCAATTTTCATTGCCTGTTCCATCCTTTCTGCATGGTAGTATACCACAAATGAGAGTATGTGGCAAAGAGGGAAACCGGAATTTCCGATATGTTTCACACTTTTTTCGTATTTTCTTTTTAATATCGTATGTTATTATATATTTCCCTTCTTTTCCGCCTTGTCAGGCAGCCGTTTTTCCCTTTGTTTTCCGTACTTTTTCTTCTGTTTATGTTATTTCTGTCTGAAAATGCAAAATGCAGGACTTTTGATACAATCCTGCATTTTTTTGCTCTTTTTATTCTTTTTGCAAGTTATCCGTCATATCCGGTAAAGGACTCTGCCGGATGTCCGGGCTGTCATTTTTCAATAACAGGTGTTCCTTACAGTAAGCTGTCGCACACAGAAGCAAAATCGCCGCTGCTCATGGCGCCCACTCTGGAGAGCACCACTTCTCCGTTTTTGATGCCGATGAAAGCGGGGATGCTGGTGATGCGGTACTTCTGCGCCAGTTCCGGGTTGTCATCCACATTGACCTTGCCCACTTTGAGCTTTCCTTCATAGGTCCCGGCTGCTTTTTCCACTACGGGGCCCATCATCTTGCAGGGTCCGCACCAGTCTGCGTAAAAATCAATGAGTACCGGCAGGTCTGCCTGCAGCACTTCTTCGTTAAAATTCTGTTCTGTAAACTTATATTCCATCGTTTCTCATCCTTTCTTCGGTATAGTATGTCCTATCTGTAAATAATATATTTGCAGATGGGATTGCCGGCGGCTGAAAATTTTTCTTCGTATTCCGTCATGATATTGCCTTCCATGAGCTTTTCGTCCGCATGTAAATCGTAGGTCAGCACCTCTGCCCGGAATCCCGCTTCCGGCAGCTCCTCCACGGCAAAGTCAAACAAATCCCGGTTGTCCGTCTTAAATTCAATCCTGCCGTCCTTTTTTAAGATTTCATCGTATCTTTTTAAGAACTGTCTGGAAGGAAGTCTTCTCTTGGCATGCCTGTCCTTGGGCCAGGGGTCGGAAAAGTTCAGGTAAATCCGGTCCACTTCTCCCGTTGCAAACACATCGGTAATCTCCTCCGCATCCATACGGATGAACTTCAGATTGGGAAGCTCGTCCTCCTCCATTTTCTGGATGGCGCGCAGCAGCACGCTGGAGTATTTCTCAATGCCGATATAGTTGATGTCCGGGTTTTCCTTTGCCAGGGTATGTAAAAATTTTCCTTTTCCCATGCCGATTTCGATTCGTATGGGGTGGTCATTGCCGAATACTTCTTTCCACCGGCCTTTCTTTTCCTGCGGCTCCTGCACCACATAGATGCTGTCCGCAATCACTTCCCTG
This sequence comes from Bacteroidaceae bacterium, assembly GCA_963639875.1. Taxonomy (GTDB): domain Bacteria; phylum Bacillota; class Clostridia; order Lachnospirales; family Lachnospiraceae; genus Acetatifactor. The sequence continues at coordinate 235,541 of CAVHWP010000001.1, forward strand.
GAACCGGTAATATTTCTAAGACGCATATTTTTCTACCAAACTCTTTCTGTCCATCTTTGTAAACTGAAATAAAAAGCACTTTTACAGCCGCTTTTGCTTTTTTATTATACCTTATTTTATAAGGAAAAGAAAGTACGAAAAGAAATACAAAAAACTCTTTGGTTTTTTCTGCCGATAGTGTATCATAGAGAGGTGCCCTCAGGGGAAAAGGGAGGATGTTTGATTTTGTTTCGTATACATAAATTAGTAAAAAAATACGGTGCGGCGCTGTTTGCCGCTTCTGTTGCGGCAGTGTGGGCCTTTAACAGCCTTTCGGCGTATGCGCTGCCCGTCATTGCCGATGCGGATACCCGCACCGCCATACCCATTGAATCCAACAGCATACCGAACTGGCCGCAGGGACCCGTTATTTCCGCCCAGTCCGCCATTCTGATAGATGCCGACACCGGTGCGGTTTTATATTCCAAAAACGCCCATGAGCAGTTATATCCCGCCAGCACAACCAAAATACTGACCTGTCTCATCGCCACGGAGCGCTGCTCCCTGACCGACACCGTGACATTTTCCCACGATGCGGTCTTCGATACGCCGAGAGACTCCAGCAACATTGCCATGGATGTGGGCTATGAGCTTACCCTCGAACAGTGCCTGCAGGCAATTTTGATTGCCTCCGCCAACGAGGCTTCCTATGCGGTTGCCGAGCATATCAGTGGCACCACGGACTGGAGTGTATTTGCCGGTATCATGAACGAGCGTGCCAAAGAACTGGGCTGTGTGGACTCCCATTTTGTAAACCCCAACGGTCTGCCCGATGAGAACCACTATACCTCTTCCTACGACCTCGCCCGGATTGGCATGGCATTTTTCAAAAATGACCTGCTCTGCAAAATTTCCTCCACATCCCGTCTGGATTTGGAACCCACGGAAAAGCAGCCCAAGCATGTCATCGAAAACTCCAAGAACCAGCTTTTTCCCGGAAAAGCCTATGCCTACGAGTACTTAGTCGGCAGTAAGACCGGTTACACGGTTGCCGCCAAGAGTACGCTGGTCTCCTGTGCGGAAAAGGATGGTCTGAAGCTGATTGCCGTTGTCATGGTGGAGGACTCCCCGGCACAGTTTGCAGATACGGTAGCTTTGTTCCAGTATGGTTTTGAAAACTTTGAAAAAGTAAATATTTCCCAGAAGGAAACCCGTTACCGGATGGAAAACGGCAATGCCTTTTACGGCGGCAGCGATATTTTCGGAAGCAGCCAGCCGATTTTATCCATCAACACCCAGGACACCATTATCCTGCCGAAAACCGTTCCTTTTGAGGATCTGACATCGGAAATCACCTATGACACCGACTCCCCCGACGAAGCGGCGCTCATCACCTACACCTATCAGGGTGAATTTTTAGGCTCCGTTGCCGTGAATTTTACCGGCAGCACAGAAAAGGGCTACGATTTCACCGCTGCCGTGGAGCCGGAAAAGAAAACCAGTCTGCCCAAGGTTATTTTTATCAATGTGGTAAAGGTTATTCTCTGGATTGTGGGGATTGCCGGAGGCATCATCCTGCTGCTCATCCTGTATGCCTTTATCCGCAATTACCATTTTGAACTGCGGAAACGGGGCGGCAGAAAGAGTTGGCTCAAGACCCGGAAACGAAAGCTTACACGGTATCAGAGGAACCGGATTGCCGCTGCCAGAAAAAATATCCGGCAACAGAAAAAAAGACAAAGAAAAGAGAAGAAACGCAGTTGGGAGGATGACGAATAAGTCATCCTCCCTTTTTTAATTTCGCCCGCTTTTCCCGCAGGGTTTCCATTTCTTCGTCCGTAATAAAACGCATGGTTTTTACCACAAACACCTTGTCGTCCTGTGTTTTGCGGATACGGATTTTGCCTTTCAGGTAACCGTGCTTTTCACAGTAAGCGGCGCAGTAATAATGCCTGCCGTTTACGGTAAACCAGCGGATTTTCTTTTTTAAGTTCCGGCGGCAGAGGTAGCATTTGCTGCTGATGACCTCCCAGTCCGCCAGCGCTTCGCTCTTGCTGTCGAATACCCGGGAAATGTACTTGGAATAGGTGTCAAACACAATCCTTACCTCATCCTCCCTTTTTACGGGCGGATGGAACAAATCGAAGGACACCCTCCGGCAGATGGCTTCCGGTATTTTGGCGAATACTTTTCCGGTGTAATAGGCATCGCTGAATGCCCGGTGGAACGGAATGTCCTTTTCAATCTGTAAAAAGTCCACCGCGTATTCCAGTGCCTTCCTGCTTCTGCCGTCTTCAAACGCCAGACTGAACAGCTTCTGCACATCCAAGAAAGGCAACGGCTTATCGGTCAGCGGCTCCATGCCGTAATACTGCATGTTGTTCTGCAGCTCCGACAAATCCTGCGGTCCCCAGGTACAGAATACCGGATTTTCCCCGCACCAGGCACGGAACTCTTCCATAACCTTGGGGAACGGTCTGCCCTGCTGGAGCTGACTCATCTTCATATGGATGAGACGGCTGGTAATTTTATTCAGTTCGTGATAAATCTGTGGTTTGATAAGCTGGGAAAATTCTCCGGTCATCCGGTGTTCTTCGTCCATGCGGACGGCACCGATTTCGATGATTTCAAACTGTAGCTTTTTGTCCGACTTTTCCGGGTCACAGCTCTGATTCCATTCCAGATCCAGTATTATGAAATTTTTTTCCGTCACATCTGCCTCCTGGTTTCCGCAATCTACAGACGTTTGCGCCTGTCTCATTCTTCCTTACTCCTGCTCCGTACTGTACAACTCCACAATTTTCTGCTGGGCTGCCGATGTTTCCTTTGCTGCTTCCAAATCAAATTCATAAACCGCATCATACCCCAGACTCTTTACCTTGGACTGCATGGTACTCTGCAGACTGTAAAATTCTTCTTCATCACGGGCAAATACCATTTTCCAGGAATAATCCACGATAATATTCCGGCACTGGCTGCGCATGGTGGTGATTTCGGGATCCTCGGAAGGATAATCGTAATTGCAGCCCGGTGAAACCACTATCATATTGTGCTCATTCAGGTATTCCAGTGTGGAGCCGGCACCCATGTGTTCCTTCCAGTTTTCGTCCAGCTCCGTATTTTCCATGGCGGTTACGGAGTCCCATAGCTGGTAGGCATAAGGGAAACCATCCTCCGTCAGATCGGACTGTACAATGGGCTTGTAGTTCAGTTCGGAAATACCGTCACTCCACAGACCTCCTCCCCACTCTTCGGGCAGCTCTACATCACCGTTCATCAGTGCCTGCATGCCAAAATCAGTCAGTACCGGTCCGTTTTCCGTACGCTCCCAGGTCAGGCCCTCCGGTCCTGCCGTGCCGCCTGCCACCTGGGCGCTGTTGGTGAAAACGCCTTCCTCGGAATACAGCCAGTCTATAAAGTCTGCCAGCCTTCCGGGGTCTTTGGCATTGCTGCCGATACAGATAATTTCCTGGTCATTTCCCATGGGACGGCAGCCGTAGGAATAAATCAGCATATCATTGATGGGAGCCAGCATAAACCCTTTCCCGGCTTCCTTGTTGGATAGGGTATTGTATGCCGACTGGGACAGCCACGGCCACACGCAGAAGAAAATGTCACCCTGCTGGTATTTTAAGAATACGCTGTCGTAATTCTGTGTGGGGGACTCGGGATCTACCAGTCCGAGCTGATTGGCTTCGTAGTAAAATTTCAAAGTACGCATGTAAATGGAATCGGAATCCACAATGCTCTGATAATCGCTTCCATCCGCCTTTACCAGCACAAAGCCGCTTTCGTCATAACCGTAAAGACAGGCGGGCTGCTTGGCGTTGTTCATCATGTTGCCGTCCCAGTCCTTAAAGAAGGAAAACGCATAGGTCGGGTTGCCCGCATCGCTATAGGGCATCAGCTCCTGCATATCCTTAAGCACCGGCAGCAAATCCTCCAGTGTCTTAATTTCGGGATAACCGAGCCGCTCATACAAATCCCAGCGCAGGTAGGGACCGTAGGTGGGCTCCATGGTTTCACTGGAGGTCAACGGGGAATTTCGGGAAAGTTCGGAAGGAATGGCGTAAATGCCCGTAGCAGAAACCCGGTTGTTCAAATCCCGGATAGCGGTTTCATACCGCATGATGTCCTTCCCCTTCAGATAGCCGCTCATATCCATGATAAGCCCTGCCGTCACCATGCTTTCCAGATTGCCCTTTTCGCCGCCTACAATGACTAAATCTCCCAGATTGCCCGCTGCGGAGCGGATACCATAGAGGGTGTCGCCGCCGCCCGCCACATTGGGGGCAATGATGTTGAGTTCCATGTTGAAGCGGTCTTTTACCACCTTGGCAAACCAGCCGGACTGGATACCCTGGAAGTTTGCCTGGGCATCAAATACGTCCACAGTAATAAATTCTTTATAAGGACATTTGTTCCTGTTTTTCTCTTTGATATAAAGAAGGCTTCCCACCGTAACCACACATAAAAGTGTGCAGGCAGACAGTATTATTCCGGTTTTCTTTTTTATTTTTTTCATGCCCGAACCTGCCTTTGTCTTACTTTTTGTCCGTACAATAAGTATATACCACATTATACCATGAAGTAGCATATACGAAAACACTCTTTTTTATTGCGTTTTCGCTCCGTTTCTTCTATAATTTAATTATTATAGTAACCTTGTTCATAGAGTGGGTGATTTTATGTACACAGTATTTATTGTTGACGATGAAGCTCTTATCCGGGACGGTCTGAAACAGATTATCGATTGGAAAGCACTCGGATTTACCGTCTGCGGTGAAGCCTCCAATGGGGAGGATGCCGAAAAGGAAATCCTTGAGAAGCAGCCCGACCTTACCCTGATGGATATCCGAATGCCCCGGAAGCCGGGGCTTGATGTAGTTGCCTCCGTGCGTGAAAAAGATTTCAAAGGCAAGTTCATCATCTTAAGCGGCTATTCCGATTTCAAATATGCGCAGGAAGCCATCCGCTACGGGGTAGAATTTTACCTGACAAAGCCCATTGACGAGGACGAGCTTCTCTCCTCCGTCACCACCATCAAGGCAACCCTTGACAGTGAGAACCGCGACCAGGATACTTACGACCTCTTAAAGAAAAAAGCCCGCAACGTCATCCTGCACGACCTGATTACAGTGGGACTGGAAACGGCTTCGGACACCATTGCCGATTTGGATCTGGAAGCGGGCATCTATCAGGTGGTCATTTACGAAAACTTCAACAGCCAGCCCGGCAGTACTTTTTACAGTTTTGCGGATTTATTAAAGGTTTCCAACAAGCAGGAGCACACCTTCTACCATTTCACAGAGGACTCCAAGGATGTTATCCTCTTAAAGGGCACCTATGCACTGAACCGTTTTCAGGATTTCTTAAACCATTACGAGGACGTGAACCCACCCCAGAAGGGCAGCCCCATGGACTCCCTGTTTATCAGCTACGGCCGTCCGGTGAAACAGCTTTCCGAGCTGCCGCTCTCCTATAAGGATGCGGCTTTCCTGATTTCCAGACGTTTCTTCTGTTTGCAGGGGCAGCACACCTTAGGCTATGCGGAGCTTCCTCATTTTAATACGGCATCCACCCTGCAGCAGGAAAAACTGCAGCATTATGCCGATTACCTTGTAGGTTACTTACAGACCTTCAACCGCAAAAATGTGGTTTCGACCCTTACGGAGATGGAGAACTACCTTTACAACGTGGAAAACAGCATTTCCGAAGTAAAGCTGTTCCTGACGGATATGTATCTGCGTATCAAGGAAAAGATTAACTTAATCTACAATACGCTGACGATACCTTTCCCGACCAACTCCAATGTCATTGATTATATAGAGAAAAAGCCTTATCTGTATGAGATCATCCAGTTCTTCTCCGAACAGTTCGAGATGATTATGAATGCGACGGGCAACCCTTCCCGCAACAGCGTACTGGACGATATTCTCTATTACATTGACCACAATTACTACAACAATATCAAACTGGAGTCCATTGCTCCCCTGTTTGGTTACAACAGTGCTTACCTCGGAAAGATTTTCAACAAGACCGTAGGGGAGAGCTTCAACTCTTATGTGGATCATGTACGGATTGAACATTCCAAGGAAATGCTGCTGGCAGGCAACTTAAAAGTTTATGAAGTGGCGGAGCGTGTGGGCTACCGCAATGTAGATTATTTTCATAAAAAATTCCGGAGATATGTGGGGGAAAGTCCCGCCGAATTCCGGAAACAGAACGGAAGCACAGCCGAGGACGAATAATCCCCGGCTGTTTTCTTTTGCTTATATCCTACTTGTAATCACAGATATTGTCCAACCAGGTGTGCGCCATGCCGAGCCAGGTCTGGCAGGCAGGAATGACTTCACACTCATAGGAGGTCTCTGTCAGCTTATTGGCAAGTCCGATACCGTGGCCACCTTCCGGATACATATGGAACTCGGTCGGAATTCCCGCCTCTTTCATGGCGCTGACAAGCAGCAGGGAATTTTCCACCGGTACGCAGCCATCCGTGAACGTATGCCAGATAAAGGCAGGCGGTGTGTCTGCGTTCACCTGATTTTCCAGGGACATTTTCTCCACCAGTTCGTCGTATCTGTCCCCCAGTAAATTCTTAAAGGAATCCCTGTGGGCGAATTTGCCGGAAGTAATAACCGGGTAATTCAAAATCATGCCCTGGGGTCTTAGCAGCTCCTTCTGTGCTTCGGTAAGTCCCATTTTTTCCCTGAGCCAGCCCTCGCTCCAGAACATACCGTAAGAAGCTGCCAGATGCCCGCCTGCGGAAGAGCCGGCCACTACAATATGTTCCGCATCAATATGCCATTTTACCGCATTTTCCCGCAGGGTAAGCACGGTCCTTGCCACTTCTGTCAGGGCTGCCGGGTATACGGCAGGAGCAATGGAATATTTCAAAACCACTGTCTGATAGCCCATGGCAAAGTACTGCATCGCCATGATTTCGCCCTCTCTTGTGGAAAGATAGCAGTAACCGCCGCCGGGACATATGATGACCGCCGGCCTTTTTTTAATTTTATATTCTTCGGACTCTTCCATAAAATACGTTTCAAAGCAGGCGTCCGGTAAGGAGCCTGCTTCGTGTAAGGAAATTATTTCGTGTATCATACATTATCCTCCGGGTTCGTAATAGCACCCGGTTCCTTTTCAATCTGTCTGAAATAATACATGGCAAAACCGCTGACCGTCAGCATGAAGCATGCCGGGCCAATTAGGATGCCGAACAATAAAGTGGTACGGTTCCAGATAAAAAGCATTCCCTCTACCGCCAGTATGGCAATCAGAAAGATGGTCCGTACAAAGAACTTTGTGGCAATCCTGATGCCGTTCTTCATGGTTTCCAGCAGGGTGTTTTCATACCTTGCGCTCAGCGGAAACGCATACAGGAAAATCATCACGATAAGAAAAATTGTGACAATACCGGCAATCAGAAAAATCACCGGATTATTCGGTAATTTGTTGAAAAACTCAAAGTCCAGATAGGCCGCATATACGGCAGCTAAGAAAATCAGTCCCAGAGGTATCCCCTGTTTCCAGTTCTCCTTAAATGCTTTGATAAACTGTCTTGCCACATATCCCTCACGCTCATCCACCATTTTCAGCGTTACGCTGTAGGCTGCCACAGTGGCAGCCCCCATCGTAACAACCGGCAGAGAAAAAACTAACCATAAGAAGTTCAATTTTATCATATCCCACAGTCTTGTGAGAAACCGATAAAGCGGACTATCCGTACTAAAGAATTTCATTACATTCCCTTCTGCAAACTTTGAGCCGCGGGCTCAAGATTTGCAAAGTGAGCTATGCTCACTTATAAAAAATTTATTTTTCACACTTTTATCTGAGAGGTGCCTGAAGCGCATTTCTCTTGGCTGCTTCTTCGATACACCAGTCAATACACTTGTCATAGCCGTAAGATTTTGCTTTGCCGCGCATCTCCGCTACCAGCTTCTCGTATTCTTCGTCGCTTTCTGCGTAGATGGCTCTCCAGCTGTAGTCCTTTAAGCAGGTTGCTACCTGGTTCCAGGATGCTTCGAGAGCGGCATCTTTTTCGGACTCGGAGTAGGTAGTCGGAATATCTACGGAGTAGTTACCTTTATCCATGTATTCTTCAACAGTAAGGCATCCTGTCAACTCTCTCCAGTCTCTCTCTGCTTCGCAGCGTCCTTCTTCCACCTGTGTGCTTGCCCAGTACTGCTGGTCATATCTTTCGCCGGATTCCGGGTTAATGTCTGCTGCGGTCCATGTGGTATTGTTTACCTGAAATGCACCATCGTTAAAGGTTGCCCCACCCCATTCCTCGGGCATCAGGGTAGTCCTGTCTTCAAAGCAGGTCTTACCAAAATCGGTAAAGTAGGTCTTACCGTCTTCATCGTAGTCCCAGCAGAGTTCCTTGGGACCGTAATCCATGGACAGACGGCCTTCAGGAGTACACAGCCAGTTAATGATTTCCATGCAAAGTTCCGGATACTGTGTCTTGGCGCCGATACTCCAGATACGGTTGCCTCCAACTGAGCTTAAGCCGGCAACAATGGGACATGCTTCAGTGGGCTCTAAGCTTTCCATAATCTTGTTCTGGCTGTAATGCTCTTCTTTGTTGTATGCAAGGGATCCTGCGTAATTAAAAATAGAGAAGAATACGTTACCGTTCTGTACCTTTGCAATCATATCGTCATACTTCTGGGTCATGGAGTCGGGATCCAGAAGTCCGTTGCGGTATAACTGATTGAACCACTTTAACATGGTCAGGTAAGGACTGCCCTCGGAAAGTGCATCATAAAATTCACCATTGGTTACATTGTAGTGACCGAAACCAAATTCATCATATCCGTAATACGCAGTTGCCATAGCTTTCACGTACATTACATAGTTACCGTCCCAGTCAGGCCATAAGGACATGGCATAGGTCGGCTTTCCATCGTCACCGGTGGGGCAGATTTCCTTCATCTGCTTTAACACTTCCATTAAGTCATCAAGGTCGTTTACCTCGGGATGTCCCAGCTGCTCATATAAATCCCAACGGATATCCCAGGTATAGAAGAATGCATCATGGCTGTCGGAGCTGGATGCCACATTGTGACCAAATCCGTATACCTTTCCGGTGCCGGATATTTCACGGTTCTTCTCCAATGCCGCCTGCATATGTTCGTTAATGTATGAACCGTAATCTGCCAACAGATCATCCTCTTCCCAGTCGAAAAGAAGTCCGGCACTGACTGCCTGCATGTAATCTTTGCCGTCGGAACCCCAGACTACTATGTCTCCTAAGTTTCTGGCTTCCATACGGGTGTCATACACACCGTCGCCATCGGGAATCAGGTTTACTTTTACACCGAATTTGTCTTCCAGAATTTTAGCAAACCAGCCCTTCATTTCGCCGGAATAGTTTGCAAGCTGGCTGTACACGGTCAATGTAACCAGATCTTTTTTGCCGCTGCTGCTTCCGCTGCTGCCACATCCGGAAAAAAGTCCAAGAACCATGACCGCGGTAAGTACAAGCGCAACTACTCGCTTCGTCTTCTTCATTTTTTAATCCTCCTTTTATATATAGTAAAATGCTTTTGCTTAGCCCTTAACGGCTCCCAGCATAATACCCTTTACAAAATACCTCTGCATGAACGGATATACCATCAGAATAGGTATGATGGATACCATGGAGATTGTATACTTAATTACTTTAGCATTTAAAGCGCTCTGCATCAAGGTCTCTCCGACAGATGAGCTTACACCGCTGTTCATCAGGGCGCCGATGTTGGAACTGGTATTCAGATACAGGTACAGTCTGTGCTGCAAGGTAAACAGATTGGAGGCATCCTGCATCAGGATTAAGGAATCCGTAAAGGAGTTCCAGTGACCCACCGCACCGAAGATGGCAATGGTAGCTAAAATCGGTGTACACAGAGGCCAGATAATCTTGCGGAAAATGGTCCAGTAGCTTGCACCATCCATGAAAGCACTCTCTTCCAGTTCCGCCGGAATGGACTCAATATAGGTCTTTACGAGAATAATATTGTAAGGAGCCACGATACCCGGGATAATGTATGCCATGAAGTTGTTGGTCAGACCCAGCATGGACATATTTAAATACCAGGGAATGGTTCCGGCATTGAAATACATGGTAACAACTAAGAAGCGGTACCAGAATTTTCTTTTCCACATCTGCTGCTTGGTTACCAGATAACCTACGAAAGCAGATGCCGCTACCATCAAGGCAGTACCCAGCAAGGTTCTGCTGATGGTAACTAAGAATGCCTGACCGATTTCGTTTGCCTTAATCAGGTTAATGTAGTTATTAATGTTCAATCCCCTCGGGATAAAGTTAATCAGACCTTTGCTTACCAGTTCATTATCGGAAATGGTGTTGATAAACAGATAATAAAACGGGAAGATACAGATAATGGTGAAGGTGATAAAGAAGGTGTAGTTCAATACATCAAATACCACGTCACCTACTGTACGTTTATAACCCACCTTGTGAGTCTTATAATACTGCTTTTCCGCTTTTTCTTCGGATCTTTCTCCTGCTTTTCTTGCTTTCCATTCACCTAAAGCGTTTTTCTTCATTTCAGCCATGTTTCCACCTCCCTACACAATGCTCTCGCCACGCAGCAGCTTGGAAACACCGTTTGCTGCAAACAGCAGTACAACGCTGACTACGGATTTCACCATGCCGACCATAGTTGCGAACGGTATGTTACCGTCCATAATACCTAACTTGTATACATAATAGTCAAGTACCATGTTGACGTTGGTGTTGTTCGGGTTGTCAAATACCATGTACTGGTCCATACCGTTGCTTAAGATACCGGCAATCGCCATCAGGAGCATTACCATGAAGGTAGGCAGCAGTCCGGGCACGGTAATGTGCCACATCTTCTGGAAACGGCCTGCGCCGTCCACGGTAGCGGCTTCGTAAAGCTGCTGGTCAATACCGGCAATACCGGCTATGTAAATAATGGCGCTCCAGCCGATGCCCTTCCACATACCCCAGGCTAACATCTTGAACCAGTGGCCGGAACTGCTCATCAGCAGGTTCCTGCCTTCTGCCCAGACACCGGTGTTTACCATCATACTGCTGACGAAACCATCGGTAGCAAAGATAGCGAATGCAATCGCATATACCAGAACCCAGCTTATGAAATTAGGAATGGTTGTGAAGGTCTGCACAAATTTTCTGACCCAGGGAGTCTTGATTTCGGACAGGAAAATAGCGAATGCCATTGCACACCAGCTGGTTGCCAGTCCCAGTCCACTCATGGCCAGGGTGTTGCGCAGAACGCGGATAATATCGTTTCTGGTCGCTTCACTTTCAAATAACATGGTGAACCATTTGAATCCTACGAAGTTATCGGCGGAAAGAGTGCCGCCGGAAGTATAATCATAGAATGCATATCTCCAGCCGTACAGGGGCAGGTAGGAGAATACGAAGCAGAGCGCTGCAAACGGAAGGAACATCAGGAACAGTTTGTACTGGGATTCCATCTCGAATTTTTCTTCTTTAGCCGGCTTCGGAAGCAGGCACTGGGTAATCACACTGACCGCCATGACAATGATTGCCATAACAAGGAACAGAAGCCAGTTTCCTAATGGAAAATTCGGTATAACCTTATCCGGCTTTGTGGTCTGTGCAATCTGGCTGTATGCCAGGAAAATTCCGCCGAGACCTGCAAACTGCAGGGCTGCACCGCCGATACCGAACCAGTTGCCCAGTCTCTTTAATTTATTGTTGCCGAGGGACATACATCCCATGGCTGCCGCACCTAAGATACCGATACAGGTAATTAAGCTTCCGATGAATAAAATAACGAAAGAGGATTCCTGTACCCAGCCTCTGTCAAAGGCACGTACGCAGAGTTTGGTCAGGTCTCCGTATGCCACACCTGAGGTAAACAGAGACATGTTTTTGTTTACATAATCGCAGATTTTAGCCGGATTGCATGCCGGCAGGAAAATCAGAACTACTGATAAAAGTGCTGCGACTCTGGATAAATAATAAATATATCCAGCCACTTTTTCCCTTCCAGTTTTACTGTTTTTCATGTTTCTTTTGACTCCTTTCCTAAACATTTCAGACATTGTTCAGATTGATTTTATTATACCTTTCGGAAGTCTCAAAAGATACCGCAATTACTGGACAGAAAATACAGTAATTTTTTTGGTCGCTCCCGCCGGCCTTCTTTTCAGCGTTATTTCCGGGCATAAGAAAGGAGCTCCCTTCCGGGAGCTCCTCTTATTGCTTATATGATTTTCTCAGCAGATTAGTTTGCCTTTTTCTTCTTGGAAACTACAACACCTGCTACAACACCGCCGATTACAACAACTGCTGCAACTACGATGCCAACGATAAGGCCGGTATTGCTGCTGCCTGTTTCTTCTGCAGGAGTGGTTTCTGCGGGAGTGCTTTCCACAACTGTTTCCGTAGTCTCAGCAGAAGCCTCGTTATCATAAGCGAAACCGCTTACGGTAAAGGTAATGCTGATGTCTGTCATGGGAACTGCATAGTAGCCGATTTCCTTGCAGTCATTATTCCAGATGTTCTGCAGAAGAACCTTGGTTACTTCTTTGGAATCCGGATCTAATACTGCACCGTTGGGAAGGTCAACATTCTTGCCATCCACTGTCAGGGTAACATCGGAGAAAGTAATTTCACCGGAGTTAGGAATATCTGTGGAAATGAAGATTAAGTTTAAGTATTCCTGGGTGGAGAATTCACCGTCCGGGAAGCTTAATCCATCGATGGATACTGTGTATGTACCGTTACCGGAAATTACGGTATCGTGGATATTGCCGGGAATGGTAACTGCATTGTTGTCTGCATCCCAGCCTGTAATCTGGTTGAAATAATCGGTACCAAGACCATAGGTGGCATCATCGTATGCATTACGGAAGGACCAGTTAGGGGTCTGAATTCCGATGTATGCATTGTATGTACCGTTCAAATCTACGGGAGCAACGGAAGAAGTTTCTTCTGCGGCTGCTGCCACATAAATCTGAGGAGTGATTTCAAAAGTAATGGTCTTGTATCCCTTGGGTGACTCAGCTAAGTACTTGTCGCCCCATTCATTGTAGCCGCCGCCGATACGAACACACTTTGTTTCATCATATGCGCCTGTGCCTTCAGCCCAGCATGCCTTACCAACGGAAAGATCGGTAGTTACTTCTTCGCCGTCCAGATAAACCTTAACGTCGAAAGTAGACTGGTCGGAAAGAGTAGTGGCATCATCCATAATCATGCAGGGTGCAACGTACCATGTATAAACAACAGGGTTGTCAAATTCAAGGGAAAGGGTAGTGGTTTCGCCACTCTTTAAGGTTCCTGTGGTAGCGGTGATGCCTTCTGCATCTTCGCCTGCGTAGTTGTAACCCCAGTCACCGTCCGCTTCCTTGTCAGCACCGATAGCGATGAATGCATCATAGCTTTCTTCACTCAGGGTAGCTTCGCCTGCTGCAGCGCCCTCTTCTACTGCATTTAAGGTAATGGTGTAAGTAATTTCCTTGAAGCCCTTGGGAGACTCGGTCATGTACTTATCGCCCCATTCGTTGTAGCCGCCCGCAAGACGTACAGCCTGCGTATCGCTGTAATCACCGGTACCTTCATACCAGAATGCTTTACCTGCGGAGAAATCAATCTTGTCGGTTACATCTTCACCGTCAATCTTTACGCTGTCGATGGTGTAATCCACATTACCTGCGTTTTCTGCCACTAAAACAGGTGCCATGAACCAGGTATAAACAACTTCTGTGGGGAAGCTTACACCGATGGTTACGGTATCGCCAACCTTTGCGGTTGCGTCGGTTGCGGTTACATCACCGGCATTGCTGGATGCACCGTTTCCATAGTACTGATATCCCCAGTCACCGTCTGCTTCAGCGTCAGCACCAATGGCAAGAAACATCTGATACTCATCTTCTGCTGCGGCAGATGTGAATGTCAGTGTAGAAAACATCATTGCAAATGCCAGAACAGAAGCGAAGAATCTCTTCATTTTCTTTTTCATGATATTACCTCCTATAAAAATTCGTGGCTCTGCCACTTGTTGATATTTTAAGTTTATAGGAATACGGTTCATAAAAAAACCATCCCTTTTTGACATTTTATACGGGCAAAATTGCACATCATTTTTTTATTATTCCGGACTGACAATGGGCAGCATGACCGTGATGGTGGTTCCCTTTCCCAGCCTACTGTCGATTTTCATGCCGTATTCCTCGCCGTGGCACAGACGGATACGCTGGTTGATGTTGCACAGACCGATGCTGCTCTTGCGGTTTAAGGTCTTCTGGGAAATCTTTATCTGCAGTGCTTCCAGCTCCTCTTCCGTCATGCCGCAGCCGTTGTCCGAAATGCATATTTTCAGCCTGCCGCCGGCTTCCTCCCTGGATGCCGTACCTTTGCCCGCCTCTGCGGGTATGGCTTCCATGGATACCGAAATCAGACCATTTTCCTCCACCTGCTCCATACCGTGCAGAATGGCATTTTCCACAATGGGCTGCAGCAGTATGGGCAGTATCATGTAACGGTTGGTGTCAAAGTCCTCCGGCATGTGGATTTCGTAATTAAAACGGTCGCCGAAGCGTATTCTCTGGATTTGCAGGTAATTTTCCATGTAGTCCAGTTCTTTTTTCAGCGTAACCATGGCGGTTCCCGTATTTTCCAGCACGTAGCGCATGGATTTGCCCAGAAGCTTGATGGAATTTGCCACCTCTTTGTTGCCCGCCGTCAGCGCCTGCATCCGGATACTTTCCAGGGTATTGTATAGGAAGTGCGGATTTATCTGGCTGGCAAGCATCTTCATTTCCATCACCTGCTGCTCGTTCAAAAGCTGCTGCTCGGAAATTCTGGTTTCGTACATCTTGGCATCCATTTCCTTGATTTTCCGCACCATGACCTGCAAATCCGCATAGATTTCCGAAAGCTCGTCTTCGCCGCCGAAGGACTGCGCCTCTGCATATTCTTCGTTGCTGGCTTTTTTCATTTCGTTCCGCAGTATGGTGACACGGTTTGTAAAATACCGGGTGAAATAGTGAATAAGTATCCACGGCATGACAACCGCCGCCATGATAATGAGCATGCAGGTCATCAGAATGGAGAGGATGTCCTTGTATGCCGAAGCGTGCATGGTCACCACGTAAACCTTACTGTTTGTCTGGTATAAATTCAGAGTGGTGAGCTTGGTAAAATAGGACTTCGCTCCATACCACACCGGTCCTAAATATTCGTAATAATTGTCGTAGTAATTGATATCCATCCGCTGTTTTTCGCCGTAGTGTTTGCGGGTGGAGTCGTACACAATGATGCCGTCGTCCGTGGACGCGCTGATTTCGTATTCGTTGCTGCCGATACGGGTCTGCAGGTAATTGTCGCTGACCGTAATGACAAGCACCGCTTCATGGCCGCCGCTCATAACCGTTATCCGGCGCACCAGTGCCAGATTCCAGTAGGAATTGCCGTATTTGTCGTATTTTTCCATGGGTATCCAGAAAGCGCCCGCCTGCAGCATGGCTCTCTGGTACCAGCCGGTATTTTTAATATCCTCCCCCGCCAGGGCAAAATGCACGCACTCCGCCGCGAAGGGGTTGTCCGTATAGACCGTGATGTCGTCAATTTCCGCATGGGTGGAAACATAGTTGTCTATGGTGGTGTAGGCATAGGCATTTTGTCCCGGCGGATTGTCGGAGTCGGACACCAGAATGTCCTGCAGGGCATCTTCAAAGGAAATGTTCTCCGACATGTTATATACCTGGGTGGTAATCTCAAACAGAATGGTTTTCACGCGCAGGTTGTCGGACTCCAGCAGATTTTTATAATAATTGGTGAGCAGATGCCCCGTATTGCCCAGCAAAAAAGAACCGATTACGGTAATGGGCAGTACGATGGCAACAATATAAATCACAGATAGCTGCTGCCTGATTTTTCGTTTGCTCATAAAGTCCAGTAAACGGTTCTTTTTGCTATTCATAGTGTTCTATTCTCCCTCATTGCGCTTTTACATTACAGCGTAACAACAGCTTTTCCCGCAATCTTTGTAAGAACAGTATCCTTGTCCGTAACCTGCATTTCGGCATTTTCCACCGCAGCAGCCTTACGGTTTACCAGACGCACGCTGACAGCCTTGCCGGTATCCACGGAAACAGAAATCTTTCCTTCTTCTGTGGTGACGGAAATCTTGATTTCCTCGCTGCCGTCCATGCCGTAAACGGTTTCGGTAACAGTCGTGCCTGCCACAGGTTCGTAGATACGCAGCTCTGCGTCTTCTCCGTAATCATAATCCGGCTTGTCGTCGTGAGCGCCGATAGCGACGATGGAATTTTCCTTCACCAAGAGAGGTACGCTTAAATAGCCGTGCTTCTCCTGTATCCATCTGCCGCCTTCCTTTACCTCTCCGGTAAAGAAATCGGTCCAGCGTCCGGCAGGCAGATAGTAATCCGCCAGACTCTCCTCATTGAAGATGGGCGCTACCAGCAGGGAATCTCCCAGCATGTACTGTTTGTCCACATAATGGCAGGTTCTGTCTTCTGTGAATTCCAGCACCATGCTTCTCATGGTAGGAACGCCGGTCTTGTTTGCCTGAATTGCGGTTTTATACAGATAGGGCATCAGTCTTGCCTTTAATCTGGTGAAAAATCTTACGACATCCACCGCTTCCTCATCATACGCCCAGGGCACTCTGTAAGAAGTGCTGCCGTGCAGACGGCTGTGGGAGGAGAGAAGTCCGAATGCTACCCATCTCTTGTATACATCCGGTGTGGAAGTGCTTTCAAAACCGCCGATGTCATGCGCCCAGAAGCCGAAACCGGACATCAGCAAGGACAGACCACCGCGTAAGCTTTCTTCCATGGATTCATAATCGGACCAGCAGTCACCGCCCCAGTGTACCGGGAACTTCTGACCGCCGACTGTTGCGGAACGTGCGAAAAGAACTGCTTCGCCTTTGCCACGCTTCTTTTCCAGTATATCATATACAGTCTTATTATACAGGTAAGTGTAGTAATTGTGCATCTTTTTTGCATCGGAATGGTCAAAATATTCAATTCCGTCCACAGGAATTCTCTCGCCGAAGTCTGTTTTGAAGCAATCCACGCCCATATCCAGAAGTCCGGCTAATTTTTCCTGATACCATGCGCAGGCATCCGGATTGGTAAAGTCAACCAGTGCCATGCCCGGCTGCCACATATCCCACTGCCATACGTCGCCGTTGGTGCGTTTTACAAAATAGCCCTTTTCCATGCCTTCCGCAAACAGGCAGCTTTCCTGTGCGATATAAGGGTTAATCCATACACAGATATTTAAGCCCTTTGCCTTGATACGGGACAGCATGCCCTTCGGGTCGGGGAATACGCGGGAATCCCATACAAAATCCGTCCAGTGGAACTCCTTCATCCAGAAGCAGTCGAAGTGGAAGGTTCTTAAAGGAATGCCTCTGTCCAGCATGCCGTCCACAAAGCTCATAACCGTTTCTTCGTCATAATTTGTGGTAAAAGAAGTGGACAGCCATAAACCGAAGGTCCAGGGTGCCGGCAGGGAAGGCTTGCCGGTCAGGTCGGTGTAGCGCTCCAGGACTTCCTTCATGGAAGGACCGTTGAACAGATAGTAGTCCAGGTAGCCGCCCTCTACGGAGAATGCGGTCTTGGTTACCTGCTCGGTGCCGATTTCAAATTCCACTTTTTCGGGATGGTTTACAAAAACACCGTATCCCTTATTGCTGATATAAAAAGGAATGTTCTTGTAGGACTGGTAGGTGCTGGTGCCGCCGTCCTCATTCCAGATTGCCACGCTCTGTCCGTTCTTGGTGAAAGCGGTAAATCTTTCTCCGAGACCGTAAATCAGTTCGCCTACGCCCATGGTGAGCTGCTGGCGCATGTAGGTTTCGGTGCTGTCGCCTCTATCGTACGCATCGCCCTTCCAGTCCGTCTTCATGCAGGCTAAGTCCTTGGCTGCGGAACGGGTTATGACTTCATTTCCTCTTCTGTATGCCATGTACCAGTTTTTCTTGCCGATTTCCAGGGTCAGTCCGCCGGAAGTAACGGTCAGCTTTTCTTCGTCACTTGCAACTATCAGGGGCTGTTCTTCCTTCTGGTATAATTCAAATTCCGGCTCTCTCTTCTTTGCGCCCAGATGATGATAGGTCTGTACCCGCAGTACATCCGGTGCGGGTGAAGTAATCACCATGGTAAGGTTGATGCCGCCAAGGGTGCATCCGCGGTTTACAATTCTGGAAGTGGGAAGGCATAAGGTCACCTTCGTGGCTTCCGTGTTTTCAAAATATACTTCCTGGGGGGTAAAGCAGGCGCAGCCTTCTTTCTGCAGCCAGCATCCGTTTCCAAATAACATCTTTTTTCCTCCGTTTTGTCATTCTTTGCGCAGACCGTTTTGTCTGCCGTGCATAATCAGGTAGTTTGATTATAAAAAAAAGACGGTTAAAAATATACCGTCTTTTTTCTATCAGTATTACCAAATTTATTTTACAGAAATCATTAATATGCTCTGCCCCAGTATACCATCTTCTTGGCAGGCTTTCCGCAGCATACGCAGGTATCTGCGATGTGCTCCTGCTCGAAAGGCATACATCTGCTGGTTACGCTTAACTTCTCTTTAATCTGGTCCTCACATGCACGGTCACCGCACCACATAGCTTTCACAAAGCCGGATTTTTCGGTGAAGAGCTGCTCGAATTCTGCCATGTTCTTTGCCACATATGTATGGGCATCTCTGTGTGCCTTTGCTCTCTCATACATATCATGATGAATGGTTTCCAGAAGGCTGCCGATTTTCTCTTCTACTTCGTCGAGGGATACCTCAATCTTTTCTCTGGTATCTCTTCTGCAGAGAACGCACTTGCCTGCCTCTAAATCCTTGGGGCCGATTTCAATACGAACCGGATAACCTCTCATTTCGGCTTCCGCAAACTTGTAGCCCGGGCTCTTGTCCGTATCGTCTACCTTTACACGGAAGTTGGATTTTAATCTGTCACGAAGCTCGTATGCCTTGTCCAGTACGCCTTCCTTCTTCTGCTGAATAGGAATGATGGCTATCTGGATGGGCGCTACCTTGGGAGGCAGCACCAGACCGGAATTGTCGCCGTGAACCATGATGATGGCGCCAATCATACGGGTTGTCATACCCCAGGATGTCTGGTATACATGCTTTAAGGTGTTGTCCTTGTCTGTAAACTGGATGCCGAATGCCTTGGCAAATCCGTCGCCGAAGTTGTGGCTGGTACCGGACTGCAGGGCTTTTCCGTCATGCATTAAGGACTCTATGGTATAGGTTGCTTCCGCACCCGCAAATTTCTCTTTTTCTGTCTTCTGTCCCTTGATTACGGGAATAGCCAGTACATCCTTGCAGAAGTCGGCATACACGTTCAGCATCTGAATGGTTCTTGCCTCTGCTTCTTCAAAGGTAGCATGCGCCGTATGGCCCTCCTGCCATAAGAACTCTCTGGAACGAAGGAACGGTCTTGTTTCCTTTTCCCATCTTACTACGGAGCACCACTGGTTATATACCTTGGGTAAATCTCTGTAGGACTGGATTTCGTTCTTGTAAAAATCGCAGAACAGGGTTTCGGATGTAGGTCTGACACAGAGTCTTTCCTGTAACGGCTGTAATCCGCCGTGTGTTACCCAGGCAACTTCGGGGGCAAAACCTTCCACATGATCCTTTTCTTTTTCCAAAAGACTTTCGGGAATAAACATGGGCAGATATACATTTTCTACGCCATTTGCCTTAAAACGGTCATCCAACTGTCTCTGTAAAAGTTCCCAGATTGCATAGCCGGCGGGTTTGATTACCATACATCCTTTTACACTGGTATAGTCACACAGCTCTGCCTTTTTTACTACGTCCGTATACCACTGGGCAAAGTCTTCTTCCATGGAAGTGATTGCTTCCACTAATTTCTTGTCAGCCATTTGTTTCCTCTCACTCTCTTTTATTTTAGATGGTATAAACCATAATATCCATCCGGTTCCATCGGATCCGGGTACACTCTGTCAAAGCTTGAGCCGTCACCGATTTCTATTTTTTCAATTTCTACATCATTGACTGTAATCCGCCAGAACAAACTGCCGTTTCTCTGTATCACCGGCCAGTTAGGCACATCCTGCAGGATGGTGCATTCACTGCCGCCTGCGCCGGTATAGATTCCGGCAGAAAGACGTCCCTCCGCAATTTCAATCCGGATGGCGCCTGCCAGTTCTTCTGCATTGGCCAGATCCGCAGACACCTTGGAATTGTTCACATACTTTAAGTATGCGGGCAAAAGAATGCCTACCAGCACAGCCATAATTGCCATCACTATAATAAGCTCCGGCAGCGAAAATCCCTTATTATTTATTTTCCTCTTCATTTTCCCTGATCCCTCACTGTAACAAATGAACAATATCTCCCAAAGCAGGCAGGCACGCATACAGCTTTTTCTGCAGCTCCTCATCCGGCTGCGTCTGGTCCGGTATCATGACCGTTGGAATTCCTGCCGCCGTTGCGGACTTAACGCCGTTCGGCGAATCCTCCACCGCAAGACATTCCTCCGGGTCAGCTCCCAGTACCTCAAGCGTCTTAAGGTAGACATCCGGTGCCGGTTTGCCAAGCTTTACATCTGTTGCACTGACGATTTCATCAAAATACAGAAGCTGCCCCGTCTCCGTAAGCTGTTCCTCCGCACGGTCCTTCGGTGTTGCGGTTGCAAGCGCTATCCGGTAACCGTTTTCGGAAAGCCATTTAAGAGTTTCCAGAGCCTCCGGCCTCCGTTCCAGCCCCACTTTGGCAAGATGCTCCTGCATCAGCTTTCTGCGGCAATCCCTCACTGCCGTATAATCGAAAGCTTCGCCGAACCATTCTTTCAAAAGGGCAGGCGCAAAAGGTCTTCCCAGACTGCGAAGCGTTAGTGCCTGCTCCTCCGTCATGTGAAATCCGAACTCCTCTGCCGCCTGTCGCCAGAATACTTTAAAATATTTCTCTGTATCAATCAGTGTGCCATCTAAGTCAAATATTATAGTAGAAATATTCATGATTGCAATACCTGATTTACTTTAATACCTGAATACGGGCAATGGCTCGCATCAGCGCGGTCTCCGCTCTCGCCATATCCGTTTCCGGTGTGTGGTTCCTGATACGCTCTTCCGCACGTCTTTTTGCCGCTTCCGCTCTTTCCAGGTCAATTTCTCCGGGCCATTCCACCACTTCTGCCAGGATGGTCATTCTGTCGGGCAGAATTTCCACAAATCCGGAATGCAGAGCGGCTTCCTTTACCTCGTCCTTTTCCGTAATGGTAAGGACACCCGGTTTGATAATTACTGTCATGGGAATATGTCCCGGAAGCACACCGATTTCTCCCTCGGTGGTGTTAAACTCTATCATATCAGCCGTACCTTCGTAAAACACTCTGTCCGGTGTGATAATTCTTAATTTATAATCTTCCATAGACTCACCCGTTATGCTTTCTTTGCTGCACGTTCCACAACATCATCAATGCTTCCGGCATTTAAGAAGTAGCTTTCCGGTATATCATCATGCTTGCCTTCGAGGATTTCCTTAAAGCCTCTGATGGTTTCGGATACCGGCACGTATTTTCCTTCCAGACCGGTAAACTGTCCTGCCACGAAGAAAGGCTGGGATAAAAATCTCTGTACCTTTCTGGCTCTGGAAACTACCTGCTTATCTGCTTCGGAAAGTTCGTCCATACCGAGGATGGCGATGATATCCTGTAATTCCTTGTAACGCTGCAGAATTTCCTGTACGCCTCTGGCTGTCTTGTAGTGCTCCTCGCCGACAATTCTCGGGTCCAGAATACGGGATGTGGACTCCAGAGGGTCTACTGCCGGGTAAATACCTAATTCCACGATGGAACGGGAAAGTACGGTCGTTGCGTCCAGATGGGCGAATGTGGTTGCGGGAGCCGGGTCGGTCAAGTCGTCCGCAGGCACATAAACCGCCTGAACGGAAGTAATGGAACCGTCCTTTGTGGAAGTAATACGCTCCTGCAGGGCGCCCATTTCCGTCTGCAGTGTGGGCTGGTAACCTACTGCGGAGGGCATACGTCCGAGCAGTGCGGAAACCTCACTACCTGCCTGTGTGAAACGGAAAATATTATCAATGAACAAAAGCACATCCTTACCGCCTTTGTCACGGAAATATTCTGCCATGGTAAGTCCGGTAAGACCTACTCTCATACGGGCTCCGGGGGGCTCATTCATCTGTCCGAATACCATGGTGGTCTTGTCAATAACGCCGGATTCGGTCATTTCATGGTACAGGTCGTTTCCTTCACGGGTTCTTTCTCCTACACCGGTAAATACGGAATATCCGCCGTGCTCTGTGGCAATGTTACGGATAAGTTCCTGAATCAATACGGTTTTACCTACACCGGCACCGCCGAACAGACCGATTTTACCACCCTTCTGGTAAGGGCAAAGAAGGTCAACGACTTTAATACCGGTTTCCAATATCTCTGTATTGGTGGACTGCTCTGCAAATGCAGGGGCAGGTCTGTGGATGGGTTCGTAAGAAACGCCTTCCGGTGCCGGCTTATTGTCAATAGGGTCACCTAAAACGTTAAAGATACGTCCCAGTGTTTTTTCACCTACAGGAACAGAGATGGGGGCACCTGTTGCATCTGCCTCCATACCACGCACCAGACCGTCCGTGGTTCCCATGGCAATACATCTTACAATATCATCACCCAGATGCTGGGCTACTTCCACTGTCAAGGTTTCTCCGTCTTTAAGAGGCACCTTAATAGCTTCATTGATTTCGGGAAGATGTCCCGCATCAAAGCGGATATCCAGAACCGCGCCGATGACCTGGGTAATCTTTCCTTTATTCACCTCTGCCATTTTATCTTCCTTTCTGTTTTACGATATCGCTTCCGCACCTGCAATGATTTCGGTAAGCTCCTGAGTAATGGAGCCCTGTCTTGCACGGTTGTAAAGGAGGGTTAAATCTCCAATCATTTCTTCCGCATTGCTGGTCGCAGAATCCATTGCCTGCATTCTGGCTCCGTTTTCACTGGCTACGGACTCCACCAGACCGCCGTAGATTAAGCTGGTCACATACTTGGGAATCAGTAAATCCAATGCTGTTTCCTCATCCATTTCAAAATTCATCAGAGTGTGGTCTGACTCCTGTGCGGCTTCTTCTTTGATTTCCACCGGAAGAAGCTTCAGCAAGGTAGGAATGTGGCTCACCGTATTCTTGAATTTGGTATAGGCAAGATAAATCTCACAGATTTTACCGTCCGCAAAATCCTTCAACAGCCTGTCGGATAATGCCATGGCATCCGGGTATACCGGCTCTTCGGCGCTTTCCGAAGCATCCGCCTCAATGCTATAACCCTTGTGAGCCAGTGCATCGCGGCCCTTCTTGCCCACCGCATAGATTACGGTGTCCTCTTTGTCAAATTGCTCTGTCACAAGCCGGATGATATTGGAGTTGTAGCCTCCCGCCAGACCTCTGTTGGAGGTCATGACTATCACGGCTTTTTTCCCGGAGGTGCCTCCGTTTAAGTACGGATGCTGCATTCCGGTGGTTCTTTTCAAGATGGAAGAAACGGTTTCATACATGCAGGTAAAATAATCTGCAGAGTCTTCTGCATTTTGTCTGGCACGCTGCAGTTTTACGGTGGAGACCAGCTTCATGGCCTTGGTAATCTGCTGCGTGCTCTGAATGCTGCTTTTCCTTCGCTTTATATCACGCATGGATGCCATAATCAATCACCTGTTTTCTTTCCAAACCTTTGATTAGTTTTTGAATTCCGCCTTAAATTCCGTAATTGCCTTTTTCAGCAGTTCGTCCGTTGCATCGGAAATTACCTTTTCTTCCGCAATGGCTTTCGGAATTTCGGGATACTTGGTATCCAGATATTCAAACAGTTCTTTTTCAAATCTGGTAATATCCTCTACGGGAATATCCAGTAAATACTTTCCGGTAACGGCATAAATGATGATTACCTGATATTCTACCGGCATGGGTGCGTACTGAGGCTGCTTTAATACCTCTTTGATTCTTTCGCCCTGCGCCAGCTTCTCCTTGGTATCGGCATCCAGTTCGGAACCGAACTGTGCAAAGGCTGCCAGTTCACGGTACTGCGCCAGTTCCACACGGATAGGTGCGGCAATCTTCTTCATTGCCTTAATCTGTGCGGCACCGCCTACACGGGATACGGAAAGACCTGCGTTTACCGCCGGTCTGAAACCGGAGTTGAACATTTCTGTTTCCAGATAAATCTGACCGTCCGTGATGGAGATAACGTTGGTAGGAATATATGCAGATACATCGCCTGCCTGTGTTTCGATAATGGGAAGGGCTGTCAGGGAACCTCCGCCGTACTCATCGCTCATTCTTACCGCACGTTCCAGAAGTCTGGAATGCAGGTAGAATACGTCGCCGGGGTATGCTTCACGTCCGGGCGGACGCTTTAAGAGCAGGGAGAGTGTACGGTATGCAGCCGCATGCTTGCTTAAGTCATCATATACCACTAAGACATCCTCGCCCTTTTCCATCCATTCCTCGCCGATAGCGCATCCGGAGTAAGGAGCAATGTACTGAAGAGGCGCCAGTTCACTGGCGGTAGCTGCCACGACGGTGGTATAGCTCATGGCACCGTACTCTTCCAGAGTCTTTACGATGGTAGCAACGGTAGAAGCTTTCTGTCCGATTGCCACATAAATACATTTTACATTCTGACCCTTCTGGTTGATGATGGTATCAATGGCGATAGCCGTCTTACCTGTCTGTCGGTCGCCGATAATCAGCTCACGTTGTCCTCTTCCGATAGGCACCATGGAGTCGATTGCCTTAATACCTGTCTGAAGCGGGGTATCTACGGACTTTCTGGTGATAACACCGGAAGCCACTCTTTCAATTTTACGATAATTTTCCGTCTGGATGGGTCCTTTACCGTCAATGGGCTGTCCCAATGCATTGACAACTCGTCCAATCATGGCATCCCCGACAGGGACTTCCACCACGCGTCCGGTTGTCTTTACAATATCGCCTTCGCTGATATTGTGCCGGCTGCCCAGAAGTACGGCACCTACGTTGTCCTCTTCAAGGTTCAGCACCATGCCGTATACCTCGCCGGGGAATTCAAGCAGTTCACCCTGCATGGCATTTTCCAGTCCATGCACACGGGCAATACCATCTGCTACCTGAATGACCGTTCCCACTTCCGATACTTCCATATCGGCAGCGTATCTTTTAATCTGATCCTTGATTACGGAACTTATCTCTTCTGGTTTCAAATTCATAGATCCGTTCGCACCTTTCTAAATTTTCTTACTGCAGCTTAATCTGATATAACTGTCTGCTTAAATGCTCTAATTTGGTTTTGACGCTGTTGTCCAGAACATGGTCTCCGATACGGATAACCATTCCACCAATCAGGGAAACATCTTCTTCAAAGTGCATTTCAAAGGAACGATAGGATGTGGTTTCTATCAGTTTCTTTTCCACTGCAGCTTTCTGCTCCTGTGAAAGCGGCATCGGCGTCCTTACATAGGCAATACCGATTTCTTCCTGTTCCATGACGCGCGCCACAAAATAATCCAGAACGCCGGAGAGTTTGTTGTAATGCTTTTTCTGCAACAGTAAAAGCATCAGTCCCAGCATTTCCTTGCTGACACGTCCTTCCCAGACATTGGTAAGAATTTTTTCTTTTTCTTCCACCGGGATACCGGGATGCTGCATCAGCTTTTCAAAATCGGGATTTTCGGAAAGCACCTGTTCGATGACTTTGATTTCTTTCCGGAATTCATCCATGCGTTTCTCTTCCACAGCTAATTCAAATAAAGCTTCGCCATATACTTTTTCTATCAGCTTAGCCATGTACTTTCACCCATTTCCTTCAAAGTCTCTTCCACAAGCTCGTTCTGAACCGTGGTGTCAATCGCTCCGGAAACCACTTTGCCTGCCATCATGGCTGCTACCGCAATCATTTCCCGTTTGATATCATCAGCGGCTTTCTGCTTTTCAAGCTCCGCTTCCGTACGTGCTCTTTCTATGATACGGGAAGCTTCCTCTTTGGCTTCGCTGACAATTTTGTCTTCGCTGATTTTAGCCTTCTTTCTGGCCTGTTCCATGATGTCGTCGGCTTCTTTCTGAATATTTTTCAGTTTTGCGTCATACTCTTCCTTGAATGCCTTGGCATCCGCCATATCCGCAGCGGCCCGGTCAAGCTCACCCTTGATTTTCTCTGTACGTCCGGTAAGCATTTTTCTTACGGGGTTAAACAGGAAAAAGGAAAGCGCTCCGAACAGGAACAGAACGGCAATCAGGGTCAGACAGGAGTCTGCTATAAGCTGCCAGTCCAGATTGAACAGTCTTTCCATGGACTCACCGGTTGTTAGCAAAATATTCAACCTTTATACCTCCTTTCTCTTTCTTAGCTGCTTTTGCAGTTTCTAAGAATTCCTTTACGGTAATAAAGGTTTTACGAACATCAGGATAAGGCCGGTAACCAGACCGTACAGACCGGTTGTTTCGGCAACTGCCTGTCCTAAAAGCATGGTAGAAGTAATTTCAGACTTGGCACCCGGGTTACGTCCTACTGCTGCTGCCGCATGACCTGCCGCAATACCCTGGCCTACACCGGGTCCGATACCTGCGATAAGTGCAAGACCTGCACCGATTGCTGAACATCCTCTGATAAAATTCTCGTTAAATTCCATTGTTGTTTCCTCCTTAAGATGGTTGATAATTGTAAATAATTAATCCGCATCGCCGATTGCGTTGGCCAGATACGTCATGGTAAGCATACAGAATACATATGTCTGGATGGCACCTGAGAAGATATCCAGATACACATGCAGAAATGCCGGCCAGATTAAGGCAAACTTGCCAATCAGTCCGTATACCAGCGCCATCATTACCACGCCGGAAAGTACGTTGGCAAACAGACGAAGGGATAAGGAAATAGGCACTGCAATATCACCTATGATGTTAATGGGCATCCAGAGCGGAAGCCATGGCGGCATGGGAGAACACTTATCCACCCAGATTTCCTTCGGCGTATGGTACTTAATCGTATTGTAGTGTATTAAGAAGAACGATATCAGTGCCAGCGGTAATGTCACACCGTAGTCTGCTGTGGGGGGACGCAGTCCCAGAAGTCCCGACAGGTTGCTGAACAGGATAAAGATAAATACCGTTCCGATATAATTACGGAACTTGTTGGCATTCTTGCCCATGGTACCCGAAACCATACCGTCCAGCTTCTCCACAATCAGTTCCACCACATTCTGAAATCCGGTAGGAATTTCCTGTGCTTTCTTCATGGCAATATTGGCTGCAATCGCAAAACCGACCAAAACCAGAATTACGATGAGGATGCAGACATGTGAGGTTGTAATCCAGACTTCATGGCCGAAGAACGAATACTTGAAAAGGCCGTGAATCATAAAATCCACATCATTTCCCGAAGATAAGACTATCCCATAGTTCATTTACTCACCTCCCTGCTTTTTATATATTTTATCCCAGATTTTATGCAAAAAGGGCTGTAAATACGCCCCGGTTTTCATTCCCATAAGTCCTAAGAAAGCAGCTAAAATATAGCCCTTTCCCACGTAATACACCGCCAGCAGGAATACCGCTGCCAGAAGATAACGGACCACGTAGCCCGTAGCCAGCATCTTGGACGCCTGACTTTCTTCACATCCGAATGCTTTGTTCAAAGACTTCCACATGTGAACCGAAAAGCCTCCTGCCACAAAAATCCCCAGCCACATGGAAACGAGGTACTTTCCCAGGGAAAGCTCCTTAAAAAACAGGAGAAAGAGACCCGCCAGGGAAAAGAGTATTCCCGACAGGAAAATGCCTGTCAGAAGCTCTAAAAGCGCTGCATCCGTTTTTTTAATTTTTTCCATCATCTTTTCTTTTATCCTTATAAACCTTCCCGGCCATCAGGAAAATGTTCCGAAAGCCCGCTAATGCCCCCACAAAGAAAAGAATAATCATAATATAGGAGGTACCGCATTTTTTATCGAGCCAGATGCCGATAAAGGTGCAGATGAAAATCGGTACCAGCATGTTGATTCCAAACTGGGTGACCATGGCAAGCGCCTGGAATACCGTTTTGTCATACTTCTTTTTCTTAGCCATCAGTAGAAAATATGTCCTCCGATTGCAATGCCCGTCAGACCGTCGATAGGCGTCCGGAAGTACAGGCAGTTGCCTACATTGGTAACACCCGACATGGCTTCCTCCGCCGCCTTGTAACAGTCGGCATTTGCCTTGTCCACTGCAAGTGCCAGTTCATATCTGCCGCTTGCCACCGGTGAAAACTGGGATTTCTGATAGATAACCCCTACCACGGTATCCGGATATTTGGAGCTTAACACACGGTTAATTACCACCGCGCCTACCGCCAGCTTGCCCGCATAGGGCTCCGAACCCGCTTCGCAATATATGATATTTGCCAGCAGCTTTTTGTCTCCGTCGGCAAAGGTCACCTCGGAAATATCCCTCCAGGTTGCCTTGGCCGCTGCTGCCGACAATGCTTTTTCCTGCTCAATAATCTTCTTTAAGGTTTCAATGTCCTCTTCTTTTTTCTTAAGCTCCGCCTCATAGGCACGGGCTTCCTCTTCCGCCGTGGCAATTTTATCTCCGTACTTCTTGATATTGCTGTTGGTCTGGCTGATGAGGCTTGAGACCTTGTTTTTCTCTGTTTCCGCCGCCAGGTACAAATCGTCCAAATCCGCTTTTTCCTGAAGAAGTCTTGCTTCCTCTTCTTCAATCCGCTGTCTTGTCGCCTCGTACTCTGCCATCATGTTTTCGTCATAATCGGCAATGGCGGAAAAATAATCGCTGTAATTCAAAAAATCGCTGAAGCTCTGGGCGGAAAACAACAGTTCCAGATAGTCGGTTTCTCCCGACTCATACATGTACTGTATCCGTTTTACCATGCAGTCATACTGCCATGCTTCCGTTTTCTTTGCTTCTTCGATTTCTTCGCCCGTGATGCGGATAGCCTCTTCTTTATCGGCTATTTGTCCTTCCAGCTCCTCTAACTTCTCGCTGACTGCCGTCATCTGGGCATTTAAATCCTTTAAGTCGGACTGCAGTCCCGCTTCCGTATCCTTTAAATCATCGATATGGTCGTTCTTGGAGTCCAGCCTGTCCTTGATTTCATCTTTATCTTTCAGGGCTTCGTTTAACCGTTCCTGTGTGGTAACGGCATAGGAAAAAGAAGGAACACTGCACGCAAACAAAACCACTGCCATCCATAATGCAATTTTTGCTTTTCGTAAGGCTGCCTTTTTCATGTAACCTTCCCTCTGCTTTCCGTCGCACTTTATACGCGCAGGGTGATTTCCCTGCCGGTATGCCTGTATGCCTCAAAGCTCACACCCGCCGCCGTAAGCATGCGCTTGGAGGCTAAGGTGGAGTCGCTCTGGGCATATTTATCGCTGTCATACACTATTTTTTTGATGCCTGCCTGAATGATTGCCTTTGCACATTCGTTGCAGGGGAAAAGAGAGACATAGAGCTTTGTCCCCTCTAAGGAGCCGCCCCGGTAATTCAAGATGGCATTCATCTCCCCGTGGGTCACATAAGGGTACTTGGTGTCGGCAAATTCACCTTCCCTGTCCCAGGGAAACTCATCGTCCGAGCAGCCGATGGGAAAGCCGTTATATCCCATGGAAAGAATTTTGTTGTCCGGGCTGACAATACACGCTCCCACCTGTGTATGGGGATCCTTGGAGCGCATACCCGAAAGCTGGGCAATGCCCATAAAGTATTCGTCCCAGTTGATATAATCTTCTCTCTTCCGCATTTTTATCATGATTTCTTCCTCTTATTTGGTACCGAAGATTCTGTCTCCTGCATCACCTAAGCCGGGTACAATGTATCCGTGGTCGTTTAACTTCTCATCAAGCGCACCGATATACATATCTACATCGGGATGTACTTCCTTCATCTTTTCCACGCCTTCGGGTGCTGCGATAATGCACATAAAGTGGATTTTCTTGCAGCCTTTGTCCTTTAACATCTGAATAGCCGCTACGGAAGAACCGCCGGTTGCCAGCATGGGGTCTACCACAAATACTTCTCTTTCCGCACAGTCTGCGGGAAGCTTGCAGTAATACTCTACCGGGTTTAAGGTTTCCGGGTCTCTGTAAAGACCGATATGTCCGACTTTTGCAGCGGGAATAAGCTGCAGGACACCGTCAACCATGCCAAGTCCTGCTCTTAAGATGGGCACGATTGCCATTTTCTTTCCCTTTAATTCCTTTACGGTTGTCTCGCAGATAGGAGTTTCAATCTTTACGTCGGAAAGCTGCAGGTCACGGGTTGCTTCATAACAGATTAACATTGCGATTTCGCTGATGGTCTGTCTGAAATCCTTGGTGCCGGTTTCCTTTCTTCTGATATAACCGATTTTATGCTGAATCAGGGGATGATCCATTACTACGACTTTTGCCATTTTTCTGCCTCCGTTTTCTCTCATGTGAGCTTTGAATATATGTTACTGGGTTGTTAAGCTTTCTTTATGGGAGTATATCACAGTTTTTCGATTAACGCAATTCTGCGATTATGCCTTTCTTCGTCGGAAAACGGCGTATTTAAGAAGATATCCACGATTTCTCTGGCAAGGTTGGGACCGATTACGCCGGCGCCCATTGCCAGCATGTTGGCGTTGTTGTGAAGTCTTGTCGCCTTTGCGGAAAAACAGTCATGGCAAAGTGCGCAGCGGATGCCTTTTACCTTGTTTGCCACGATGGAAATACCGATGCCCGTGGTACAGATGACAATGCCCTTTTCACACTCGCCGGAAGCTACTGCTTCTGCTGCCGCTCTGCCGAATACCGGATAATCGCAGGAGCTTTTGTCCATGCATCCGAAATCCTTGTAGGGAATGCCTTTCTCCTCTAAATAAGCAATTACTACCTGCTTTAAATCGTAACCGCCGTGGTCACATCCTAATGCTATCATTTTTCTTCCTCCTTATGGTTTTCACCTTTCTATTTTTCTATATAGTATATCTTTTTATAATATATCCTTTTGTAATGTATCCTTTTATAATATGCCCTTTTATACCTGCACCACATGATGTCCCGCCGCTTTTAACAGACGGTTCATGACAGCCTGTCCGATACCGGCATAATCAAAGCTTTCGGAAAACATTCTTTCCGTGCCCTCTTCGTCAAAATCCCGGAGAATGCCGTAAAGATGCTTGGCTACGGACAGTTCGTCCGTCCTGCTGCCGGCGCATTTCACCACATCCGCATGATACAGATTTTTCGTTTCCTCCGTGGCAATGACTCCGGTTTTCACGCCCTCTGCCTGCAGCCTGTCCGTTTCTTCGTTAATGTACGCCGCCACTTTTTCCTTTGTGCCCGCCACTATGGTAAGCTGTCCCTTGGGCGCGTAGTGCCGGTATTTCATACCCGGCGCCTTGGGAGCCTGTCCGCTTTTATCGCTTAAAATCGTCACATCCGTATCCACCGTGCCGAGTACCCGGGATAACATTTCCTGCGTCACATAGCCGGGGCGCAAAATCTGGGGCGGTTCCACCGTCAAATCCACAATAGTGGACTCAATGCCGATTTCCACCTCGCCGCCGTCAATAATCATGTCGATTTTACCGTTCAGATCCTCCTGCACATGCTTGGCAAGAGAAGGACTGGGACGTCCCGAAGTGTTGGCGCTGGGAGCCGCCACATAACCGCCACCGTAAGCAATCAGTGCCTGCGCCGTTTTATGGGAAGGGAAACGGATGGCAACCGTATTTAAGCCCCCCGTCGTTTCCAGCGGTACTTCCTCCGACTTCGGTAAAATCATGGTCAGCGGGCCGGGCCAGAACGCATCGGAAAGTTTCCTGGCATTAGCCAGCATCTTTCTACTTTCCTCCGTATCCGCCACAATCCGGTAAATATCTTCAAACCGGCATATATGCACAATAAGCGGATTGTCGGACGGTCTGCCCTTGGCTGCGTATATTTTACGGGAAGAATCGGGATTTAAGGCATCTCCGCCCAGACCGTAAACGGTTTCCGTCGGAAATGCCACCAGTCCGCCGGCTTTTAAGATTTCACCGGCTTCCTTTAAGCATTCCTTGTCATCCTCTTCCATACAGGTAATCCACTTTGTTTCCATTTGTATTCTTGTGTTCCTTTCTCACTGTGCATTCAGATACTGCAGGATGCCCAGCGTAATTTCCCATGCGATACGGTCCTGGTATTCGTCCGAGCAGAGAGCCTCCGCTTCCGTCCGGTTCGACAGAAAACCGCATTCCACAATCACAATGGGAATTTTCGTTTTCTTCAGCAGATAATAGCTGCTGTTTGCCTTAATCTGCCGTTTATTTTCGGGGTCAGCCCCCTCAATCAGCCGTTTCTGGATTTTGTCCGCCAGCTCCTGTCCTTCCACGCTGCCTTCGTAGTAGAAAACCTGTGCACCGTGCACATATTCCTCTGGGTAGCTGTTCTGGTGGATGCTGACCGTAAGGTCGGGCGCCGTTTCTTCAATGATGGCTATGCGCCGTTTCATATCCTGCACCTTTTTATGGGAAGCGTCCGCGTCGTACAGACCGTCTTCCGTTTCCCTTGTCATAACGACCCGGATGTCCTCTTTTTCCAGATAATCCTTAACGCGTCTGGCAATACTTAAATTGACGTCCTTTTCCTTCGCTCCGTTAATGCCGATTTTACCGGGGTCATCCCCGCCGTGACCGGCATCGATTACCACGCAGAGTCCTTCCGGCTCCTGCTGCATGGCATTTCCAACCGTTTCTTTAACCGGCTGCGTGAAAAAGACAATTCCCATAACCAACAGGATAAACACGCCTGCTGCCGCAAAACTCTGCTTACTGTCCCGTTCCATATACCCTCCGCTGTCCTGTGTTCTATCCTAATTTATGTAGGAAGCGAAGTCTTTATGCGGGGCAGCTTACCGCTCCAGATAGACCTTAATCAAATCCCAGGCGCCCGCCGGTTCAAAGCCCAGTCTCCAGGCTGCCACACCGCCCAGCTCGTAGTTCTGCATAACGGTAAGCTTGACATTGAAGGACTGTAAGTCTTCAATCCACATCTGGTACAGGGTTGTGCCGTCCGTTGCCTCTGCATAGTTCTGTCCGGTGGCATCATCCCAAACATAAGTCATATTGTATTTCTGAAGCAAAGCATCCACACCTGTCATGGGGTATGCTTCACTGGTAAGCGAAGTTCCTTCGGTAATCCAGAGTCTTGTGTAGAACGGAAGCGCCACTACAATCTTGTCTCCCGGCACATATTCCCCGGTCTTTTCGATGGCATAGCGGACATAGTCAATGGAAGAAACGGAACCCGCTTCCTCACTGCCTGCCCAGTGTTCATCGTACGCCATAATAATCACATAATCGGCAATCACACCCTGTTCCGCCAAATTATAACGGGTATTGAAATGGTACGGTACAGAGTCATCCACGGAGAATACCAGTCCCGCCTGTCGGCAGCGGATGGAAAGCTCTCTTAAGAATTCCACGTAATCCTCTCCTGCCGCTTCATCCATAACCTTTTCAAAGTCCACGTTCACACCGTCCATGCCGCAGGCTGCCGCCGCATTCATGATGTTGTCAATCAGTGCAGTTCTTGTAGTGGTGGAAGCCAGTACGGCTGCCACATCCGTGCGGTTGCCCTGGTCGTCCAGATAGTTAAAGTCATCTACCACCCCCCATACCTGCAGGCCTTTTTCATGTGCCTTTTCCACATAGGAGGCTTCGGCAAAGCTGCGCAGGGAGCCGTTTGTATCCGACACGCTGAACCAGGTGGGAGCGATTACGGTAAGTCCGGAAGCATTTGCCGTCACATCGTTTAATGTGCCGTTGCCTGCGGTGCCGTACACGCCGTGCCAGCCCAGACAGATTTTTTTATCCTGTTTTAAGGTGGTGTATTCCGGCTCCGTGTAATCGGTTACCGGTGTCGGTGTCTCCGTTCTTTCATTGGTCAGCTTTTTATTCTCCACATAGCCGACAAAGCCGTCCGCCGTCTTTACCTGGCTCCAGGTTTCCATTTTATCGAGAACAACCACTCTGTCGCCCTCTTTTACATGACAGAGGATGGGGCTCTTTACGCCGCCGCGCAGACGCACATCGGTATCGGATTTCATATCCGCCGCCTGTTCCTCCTCCCAACTGGTATAAATCTGCACTCGGCTGGGGTCCGTAAACACTTCATAGGAAAAGTTGGTGTATTTTTTTACATAGTCCAGCGCAATGTAGTACTTCGTTTCCTCACTGCCCTCCACTGCGTAAAAAATACAGTAATCCACCGGATTCTCCACACCGTTTACCGTGTAGGAAGAAGCATCCAGGGATGCCCGGATAATCTCCGTGGGTGTGGTATACAAAAGCAGTCCTTCGTTTTTATCAATGTAAAAACGGCTGTTTAAAATATCCTGTACCTCTCTGTATTCCAGATAGCAGATACCGTCCTTCAGCACGGCGTCCTGCTCGGTCACCTCATTCTGTAAAATAATGGGTACGTCGCTTTCCTTCGTAATGTGAAAATATTCATATAAATCCGCCTGCTCGTGGGAGTAGGAATACCGTTCCACCACCTGGCCTCCGAACGCCACGCCGCCGATAATCAGAATTAAAACCACCGCTATCAAAACCGGGATTGCTTTTTTCATACTAAATAACCATGCCTTTCCGCAACAGCCTGCATTTCATTTACACTGTCCCACTAATCATGCTTTCCATTATAGCAAACTCTTTTCCCTGCGTCATTATATAAATTGACAAATTTGTCTAAAATTCGCCCTGCTTACTCGTCCTTCTCGGACGGGAATTCAATGCCCAGTATTTCCATAAGCGCCCGGTAGGCTTCCATTTCCGTGGTGCCTCTCTGTGCTTCCCTGATTAAAAATCTCTGCATTTCTTCTTTCGTCATCGTTTCATCCATTGCCCTGTTCCTCCTTTTTTAGAACATTATAGGCATTTTCCTTTCCTACCGTCAAGCTGTATGTACGGTAAATTGTAGAAAAAGAGACGGCGCAGTCAAGAGGCATTCCCGTTTTGTCACCGTCTCTTTCAGCGGCACAGCGTGCCACAGCATTCATTCAATTAAAGAGTCCTGACAATCAATCAAGAGTTCCTCGCTTTCCTGCGCTTAAAGGTTCCTGACCTTGTCGTAACGGAGTTCCTTCAGATGACCCGCGTCATCCAGAATGTAGTCCGCCATGTAAGTTTCCGATTCCCGGACACAGCGTTTCGCTATGGTTGCCGGGTCGGACGGATGTCCCTCCAGAAACAGGGATACCCCTTCCTTTTCTGCCCGGTTAAGTGTGTCAGTGAGCGCCTGCACATTATCCTGATGCAAAATCCTCCCTCCTTTACCTGTAAAATACTCTGAATCTGTCTGCCATAAGAAGTGCCGTGATACACAATACGGTTTTCAGAGCCGATGCCCCCGAACGTACAAAAAATACCTGCTAAAAAATTGAATTAAAACGAGAAAATTGGAAATTTAAAAATGGAAATTATTAAATCAGAAACAGGCACATAAGCCTGTAAGACATCCGCATACTATAGAAGAGTACTGCGGACAAGAATCCAAAGAAACGTAACTGCATGCTTCCGCAGCCGTCCTAAGAAAATCTTATAAATAATTAATGTACGAACATGCCTCCTCTCCGTACTTCACTTCCGGAGACATCTTAATGGCATTATATTCGATATTCTGATATTTGGCAAGCAAAAAATAAAAAAATTTTAAAATGCAACATTTCATAATCATTAAAAAAAATTAAACTCTTTCCTGTTCTATTGACTTAGATTGCCGAAAAGTATAATATACTTGTAATCAGATTTAATGGGAGTTTCAGTCACCCGCAGGTATGAGTGCATATCTTAAAGTAAGGATGTGATAGCATGAAAATTGAAAAAGTGAATGAAAACCAGATTCGCTGCACCCTGACCAGGGAGGACCTGGCGGACCGCGAATTAAAAATCAGTGAATTAGCTTATGGAACGGAAAAAGCAAAAAGTCTTTTCCGCGACATGATGCAGCAGGCTTCTTTTGAATGTGGCTTTGAAGCGGAGGACATTCCGCTTATGATAGAAGCAATCCCTCTTAACGCGGATTGTATCGTCCTAATCATCACCAAGGTGGAGGACCCCGAGGAACTGGATACCCGTTTTGCCAAGTTTGCTCCCTCCGTCCACGACGAAAACGACAGCGATGCCGATGACGCCGACGATGCTGCGGACGACACCGACGATATGCTGGATTTGTTTAAGAAATTGCATGCAAACCGCAAGGCAGCCGGAGATATGCTTTCCTCCGCAGCCGGTTTGATGAAGAAAGAAAAAGAAGAAGTAAAAGAAAACGATAAACCTGCACCCATTACCCAGCTTGCCCGGCTGTTTATTTTCAATTCCCTGCACGACGTCATCGCCAGTGCAAAAATAGTCGGCTACTGCTACGCAGGCAACAACTCCTTATATAAAGATGAATCTGAGAATGTTTACCTTTTACTGGTAAAGGGTTCTTCCAACTTCCCGAAGGATTTCAACCGTGTATGCAATATCCTTTCCGAATACGGCAGTCCCCGCAAATGCCAGCCGGCAAGTCTTTCCTATCTTGCCGAGCATTACACCTGTATTATTCCCAGTGCGGCTTTGCAGAAGCTCGCGGGGATAAAATAAAACAACAAAATTTTCTTAGGAGGTAGGGAAATGAAAGGAGCATCTTTCCTGAAAGTCACCGGTATTCTGATGATTATCGGTGCAGTTTTCGGGTTTATCAGTGCGTTGCTGTCTTTATTCGGCATCGTAGCCCTTGCCGTACTGATTGGCCCTGTGATGGTAGTTATCTACCTGTTAGCTTTGATTATCGGTTTAGCCGGTTCCGTAATCCAGCTGATTGCCGGTATCAACGGTGTGCAGCATGCTGACTCCGCAGCAATGGCAGGCAAATGCCTTACCTGGGGTTATGCAGTTATCGGCTGCCGCGTAGTATCCAGCGTTTTCAGCTTAATCAGTAATTTTTCCAACACCAACTTCGGTTCCTGGCTGTTCGGACTGATTATCGGACTGATTATTCCCGGTCTGTATGTATACGGTGCATACCAGAACAAGAATTCATAAGTTTTGTATTGCAGAGGCAATTCCGCTTTTGACAATGTACATGATGACACAAAAATCCGTCGGTCTGACAAGACCGGCGGATTTTATCGTCTGCGCAAAATTCCGATTACAGTGCGGCAATCTGCTCCATAAGAGCGTCAATATCCATACCGTGCACCATGGCTGCTTCTTCCAGGCTCTCTCCCTGTGCGGAAGGACATCCCAGACAATGCATGCCTGCTTCCATAAGAACAGGTGCTACTTCGGGGGCTTTTCTTAAAATTTCACCGATTGTCATATCTTTGGTTATGTTTTCCATTGATTCTTACCTCCTTTGCTCGTATTAGTATAATACTTTCCCTAAAAGTTGACAAGTCATTCCTGATTTGGAGTTTTATTTAAAAATTTTCATTTTTCTGTACTTGAAGAAGAACATAAAACCCCTTGTATTTATAGCAGATTTATATTAAAATATGCATGATGATGGTTCTTAATATACTATTAAAAGGAGGATATTTATTATGGCATTCGCAATTAACGATACTTGTGTAGCATGTGGCGCTTGTGAATCTCAGTGCCCCGTTGGTGCTATCAGCATGGGGGACGGAAAGATGGAAATCAATCCCGATACCTGCATTAGCTGTGGTTCCTGCGCAGGATGCTGTCCTGTAGGTGCTATCGCAGAAGCATAAAAAGAATAAGATGTGCGCACAGACGCACCATGATATGAAAAAGGCAGCTTCGGGCTGCCTTTTTCACTATCCGCATTTATTTCTTTCCGCTTCTTATACCCGTTGATTTATCACTACTATGAAAGGTATGGTATTTGCATGGAAAATAACTATTTAATCGTAGTCGATATGCAGAACGACTTTGTAACCGGTCCGCTGGGAAGTCCCGCAGCCGCTGCCATTGTCCCTGCCGTTGTCCAAAAAATAAACTCCTTCTCCGGCACTGTCCTGTTTACCAAGGACACACACGGGGCAGACTATTCCGAAACCCAGGAAGGAAAAAATCTTCCGGTGCCCCACTGCATCAAGGGAACGGACGGCTGGGAGCTCATCCCGGATCTCGCCTCCTTTACCGCAGCCAAAGAAGGAACCCCTGTTTTTGAAAAAGGAAGCTTCGGCAGTCCCGAGCTTGCCCTCTGGCTGCTTGCCGCCCATAAGCAGAACCCGATTTCTTCCATCACCCTGATTGGTGTATGCACCGATATCTGCGTCGTTTCCAATGCTTTGTTAATCAAGGCTTTTCTGCCGGAAGTTCCCATCCGTGTGGACGCTTCCTGCTGTGCCGGCGTCACAAAAGAAAAGCATGAAGCCGCGCTGGAAACCATGCGAAGCTGCCAGATAAACATTATTGATGAGGATGTGACCCATGAGCCAGTTTGATAAACGAAATATTTCCATGATGATGGATTTGTACGAAATGACTATGGCAGACTGCTACTTTGCCGAAAAAGACGAAGAAACCCAGGTGGTATTCGATGTGTTTTACCGCAAAAGTCCCGACCAGGGCGGTTTTGCCATATTTGCCGGTCTGGAGCAGATTGTCGAATACATCGAGGACCTGCACTTTGACGAAGACGATATTGCCTATTTTTCTTCCCTGCATCTGTTCAGCAAAGAATTCTTACAGTACCTGAAAAAATTCCGTTTCAAGGGCGACATCTACGCGTTCCCCGAAGGCACGGTTATGTACCCCAATGAACCGGTTCTTACCGTCATTGCACCTTTAATCGACGCCCAGCTTATCGAAACCGCAGTACTGGCGCAGATTAACCACCAGAGCCTGATTGCCACCAAGACCCAGCGTATCGTAAAAGCTGCCGAGGGACGTCCCGTGTCCGATTTCGGTGCCCGCCGCGCCCACAACATGGATGCGGCCGTATACGGTGCCAGAGCAGCTTACATCGGCGGTGCAGCCGGTACGGCAACCGTTCTTGCCGGCAAACAGTTCGGCATTCCCGTAGGTGGTACCATGGCGCACAGCTATGTCATGTACTATCAGGATGAGCTGACCGCATTCCGTAAATATGCCGCCATTTATCCCGACAACTGCATCTTGCTGGTTGATACAATAGATGTGTTAAAGTCCGGCGTTCCCCATGCCATTGAAGTATTCCGGGAAATGCAGGCAAATAACGTTCCCCTTACCGTCTACGGCATCCGTTTAGACAGCGGCGACCTTGCTTATCTGTCCAAAAAAGCCCGGAAAATGCTGGATGAAGCCGGTTTTCCCGATGCCCGCATCGTAGTTTCCAACAGCCTGGACGAATATACCATTACTTCCATTCTGGACCAGGGCGGCTGCATCAACAGCTTCGGTGTCGGAGAACGTCTGATTACCGCAAAGTCTGACCCGGTTTTCGGCGCCGTTTACAAAATTGCCGCCGTCAACAAAAACGGAAAATTCGAGCCCCGCATTAAAATTTCCGAGTCCGTGGAGAAAATCACCAATCCCGGCTTAAAGGAAGTGTACCGCGTTTACGACGAAGAAGGCCATGCCGTTGCGGATTTGCTTGCCAACTACGACGAAGAAATTTACACCGACAGACCCTTCCGCTATGTGGACCCGGAACAGCCCTGGAAAAACCGTTCCTTTGAAAATTTCACGGTAAAGAAGCTGAAACAGCCCGTGATTAAAGCCGGAAAACGCGTGATGCCCACGGTATCCCTTACCGAAATCCGTGACTATGTAAAACGCCAGCTTGCCACGGAAATCTGGCAGGAGGAGCAGCGTTTTGAAAATCCCCACAAGCATTACTTAGACATGACACCGGACTACTACGAACTGAAAATGAGTCTGCTTCACAATCTGAAAGAAATTTAAGTCCTGCGTCTTTGCAAAAAGGAGGAACGCATTTATGGAAAAACTTGCCGTTATCACCGGTACTTTCAATCCTTTGACAAAAGCGCATATCTCCATGGGACTTTTAGCCGAAAAAAAGCTGGGAGAGGACAGCCGTATCGTATACGTCCCCTCCCGGCACGATTTTCTCACCGGCTGGAAAGAAATGCCCGACAAAGATATTTTATCCGACAAAACCCGGCTTTCCCTTTTAAGAACCGTTCTGCCGCATTATGGCTTCACTTGGGAAACCTGCGAAACCGGCGGCACGGTCACGGGCTATACCTATGATACCCTGTGCTACCTGTGTGAAAAGTACCGCATTTCCCGTGAAAACTGCTATTATGTATGCGGCTCCGACAAACTGCCCGAGCTTTACCGTTGGAAATACGCCGAGGCTTTCCTGTCGGAATTTTCGTTCCTTGTGTTCAGCCGGAATGAAGACGATTTACAGACTCTGCTTGCTTCATCGCCTCTGGTATCTGACCATGCTTCCCATTTTACCCCTCTGGGCGCCATTCCCCACATGGAGGAAGTCAGCGCCACCCGCATCCGGGCAGCTATCCCCGACCTTGCCGGTTACGACTGGAACTCTTACGCCGAAACCCTTCTGCAACTGCCACACTGACATCCACCCACCTGCACAATGTACTGACGTCTGTCCGCCTGAACTCTGCGCCGGAGTCCGTGCAATCAAAGCTGCAGAAGCTTCGGCTTTTCTTTTGTGTTTTCTTTGACGGCTGCTTTCTTTTGCTCTTCCACGCTCTTCGTTTTGTCTTGTTTCACTTTCTTTCTCTCTGCTTTTCTGTCGTCCTTGTTCCAGAGAAGTCCTCTCTTTTTCCGCAAGAGCTCGTCAACCCTGCGGAAATGTTCTTCGTCCCTCTTTATCTGGGCGGCTTCTCTCTCATCCTCCCGTTCCTCCTGCATGCGGAACTGGTAGTCCATTTCCTTTAAGATGCTTTCCCTTACTTCCCGGCACACCACCTCATTGTTTTCCTGCAAAACTTCTTTGAAAAGCTGCTTTAAGAGCCACTGCAGGCGTGCCGCCTTTTCCTCTCTCGACTCTTCTCCCACCACCGACGTTGTCTTTATGGGTTCCACTTCTCCGGTCACTTTCTCGGCAGTTTTCAACACTTCCACGTTCTTTTTGCCATGCTGCATCTCACCGGTCATCTTTTCCACGACTTTCGCTGTGCTGCCTACTTTTTCTCCGGTTTTCGCCGCACTACCTGCTTTCTCTGCCTGCGTGCTCTCCCCATCCGACAGCCTGTCCAGCTTGCCGTTTTTCAAAATAAGTCTGATTGCTTTCAACTGCAGTCCCCTCTCTTTCAACTCTCTGATTTCCTGAAAACGTTTCACATCCTCTTCCGTGTAGTAGCGGTGCCCCAACTCGTTTCTTTTGATGGGAAGCTCCAGTTCCTCCTCCCAGTACCTCAGTACATGTGCCTCCACATGTACCTTTTTCGCTGCATCTGAAATAAAAAGTGTCTGTTCCATAAAAATTCCCCTTTCCTTTCTGTAACATGACATTAAAAAAGAGAACAGGGATTTCCTTGTTCTCTTTCGTGTGGGTTCTGTATGTATGCCTTTCTGTTAAATACCTGTTTTCCGGTATTTATTTTTCCATATTGGCAAATTTCGTGTAATTCGGCAGCCATGCCAGTTCAATGGTGCCGATAGGACCGTTTCTCTGTTTGGCAATGATGATTTCCGCCACGTCCTTTTTTTCGGTATCGTGGTTGTAGTAGTCGTCTCTGTAGATGAACATAACCACGTCGGCATCCTGCTCGATAGCTCCCGATTCACGAAGGTCGGAAAGCATGGGTCTGTGGTCGGGACGCTGCTCCACCGCACGGGAAAGCTGTGACAGAGCGAGCACCGGAACGGAAAGCTCTCTGGCAACTGCCTTTAAGGAACGGGAAATATCGGAAATTTCCTGCTGACGGCTGTCGCTGCCTCTGCCGCTTCCTGACATCAACTGCAAGTAGTCGATGATAATCATGGAGAGATTGTGCTCCATTTTGTATTTACGGCATTTGCTTCGCAGCTCTGCGATGCTGATACCGGGTGTGTCATCTATAATCAGATTGGAATTACCAATCACGTTACCGCTTTCAATCAGTTTTTCCCATTCCTGGTCGGTCAGATTACCGGTTCGGATATGCTGGGAATCGACATGGGACTCCAAGGACAGCAGACGGTTTACCAACTGTTCCTTTGACATTTCCAAGCTGAATATGGCTACGGTTTTATTTTGCCGGAACGCCACATGCTCCGCAATATTCAATACAAACGCCGTCTTACCCATGGAAGGACGGGCGGCTATCAGAACCAAATCGGAAGGCTGCATACCGGCGGTGCGGTAGTCCAAATCAATAAATCCTGTGGGAATACCGGTAACCGTTCCCTTTAAGTGGGCTGCTTTTTCAATACGGTCCATGGCGTTTACCACGACCTGACGGATGGGCACGTATTCGCCGGTGTTGCGCTTCTGCACCACGTTAAACACCTTTTTCTCCGTCTCCTCCAGTATCACATCCGTAGGCTCCTTGCCTGCGTAACAGATATTGGCAATCTCTTCGTTGATGCTGATAAGTCTCCGCAGTGTTGCTTTGTCCGCCACAATCTGCGCATAATATTTTACGTTGGCGGAAGTCACCACCATGTCCAGCAGTGCCTTAACATATTCCAGGCTGCTGATTTCCGGGGGCACATCCTTTTCCTTCAAACGGTTCTGCAGGGTCACGATATCCACGGGCTGACCTTCGTTGTTCAGCTCCACCATGGTATCAAAAAGAACGCCGTACTGTTTGTTGTAAAAGTCATCTCCCGTAACGACATCGGATGCTACCACAATCGCTTCCCTGTCCATAATCATGGAACCAATGACCGACTGCTCGGCTTCCACACTATGAGGCATTACCCTTTTTATGACGGTTTCATCCACCTGTGGCATAGCTTACTCCTTACTCTTAAATCTCAGAAACATGCACCTTCAGTACAGCGGTTACCTGGGGATGCAGCTTCACATTCACTTCGTACATACCGAAATTCTTAAGAGCTTCCGGCAGGACAATTTTCTTCTTGTCGATTTCAATGCCGTGCTGTGCCTTGCATTCTGCTGCGATTTCTTTGGAAGAAACGGAGCCGAATGCTCTGCCGCCTTCTCCCGCTTTCATCTTCACTTCCACTGTTTTTTCCGCTAAAACGGCAGCCAGTGCCTTGGCGTCGTTAAGCTGTTCCAAAGCTACCTTGTCCGCATTTGCTTTCTGCAGCTTTAAGTCGTTTAAATTCTTGGAAGTCGCTTCCACACCGATTTTTTTCGGCAGCACGTAGTTTCTGGCATAGCCTTCACTGACTTCAACCACGTCGCCCTTTTTACCTAATTTCTTTTCATCCTGTAATAAAATAACTTTCATACTAAATGGCTCCCTCTTCTATCATTGCATCTATGGTGGACTTTAAGCTGCCGATGGCTTCTGCCATGCTGATGCCTTCAAGCTGCGTTGCCGCAATGCTCATATGTCCGCCGCCGCCCATGCGTTCCATGATAATCTGCACATTGACCTCGTCAATGGAACGGGCGGAAACATAAATTTTACCCTGATAATCGGTAAGTACAAAGCTTGCCTTTACTCCCTTGATGTTGAGCAGCTCGTTTGCCGCCTGCGCACCGATAATGGTCGGGCTCTGCACATCCTCGCTTAAGCAGACGGAAATAGCAAAGGACTGTCTGTAAATTTCCGCCTGGCTTACCGCATCCGCTTTTGCCTTGTATTCTGCGGCATCTTCCCTGAACATCTTGCGGACACGGGTTACATCCGCACCGCTTCTCCGTAAGAATGCCGCCGCTTCAAACG
The DNA here is from genome assembly GCA_963639875.1 of Bacteroidaceae bacterium. Classification (GTDB taxonomy): domain Bacteria; phylum Bacillota; class Clostridia; order Lachnospirales; family Lachnospiraceae; genus Acetatifactor. Next base: position 279,273 of record CAVHWP010000001.1, read on the forward strand.
TGCGGACGCCGGTTTTACTCATAAAGTTGTTGGTATCAATCATGATACCGGAATACATACAATCCGCCTCTTCGGTACGGATTTTAATATTGTCCGCCGTGTACTGCAAAATTTCGGAAACCATTTCGCAGGCAGAGGATGCATACGGCTCCACATAGGAAAGCGTTGCATTTTCAATGGTATCGGTACCCTGTCTGTGGTGGTCCAGCACCACAATGGACTTACATACGCGAAGCAAATCCGGACACTCGGTAATGGACGGACGGTTTACATCCACCACAACCAGAACCGCATTGTTGCCCGCGATTTCCATTGCCTGGCTGCTTCCCACAATCATATCGGAATCGTATTCCGGGTTATTCTTGAACAAATCCACCAGCGGCTGCAGCGTATTGGACACATCGTTCAGAACAATATGCGCTTTTCTGTCAAGCGCCTGTGCAATCCGGTAAATACCGACTGCGGAACCGAAGCTGTCCACGTCCGCCATACGGTGTCCCATAATGAGCACCTTGTCCTTGCCGGCAATAATTTCCTTTAAGGCATGTGCCTTGACTCTCGCTTTGACACGGGTATTCTTTTCCACCTGCTGGCTCTTGCCGCCGTAATAGATAATGCTTTCCGGTGTTTTCAGTACCGCCTGGTCGCCGCCGCGTCCCAATGCCAGGTCAATGGCATTTCTGGCAAACTCATAATTCTGCGCATAGGTAAGGCCGTCCAGCCCCACACCGATACTTAACGTAACCGCCATCTCATTTCCGATATTAACGGTCTTTACATCCTCCAGAATATCAAACCGGGCAGACTGAAGCTGCGCCACGGACTTTTTCCGCATAACAACCAGATACTTGTCCTTTTCCAGCTTTTTCACAATGCCGTCCAGCGCCGCAATGTACTTGTTTATCTTTCGGTCAATCAGGGCAATCAGAAGCGACCTTCTGACTTCTTCCACGCTTTCCAGCGCTTCTTCGTAATTGTCCAGATAAAACAGACCTACGGAAAGGCTCTGGTCATCCACTTCCTGCAGGGCAATATGTAAAGCGGTTTCGTCAAACAGATAAACGGCTATCAGGTAACCTTCATAGCCCTCCGCTTCTATCATGGCGCTGTTTTCCGCCATTTCCTTCAGGGAAATCCGTTTGAATTTGGCAATGTATTCCTTGGAATCATAGGTCAGCTCATACTGCGCTTCCTCCACACCCTCGTTGTCCGGAAGCTTGTCCCTCGTAATGGACGGAAACAGGGAAGTAATGGTTTTACTGTAACCCTTGGGCTGATGAATAATATTTTCAAAAGCCACGTTTGTCCAGATGACCTTGCCCGTATCGTCAAGCAGTGCATGGGGCAGCTCCAGCTCCCTTAAAAGCCTTTTCTGAATTTGTCCGTACTGGGTGGCAAAGCTCACCAGTTCATTCATAATGACGGGCTTATTGTAGAAATAAAGGGATAAAGTCACTGCAAAATAAAAAAGCGTAAAAAATCCTAACAGAAGTCCCGCGCGGTAGTCAATCGCCACCATACCGGCATTGACCACAAGCAGAAGGCCCCCTAAGTAAATGGAAAACTGCAGGTATGTCTTAATCCTGCCTTTTAATTTAATTCTTTTCTTCATGTACGTTGTAACCCCCGGAAATACCCAGTGAACGAGTATCTATACTCATGTAGTATAGCATTTTTTATTTCATCTTTCCACCATAATTATTTGTCATTTTATAAAGAAAAAAGCAGGGAAATGTTATTCCCTGCCGAAAATACGCTGAATGAGTTTCAACTCCGCTCCTACCAGCACCGCCGCCACTACGGTTCCGATGCCGACACTGCCCAGTGAATGAATGCAGATAAGGCATGTCACAAGAGAAATTGCCACCATGGAGCTGTCAAAAATAATTTTTACCGTGGAAAAAGGAATTTGGGATACCCGGGCAATCGCAAGCATGGCACCCTCGCCAGCCAGCGGTACAAAGTTTGCCGGCACATATAAAAACAGGCCAAAGGCTATGAGCACGGTGCTAATCCACATCATAAGCAACCGTACCGCCAGGTTATCCACCGCCGGGAAATATGTCATCAGATAATTGCAGAAGGTGGTAAAATATCCGAACACCACGCCGATAACGACCTGCAGCAGATTTTTCCATTGAAAATCCTTTCGTAAAATGGCTATCTGCATCAGCACCAGCGCTGCATGGAACAGAATGGTTGCCTTCCCCATTTCAATCCCCCAGATGCAGGTCATGGTATAGGGAATGGAGCTGACCGGGGATACTCCCAGATTGGATTTAACAGAAATGGCAATTCCCATTGTCATAATGAGCAGCCCGCCGAAGTAACTTAACAAGCGCAGCGGCATAGCTTTCTGCCCGGTACCGTCTTTTGTATTGTCTTTCATGTTTTTCTCCCAATTTTTGCCAAAAATAAATCAGGAGAGTATGAAATTCATACTCTCCCGAAACCGTTCGACTTAGTCGCAGGTATAAGGCATTAATGCAACGTGACGTGCACGCTTGATTGCAACGGTAAGTGCTCTCTGATGCTTTGCACAGTTGCCGGTGATTCTTCTGGGAAGAATCTTGCCTCTCTCTGATACGTATCTCTTTAACTTATTTACATCTTTGTAGTCAATTACATTGTCCTTGCCACAAAATACACAAACTTTTTTTCTTCTGCGCATGCCACCTTTTTTTCTCATAGGTGCATCTGCTTTGTCTGCTTTATTGAATGCCATGTCAGTGTGCCTCCATTCTTAGAATTATTAGTTAAACGGCAGTTCCTCATCAATGCCGTCCGGGATGTTCATAAAACCGTCACCGACACCTGAAGGTTCAGGCTTGAAGTGATTATTGTTTCCTCCCGCAAAACCACTATTATCCCCAGAAGCATTTTTGCTCTCGGCAAATTCCTGGTCCTCGACAACTACCTCGGTGGTGTAAACCTTTACACCGTCTTTGTTGGTATAGCTGCCGGTCTGGATACGTCCGCTTACTACAAGCTTGGTTCCCTTGTGGAAATACTTTTCTGCAAATTCACCGCTTCTTCCGAAAGCAACGCAGTTAATGAAGTCAGCAGTCTGCTCATCATTGCCGTTGTTTCTGAAATTTCTGCGGTCAACTGCCAGTGTGTATCTCGCAATCGCCAGTGCATTTTCGCCCTGAGAATATCTTACTTCAGGATCTCTGGTTAATCTTCCCATAAGAATTACTTTATTCATATAAGTCCCTCTTTCCGGTATACCAGGAATCCTCAGAATACCCGGTATGCCTATTAAGCTTCCTGTTTAACGATTAAATATCTGATTACGTTGTCCATAATACGAACACGGCTCTCGATTTCAGCGGGAGCGGTTGTTTCTGCATCGAACTGGATGAAGTAGTAGAAAGCTTCTTTCATCTTCTGAACTTCGTAAGCTAATTTCTTCTTACCCCATTCATCAACGTTGGTGATAGTACCGCCAAATCTCTCAACCAGTGCCTTGCACTTGTCGATTACGGCTGCTCTTTCATCATCTTCGATTTTCGCACTTACAACAACTGTTAATTCATATTTGCTCATGCTTTTTACCTCCTTATGGTCTCTGGCCCCCTTCTTTGGGAGCAAGGAATAATGTATCACGAGTTAAAATGATACCATAGAAATGCCTGTTTTTCAAGCCTTTTTCTTAATTTCCCTGACATTTTTTTCAACCAGTTTACGAGCAATCATAATCTGGTGTCCGCATCCCAGGCATTTTAAGCGGAAATCCGCGCCGATACGCAGAACCTCCCACTCTTTACTGCCACAGGGATGTTCTTTTTTCAGGGTAACAATATCCCCAACCTGAATATCCATACTGTTCCTCATTTCTTCAACTGATTTTTCACATGCTCTGCCTTTACTTAAGCTGCCCGAATACTTCCCCTATGCTTGCCGGAATAAGCAGGTCCGCTTCGCTGTCCCTGTCCGTAGCGGATTTGTTTACTAAAACAAGGTATTTTCCCCTGAAATAGTTAATCAGCCCGGCAGCCGGATATACAACCAGGGAGGTTCCGCCTATAATCAGAAGGTCCGCCCTGCTGATAGCACGGATTGCCTGCTGTACGGTATCCTCGTTCAGTCCTTCTTCATACAATACCACATCCGGCTTTATCATACCTCCGCATTTTTCACAGTGCGGCACACCCTCCGCCTTTTTGATATAATCCACATCATAAAAGGCTCCGCAATCCTCGCAATAATTGCGCAATACGCTGCCGTGCAGCTCCAGTACATTTTTACTGCCCGCTGCCTGATGCAGTCCGTCTATATTCTGGGTAATAACCGCCTTCAGTTTGCCTTCCGCCTCCCACTGCGCCAGCTTCCTGTGCGCCATATTGGGTTTTGCATCCAGAAACAACATCTTATTTTTATAAAAACGGTAAAATTCTTCCGGGTTTCTTCTATAAAAAGTATGACTCAGAATGGTTTCCGGCGGATAGGCATACTGCTGATGGTACAGCCCGTCCACGCTTCTGAAATCCGGTATGCCGCTTTCTGTGGAAACACCGGCACCGCCAAAGAAAACCACATATTGGCTTTCATCCAGCATCTTCTGAAATGCCGCTATCTTTTCCCGTAAATTGTCCATTGCATTTCCTTCCTTTCCGTTTTATCTTTTACCTTTTAAAAGTGTCCCATCAGGAAATCCTTTGCTACACCGAAGAACTCACGGAGCATATTGTTCGGCAGATAAAAAGCAGTTGCCGGAGCGGCAATTCCCACCACGTTCCGGTATCCCGCCGCCTTTGCCAGTTTCACAGCACGGAATACATGAAAGTTATTGGATACAATACCCACCTTGTCCGTATCCGCCTGTAAAAATTCTTTACTGAAACGGATATTCTGCTCCGTATTGACTGACTTGTCTTCCAATATTATTCTGTCCGGCTCTATGCCTTTCTTTACCAGATAATCATACATCCCCTGTGCCTCGGAAGCAGGTTCATTACTGCCCTGTCCGCCTGATACAATCACCTTCGTATTGGGATGCGCCGTCAGATATTCATATGCCGTATCCAGTCTATACTGCAGTACCCGGCTCGGTCCGGTCGTTTTCAGCTGTGCTCCCAGCACCACAATATAATCCAGTTCTTTGTCTGTATTTTTAGAAAATCCACTGATAATGCAGCCTTCCGTAAACAAAAATACCGCCAGCATCAGCAGAAACAAAGTGCTTGCCGTAATATTCAGCCAATGCGGCATGGTGTGCCGTATACGTCCCCGGAATATACCCCATACCGTAAAGACTACTCCCATTATTCCCCATATGAGGAAAAACCAGGTACCCGTTCCGCCTGTGATTGCCAGTGCCAGGCAATACACCACACAGAGTATCCCTAATATCATCCAAACTATATGCAAGGCTATGCCCCTTTCCTATTTATAACTAACGTCCCTGTTGTGTTTCTTTTCTCTCTTCACCATAACAAAAAAAATCTCTGAAATCAATCAGAGATTTTTTAGAGGCGACAACCAGATTTGAACTGGTGATCAGGGTGTTGCAGACCCACGCCTTACCACTTGGCTATGTCGCCACACTCCCCGAGTAGGGTTCGAACCTACGACCCTTCGGTTAACAGCCGAATGCTCTACCGCTGAGCTATCGAGGATGACTCCGACGGGAATCGAACCCGTGTTACCGCCGTGAAAGGGCGATGTCTTGACCGCTTGACCACGGAGCCA
>CAVHWP010000002.1:0-188607 GCA_963639875.1 Bacteroidaceae bacterium
GATAATAATCGATCAATCTTATTCTGCCGTATATCCGGACTGGAAATCACAATCATCTTTTCAGCTTCCACAATGTCCTGCTCAAATTTTTCCGTATAATTACCGGAATCATATATTGCATGAATCGCCTGTTTCGACTGCTCTTCTCCTGCCCATATGGAAAATCCCATTCTCTTGTATGTCCTAAGTCTTTTGGCATACATTTTATTAAAGAATTTCACATGTGGATCTATGTAATCATACACATAAACGGCTTCTTTACCCTCATAGTCACGATTCAATCTTCCCACATACTGCTCCAGACGTCCTTCAAAGGATACCGGTGCAGCAAGCATTAATACATCAAGTCTCGGGAAATCAAATCCTTCTCCGATCTTCTGTCCGGTTGCAACCAAAATAAGACTTTCCGTTTTAGAAACCTGCTTTAATCTTACCCGTATATCTGCATTTTCCTTATCCGAATTGTCACCATACAAAAGGAATACATGGTCAGCTTCATTCTTAAGTACATCATACAGAAGTTTTGCATGCTCCTTAAATCTGGTTAATATAACCGGTGTCTGATTCTGTGCAATACTTTTCTTTACATCACTAATAATCATCTCATTACGCACCTTACTGGTACTAATATGGCTATAAGCCTTGTTAATGTCATCCTTGCTGTCAGCAGTGTCCACAACTCTTGTATACCTTGGTACAAAGTAATGTCCTATTCCCTGCTCCTGCGCCCTCTCCAACGCTGTAAATCTATGACGAAGCGGCCCAAGCATCATATAAATAATCTTGTCCATGTTGTCTCCCCGTTTTGGTGTAGCAGAAACTCCATAAACATATTTCGCATTGATTTTCTGTAACAATTCCATAGATGTATTGGACGCCGCATGATGACACTCATCCATAATGACCATTCCGTAAGAATTAATCAACTCATTAAACTTTCCCTTACTGTACATAGAACCTACCATTGCAACATCAACAATGCCTGTCAATGTATTTTTACTTCCATGCAAAATTCCTATCACACTGTCTCTCTTTTTCTTTCTGCCGGTCTTGGTTTCATATTCAGGCGGTTCTTCCCTGATATCCAGAAATTTATTCAGCTCATCAACCCATTGGTTAAGCAAATCCTTGCTTTGTAGTAAAATAAGGGTATTTACTTTCCGCTCTGCTATGAGATAACTACACACAACCGTTTTTCCAAATGCAGTTGCAGCGCTTAAAACACCATCCGAATAAGTCAGTAGTTTCTCCGCTGCCAGTTCCTGCTGTGTCCGCAAATCCCCTTTAAAAGCAACTCTGATCGGATGTCCTTTTTCCCTTTGATCAGAGATGTCTACAACAATCCCTGCTTTATTACATTCCTCAACAATTCGCTCCTTCAGTCCTCTTGGTACCTGTATGTACCCATCAACGTCTTTGCCCAAATATACAGCACTAAAATTATAGTAATTGGAATATCCAAGTCTCTTATTCTTATAAAACTCAGGATTATCAAAAGCAGCCAGACTACGTATCTGGTTTTGTATTCTCGGCATAAGGTTCAATGTATCAATATATACCCCGTTACTCAATACCATATGAAGCTTGCCAATGACATCTGCTTTTGCAAACTCACACTTCTTTTTCCATGGTTTTGGCCTGTTGCTCATATCAACACTGACAAGCGTTCCCCTGGTCTCTGCCAATTCCTGTTGCCACTTTGCCATATATTTTTCAATTTCTTCCATACCCAGTTTTTCTGTTTTGAAAAGAATATCCCACTGGTTAGTATATGCATTCCAGTTCTCGTCCACGAAGGCACTGTTGCCATTTTTTAATGCCTGCCCCTGTAATGGCAAAGCAATCAGATTTCCAATACTACTTGTCACATCCTGAGACGGATACATTCTGTCATAATAGTGAAACGATTTTAGATTAATGGACGCAGTTCCCTTATCCAATAATAGAAAGCCAAAATTTCTCGCCACAGAAGCCGGTATCGCTTTTTTAAAGAAAATCCATACATGAGCTCCCTTACCCGATCGTGAACGCTCAACTAACGGCTTAATTCCATTTATCTCACATATTTTTCTAAGTGCATCCACTTCCTTATGCCATTCATTGTCTGTATTTGCGAAATCTGTTGCTTCCGCACCTTTTTCATGATTATCAAAATCAAATACAATAAATCTGCACATTCCATTAGGCAATAGCGGATATACACCAATTACATCTGAGCCATCCTCTTTATACCCTAATAAATGTGCAATAATTTTTTTCACATCCAAGCGTGTCCACTTGGTATTTTCGCATTCATCACAAAACACCTTTTCGCCACGCTGTCTTGGACACAGTCTTTCATTCCACCGATTATCACATTGTGGAAAGTAACCACCGTTTCTACCTCGCTTTGCATAAACATCTTCTCTTCCCCAAAACATGGAAAAGAAGCGTGTCGCCATTTCCTCTGTTATAAATGGCGGATTAATGATACGCTCCCCCTGGTCGGGATCATATTCTTCCACATTATCTATGGTTTCCTCAAAAGGCTTCACCTCATCATACGGGATATTTTCTTTTCTCAATTTTTCTTTTAAAATTCTGTTCTCATACTCAAGAAGTCTGACAAGTTTCCTTAAAGAATCTGCATCATATGCTTCTATATTCACAAATATCACCTGCAATTCCTATGTACGTAATACCTTCTGCTACCTATGTAAAAGAAAATTTACACTTTCTTTTAATTCATCACTAAAACCTTCCAAATCAGCAGTGGTAATTACACCACTATTAATCAATGCCACAATATCAAACATCATATTTCCTTTGCTTAATTCGAGCATTACTCCCGGATGTTTCTTATCCTTTTTTATTCGTTCTTCCAGCTTCCAGAACTTATCTGAAGCGTTTTCTTCACCTTCTAATAAATCCATATATTCCTTAACCAAGCGTTCCATATACGCTTCCTGCCAATCACTAATACGAGTTCTAAATAATTTCCAATCGCTTTTTGAAACTTCCATGTAAACATCCTCCCATCTTATGTGTTGATTTCATATACTTTTCCATTGTCCCAACGCAATTATACATCTGTTCCAACCGCAATTCAACATAAAAATAGACAGCCATCACTCTGACTGCCTACCCGCTAATGAGATATTTGGATTCGGGCATTACCCACGCCTCTCTACGGTCACAAATAACATATTATGTATCTTATAAATTCTTGAGAAAATCTACAATTCCTTTTGCGATAACTTCAATTTCTTCATCGAACCATCTTTGTCTGGATGTAGAAATAAGCTTCAAATAGTGCTTATCTTTAAACGAATTTTCCACCCTTCTCACAATATCTGCCATAGTATTTTCACGCATCATAGTATCGTCAAAAATCAATAATTTAATGTATTGCAGGAATTTTTCTTTATTCAAATAATCCTTCAAATAATATACATCATAAATGTCTTTGTATCTCTTGTCATTGACACCAAAAATAAGCAACGCTCTTAATTTTTCTACAACGGATTGTTCTCTGGAATTTTTCAGCAAACTGGCACCTTCATCATCCATACAAACATCAAAACAATATTCTTCCTGCTCTAATTCCAAATGCTTATGTACCCCTATATCAATTTTACTTTCAACAGAAGTGCCTTCATTATCTGTAATCTGAACCTTGATTGACTTACCATGATAATCCTGATGCTTTAGTTCCTCAATGCTTCCTACAATTTCTAACTTGATCTCTGGAATGCAGTTCAATTTCTCTATAAATGCTCTAATAGATTCGTCCTCTATGGAATAATGAATAAAATCCAAATCAATATCTCTAGTAGCACGCCTATTATTATTGGTCAAACTTCTCATAACCACACCGCCCTTGACTGTCACATTTCTGTTCAAAGGACCTATCGCAATAGCCTTTAACACAATATCCTGACACACTCTGGCCGCTGCTAATTCTCTTGTCAGTCCATCTTCGTAGTACATATCCATCATTTCCTGTAAATTCATCAATTAAAAAACCTCCTCTCTTAGTGCTTTCCAAATCATTTTACTCTTTGGAAATATATCAGCATATTCCTGTATTCTCCAAATCTGTAAATCCTCAATTATCTTTCTATAATTACCAAGTATCTCTTTGTATAAATCATATGACATAGTATTCTTATTTCTTAAAAGCTCAATTAACATTCTCTCTTTGTCGTATATCTTAACTGTTACACCATTTATACCCTTTTCCGTTACTCCCAACATCAACAAATCATCTCTCATATAAATCTGTTCAATCCTCGGATCCATTAATTTAGCTGCCTTTGCCTTCGTTGCGATATAGTACTTTTCCGGAATTACATCCGTTAAGTCATGATAATAAAATGCATATTCTCCTGTTAGAATCGCATTTGGATATTTTTTGAAAATAATTTCCAGTTCATTAGAATAGCGTTTAGTCGAATATAAGCCGGGCTCTACACGATAAATACACTCTTCCGTTATAGCCTTTTCTAATTGGTAATCATTACCATATTTATTTATACACTCTGTATATGTTAAAATCATTTCAGTTCACCTCGGTAATTTTTTATTTTTCCGACCTCTACTTAAATATACACTATTTTTGTCTTTTTGTCAAAGTAAACCTCGGTAAAAAATATACTTTTACCGAGGTTTACTTTGCTTTTTTGTCTATATTTACCAACTATTATACAACACGAAATTTGTTTTAATTATTACAATTTTTTCTATTTTTTGAACGCACTAAAATATGTATACATCCCACTCAATAGATGAACCCTCGCCATACAAAATTTGCTTCGCAAATGGCTCGGTCTACATATCAAGTTTTCACAGAAAACTTGATACATATTTCGCAGGATGCCGGTAATTCTTATGCCGCCTTCTCAAACCGCTTCAAAAATCTTCTCGCATAAGCTTCATACCGAAGTCTTTTTTCCTCTGCATCATCACACCAAGTTTCCGGTTCATACTGAATATCTACAGCTATGTCTCGCAAAACCAGTACTCCGTACTTCTCCATCATCTCAGCTAGGAATCTGCAACAGCGTTCAAATTCCTTGTTCAAAGCTTCCCTCCTTCCATAGTCGCTTCTGCATCTTTTCGTCCGATAAGTCATCTATATCTTCCTGCTTTCTCAGCAAAATACTCTCATGAATAGAGGATGGTATCACCACAATATCCCCACCAATCTCCTCCGCTATCCTGTCCATCACTTCTGTATCAAACATATAAGCGGCGCCATACTGTTTATCCCGGTTGCTGAGCACATACATTTCCACGGGATGTACATTTGTGGGGAATATATCACAACCTGCCGAACGTAACACATCCCCCATGGCAGAAAACACCGGCGGACAATAGCTGTGCATATTGTTCCAAACTACCTCTTTTAATGTCTCTTCATCAATCCCCCATGTTTTCAGATGGGTATTATGCATCAACACACTTCCCTTTTCTTTGTTGGCAAGTTCTACCTGAACCCGGTAAAGCAGTGCCAGATCCTCTCTGATTTCATGGGGAACCTTTTCCAGTAACTCACGGTTCATTTCTGCATTCTGTACCGTAACAAGGATTCCATTCTTTACATTTTCATATTGAAACCAGTCCGTTGAGAATTCACCAACCTGTTCCATACTTTCCATGTAGATATCTGCGATTTTCTGTAAAACAGTATTCATTTCAGTACCTTCTATATAGGCATGATAGTATGGTTCCATATAAACAGCAGGCACAATATTCCTGTCACCTTTGATGGAAAGTACATCCCAAATCACATTATTGTTCTTTCTCTGCTCCGTAATACTGATTTCATGTACGTTATAGTCCTGGGGCAGAAAATCTTTTATATGATCTACCACATATTGTTTAAAGCTCTCATAGTTCATAGATAATTTACCTCCTGTTATTTACATTACCATTGACATTCCGTTTTCCTGCTCCTGACCAGCTTCCCGTACCTCTGTCTCTTCCGCAGACGGTATGCTTGAATCGCTTTGTTAAGGAATGGTTTCCCTTGTAGCATTCTGTCTGGCACTTCGCCTTCCCGATCCTCTGGTCTGCCTCTGCTGTTCCACAATTGCCTGTACAGCTTCCTGCCGTAGTGTAATCTTACTTTCCACAAATTTCCTTACCTGCTGAGGAACACTTTTCTCATAGGTCTTATCCAGATGCTCCTTTAACACAGTTTCCACTGTCGTGTTATTCTCCCTTAAGAAAAACTCCAGGGCCTCCATTTTTACCTCAGGAAATTCAATCTTGATTTCTTGCTCTGCCATTTCTCTCCTCCTGCATTGTCATATTTTTTCCGGCAGTCTGCGTTTCCTGCATTGCCTGATACTGCTTTCATGTTTCCTCCTTTTAAAGTGCAAAACAGATGCCTTCGGCATCAAAAAACTACTGTGGTCTGCCATAAAGCACCTGCTTGTCTTCATCAAACAAACTTCGATATACTACTTTTCCTTTGGAACAGGATGCATCCACTACTTTTCCATCCCCGGCATAGATACCCACATGGGTAATGTTCATGAACCGCCCGTTAGGTTTATAACTCCAGAACACAAGATCCCCCGGCTGTAAATTCTCCTTTGCAATGGTTCGGTTATGCTCCAGAAGATATCTTCCCTGCTCTGCAGCGGTCTCCGGCAGAATAATTCCTATCTGCCTGTAGCACCACAGCGTCAAATAACTACAATCCACATAGTTTTCTTTTCCTCTGTCGGTCTGCGAATACGGATGCCCTAACCGGGACATGGCAAACTCCATTACCTTCCCGCCTGCCTCACTTGCTGGCAAGTCGTAATAGGTAACGTCACTGTCTCCTCTCCAGCCTATCCATCCATCAAATTCGTCTCCCTCCTCCGGAGCTGTTGTGTTGTATTTTGCAATGTGCCACACATTCATTGCATTGGACTGCTGTTCATAGGTTGCTGCCACCCCATAGTAGTCTTTTAACCTTTCAAACAATTTCACTTTATCTGTGATGGCTATGGATGCTTGATAGGTTTCCACACTTTGGATACCGTCCCCATTTGGGACCATCCGGGTACACTCCTCAAAATCTACAAAGGCTTCTGCAAATCTTCGGTAATCCGACTCTTCAAGCCAGAGCCAGTCCTCGCCGAAATACAGAGAGTAAAACACCGCCTTGACCAGATATCTGTCCTGTACATCTCCCTCTGCCACTGCATCTATCTCATCCATAACAGCATCAATCTGTTGAAAACTACACTGCATCTTGTAGATATGCTCCCTGTAATCGGCAGGCATGCTTATAGGAGCAAAGCCTCCCTCAAAAGCTAGTTTTACCGCCGCCCTGTTATGGTCTGCTGCTGCGGATGCAAGGTTTAAAATACATACGGTGGCAAGGATAAATGGAATGCACATCCCTGCAATTACGGACGCAATCCCTATCCAAAACTTTTTATTAGTACCCACCGTAATGGCAGCCTTGGCTATCATTGCAGCCGTTGTTGGTTCCATGTCTGTTCCTCCATTTCTTCCGCTTTATATCGCTTCTCCGTCACATTCCTACAGCAAATCACACTTTCAAGTAGCCGGTTTACATCAAAGCCTGCCTCCAGATATCCTGCGGTAATGGTTTCCAGATAGTATGCGGACGGCCTTCCTATCTCATGTCCTTCAGTCATGATGTATGCCATAATAGATTCACACCCTGCTTCCGTCTGCACCTCCAGATCAACCTTGTCATAAAGTCTGGGATATCCTTCATAGATATCCAGATTTCTTTCATCCTCCGGTCCAATCTCCCAGATTAACACAGGAACGCTGGAACCGGCTCTCGGCTCCACGGTAGCCACCGCGGACAGATTTCCTCTTCTAAATAGCAGCTCATGATCCTTGATTTCTCCTTTACCAATTACTTTCGCAGTTGGGCATCTTCTTGTCATCTGTCCGAGATTTAAATTGGAACCATATGCAATGTACTTCTTTCGTCTTTCCACTTTTTCTTACCTCCTTGTCCTATAATGACAGATTCATGCCTTGCTCCTGACACTCCCCTGTCTCATCCAATGCTTCATCCTGCACCGCCTCCTCCGGTGCCCTTAATGATTCCTCCTTTTTTCAGATGTTCTAACTGCATCCGGCTAATAACACAATCCACGATTTCAGAATAATTTCCCCAATTCTTCCAGTCCACCTCCTCCATGATGCAGATACCATACCCCCTCGGTCTGTATCCCGGCGGTTGCTGCATCTGTCTTTCCAGTACACGAAGTTCCGGCGTTAAACAAAATAATTTTGACATTTTTACCTCCAAACAAAAATAAGGCGGCACCTATTTTATTTCTAAAATAAATGCCGCCTTACATATTCATTTGCATTCCCTGCACCATTCATTCCTTTGTACTCCACCTGCGTTCCCGGTTTTGGCATTCCCTCTCCCTCCTTCCTTTTTCCTGTGTTTTTCTCCAAATCACTCCTAAAGCCATTTTTATCCCTATGCATTTTTAAAAATGGGCAAAAAAACCGGGCAAAAACTGGTCTTTTTCCTCTCCATTTTTTGCCCTCAAACCACTATATTATATCTTGTGGTTTACCATATCATTTATGTTTGTTTTCCACAATTCTGCATCAGAATTACTACTTCCACATTCGCCGTCCAGGGGAACTGGTCAACAGCGGTAGCTTTCTCCACGCGGTAGCCGTTTTCCAGAAATACCGCCAGGTCGCGCACAAGGCTGGTGGGCTTGCAGGAAATGTAAACAATCCGCTCCACACCGTAGTTTATGATTTTCGGAAGTGCCTTGGGATGAATGCCGTCCCTCGGGGGGTCTAAAATAATAAAGTCCGGCTTTTCGGTAATATCATCCAATACTTTCAGCACATCCCCCGCTAAAAATTCACAGTTGGTAAGTCCGTTTAAAGCAGCATTTTCTTTGGCTGCCTCTACGGCTTCTTCCACGATTTCCACACCGATGACCTTACCGGCTACGGGCGCCATAAGCTGGGCAATGGTGCCGGTTCCGCTGTATAAATCAAAAACCACGCTTTCCTTGCCGCCGCTTAATTTGCCGATATAGCTTCTTGCCGTTTCATAAAGGACTTCGGCTCCCAGAGAATTGGTCTGGAAAAAGGAAAAGGGCGTAATACGGAATTTCAGCCCCAGAAGTTCCTCGTAAAAATAATCTTTTCCATATAAAATATGGGTTTTATCACTCTGCACCACATCCGCAATGGAATCGTTCTCCATATGAAGTACACCTGTCAGCGTTCCGTCCAAAGACAGCCCCTGCAACAAAGCACTGAAACCGTCTATCAATTCCTGCAAGTCGAAAACTGCTTCCCTGCTGCCCGGATTTTCCTGCACCGCACCGGCACCCTGTTCAGATGCTGTTTCCGCCTTCCAGGGACTCTGGGTGGTGGTAACAAGCGCCACTAAGATTTCGCCGGTTTTTACCGCTTTCCGTACAAGCAGGTGGCGTAAGAAGCCTTCATGGGACAGTCTGTGGTAAAAACGGACATTTCTTTCCGCAAAATAATCCCTGACTGCCGTAAGGATTTTCCGGTAATCCTCATCCACAATCCGGCAGTCGTTTACCGTAAGGACATCGTAAAAGCTGCCTCTTTTATGCATGCCCAGGGTAAGGGGACCGTCCTTTGTCTCATCGCCAAAGGAAAACTCCATTTTATTGCGGTACGCAAAATAAGCCGGGCTGGCTTTAATGCCTTCCCAGTGATAAGTACCCTGTCCGTCAAGCAGCACACTGTCTAACAGGCGTTTGACCTGCCCTTCCTTGATTTTCAGCTGTTCCTCATAGGGAAAAGACAAATAAGTACAACCTCCGCACAACCCAAAATGGGAACACGGACTTCCGCACTCCAACGGCGACTGTTCTGTCACCTGAAGGAGACGGCCTTCCGCCTTCCCTTTTCTAAGCTTACTTATGCTGAAGGTTACTTTCTGTCCAGGCAGAGCATTCTTTACCACACAGACATCCTCTCCCACCTTTACGATTCCTTTGTTGGGAAAGTCTATCCGCTCCACTACTCCCTCATATACCTGTCCTTTTTTCATAACCCCGTACCTTTTTCCTGTTTATTACTCTTCTTCGTCCTCGAAGTCATCTTCTTCGTCAAAGCCGTCTTCGTAATCATCTTCAAATTCGTCTTCAAAATCATCCAGATAATCCGGCTTCTCAATAAATACCTTGTATACTGCGTAGGCGATAACCGCTACCAGCAGTACGGCTGCAATGATACCGAAAATCAGGCAAAGCTTGTTGTCCTTCTTTTCTTCTTTTTCTTCTAATTCTTTCTTGTGAAGCAAATCGTTGATTTTCACTTCATTTGATTTTACAATGTCCAGTAAATTTTCTAATTTGTTCATGATTCCATCCGCCTTTCCTATATTTTATTTATCTGTATATGGTTGTTTTCTAATAAACAACTCCGCTTTTGCTCATTATAGCATGATTTTTGCGTTTTTTCTACACTCTTTTTAATTTTGCGAAGGAGGCATACATGATTTTCTGGCCGGCAAGGTCAAATTCCACAGTAACCTTGTAGTCCCTCGGCTCCTTCTGCACGGCTTTTACGGTTCCCTCTCCGTATTTTACATGCTTCACGCGGTCGCCGGGTCCATAGTCAATTTCCGTGCCCGCATCCATGGAACTGCCCTTGGAAATGCCGGCAATCCGGTTCAGGGCGCCCATATCCTTGGCAATAAAAGGCTTTCTGGCGGTTACCGTGACCTTGGGTTTCACAACGGCTTTGGGGCGGAAGTCCGTCATACTGCCGCTGTCTGCCTGAAATCCGGTAAAGGAGGAGCTTCCAAAATCCATAATCTCTTCCTTGGGGAACTTCGGTGCCGGCATGGTATTGTCCAAAAGCTCTTTCGGAATTTCCCGGACAAAACGGCTCACCGGATTGTACTGGGTCTCTCCTCTCACCATACGCATCTTGGCACAGGTTAATGTCAGTTCTTCCTTTGCCCGGGTAATGCCCACGTAAGCCAGACGTCTTTCTTCTTCCATATCGGACTTGTCATCGGAAACGATGGTCATGTAACTGGGAAACACACTGTCCTCCATGCCTGCTAAATACACATGGGGAAATTCCAGTCCTTTGGCGCTGTGCAGTGTCATTAAAAGAACCTTTTCGTCCTTGTCTCCTACCTTGTCAATATCCGCTACCAGTGCCACTTCCGCCAGAAATTCGCTCAAAGTGGCTTCTTCGTGCTGTTCCTCATAGTATGTCACTTTGCTGACCAGTTCATCCACGTTGGCAATTCTGTCCTCTGCATCCTCTTCATCCGAATTCTGCAAATCTTCCACATAGGCTGTTTTTTCCAGCACGTCATCTATCAAATCCCTGAGGCCGTAATAGCTTAACTTGCTGCGGAATGTCTGAATGAGCTCCACAAAAGGCTTTACCTTGGCGGCTGCCTTTCCCAGCGTCATAATCTGGTCGGCTTCATTCAGCGCATCGTAAAAGCTGATTTGTCTGTCGTCCGCATAAGCCTGCACCCTGTCTATGGTGGTCTGTCCGATGCCACGTTTCGGGATATTGATAATACGCTTCACGGCAACATCATCCTGACCGTTGTCAATGGTTTTCAGGTATGCCAGAACGTCCTTGATTTCTTTTCGGGCATAAAAGTTCACGCCGCCTACCACATCATAGGGTATGCCTTCCGCAATCATGCGTTCTTCCAAAAGGCGGGACTGGGCGTTGGTACGGTAAAGCGCCGCATAATCCCCGTAGCTGCCTTCTCCTCTTTTGACACTGTGTGCAATATCGTCCGCAATGTATTCGGCTTCCTCATACGCCGTATCAAACTGGCGGAAATGGACTTTGCCGCCGTCCCCTTTATCCGTCCAGAGCTTCTTCTCTTTTCGTCCCACATTGTTGTGAATAACGGCATTTGCGGCATTTAAGATATTTCCGGTAGAACGGTAATTCTGCTCTAACTTTATCACAACCGCTTCCGGGTACACCTTTTCAAAGTCCAGAATATTCCGGATATTGGCACCGCGGAATTTGTAAATGGACTGGTCATCGTCACCGACCACACAAAGGTTGCGGTATTTGTCCGCCAAAAGCCGTATCAGTTCAAACTGCGCCGTATTGGTATCCTGATACTCGTCCACCATGATGTAACGAAATCTCTCCTGATAGGAATGCAGTACTTCCTCGTTTGCCTTAAAAAGCTCCACGGTCTTTACGATAATGTCATCAAAATCCAGCGCATTGCTCTTTTTTAAGGTTGCCTGGTATTCTCTGTAGATTTTGGCAATCTGCATTGCCTTATAATCTCCGCTACTCTGGATTTCATACTCCGTCGGGAAAATCAGCTCGTCCTTCGCTGATGAAATAGCCGCCATGATGCTTCTTTCCTTATACATTTTGGGGTCTAAATCCAGCTTTTTTATAATATTTTTTATCACGGTTTTCTGGTCGTCCGTATCGTAAATGGTAAAGCTGTTGTCAAAACCTATTCTGTCAATATAACGGCGTAAAATCCGGACACAGGTGGAGTGGAAGGTTGCCACCCAGACCTGTTCGGCGCCCATGCCGATTAAATTGTCCACACGCTCTCTCATTTCGCCTGCTGCCTTATTGGTAAAGGTAATGGCTAAAATATTCCAGGGATTGACTCCCATTTCATCTATCAGGTAGGCAATGCGGTGTGTCAGGACTCTCGTCTTGCCGCTTCCTGCCCCTGCAAGCAAAAGAACAGGCCCGTCTACGGTATAGACGCCCTGCTTCTGTGGTTCATTCAATGTATCATATATACTCATAAAAACCTCTTAAATTCAAACTTCCTTTTATACTTCCGCTACTTTGCTGAAATTCCAGGAGTAAATGTTCATTTCAATAATCGGAGAACCGCAGTACTCACATACCTTGGCTCCCACGCCGGACAAGGGCGCTCCGCAGTTGGGACAGTTGATTCCCAGTGCCGCATCATGCAGATTTTCTATCATATCCCTGTCCTGTATGTAAATGCATTCCACATTGTACCGGGTCTGCATCTTCATACTGTTGCTGCCGCTGATTACAGTTCCGTTTTTTTCCTTGTAATGGGTGTATTCCACGGATGACTGGAATACCACGGCGCATTTTACTTTGTCTTTGTTGTAGCCGGTAATTTCCGTCTGGTGAATACGGATACCGTCAAACTGTTCTCTGGTATCCTCCGACTCTAAAATGGAAAGACGCATGGCTAACTGCTCTTTTAACTCTTCCGTACCTTCCGATAAAAGAGAGGCATTGTTTGCATCAATGCTTCGCAAATAAGAGGTCAGCACATTTTCCGCACGGCTCTTCATTTCCTGATAATGGAACTCCGGAAAATCTCTCTGGATACGGGGCAGATAAAGACTGGTCACACCGGCAACCGACCTGGGTGTGGATGCCACCTCCAAATCTCTCTGTTTTATTCCTTCTATTAAATCCGATGTACCGAATACCGTCTGTGAAAAACGGCTGACTTTCCGCTTAATATTACGGTAGGCGTAATAAATTACGCCTACCAGTACAAGCAGAAGAACCAGTACAATAATCAAGCCTACGATTGCTGCGCTCATTGCACTTCTCCGTTATTGTTTTCTGATTGCTTACTGAATGTCGTTCTCGTCAAAAACATCCCCGCATTCCGGGCAGAATTTAGGAGGATGTGTGGGGTCTTCCGGCTCCCATCCGCACTTATCGCACTTGTAAAGCGGTGCGCCTTCCGGTTTCTTCTTGCCGCAGTTGCAGCAGAATTTACCCTGATTTACCTGACCGCAGGAACAGGTCCAGCCGGCTTCCGCAGGCTTGGGACTTCCGCATTCTACACAGAACTTTCCTCTGTTATCGGTCTTGCCGCAGGAACAGGTCCAGCCTAATACGGGCTCTGCATCGCCGCCTGCAGGTGCTGCGGGAGCTGCCTGTGCAGGGGAAGCCTGCTGCTGTTGCTGACCCATTGCAAAGAGGTTGCCGGCGTTCATGCCGCCTGCCATCTGTGCCATGTTCATTCCGGCGAATGCCATCATGGGACCTGTGGAGGTATTGCTTGCTGCGGACTTCATAGCTTCCATCTGTGCTGCCGCAATACCGGCTGCTGCCATGTTCGGGTCTTTGTAAACAGCCTCGTTCTGTCTTGCACGAATCATCTCGGAAACGTCCTTCGGCAGAGAAGGATTGAAGGTAATGGATACCATTTCGATACCGCGGGCTGCCATCCACTGCTCGCTAAGCTCGGTGTTCAGCGCTTTTACCAGCTCCTTGGTGCTTCTGGGGAGCTCGCTGTAGCGGATGCCCTGTGCGGAAAGTTCGCCCAGTGCCGGCTGCAGTGCGGTAATCATTTCATCCTTCATGAAGCTTGTCAGTTCGGATTTGTTGTAAGAGTCTTTTACGTTGCCGCAGACCTTGGTGTAGAATACTACGGGGTCTGCAATATGGAAGGAATATTTACCGTTGCATTTTAATTCGGTATCTAAATCCAGTCCGATTTTATTATCAACCACACGGAAGGGAATGGGCGTTGCCGTACCGTAAAGGTTGTTCATGATTTCCTTTGTATTGAAGTAATACACTCTCTGGTCCTTGCCTGCATTGCCGCCAAATGTAAATCTTCTCCATGCGGTAACGGCAGTCTGACCCAGGCTCTGTAAGAAGTTGCCTGCAAAGATGGAAGGCTCGCTGGAGTTGTCGTATTTGAATTCTCCGGCCTCTGCACAGATATCCACGATTTTTCCGTTGTCAACAATCATCATACACTGACCTTCGTTGACTGCAATTACGGAACCGTTGGAAATGATGTTGTCCTGCATGCCCTTCGTGTTATAGTTATGTCCGTCGTTTACTTTCTTCTGTCCTTTTACCATCAGGGTGTCGCTGTCGATGGAATCGCAGTAGAAATATTCCAGCCACTGGTCTCCGACTGTAGATCCGATAGCGTCAGCACCGATTTTGGCAAGTCTGATTAAACCCATTTTCTCATCCTCCGTTTACATAATTATTTTCTATACCAGTTTATGAACAGGCTTATCTTTATTGTATCAAATTTAATTCTTTTTCTCAACAAACTTTTACAAGAATTGGATTTAATTCTTTACAAAAGCATTTTTATTTCATAAACTGTATTTGTACGGCATTTTCACCGGACAAATACAGTGTAACGCACAAGGAGATATACAGCATGGGCAAAAAAGCTACAAAAGCCGCAGATAATATGTACTATCTTGCACGATACGAAGCATCAAAGGAAAATGATGATTTTACCAGCCGGGAAAAAGCGGCGGAAATTATCGGCATCGACCGCACAAGGCTTGCCCGCATAGAATTGGACGCCATTAACCCCTACCCCGAAGAAGTCCTTGCCATGTCAAAGACTTACAACTGCCCGGAGCTCTGCAATTCCTACTGCGCCAGAGAGTGCCCCATCGGCAAAGGCAGTGTAAAAGAGGTCACCATTGATGACTTTGACAGACTGGCGCTTAAGGTGCTCGGTTCCTTAAAGGATATTGATACACTCCGTGCTTCCCTGATTGCCATTTCGGAAGACGGCATTATTTCCGAGAGTGAGAAGCCCGCTTTCCAGCACATTCTGGACTCTCTGGAAAAGATTTCCACCAATGCCAAAGCGCTGCAGCTGTGGGCAATTAAAAACATACATATCGAAGGCTGACGCCGATACCGCCACCGTTATCAGGGCATTTCCAGAATAACGGTGGTTCCTTTTTTCTTAAGACTGCTGCCTGCGGGCACGTTCACACTGTCAAGCAGTTTGAAGCAGGAAATATCATAATAAGACGACACCTGGGTCACAACCTTTTCATTTCTGGTCAGGGTTGCGATAATATGGTACTTATCCGGCGTTGTCTTCATGGGAATAAGGGTAATGCATCCCGTTCCCGTCACCTTTCCGGTAAACTTCAAATTCTTTTTTACGCTGTATCCCACCGACACATTTCCCCCGGCAAAATCCTTCACCGTGATATTGCTCTCCGGTGAAACAATTTCCCAGCTTGCGCCCGTTGCCGCAGGACCTTCCGTGCTGCCGGAATACACCAGCTTGTTGCCGCTTCTTACTAAAAGCGTATTCGTCTGTTCTGCAAAGAATATCTGCGGATTGCAGGGCAGAATGCCCTTTTTTCCTATGGTAATCTTTTTCCCCTGTCTGACGTTCAGCACGGTCTGCGCATAACTTTTCTGCAGTCCCTCCGCCGTAAACGTGCCGGGAATTTTTATCTCTCCCACCGTCAGGTATTCTCCCATGGCTCTCACGTTACCGCCTGCCGTTACATTCTCCATAAACAGATTGCCGGCGGTTATGGTCCCTTTTACGGAAATGCCATGCAAAATCAGGGTGGACTTGGCGCTACCGCTTATATTTTTCAGGCTGCTTTCCGCAATATCCTTAAGCTCCAGACGGTAATTGCCCATGCTGATGTTAAAATCCGCCGTAAGGTCGGTGCCTGCCTTTTTGACACTGCAAAGTTTCTTAAGCTTTTCTATGGTTACATTGCCGGTCAGGGTAAGACTTCCGGTAAAGGTAAGTGCCGGATACCGGCTGATGCCCTCCGCATCCGTGAATGCCGTTCCCGTCAGGACAAGGCTTGCGTAGGTACCGGTTTTCGGCAGAGTGAATGCCCCGCCCGCATCATAATCCCGAAGAAGGGTTATCCGGTATTCCGCCGTCTTCTGTTTCCGGTTTTCCATGTATTCCTTTACATCCTTCCATTCCGCAAAAAAGGGTGGTTTCCCCGTTCATTTCCACACGCACAGCCTCTTCCGCCACGCTCACCGGCAGAATATCACCTTCCGATACATCCCCTGCCGAAATGTCATTGCCGGATACGTCTCCCGCATCTCCCGGGTTGTCACTGTCGTTTCCGGATACATCTCCCCCGGAAACCTCTGCCGCATAGGCAGCCTGACTGCTTTCCGCAAGCGGGGTTCCCAGCATACTCACCCATAAAATTCCTATCACTAAACGGCTTAACGCCTTCTTTGTGTTCTTTCTCATTTTTATCCTCTTTTTCTTTTATCTGTTTCTTCAGCATAACATATTCCGCACCTTTTTTCCATTTCTCCCGTATACTATAGCATGAAAAAATCTTGGAGGATTTTATGAAAAAGAAAACCTGTAAACTTTTGGCGCTTGCTTTTGCCGTACTGTTCTGTCTGACCCTGCTGCCCGCCTGCGGCAAGGATGCGGCAAGTACAAAGGCTGCCACAAAAGTAACCCTGAACGAAGTTGCCCACAGCATCTTCTACGCACCCATGTATGTTGCCATCGAAAACGGCTACTTTGCCGAGGAAGGCATTGATTTAACGTTAGTTACCGGCTTCGGTGCAGACAAAACCATGACGGCGCTGCTCACCGGCGAGGCGGATATCGGCTTTATGGGAAGTGAAAGCACCATCTACACGTATGTAGGCGGCAACGAAGATTATGCCGTCAATTTTGCCCAGCTTACCCAGAGGGCTGGCAACTTTGTGGTTTCCCGCACCCCCATTGACAATTTCAGCTTCGATATGCTGATTGGAAAAAATGTGCTGGGCGGACGTCCCGGCGGTATGCCCGAAATGGTATTTGAATATATTCTTTTGAAAAACAATATTGACCCGGCGCAGGACCTTTCCATTGACCAGAGCATCGACTTCGGCTCCACGGCTGCTGCCTTTTCCGGCGGCCAGGGCGATTTCACCATCGAATTTGAGCCCCATGCCACGGCACTGGAAGAAAAAGGCGATGGTTTCGTGGTTGCCTCTCTGGGAGAGGCTTCCGGCTATGTGCCGTACACGGCCTTTTCCGCTAAAAAAAGTTATATAAAAGAGCATCCCGATACCATCCAGGCGTTTACCAATGCGCTGCAGAAGGGCATGGATTATACCGCTTCCCATACGCCGGAGGAAATTGCAAAGGTCATCAGCCCCCAGTTCCCGGAAACGGATATGGACACCCTGATTACCATTGTGACCCGTTACTACGACCAGAACACCTGGAAAGAAGACCTGGTATTTACGGAAGACACCTTTGTGCTTCTGGAAAATATTCTGAAAGAATCCAAGGTGTTAGAGGACTTCGTTCCCTATGAAGACCTGGTAACCACGGAGTTTGCGGAAAAAGCGAAATAAGCTTTATAGAAAAATAAAACGGAAATTCCTGTAAAGCAATAAATGGGCTGCCGCACATCCGTGCCGCAGCCCATCGTTTGTTTTCCCTATTTTTTACCGTCTTCTTTGGCTTTTGCTTTACTGTCTTCCTTGCCCTTCGGCTTGCTGTCCTCTTTGCGGAGGTTGTCAATCATGTTTTCAATCAGCATCTTCTTGGCATAGACATCGCTGCTGAGCAGGCAGATAAACGCAAACTGCCGCAGGAAGTCCCTGTCCTTTTCCGGGGCATCCGCAAAAGTTTTTTCTGCGGTATGGAACTTTTCCGCCACATCCTCCTTCATGCCGGGAATGGCAAGCTTCTCCATCTCAAAAACTTCCGTATAAATATCCTGCAGGCTGTAATCGCCCTCCGCATGGAAATATTCATCCGTAATCGGCTTGAATAAAGTCTGAATATCATTGATGGATAAAATGTTTTTGAAGTAATAAATAAAAATCAGAAGCAGCATGTGCTCCTTGCTGTACTTCTTCTTTTCCGGAGAAGGCAGCAGATTGTTCTTGGCATAATTGTTAATCATGGTCTTGGTCAGAACCTTGTCGTCACCGGGATTTCTGGTGGTTGCACGAAGCCTTTTGTCCATAAAGGTGGTGACCTGATCCATATATAAGTCTATATTGGGAATGTCCTCTGCTTTTATATAAGTCAGATTGGACAGATTTTCCAATAAACCGTTCAGTATCTCTCCCGTATCCATCTTTATCGTCTCCCATCCTGGCATTTTTCAATGCCTCTCCATTGCAATCCTTTGACTGCACATGTTCTATTATATAGTATTCAAAACCACATGACAAGTTTTTTCTTGCAAATTCCTTTGTTTTACCTCTTTACTTTAAAACTTTAGTATGCTAAAATGCACTTATTAACAGTTTTAAAGTTTTAACGTAAAAAAGTATTAAGAGGGAGACTGCCATGAACAAAAAAATCAAAACCGATGCCGTGGACTTTCTGTTTGATGCGATTTTGTGCTTAAAAGACCGTGAAGAATGCTACAGCTTTTTTGAAGACCTGTGTACGGTGAACGAAATTCTTTCCCTGTCCCAGCGTTTTGAAGTGGCTGCGATGCTGAAAGACCATAAGACTTATTTAGAGATTGCGGAAAAGACCGGTGCTTCCACCGCTACCATCAGCCGTGTAAACCGTTCCTTAAATTACGGAAACGACGGTTATGAAATGGTATTCGGACGAATGAAGCAGGAGTAAGTTTCTCCGTTTCCGCCGGTAAACGAAACTAAAAAGGCTGTTGCATTCAAATGCAGCAGCCTTTTTTTCTATGCCATATCGTCTGTTTTGTCCTTCTTTCCGGCTGCATCCGCATCCCCGGATGTAGCAGCCACTTCTTCTGCACGCTTTTCTTCGGACACTTCCAAAAGAGCCTCCTGCAGGGCTGCTTTGGCGGATTTTTTGCCTGCCTTAGCGGATTTGGGGGGACGTTTTTTCGTCTTTCCGGTCGCAATGTTCATATCGCATTTTCCCTGGAATACCGCCTTTTCATCAATGATAATGAGGCTGGTGCGGATATCGCCGATTACCCTTGCCGTAGCGGTAAGCTCCGCTCTGCCCGGTACGGTGACATCGCCGTTGATTTCGCCGCCGATGATAATGGAGTCCGCTTCCACATCTCCTTCAATCCTGCCGGTGGAGCCCACGATAAGGGAACCTGCCACTTTGGCACTTCCTTCTACAATGCCGTCAATTCTGGCAGAGCCCGGTGTGGAAAAATTGCCTCCCACAACAGCGTCCTTTCCTACAATACTGGTAAGCTTTCCGTCTTTATTTTTCATACTGTCGATCCTTTCACAACCCGCAGGCTACGATGCTCCCGTCCTTACAGGTTCCAAACTTTGTTTATTCCATCAGCCCTTGATGGCTATAATGGTGGTCGGGTCAATATAAACGTCATTTTCCTTAATCTGGTAGCCGAGCTGGCGGTTGTCCTCCGTCACCATAAACAATGTGGTGCCGCTTGCCACCTCATCGCCCGCCTTTACCTGACTTTCGCCTTTGTTGCGGTAAATGGACACGTAACCGTTGCCGTGGTCAATCACTACCCGGCTGCCGTATATCTCATCCTCTTCCACTGCCGTGACAATGCCCTTGCCGGCAGCTACTACCGTACTTCCTTCCGTAGCCGTAAACTCTACCATAGGGTCTCCGTCCATGATAACGGTCATGGAGGCGGAACCGGTCAGCGGATAGTCCGTGGGAACGCTCTGCTCCGCAATCTGCGCCTGCAGCTCCGCAATCTGCTGTGTCTGATCCTGTATGGTAATGCTTAACATTTCTATCTTGGCATCCTGTTCGTCTATCTTTTCCTGAAGGGCATCCTTTTCATCCTGTGCTGCGGTAAGCGCCGCATTCTGCGAGGCGTCGTGCTCTCTGATACGTCCCCAAAGCTCACCCTCATAAACGGCATAGCCTATGACGGCACCCAGCACACAGCAGACAATCAGGGTGACACCCGCCAGTACCCAGGGATGAATCCGTACCTGTTTCGTATCCGCATCTACGGCATCCGTGGTATAAATCAGTATATGACTTACTTTTCTCTTGTGCTTATTTTTCCACATAGAAAGTCACCTCCGGTAAACTCCACCTATTTTAACACATATATATCTCCCAAACAACGATAATTTAACATTTTTGTAATAATTATCCAAATTTA
The DNA here is from genome assembly GCA_963639875.1 of Bacteroidaceae bacterium. Lineage (GTDB taxonomy): Bacteria > Bacillota > Clostridia > Lachnospirales > Lachnospiraceae > Acetatifactor. The sequence goes on from CAVHWP010000002.1 coordinate 20,790, forward strand.
AGTGGCAATTTTATACATTTTGCAATACAAAAAAGCACGTCTTTCTATTTACTTTTTCAGATTTCTGTGCTATTCTATTCGTGTTAAATGCATAATAGTATGCATTGACATATTTTTATTGGAGGTATCTACGATGAACAAAGGTACAGTTAAGTGGTTCAACAACCAAAAAGGTTATGGTTTCATCTCTGATGAAGCAGGCAACGATGTATTCGTACATTACTCAGGACTCAACATGGAAGGCTTCAAGTCTCTTGAAGAAGGCCAGGCTGTAGAATTCGAAGTTGTAAACGGAGAAAAAGGTCCTCAGGCTGTAAACGTAACCAAGTTATAATTCCTATTATAACAAATCTATAATCAGTAACACGATGTACCTGTTCTTAAATATAAAAGACTTACTCAGTATTTTTATTTAGAATTTGCAATATCGTCTTATAGGATTAGAAAAAGAACCAATCAAGTGATTGGTTCTTTTTTTGGTGCCGCCCTCTTCTCTCCGGCAATAAAGGCAAGCACTTCTTCAAAATCCATGGTTCCGCCGAATAAGTTTAAGGCACTGCCGATGGTCACGTTCACTCTTCCTTTTCCAAGCTCCCTTAGAAGACGCAGGTCTTCAAAGCTGTGTACGCCGCCGGCATAGGTCACGGCTCTTTTTTGAAAATCCCCCAGAAGACGCACAAGCGGCTGTTCAATGCCGTTTGCTTTTCCTTCCACATCCACGGCGTGAATTAAAAACTCGTCGCAGTAACCGGAAAGGTCATCTAACAGGGAAAGAGTTACCTCTTCCTTCGTTTCCTTCTGCCATCTGTCCGTTACCACGATGTAGGCGCCGTCTTTTTTCCGGCAGCTCATATCCAGTACGATATGCTCTTTTCCCACAGCTTTTACCAGCCTGTCCAGCCTGTCCCTGTCTATCCTGCCGTCCCGGAATGCAAAGGAGGTGACAATCACATGGCTCGCACCCGCCTGCAGGTACTCCGCCGCATTTTCGTCCGTGATGCCGCCGCCAATCTGCAGTCCGCCGGGATAAGCCGAAAGCGCTGCCTTCGCCTGTTTTTTCGTTTCCTCAAAAGCCGGAGTGTCCTTTCCGTTCAGCAAAATCACATGACCGCCCCGGATACCCTTTTTTTTGTAAAATTCCGCAAAAAAAGGCGCATCCTGCTCTGCCACAAAATTTTCCTTTACCCGGCTTGCGCCGTCCGTTTCCGAAAGACTGCCGCCCACAATCTGCTTTACTTTTCCATCGTGAATATCAATACAGGGCCGAAATTCCATGCTTGCGTACCTTCCTTTATAAATGCCTTTCTTAAATGCCTTCTTTTGTAAATGCCTTTTTCTGAAAATTTGATTTTAAGGTATATTCTTTTTTCAATCGCACACACTATGACTGTAAAACAGTTTTCAGCAAAAGGAGTGAAATTATGAAAAAATTGAAAAGAATTCTTGCCATATGCCTTATGGTATTTTATGTCTGTGTCCTCTCTGCCTGCGGAAAGAACAACAGCAACATGAACAATAACGATATGGCAGACCAGACACAGTCCACCGAAAACAACAATACCGGCAACAGCACCGCTACCACAAGGCCTGCCGAAAGCGGCAGCAACGTAGATAACGGCAGCATGAACGGCAACACCAACACCGGAAACAGCAACAGCGTAACCGACGGCAGCGACAATGCCGGTACCGGAAACGGTATCGGGGATGCGGTAAACGATGCCGGCAATACGGTTGGCGACGTCATTGAGGATGTCGGCGACGGTGTCAAGGACATTACCGATGATGTTACCGGAACAGGCAACGGCGCCCGTACCCGCTAACAGCTTTCTTACGTGAAAAGCCCCATTTTCTTCTGGAAGACGGGGCTTTTCAATGTTTATGCTTATGCGTTTACCGCATCAATCACATCGCTCATATCGTACATGCCGGCGGGCTTGCCTTTTAAGAACTTGCCTGCCTGAATGGCGCCTTTTGCGAAAATAGCCTTGGAATATGCGGTATGGGAGAAGGTAATGACCTCATCCTCTCCTGCGAAAATCACGTCATGGTCACCCACAATGGTGCCGCCTCTGACAGCGGAGATACCGATTTCCCTGTCGGAGCGTTTCTTTCTCTCCTTGCTTCTGTCAAATACATATTCAAAGGAATTGTCAAATTCTTCGTTGATGGAGTCCGCCAGCGCCAGTGCGGTGCCGCTGGGTGCATCCACCTTCTGGTTGTGGTGCTTCTCTACGATTTCCACATCAAAGCCCGCTTTTACAAGCACTTCGGAAGCTTCCTTCAAGAGCTTTAATAACAGGTTGATGCCCAAAGACATATTGGCGGATTTCAAAATAGCTACCTGTTTGGAAGCCTCTTTTACCTTTTTAAGCTGCTCTTCGGAAAGCCCGGTGGTGCAGAGCACACAGGGAAGCTTCTTTTCCACGCAGTAGTCAAGTAAAGCGTCCACGGCGGGCGCTGCCGAGAAATCAATCAGAGCATCCGCTTCTACCTTGCATTCTTTGATATCGGTAAATACCGGATACGGATTGTGTCCGTCATCCCTTGCGTCAATGCCGGCAACCAGGCATGCTTCTTCGTCATTTTCCAGCAGTCTGGAAATAACCTGGCCCATTTTGCCGTTGCATCCGTGCATAATCAGTTTAATCATCTTTTCCGTACCTTCTTCCTTCTTATTTCAGAACGCCGAACTCACGCATGGCTTTCTCTAATTTTGCAGCGTTGGCTTCTTCCATTTCGGTCAGGGGAAGACGTAAGGAGCCTGCTTCCATGCCCATCAGATTTAAGGCTTTCTTAACCGGAATCGGGTTTACTTCGCAGAACAGGGCATCGCACAAATCCATGGCGCGAAGCTGTAAGTCACGGCTTCCTTCCACATCGCCTGCAAAATACCTGGCACAGATTTCATGGGTTTCCTTCGGAGCCACGTTGGAAAGAACGGAAATAACGCCCTTGCCCCCGAGGGAAAGAATGGGAACAATCTGGTCGTCATTGCCGGAATAAATATCCACGGTTCCCTTTGCCTTGGCTGCCAGTCTGGCAATCTGGCTTAAGTTGCCGCTTGCTTCCTTGACGCCGACAATGTTTTCCACATCATGGCACAGACGGATAACGGTATCCGGCAGGATGTTGCAGCCCGTACGGCTGGGTACATTGTATAAAATAATGGGAAGCTTTACAGACTCCGCTACGGTCTTAAAGTGGGTATACAGACCGTTCTGGGTCGCTTTGTTGTAGTAAGGGGAAACCAAAAGCAGTCCGTCCACTCCGTACTTTTCTGCTTCCTGGGAAAGATAAACGGCTGTTTCGGTACAGTTGGAGCCGGTACCTGCCACAACGGGAATTCTGCCCGCTACCTTTTCCGCACAATATTTAATCACATCCAGATGTTCTTCATGCGTCAGCGTGGAAGACTCTCCTGTGGTACCGCATACAATAATGGCATCCGTACCGTTTGCAATCTGGAACTCAATCATTTCCGCAAACTTTTCGTAATTTACCTCACCGTTTTCTTTCATGGGTGTTACAATGGCAACACCTGCGCCCTTAAAAATAGACATCTTTTTTCCTCCTTACCCATTAAAAAATGGAAATAAAAAAACCGGTCACATAACATGGGCCGGCTGTTTCTCGTGCTTTACCGATAGCGCCCCATCTAATCATAGATGACAGTCATACGGCTTTTAACCGCATGCCCAAGACTCGATTCACAGGTCATCTCCTCTTTCGGCGTGTTCCCCTTTTATCTTTCCTCACCTGTGCCTGTCACATCAGAAAAACTACTCTTGAAAAACGCAACCTCTATCTTTGTTCCCTATGATAGCACCGATACCGCCCGCTGTCAACGCAATGGGCGGTAAATTCGTGCTTTTTGTATGCAAAAAATGCTTTTTGTTCTTTATGAAAAGACCTTATTAAAAATTATAGGTCTTAAACTTCAGTGTCTCAATCTTGGAAACTTCGTCCGCCAGAGAGCAGATTTCATCGTTTAAGGAAATACCCGTCAGAATGACATCCGTTTCCCCTCTCTGGTTTAACAGATTTTCCACATCCTCCACAGAAATAATGTTTTTCTCAATAAGTCCCAGCACCTCGTCTAAAATAAGCAGATTGCATTCTCCTGTGGACAGCACCTTCTTGGCAAAATTCATGCCGTTGCGGATGTTCATATCCTCTTCTGCCTTTTTCTCTTCCGGCAGTTCTTCATAAAATTCATCTGATTTTTCAAAACGAAACAGTTTAATCTCCGGTTCCAGTCTTCTTACAAACTCTGTATCCTCCAGTCCCTTTCCTTTCAGGAACTGTATAATCACAACCTGCTCGCCCGCTGCGGCTGCCTGTACGGCCCTGCCGAGTGCTGCGGGCGACTTTCCTCTGCCATCTCCGGTATATATATGAACTATACCTCTTTCCATAGTCGGTACCAAACCTTTCTGTCTCTAAGATTAAAAGTAGGTGTATTTTACCATACTTCCCGGATTTTGACAACCTTTACACATTTTTAAGAATGTTTCTTATTTATTTTTTAATAAATAGATTGATTTTCGTTCAGAAATTTCCCCTTTTTTTATTCTACGGCTTCCTTTGCCACCTCTAACTTGCTGACGGAAACTTCATATGCCACACGGCGCTCCATGTGTTCCTCATCCAGCTTTTTCATGTACTCGCGGCTCTGAATTCTGCCCCATACACAACATTTGTCCCCTACTTCAAAACCGTTGGCAAACCGGGCATTTCTTCCCCAGCAGATGCACGGAATATAATCGGACTTGCCGTAAGGACGGTTGACTGCCAGAAGCAGGTCGGCGATTTCCCTGCCGAGAGGGGTCTTGCGGTACACAGGCGGCTTGCAGATATAGCCGTCTAAGAAAATCTGGTTGGTCTTGGCACTCTCTTCAATTTCGTCCACAAAGGAAATTTCCCTTGCAAATACGGACAGAACCAGTCTGTTTTTACGCTCCTCGTGCCGGTTGTAGGAGCGGAACTGACCCGATACCTCTACATGGTATCCTATGTAGTTTGCATTTACGTCCAAAAGACGCTCGGATACCATCATGGGAATGACATCGAAAGAATCACTCAGTCTCTGTACCTTGACATCGACCATGTAAAAGCCTTCCCCGAAAATTTCGTGACTATAGGTAAAACTGCTGACAATCTCCCCCATAATCGTTACCTGATTGTTTTCAATAACCTTATCTGTCATTGCTGTTCTCCTTTTCTTACGCTTACGTTTTTTTCAGGCTTTTGCCCGTTATGTCAATATTATTTATACACCATATCCTTCTATAATAGAAGCTTTACTCACCGCAGATACCGACAACCGCCCTGTTTATGCGACACATTCCCCTCTCCGTTTGTTTTTTCTTGCGCATAACGACAAATAGTGATATACTGAAACAGTTTTGAAAACAGCAAATTCAGGTATAATGGTATAATAATAGGAAGAAAGGTCAGGTTATCTATGTTACAGAAACGTGAAGATGTAAGAAACGTAGCAATTATCGCCCATGTAGACCATGGTAAGACCACGCTGGTGGACGAGCTCCTTAAACAGAGCGGTGTATTCCGCGACAATCAGGAAGTTGCCGAGCGTGTCATGGACTCCAACGATATCGAACGGGAAAGAGGTATTACCATTCTTTCCAAGAATACGGCCGTTACCTACAAAAATACAAAAATCAACATTATCGATACCCCGGGCCATGCGGACTTCGGAGGCGAGGTAGAACGAGTCCTTAAAATGGTAAACGGTGTTATCCTGGTAGTCGATGCGTTTGAAGGCCCCATGCCCCAGACCAAGTTCGTTTTACGAAAAGCACTGGAATTAAAGCTCCCCGTTATCGTATGCGTCAACAAAATCGACAGACCGGAAGCACGTCCCCTGGCGGTTGTGGACGAAGTCTTAGAGCTGTTCCTTGAACTGGAAGCAGACGATGCCCAGCTTGACTGCCCCTTCGTATTCGCATCTGCCAAAACCGGCAGCGCTACCTTAAATCTGACGGTAAAGAACAACGATATGAAGCCTCTTTTCGACACCATTTTAGACTATATTCCCGCTCCCGAAGGTGACCCGGATGCCGGCACCCAGGTACTTATCAGCACCATCGACTACAACGAATATGTAGGACGCATCGGTGTCGGTAAGGTGGACAACGGTAAAATTGCCGTAAACCAGGAAGTGGTGCTCTGCAATGCCCATGATGCCGCAAAGCAGAAAAAAGTAAAAATCAGCAAGCTGTATGAATTTGACGGATTAAATAAGGTAGAAGTTAAGGAAGCCGGCATCGGTTCCATCGTTGCCATTTCCGGTATTGCCGATATCCACATCGGAGATACCCTCTGCTCTCCCGACCACGTAGAGCCCATTCCTTTCCAGAAAATCAGCGAGCCCACCATTGCCATGCAGTTCATGGTAAACGACTCCCCGCTTGCCGGACAGGAAGGCAAATTCATCACCAGCCGTCATATCCGCGACAGACTTTACAGAGAGTTGAACACCGATGTTTCCTTACGTGTGGAAGACACCGAGTCTCCCGACCGCTTCAAGGTTTCCGGCCGTGGCGAACTGCATCTCTCCGTTTTAATTGAAAACATGCGCCGTGAAGGTTACGAATTTGCCGTAAGCAAGGCGGAAGTTTTGTATAAAGAGGATGAGCAGGGTCATAAGTCAGAGCCCATGGAGCTTACCTATATTGATGTTCCCGATGAATTTTCCGGCGTGGTTATCGAAAAATTAAGTCAGAGAAAGGGCGAACTCCGCAGCATGGGCGCCGGTACCGGCGGTTACACCCGTCTGGAGTTCTCCATTCCTTCCAGAGGCCTTATCGGCTACCGCGGCGACTTCATGACCGATACCAAGGGGAACGGTATCATGAACTCCATTTTCGACGGCTACGGTCCTTACAAGGGAGATATCCAGTACCGTAAGCAGGGTTCCCTGATTGCCTTTGAAAACGGCGAATCCATTACCTACGGTCTGTTCAATGCCCAGGAACGCGGTACCCTCTTCATCGGCCCCGGCGTCAAGGTATATTCCGGTATGGTTATCGGTTTCAACGGCCGCGGCGAAGACATTGAAGTCAATGTCTGCAAGAAGAAACAGCTTACCAACACCCGTTCCTCCAGTGCGGACGAAGCACTCCGCTTGGTACCGCCCAAGATTATGAGCTTAGAGCAGGCACTGGATTTTATCGACACGGATGAGCTCTTGGAGGTTACTCCCGTTTCCCTGCGTATCCGCAAGAAAATTCTGGACCCGACCATGAGAAAACGTGCGGCAATGAAGAAATAAATCGAAAAAAAGAACAGCTCCCACGGAAGCTGTTCTTTTTTATGTCCGTATTTACTTGTTTTTCTTTAAGTAGATGAACCAGTAGCCGATGCCTACGATAACCGCACCTCCCACGATGTTTCCGAGAGTTACCGGAAGCAGATTCTTCACTAAGAAGCTGCCAAGGGTCAGCCCCTCTGCCGCTATGCCGTATTCCATTTTGGTAAAAATACCCGCCATGCAGAAATACATATTGGCAACGCTGTGCTCAAACCCACAGATGACGAATAAGAATACCGGCCAGAAACTCATCAGCAGCTTTCCTGCCACGCCGCCGGATGCAAAGGACGCCCAGACAGCAATGCAGACTAAAATATTGCAGCCGATGCCCCGGATAAAGGCTTCTGTGAAGGTAAGGCTTACTTTTGCGGAAGCAATGCTTACCACGGACTCCGCCAGTTTGCCGCCAAACATATCCGGTGTATGGCCGTATACGACCAGTAAGGTAACTAAAACGGCACCGATAAAGTTGCCGAGGAATACGCAGACCCAGTTCTTCAGCAAATCCCGGAAACGGATTTTTTTCTCCAGCAGTGCAATGATAACCAGATTGTCGCCGGTAAAGAGCTCACTTCCTGCCATGAGTACCATGGCAAGTCCCGCCGGAAATACCAGACCGCTTACGACCTTTGCCGCAGAACCTTCCAGCGTCGCGGAAGCCGCCGTGGAAGCAATGCCGCCAAAGGCAATAAACATACCGGCAAAAATACCTAACAGCAACGTCTTTGTGGCTGACATCTTTCCTTTTTTGGTACCTATATCCACATAATTGGTTGCAATCTCCAAGGGTGAAAACATATTAACTTGTCCTCCTAAAATTTCGTACTCCTTATTGTACCATTTCAGGTAAGACTTGAAAAGGAATATTTTTCAGCAAAACTGTCCCGCATCCCGTCAAATTCCGGATTATTTTTCCGGACTTCTTTTAAGGTTTCATGTAAGTTCATGTTGTTGTCTGCCATATCGATGATACAACCCGCAATATTGGAACAATGGTCGGAGGTTCTCTCTAAGTCGGTAAGCAGATCCGCCCATACAAATCCCGCTTCCATACTGCACTCTCCCTGCTGGAGACGCAGAATATGCTTGGTGCGGAGCTGTTCCTTCAACCCGTCAATCACCTGCTCCAGCGGCTCCACCTCATGGGCTGCCTGCATATCATTGTCCACAAATGCCTTTAAGGATAAGTCTAATATTTCTCCCACTGCCATGCATATGACCTGCAATTCTTTCTGTGCTTTTCCGGTAAGCGTCAGATCCTTTGCCTTAAGTTCTTCAGCAGACTCCACTAAGTTTACACCGTGATCGGATATTCTTTCAAAGTCGCCGATAAGTTTCAGAAGCTTGGCTGATTCCCGGCTGTCCGCATCACTGATGGGACAGGTACTGAGTTTCACCAGATAGGTGCCCAGCATATCCTCGTAATGATCCGTTTTGTCCTCTTCCTCTCTTGCTTTTTCTGCCAGCTCCGGTGTGTATTCTTTTAAGCATCCCATGCCGGACTTCAAGGCATCTACGGCACATTTTGCCATGTCCACCGTAACCTCATGACATCGCTCCAGCGCAACAGAAGGAGTGGCTAACAGCCTCTCGTCCAGCTCTTCCGTATGCTCCGGCAGCTTTCCTTCGGGAATAATCTTCATAACGAGCTTTTCCAAAAGTCCTGATGCCGGACACAGAAGCAGCATGCAGAGAATGTTAAAAGCAGAATGACAGACTGCAATGCCCCACTGGGTTGCCACTTCATTCATGATGGCAGGCTTAATGAATATTTGCACGAAGCCAAAAATAATCAGCCAGAAAATTGTACCGATAATATTGAAAAACAGATGGACAAGCGCCGTCCTTCTGGCGTTCTTATTGGCGCCGATGGAAGAAAGAATGGCAGTAATACAGGTACCGATGTTCTGTCCCATGATAATGGGAATGGCAGCTCCGTTTGTCACCTGTCCCGTGGTGGCAAGCGCCTGCAGGATACCTACGGACGCGGAACTGGACTGGATAATGGCGGTCAGCACCGCACCTGCCAGCACGCCTAAAATCGGGTTCTTAAAGAGGATAAATACCTGACGGAACGCCGGTACCGCTGCCAGACCGGATACCGCACCCGTCATGGTTTCCATGCCGAACATCAGGGTGGCAAAGCCCAAGGAAATCATGCCGGTGTCCTTTTTCTTGCTGTCCTTGGACGCCATCTGCAGGATGATGCCGATAAGCGCCAGAATAGGGGTAAAGGAAGACGGCTTTAAGAGCCGGATAAAAAAGCTGTCGCCGGAAATGCCGCCCAGACTCAAAATCCATGCTGTTACCGTGGTGCCCACATTTGCGCCCATGATAACATTGATTGCCTGCTTTAAGGTCATGAGTCCGGAGTTTACGAAACCGACCACCATAACCGTGGTGGCGGAAGAACTCTGGATAACCGCCGTTACCGCAACACCGGTCAGAATACCGGCAACCTTACCGGTGGTAAGTTTTCCCAGAACCATTTTCAAACTGTTTCCGGCGCGTCTTTCCAGTGCCTGCCCCATCAGGTTCATACCGAATAAGAATAGGCTCAATCCGCCAATCATCGTCAGTAAATCAAAAAAATCCATCTGTCTTATCCATCCTTTTTTGTCAGAATTCAAAAAAACCATACACGGGCATTCCCATGTATGATTCCATGATACAAAACAAATATCAAATCAAAAATCAGGCATTTGTAAAATCTATGTAAAATCTGACAGTAATCCGTGTGCCTTTTCCCACTTCACTCTTCAGTTCGATTTTACCGTTCTGCTGACGCACCGCATGTTTGACAATGGAAAGACCGAGTCCGGTACCGCCCACTTCCTTGGAATGGCTCTTGTCCACCCGGTAAAAGCGCTCAAAAATACGCTCCTGATGCTCGGGCGGAATACCGATGCCGTCATCCTCCACTACCAGGACGGCTTCGTTTCCTTCTTTTTTCACGGTTACCCAAACATGCCCGTTTTCGTGATTATACTTAATGGCATTGTCGCAGAGATTGTAAACAATACCGCTTACCTGCTGCCGGATGCCCTGTATGGATACCGGTTCCCCGGTAAGCAGCATGGTGACATGCGCCTTTTCCGCCGCCTTCCCTAAAGACTCCTTTGTTTCCTCCGCCAGCGCGTACAGCTCGATGCTCTCTTTCTGCAGGCTCTCGTCGCCCTCATCCAGATGGGATAGCTTGATAATGTCGTCCACCAGCCGTATCATACGCTGCGCCTCCGTGTAAATCTGCCGGGAGAACTGGGGAACATCCTGCTGTTTTACCATGCCGTTGCACAAAAGCTCCGCACAGCCGGAAATGGAATGCAGGGGCGTCTTTAACTCGTGGGACACATTGGCGGTAAATTCCCGCCGCATCTGCTCCGCTTTTTCTTTCTCCGTAACATCAAACAGAAGGAACGCAACCGCCGTCACTTCGCCTTCCGAAATAACCGGGCTGGCATTGCACTGGTAGCTGCTGTCCCCCATTTCCCAGATGGTTTCCGCATGAACGCCCTGTAAGGACTGCCTCAAAAGCTCCGTCAGCTTTTCCGTATTCTGCAGGGTATGGATATCCTTGCCCACCGTGTATTTGCCGGCTTTCAGGAGATTTGCCGCACTGCGGTTCATGCTTAAGATGACGCCCTGTGGGTTTAAGAGGATAAGACCTTCCTTCATGTTCTTGGTGGCGGCTTCAAATTCCAGCTGCTTACGCTTTAACTCCGCCGTATGGAAGGAAATCTGCCGCTGCTGGTTCTCCATGCGGTTTAACAGGGGTGCCAGTTCCTTATAGCCGTTCTTGGTAAGATTGCCTTTCAAATCCGGGTCGTTTAAGGGCTTTACAATCCTTGCGGATACCCGGTAGGACAGAATAAGCGCCGCCACAATGGTAATCAGCGCCACGATTAAAATGGGCTGCATCATGCTCATAAACAGGGTAAACACGGTGTACTGGGTATCCGAAAGCCGGATGACCCTGCCGTCCGAAAGCCTCTTGGCTTCGTATATCTGCCTCTGGGTCAGAATTTCCGAAAAGCGGGCGCTTTCTCCGTAGCCCGTCTCATAAGCCTGCGCCACTTCTTCCCTGTCCTTGTGGTTTTCCAGCTTCGCCGCATCCGATTTGTTGTCGTAGAGCACCGTACCGTCCCCGTCAATGTAGGTAATACGGTAGTCCTCGGCGGCAAGGCGCGTCAGATACTCCATGCCGCAAAGCTCCACGCCTTCTGCCACCTGTTCCGTCTGCCTTTTTAGCTGCGTCCTCTGGGTCTCGCTGTAATAATCGTACAGCACCCACATGATAATCACGACGGATGCTGCAAAAACCCAGAGTGATATCAGGCAGACCGCCCGAAATATCCTCTTAGCCATTATTCTTTTCCTCCAGACGATACCCTACTCCCCTGACAGTATCTATGTACTCGCCGCATTCGCCCAGCTTGGTGCGGAGCGTGCCGATATGCACATCCACAGTCCGCGTCTCTCCTACATAATCTGCCCCCCAGATATCGGAAAGAAGCTGCTCCCTGGAATACACCCTGCCCGGATGCCGCATGAACTTATGCAAAAGCTCAAACTCTTTCAGGGTAAGGATAATCTTTTCCCCGTCCGCCTTTACGGTATGGGTCTGGGGATTTAAGGTCAGTTTGCCCACGGCTACGATATCCGTTTTTTCATCCTTGTAGGCTCTCCGCAGCACCGCCTTTACCCGGGATACCATTTCCATCATGCCGAAGGGTTTGGCAAGATAGTCGTCCGCTCCCAGGTCAAGTCCGATGACCTTGTCGTATTCCGTGCCCTTTGCCGTCGCCATAATGACGGGAATGTCCGCCGTGGTGCTCTGCGCCTTCAGCTTCTTTAAGATGGAAATGCCGTCTTCTCCCGGCAGCATGATGTCCAGTAAAATCAGCTTCGGTTTCTCTTTTTCCATGGCTGCCCAGAATGCATCCGCATCCGGCAGTCCCTTTGCCTGTAAGTCGGATGCCTGTAAGGTATAAATCATTAAATCCCGGATACCGGCATCGTCTTCTACACAATAAATCATGTCTGTCTCCCTGTTTCATTCGGCTGCCCTGTTTACTCTAAAATAGGATGCCCGCTATGGAGCATCCTATTTTTTTGTATCAGCCTTGCTGAAATATATGACGGAAATTACATTACTAAGATAATTTCGTTTTCATCCTGCATCTCATCAGCGGGAACGTAAGGCTTATCTGTCTTCTTGCCGTTAATGTAGAATTCCTTGAAGCCGCCTTCCTTGCCGTCCGGGTTCTTCACGGTGATGTGAAGCTTCTTGCCGCGGAATACCTTATCCATGGTGATTTCTTTCCATTCGGAAGGAATAGCCGGGCAAACCCAGAGACCGTTTAAGTCAGGACGCATACCGCAGATACCTTCTACGCAGCCTACCATACAGGTGGATGCGGTACCGGTCAGCCAGTGTACGTGGGAACGTCCCTCGAAAGGAGATTCCACACTTTCGGTAAACTGTCCGTGTACATACGGCTCTAATCTTCTGACATCCGCATTGTCGTTCTGGGATGCGGGTGAGCTCTCGGTGAAGTATTCAAATGCACGGTTGCCGTGTCCCATAAGAGACTCTGCCAAGATAATCCAACCCTGAGGCTGTGAGAAAATACCGCCGTTTTCCTTGGTGGAAGGATTGAACAGGAGTGCCTGTGCGCCGTCAAATGCATGGTCTACATAAGAAGGTGTCATCAGACGTACACCGAACTTGGTGTTTAACTCTCTGTGTACGGATTCCAGTGCCTTTTCAGCCTGTTCCCTGCTTGCCAGACCGCTGATAACGGACCAGGACTGGGGATTTAACCACATGCTTGCTTCGGGGTCATGCTTGCTGCCGATAACCTGTCCGTCTTCCTTGATACCTCTGACGTAACGGTCGTCTTCCCAGCATTCCTTTTCGATGATGTCGCCGAGTTCTTTCTGGGTCTTTTCCAGATAAGCAATGTATTCGGTATCGTCTGCATCCTTTGCAAAGCCCTTCATAACGGTGAATGCGTAATATAACTGCATTGCTACGAAGGTGGACTCACCCTTCTTGCCCAGACGTAAGCAGTCGTTCCAGTCTGCATGCAGACCTGCGGGCATCTTGTGGTCGCCGAGTCTTTCCATGGAGAACTGGATGGCTCTCTTTAAGTGGTCGTATACGGTACCCTCTTCTTTATTTGCATAAGGGATAACTTCGTTGACGAAATCCTTGTTGCCGGTTTCTGCCACGTATTTCCATACGGTGGGGAATAACCACAGCGCATCGTCCGCACGGTATGCGGGATGTCCGGTCTCTCTTACATAGGACTCGTCATCGGGAGTATCTTCGTGACCGGGATTGTGGGTATATTTTACCAGAGGCAGACCGCCACCGTTGTTTACCTGTGCGGAAAGCATGAAACGAATCTGGGAAAGAGCCATTTCCGGGTCTAAGTGGATGATACCCTGGATATCCTGTACGGTATCTCTGTAGCCGTAACCGTTACGCTGTCCGCAGTATACGAAGGATGCTGCTCTGGACCAGGTAAAGGTAATGAAGCACTGGTATGCATTCCAGGTGTTAATCATGCTGTTGAAAGCGGCATCCGGGGTATTTACCTGGAAGTTCTCCAGCTTGGAATGCCAGTAATTCTTTAATTCTGCCAGTTCCTTTTCTACCTGGGAAGCGTCATTGTAAGGAGCCATGATGGCATCTGCTTCTACGGCATTTGCCTGTCCGAATACGAAGGTCAGAACCTTGGTTTCGCCGGGCTGTAAGGTAATGGCACTGTGAAGAGCGCCGCAGGCATTGGCATTGTAGTTCAGTACATTGTCGCACTTGCCGTTTTCTACCGCTGCCGGGTTGCCGTAGCTGTGATATCTGCCGAGGAAAGCGTCCTTGTCACCGTTGTAGGAGGTAACCGGTGCGCCGCAAAGACCGATGAAACGCTCTCTGTGGTTGCTGCCTGTGGCATCCTTGCCTACGTTCTCGTTAATGCTCTGGACAATCTTGTTGCCGAGGAAACGGGTTCTGGTGATGAACAGAGTGTACTGTAAGTTTACCTGGTCCTGTTCGTAGTTGCTTTCGTTGGTGAATTCTGCATAGGAGAATGCGGAAATCTTTCTTTCCTTATCGGAAGTATTGGTAATCTTTGCGCTCCATACTTCGTAGGTCTTTCCGAGGGGTACATAGTAAAGCACTTCGGAATGGATGCCTGCGTAGTCCGCAATCATGTTGGTGTATGCGGTACCGTGATGACATTCGCTCTTGTATACGTCAAGGGGCTTTGCTACGGGCTGCCAGGATGCAGACCAGTAATCCCTGGTTTCATCATCACGCAGATAGATGTATCTGCCGGGGGTATCGTCGCTGTTGAAATGATATCTTAAAATTCTGCCGTTTGCACCGCTCTTTACGAAGCTGTAACCGCCGGCATTGTTGGAAATAATGGCACCGTATGCGGGAGAACCGAGGTAGTTTGCCCAGGGTGCGGGAGTATCGGGTTTGGTGATGACATACTCCTTATTTACTTCATCAAAGTAACCGTAATTCATGTTTAACTCTCCTTATTAAAAATAGTGTTTGCCCTTACGCCGTAATCAAAGATACCAGATAAAACACTTCCCTGTCATCCTCATGTGTCTCGGAAATTGTAATCTCCACGGTGTGTTTGCCATACTCCCCATGTTCCAGTACAGTCTGTAAGTACAGGCAGTCGCCCCAATCCTCTTCGAAATTGGCATTCAGCTCAATGGTATGTTCTTTGTCGCCGTCTAAAATAAGAGTGGCAACCGGTGCAGGTCTGCGTACGGTCTTACGGTACTGCACCGCAATGGAAGAAGCTTCCACTTCAAAGACAATTCTATCATTTATTTTTGCTGCTGAAAAGCCCTTTTTGAAACAATCTGCTACGCAGCTCTGGGGCGTTTCATCCTTTACAAAACCTTCACAGATGACAGGCTTCCGTTCATCGTTTCTGTATCTGTGTGCCGACTCGTATCCGTTTGCGGTAAGCGGTGCGGGAAGCACGGTTTCCTTTACCGGAAACGCATAGCCCTCTTTCAAAAGCTCTTCTGCTTTCTTCTTTTCTTTTGCCAGATAAGAAGTAATCAGTTCGGATACCATTTTATGTCCGGCATCGTTGGGATGTAAATCGTCGGGAGTAATGTCCCTTCTTACGATTTCTCCGCTTGCAATAAAGGGATAAACCGCTGCTTTCATGCTGACGCCGGGTACCTCGTAGTGTTTTTCCACGGGACAGTGAACCGCTTCTGCGTTGCCGCCGTCATCGTAACGGACATTGTGCACTAAAAGAAGCGCCGGCTGTTTCTCATTTTTTAAGATGCGTCTTACCAGACCTTCGTAGGTCTCTTCAAAATGGGCATCGGTATCCGCATCGTTTACGGAAAATTCCACAATCACGAAATCCGGTTCGTGGGAAAGCACTTCCTCGTCCACACGGCCCGTACCCAAGTGGGAGGTGGTGCCGCCGATTCCCGCATTCACATAGGTGATTTCGGATTTAGGGAACTGCTCCTTCCACCATTCGTAGGTAAGATACGCATAGCAGAGCTCGGGGGTGGAGGAAAGAGAACCCTGGGTAATGGAACCGCCTAAAAATGCCACGGTGAGGGGTTCGCCCTTCAGTCCCTTTGCCATGCAGGCAAGCATTCTTTCGTCATTGCCTTCGTTGATAAATCCTTTGCTGTAATCAATCTGTACCATATATTCCTGCCTTTCTCAAAAAGGTGTTATTTTTCGGCTGCCAGAAGCTCTAAGTTCTTTTTAATCAGCTCGCAGCGCTGCTTTACGCAGTCGGGGCTGCGGAGAGGATCCTCCGGGGTGTTGAACACGTAATCCACTAATTTGTCAATGGTGGTGGTTGCCACATGCAGTCTGGTATCACTGGATGCATAGTAAATGAAGACTTCGTTCTTTTCGTTTACCACAGCGCCGTTGGTGAATACCACGTTGGAAACATCTCCCACTCTTTCCCAGCCTCTGGGTCCGATTAACATGCCGGAAGGCTCTGCAATCACCTTGGAAGGGTCGTTTAAATCGGTAGCAAATGCATAAACCACATAACGAAGGCCTGCTGCGGTATTTCTTACACCGTGTGCAATGTGAATCCAGCCTCTGTCGGTCTTGATGGGAACCGCACCGGCACCGTTCTTCACTTCGGTGATGGTGTGGTACTTGCGGATGCTGGTCATCTTCTCTTCGTCGATTACCGCATTGGTAATGTCATCGCACAGACCGAAGCCGATGCCGCCGCCGGAACCGGTGTCGATGAAATCATCCATGGGTCTGGTATAGAACGCGTATTTGCCGTCCACGAATTCGGGATGCAGCACTACGTTTCTCTGCTGGGGAGAATGCAGGGTCTTTAAGTTCGGCAGTCTTTCCCAGGTCTTTAGGTCCCTGGTGCGCACAATGCCGGCTGCCGCTACGGCTGCGGATAAATCCTTGCTTTCGGTATCCTTGCTCTCGGAGCAGAATACACCGTAGATATAGCCGTCCTCATGCCTGGTGAGTCTCATATCGTAAACATTGGTTTCTTCCGGGCAGGTATCCGGCAGAACTACCGGGTAATCCCAGAATTTGAAACCGTCCACGCCGTTGTCGCTTTCTGCCACGCCGAAGAAGGACTTTCTGTCGTTTCCTTCGATACGTGCCACTAAATAGTACTTGCCGTTTAAGTAAAGGGCGCCGGAGTTCATAACGGCATTGATGCCCAGTCTTTCTTCAAAATAAGGGTTGGTTCCGGCATTTAAGTCGTACTGCCATTCAATGGGTAAAGTGTCTCTTGTCAGAACCGGATTTACATATCTGTCGTAGATACCGTTGTAAAACTTAGGGTCCACTTCGTTCTTTCTGTTTAAGAACCGGTCCTGCTTTTCTTTTAATTCATAATACTTCCGGTGAATCATTCCGCCATCCTCCTCATAATTTCCATGCACATACGTCCGTTGTGGTAAGGACACTTCCAGGGTTCCACAATGGGCTTGTCTTCTTCGGGTCTGCCTTCGTCGTCCACATGCATGAACCATTCGCTGCCCTCTCTCTTATCAATCACATAGGTCTTGATAAAGTTCCAGATGTCTTCGGAAGCCTGTAAGTATTCCTTGTGCTCCGGATGCTTCTGGTATTCGTTGTAGTAACCCACAACGCTTTCTGCCTGTACCCACCATACTCTCTTCTTGTCCACAATGCCTCTTTCGCATTCGTTACTCATAGAGTGGTTGTAGTAAGCATCCTTGTAGACTTCCGCAACCAGGTCAGCAACAATGCCGTCCCATTCCTTCTTGTAAGCTTCGTCGCCCAGGGCATCCAGTCCTCTGTCCAAAAGCCATGCGGTCTCGATGTCGTGACCGAAGGAATGCAGATCAATGATACTGTTCATATCGTTATCGAAGAATACTTCCTGTCTGTGCTTTTCAGGGTTGTAAATCTTTGTACGGAAGGTCTCTAAAATCCAGCGGAGCTTCCTGCCCACTGCTTCGTTTTGGGAAACGCGGTACAACTCGGTGTAAGCTTCAAATACATGAAGCAGGGTGTTCATGGTTCTGTCCGCCATGACGCCGTTTTCAGAAAGCTTGTCGTTGGCTGCCGGAGCAAAGGTTCTGTCCAGTGCTTCCTTGTAGCCGCCTTCGTCGAAGCCCTTCTCCTCGATGATACGGAAAAGCTCCATGGCATGCACCAGTGCTTCTTCCTTTCCGGATGCCGCATAGTAAGAAGAAAGTGCGTATACGGCAAACGCCTGATTGTAAATATGCTTTGTGGTATCTTCGGGCTTGCCGTCATAGGTAACGGACCAGAAAATGCCGCCGTATTCTTTATCGAAGCAGTACTTTGTCATAAAATCATAAGCACACTCCGCATCCTTTAAAAGCTCCTTGTCGGCAAGCGCCATGGATGCGTTGGAGAAAAACCATAAAATACGGCTGTTTAAGATACAGCCCTTTACCGCCTTTTTGTCTACGGCAAGGTCGGAATCCATATAACCGTAAAATCCGCCGTACTCCTTATCTTCTAATTTCTGCCAGAAGGGAACAATATGATTTTGTAAATGCTCCCTCATTTCATCTGCCATGCTCATTCCTTTATCTTCCTTTCCTTCACACTGTCTTTTTCAATCAGATGACCTTCCACAATGTGTAATTTTTTCTTGTAGGGTTCTTTGTTTATCTTTTTGATAATGGTATTGATGGCGCCCTTTGCCATTTCCTTCATATCTACCTCGTAGGTCGTAATCGGCACATCCGTCAGACTGGGCGGATATAAGAAATTGTCGAAACCTACTACGGAAACATCCTCCGGTACCCGGTAGCCTCTCTCCGTCAGGGATTTAATTACCAGGCTGGCAATAAAGTCGCAGTTGCACACAAAGGCGGTGGGCATCTGCTTGGGGAAATCATAGTCCCCGTAATTGCTTCTTAAACCGCTCTTTACATCCCGGTCGGGAATGAGGTAGTCTTCTCTCGGCCTGATGCCGTGCTCAATCAGTGCCTTTACATAGCCTAAATACCGGTCGGTAATACTCTCCGTTGCAAAAAGAGTACCCACGTAAGCAATATCCCTGTGGCCTTTTTCATACAGATAATTGGTCAGAAGGTACGTGCCGTAAAATCCGTCTGAAATAAAGCAGTCCACAATGCCGTCCGTTTCGTAAAAATCCAGATACACCAAAGGTATATCGGTATGTTCTTTCAAAAATTTACCATAGTCATAGCCGGGTTTGCCGATGACAATCACGCCGTCCGCTTTCTTTTCCTCGATGATACGGGGCAGAATGTGTGCGGACTCCGTTTCCTTGCTGATGATTTCAAACAAGGTGAAGCACTCCTTCTGGATTGCCCTGTCCGCTACTTCCCGGTACATCCTCCAGTAAAAGGAGTCGTACTCCGCCAGGTACCGTTCCGATATGAGCACGCCGATGTTGTGGCTTTTCCGCTCGGTCTGCGTTCTCGTGCTCACCGGTATCCGGTAGCCCATTTCTTCCGCCAGCTCCTTGATTTTCTCCCGCATTTCCTCACTGACACCTTTTTGTCCGGACAATGCTTTGGAAACCGTCACCGTGCTTACTTCCAGGCGTTCTGCAATATCTGACATGGTTACAGATTTTTTCATTTTCGCCATATGTTCACCATCAATCTTTCCAGATTTCCTCTCCCAGGCTCTCTATAAATCCGGAAAGTTCCTCTGCCATTTTCTCTGCCTCCGGTATACGGATATGTCCGTGCGTACCGCAGCCGTTGTTTGTATACAGGAAATGATGCACATGTGCATCCTGCATTTCCTCTGCCACCTGTCCGATAGCCCTGTCCCAGGCAGCATCATGGTTCAGAATGGTGGTCGCCAGTACAATTTCGCACTTGGGGTACTTTTCCTTAATTGTTTCTATGAATTTCCGGTACTCCGCTCTCCAGTGCTTTGCCTGTTCTCCCTCGTAGTCCTCCGCCATATAGTTGACCGGATTGGCATCGTTCTGTCCGAATGCCACAATCACCACATGGGGCGTGTACTTTGAGAAATCCCAGGGCTTTGTTTCCCCTAAGTAAGGGTTCATCTCTATTTTGTCATAGCTTTCTTCCATACCGGTGTAATCCGGACCCGCAAAATATCCCTGTCCGTGCAGAAGGGCAATACCGCCCTGCGCCACATCATGGATATCCGCATGAAGCTTTCTGGCACAAAGCCAGGAATAGGAATAAAAGCTGTTGGAATATTCACCGTTGTTCTCCGGGTCGGACAGTCCGGCTCTTGCTACCGCCTCCGAAACCTCGCCTGCGGAAACGGAGTCCCCATACACTTCTATTCTTCTTGCAAACTGTACTTTGGATTTGCTGATTTCCGTATCCTTTCCCGTAATCAGTCCCTGAAAAGCCACATAATGGCTGGCATCCTGTCTCTTAAAGATGGCAACTTCATGTTCGCCTCCATCTAAGAATGCCGAAATATCTATCTCTACACTGCCTTCATCCGGCAGTATGCATTTTCCTTTGTAATCTCCGTCCACTAAAACTCCTACCGAGTTTTCAAAGTAGCAACGGAAGTTCTCCATTACGGCCCACACGTTTTTTCCCTTTACCGCAAATCTTACGGATGTGCAGGGATATACAAATACGGGGGCATCCTTCTTGTCGAAATCAATTCTACCGCTGTAAGTTAATACTTCATCCGAAGGAAAAATCCTTTTTTCACATTCTCTCATTTTCACACGTTTCCCTGTTTTATCGCATATGTGGGAGATGCAAGCACCTCCCACATAGAGTTTAGCATTTCATTACCGAATACCGATTTCGGTATCTTCCTGTCTTACCACACTGTGTGTCTTGATGTAATCTACGATTTCATCAAACTTGGTGAAGGCAAGTCCTACATAGCTGTCTGCGCATCCGTAGTAGATTGCAATCTTTCCGGATTCGGGATCATGAATGGTCGCGCAGGGGAATACTACGTTAGGTACGAAACCTCTTTCCTCATACCACTCTTCGGGAGTAAGAAGGAAGGTTTCACAACGATACTTCACGATGGAAGGATTGTCGAGGTCAAGAATTGCGCCGCCGATGCTGTAAACGAAACCATTGCAGGTGCCGCTTACACCATGGTAGAACAACAGCCAGCCTTCGCTTGTTTCGATAGGAGCTGCGCCGCCGCCAATCTTAACAGATTCCCACCATTCGCTGCTTCTTCCCATTACATGTCTGTGCTTGCCCCAGTAAACCATATCAGGGCTTTCGCTTAAGAAGATATCGCCGAAAGGAGTATGTCCGCTGTCGGAAGGTCTGGAAAGCAACATGTACTTGCCGTTAATCTTACGAGGGAACAGTACTGCGTTTCTGTTGAACGGAATAAACGGATTTTCCAGTCTGACAAAGGTCTTGAAGTCCTGGGTCTTTGCCATACCGATGGAAGCGCCGTAGAAATCCTGGCACCAGATGATGTAGTAGGTATCCTCTACCTTTACTAATCTCGGGTCATATGCGTAATAAGGCATGAAAGAATTGCCGTTTTCATCTACGAAAGGAATTTTATCCTTTTCAAAATCCCAGTGGATGGCATCCTTGCTGTGTCCTAAGTAAATGTAAGGAATACCGTTGGTCTGCTCTCCGCGGAATACGCCGATAAATTCGCCGTTGTAAGGCATTACGGCACTGTTGAAGATTCTGGCAACGCCTTCTACCGGGTTACGTCCGATAATAGGATTTTCTGTATATCTCCAAATGGGAGCCCCTTTTAAGCCTTCGGGACGTTCCTGCCAGGGAACGTTGGGCACTGCAGGGGCAATCATCTTAATATCACTCATTATGTCCTCCATGAATGGTAGGGGGCGGAGTACCCGCCCCTCCATTGTTTAGTCTGTCATTAAGACTTATTTGTAGTATGCATCAAGTCCGTCCTGAACTTCCTGCTTGTGAGTTTCCTGAATCTGGGCAGGTGTCATTTCACCCTTGATTAAGTACTGTAAATCATAGTTTACACCCAGGGACCAGATTAAGTCGAAGGTTGTCTTGGAACCGCATTCCTGCATAACAGCGAAGTTTGCGTTCTGGTAATCTGCGGTCTTACCGGTTGTTAAGTACCACCAGTTCAGAGCTGCCTTGTTGTCACGCTGTGTGGTATCACCATCGTACCAGTTCCACATATCATATAATACGTTGAATACCAATTCAGGCTCCTGAACACCGGCAGGGATGATATAGCAGGCACCTGCTACGTCGTTCTTACCGGGGTTGGTGTCTTTGTTACCGTTAGGGCCTACCGGCCAGCGAACGAATGCGATATCGAAAGGAAGGGTTGTTCCTTTGCTTCCATCGTAGTCATAGTCCGCTTTATCAGCGAGAATCCAGGCTGCAGCAGGGAAGAAACCGATGTTGCCTTCTCTGTACTGACCTCTCATGGAGTCAGAAGGAGAACCTTCAAAGTCATAAGGGTAGCATACATTCCAGGTGTTGTACATATCATACATTTCCTGAAGCACTTCACCGGTTGCTGCAGAAGACAGGGTTTCTGTCTGGCCGCCTGCTACGCCGGTACCATTGCTCATGCAAAGCTGTTCAAAGGTTTCATTTTCGTAACCGCAGTATCCGTACTGGTCAGTCTGTCCGTCGCCGTCGGTATCCTGGGTCAGAACCTTCATGTATTCGTTG
Organism: Bacteroidaceae bacterium; assembly: GCA_963639875.1. Classification (GTDB taxonomy): domain Bacteria; phylum Bacillota; class Clostridia; order Lachnospirales; family Lachnospiraceae; genus Acetatifactor. The sequence goes on from CAVHWP010000002.1 coordinate 43,261, forward strand.
AACTTATCCCATGTCCATTCGCCGCGTTCCCAAAGGTCACGGGGATCTTCGAGGTTGTTCTCTTCGAGCATCTGTACGTTGAATGCTAAAGGATAGGTATCTGAAACCTGCTGTTCAGCAGCCTGCTGCTTGATGAGGCAAGCTTTGCCGTCGCCAAGGTCTAAGTAGGAAGCTACAGTCTGGGTAGTGAAGATATCATGGTCTTCCGGTAAAATGGTCTTTAAGTCGATAGCTAAACCATTGTACTGAGCGGGAATACCGAATCCGGGCTCTACTAAGTAGATATCACAGTCAGGTGTACCTGCTAAGATAGAGTTGTTGATGGATTCCTTAACACCGTTGTAGGTTAAGTTGGTCCAGTAGAATTTAACATCATACTTCTCTTCGATCTTCTTAACGTTAGCCAGCTTCTTTTCTGCGATGCCGCGGTTGAAGGCTTTTTCTTCCTTCTTTGCGTCGTCATCACCTTCTGCATCAACGTTTGCCTGATAAGAAGGGTCATCTTCTACCTTGGAATGAGAGCTGTCGTAGTACTGAACCCACCAGGTACCGATGGTAATTTCGCTGTTGTGTCCGGAAGGAGTGGAAGCGCCGCCGTTGGTGCTGCCGCCGTTACCGTCATTGGTTCCGGTCTTGCCACAAGCTGCTACAGACAGGGTCATGCATACAGCAAGGCCAAGAGCTAAAAATTTCTTTAAATTCTTCATTCTTTTTAATTCCTCCTAAATAGTTGCGTTTTGCAATATCCAAATTATCTTGCAGCCTGGCCTACGCTTACGCTGTAAACTTCCCATGCGGTGTCAGATTCAAACTGCATTCTGCCGCCCCATGTAGAGGTATCGTCACCGAGAACTGCTGCTAACATGTCATAGGTTACCTGGCAGGTACCGTTTAAGCATGCTGCATCTGCGCTGCCGCTGCCGTCTGCGTTACCAACACCAACTCTCATCCAGCCTGCTGCGGAGTCGGGCATTACAATCCAGAGGTCTCCGTCTTCGCTGCTGAAGTTAATGGTTACTACGGAACCGGGTACTAATGCTGCAAGAACTTCTTCGGTAATGTCTGCGCCGTTCTGGCTCCATGCATCACCTGTGCAAGCTGCACCTTCAAATGCAACGTAGTTGCTTGCCGGAGTCATCGGAGTAGCGGTTACAACGTTTACGCTGTAAACTTCCCATGCGGTATCGGATTCAGCCTGAAGTCTTCCGCCCCATGCAGAGCTGTCTTCTCCAAGAGCTGCAACGATCATGTCGTAAGGAATATAGCACTTGCCGTCATAGCAGATGGCATCTGCGCTGCCGCTGCCGTCTGCATTACCAACGCCGACTCTCATCCAACCTGCTGCGGAGTCGGGGAATACGGTCCAAAGGTCGCCGCTTTCGCTGGTGTAGCTTAATTCCAGAGCGGTTCCGGGAACTAATGCTGCAAGTATATCTTCGGTAAAGTCAAAGCCGTTCTGGCTCCATGCATCACCTGTGCATGCAAAGCCTGCGAATTCAACAGGGTTGGAAGTTGCAAGAACGCTTGCGCCCTGACCAACCTTTACGCTGTAAACTTCCCATGCGGTATCGGATTCAGCCTGCATTCTGCCGCCCCATGTAGAGGTGTCATCACCTAAAACTGCTGCTAACTGCTCGTAGGTTACCTGGCATACGCCGTTGGAGCAGATGGCATCTGCGCTGCCGCTGCCGTCTGCGTTACCAACGCCGACTCTCATCCAGCCTGCTGCGGAGTCGGGCATTACTAACCAGAGGTCGCCGTCTTCGCTGGTGAAGCTTAATTCTACTACGGAACCGGGAACTAATGCTGCAAGTACATCTTCAGGAATGTCAAAGCCGTTCTGGCTCCATGCATCGCCTGTACATGCGAAATCAGCAAATTCAACTGCGCCGGATACGATGTAGAGGTTAGGGTCAACGCCTGTGCTGCCTTCAAATCCTGCAGGCGCTGCGAATGCTACGGAAGAATCTGCGGTTAAAAGATTTCCGGAAGCATCTAAGAAACGGATGTTGTCAATGTAAAGAGTAGCTGCACCCTTTCCATCGGAAAGACCGTTGTCTGTTTTTAAGTTAATCATGAAGATGTTGCCTGCATCTGCAACGAATTCTTCACCTTCGCCTAAGGTAAGAACTGCCTTCTTAGGGTTCTGGTTTTCCATGTAAACGCTCCAGGGATCGGTGGATTCGGTAAGGTCTTCACCACTCCATGCAATCAGGTCACCTGCAACAGCATTGAAGCTGCCGTCGTCATAGGAAACACCTACCGTCATTTCTACACTTGCTACCTTTGCAACGTCAGCGCCTAAAAGACTGGTTGCATCAAATGCTACATAGGGAACTTTTTCGTCCACGTTCTTAACCTGCAGTGCTTTGCTGCCGTTGTAATCTACGATGGAAAGTTCTGCCTGTCCGGCATCACCCTTCTGCAAATACGGCGCTACGAAGCCCATATTGCCATCTTCGAAGTCGATGCTTGCAGCTTCATCAGCCACGGTATTGTCCTGGCTTTCAGCCGGTGTTGTGGAACCGTCATTGGATGCCGGTTCGTTTGTGTTGTCGCCACATGCTGCTAAAGACAGAACCATGGCGCCTGCCAGAAGGCAGGATAAAATTTTCTTCTTCAACTTCTTCATTCCTCCTTTTTGTTTTTTTGAAAAGTTGAGTTAGGGCGTGCGTGACATTAGCCTACGATACCACTTCTCTCCACACCCTCTATAAAGTATTTCTGTAAAACGAGGTAAATGATAAGTATCGGTAAGATAATGAGTACGATACCGGCATCCAGGTAAAGTTCCTGAATGGTGGTGTCTAAGATTTTATCCGCGTTTGCAATAACCGCCTGCAAACTGGAAATCTTCTTACTGATTACCACGTCCTCGCTAATCAGAAATAGCTTCGCGTAAAAAGTATCATTGAACTGCCACACGATGGAGAATACTGCTACCGTAATGACAGCGGGCATTGCGTTGATTAACATAATTCTGAAATAAGTATACCATACACCGCATCCGTCTACCAGTGCCGCTTCTTCAATTTCTTTGGGAAGTCCGCGGAAGAACTGGTTGAAGATGTAAATGTAAAGGCCGGAACGGACACCGCATCCGAGCAGCGTCATGATATACATGGGAACGACCGTACCCATGATACCCGGTGTCCCTTTGATGGCGGAAACAATGCCAAACGGGTCAAAGCTCTTGAAAGTCATGTATAAGGGAAGCATGATGGTGTGTGCCGGGATGACAATCATAACTACCACGCATCCGAACAGTAACTTTTTCAGAGGGAAATCAAATCTTGCAAATCCGTAACCTACCATGGAGCACACTAAAAGCTGTAATGCCGTCAGTGTCAGGGTATAAAGCAAATCCCTGAACATGGTGGGAAAATAATTCATTCTTTCTATAACCAGAGAGTAACGCTCCAATGTGGGGAACTGCGGTAATACGAACACCATCGGGTTATATGCATCCTTGTTGGAGGAGATGGAGTTTACGATAATACCGATTACCGGAGAAAGAATTACATAGCCGACGCCAATCAGTATGGCTGCACGAAGCAGGTTGACTAAAAAGTTTTTCACACTGTTTAAGAAGCTCTTGGTCTGGTCGGGATCACTTAACACTTTTTTTGCCTTTGCAATCATCTGCATTTTCTTTTCTCCTTTCCTTAGTTATAGTAGAAGGTTCGTTTCTGTATTGCGCCGCATATTGCGATCAGGATCACACAGGTGATTACCGTGCTGACCAAACTGAATACGGAACTCAAACCGTAATTAAACTGTGTAAACGCTACGTCATATGCTAAGTCTACTACTTCGCTTTCCGTAAAGCTGTCCACGATGGTGTATACCACGTTGGTAATGATATGAGGCATTACCATGGGGAAGGTGACCTTCCAGAAAGTTTCGTATCCGGTAGCGCCTTCAATCTTGGCAACCTCGTACATGGAACCGGGGATGGACTGCAGCGCTGCGATAAAGATAATAATCTGAATACCGGATGCGGAAATGATATCGTTGATACGGCCTACCGCCGCCACGATGTAGTCAAGCAGTGTTGCCGGAAGTCCCAAGTTTAGGAACATATCAATCAGGTAATCGACATCAAATGCAATGGTGCTTCCCGCTGTGGCTCCGGTTTCCGCTACCTGGGTAGCAATACCGCCCGCCATCATCTGCTCGCTTAATTCCATAGCCGCGGTAATCGCGCCGGAATTTAAGATAACCGGCAAGAAGAAAATTGCTCTTACAATGGCCCTTCCGGGGAACTTCTTGTTCAGAAGCATCGCCATGAACAAACTGAAGAAAGTAATCAGAGGTACGTCAATCAACATGTTCAGAACGGAAGTGGTCAGCACCTGTTTGAAGGAACCGTGTACGCGGAATGCGTAAATAAAGTTGTCAAGGCCTACGAAATCTAACTTGTAACCGCCTCCGATGGTGTCCATGGTCAGCTTGGAAAAAGCAAACTGACCTGTCATGACAAGGGATCTTACATAGAAAAGGATAAATCCCACAACCCAGGGGAGAATGAATAAATAACCTGTTAAGCTTCGTTTCTGGAGAAGAGTAAGTTTTTTCTTCTTTTTCATTTAGTTAGCCCCCTCCAATCTGTAGCTTAATGCCGGAACTGATTTTCCGTCTGCTGCTAAATCTTCGTCACTGTAGTTTACATAAATGACTACGCCGTTGTCGTAAGTTACTTTGCGGACGCCGTTGTCTAAGATTTCGTGTCCCACCATAATGGCTCCCGTTACATTCTTCAGGGGCTCATTTACCTGTTCGTATACCTTTACGGCATCGTCCTTCCAGGTGGTAAAGGTGGTTGCGTAATATCTGCTTAAACCGGTTTCTTTCATCATGCTGGAGTCTTCCCAGGTAAATACATAGTGGGGAGCCGCTCCCGCTTCAATCATCTGCAGCATCCTGGTCTGCATATGGTCCTCATCCTCGAAGTTGAGTAATTCGGAAGAATAGGAAATGCTTCCGTGGATAATCATCTCGTACAGAGGAATGCTTTCATCGATAATCTTGAAATCGTTTCCGGTGAGAGGCACATTTAAGATGTCGGAGCTGTAAGCGAATGCGTAGCTGTTTGCTCTTTCCGTCATCAGCTTCTTGCCGGTGCCTTCCAGTACTTCAAACTGGGAAAGTACAATATCAAGAGCCTGTTCCCTGTTGATAACGTTTGTTCTTCTCTTATCGGATGCCAGCATGTCGCCTAAATCTCTTAAGGAAATGCCGTCCACATCATACTTCTGGATTTTCTTTGCAAAACTGCCTACATATCTGGGCAGGAACTTCGGAGAAAGAATATCGTATTTGGTTTCAGAGTAGCTTAAGCCGGAGCTGTTATACAGGGTAGTCGGGTTGACCTGACCGAGTGCTACTACATAGCCCGCTCCGTAATAACGGGAAGCCTCTGCATTGTAGTTGAAGTACTTATCGGCGAAGGTTACTTCCTGGAAATCTACATCCGCATAGAGGATACCGCCGTTTGCCGCCACCGTATCATTCAGCTTTTCCAGCCCTGACTTTCCGCCAAGCTTGGTAAGTCCTTTGATATTATTGGGAGCATCGTGGTAGTAACCGCCGTTGAACCAGCCCTGCAGGTTCATAACCTGATTGGTAACACCGCTGTCCTTTAAGGCATTGGAGATTTCTCCCGCTTCCTTGAAGCTTGTCATGGTGAATGTATGTAAGTACTGCACACCTAAGAAATGGGAGCTTTCCTGTACACCTGCGAGGATGTCGTAGTAGAACGGAATGTTGTCCGTTGCCTGCTGTCTGGTAAGAACTCCCTCTGCGGTAAGTCTTTCGCGGTAGTAATTGGCAAGTCCCACATAGCCGCTGTCCTCTTTTGTAAGGAAGGTGTAGCGTACCCTGCAGTTGATATCGTACATATCGGACTCCAGTACAAATACATCCTGTGTGGTGTTGCCGAAGTTTCTTAAGTTGTCAATATTACGAAGTACAAAGGTCGGGAATGCATAGTTGTAATCGTTATACACTCCGGAAATGCCTGCTGTAATCAGCGCTGTGGAAGCACCGTCCTCTACAGTTACCAGTAAAGTTCTGTCCGTACGGCAGATACCGAATAAAGGAAGCTTCACACCGGTAATGTTCTCGGTGGTGGTGTAGCTTGCCGCTACCGGGTCAATGTCGTAAATGTACTGGGAATAGGAAGCTGCCGTTGTCTTTCCGTTGTTGAAGTAAATCAGGGAACCGGAACCGTTCGGCACTACCATGTAGCCCTCTTCGTCATTCTTGGCTGCACCCATGTAACGGAGGAGCTGGATACGGGCGATGGAACCGTTGCCGTATTCCTTGATGCCGCTCACCGGAATGGATACTTCCAGGCTGTCATCTTTTAAGCGGTATTCCAGCGGAATATCGAAGTGGATGCCTTCCTGTCCGTTGTTGTCCTTTTCGCTGCCGATTTTGTACATGTAGCGGATACCGTTTTCAATGCTCTGCGCCGTTACGTTGTTTTTCGCTACACACTGAGAGTAGGAGTCATAGGTACCGGACTTTACATCTGCATTATAATAAGTTACTACGAACTGGGATTTTAAGAGGTTTAAGTTGCTGGCGTTTGCCATGCTATCCTGGTCCGCATCCACCGGGGTGGAGTAAGTGATGCTTCCGTCTCTCTTGTCATACACGGCAACATCCGCCGTCTGTAAATTGGTATAAAGCTTTAAGTAATCATTTTCCGCCGCAAGCTGCATGCCGGGCACGTCTGCCGTGCTTTCCGGAATGGCATTGAATACGCCGCCCTCTTCATACTCATAAGAAGAAAGGGAGTCTTTGTACTTGGCATATCTGGTGTAATGGAAGTAATAATACAAAAGGTAAATTGCCACACCGATGACCGCCACACCTAAAATGGTAAGGAACACTTTTTTTGCCAGGCTCATAGGCAGTTTGGTTTTTTTGTATTTTTTCTTGGTTTTCTTATCCATTTCCTGCCTCCTAAGTCCTAAAGATAATTTCTGTGTAAATACTCTTGAAGAAGTTTATTACCATGCCGAGCAGGTTACTTAACAATAATACTAAGAAAATGATAATCAGCAGGGCGATAAAGGTAATAAACAGGGTAAGAAGTGTTTTACCCAGTGTATAGTTGTGAACCTGCATGATGCCAATCAGCATCATGATAAGACCATATACAATGCCGGCACCTAAAAGCAATCCGTAGAACGCCTGCTCGTCATCGGCAATTACCCGGCTGACAATGGTACTGATTACCATCATCACCGTAATCGGCACCGTGCCGTAGCCAATCGCTATGGCAATGTCCTTCATTCGGCCTTCGCCGTTCATCAGACAGGTTACCGACCAGTTGCTGACGCACAAAACAAGGTAAAATGCCAGCACGCCAAGCAGTTCGTAAAAGCTGTCTACCGTTCTCGGGTCAATGTCATTTACCACGAAGCCGGCAAGCAGTCGGTTTGCAGAGAAGCTTACCGCAAACAGGATAACCATGAGGATTGCCAGAGGCACGCTTCCTCTGTCCGCGTGGCGTATCCAGTAGTATCCGTCCATGGGATGGGACACCGTGTAAAGCATATACTTCCATTTGTCTTTTGAGAAATACTTACCCATTCTGGCTGCCCCCTTTCTGTACTTTCCGTATTGCGGCCTGCGCTTTTTTCTTCTTAACCACTCTCTTCACAATCTGGTAAACCACAATGAGGATTACCACACCGGTCAGAATGTAGTTTGCATTCTGTGTCAGCTTGCTGTTACGGTAACGTCTGTAAGCGATGGAATAATACTCTCTGCTCATGCCGAGTTTTAGGTACTTCATGGCGTTTACATAATCGCCTGCGGTAAGATATGCCTTACCGATACCGGTATTGGCAAGCTCGTTGTTTTCGTCTAATTCCAGAACTCTCTGCCAGAGGTCAACCGCCTGTGTTTCATCACCGTCGTAACGGAGCGCTACGGCTTCGTTAATCAGTCTGCCGTATTCGGTTTCTTCAAAGCAGACGATGGAAGAACCGGTTGCATCCAGCACTACCAGGCTGCCACCGATGTCCTCGATGGCTACCGGCATGAAGAAGGTTCCTTCCTGGGTACCGAGTCCGCCGAAGATGTAAAGCAGGTTGCCTTCATGGTCGTAAGTGAAAATTCTGCCTCTCTTACGGTCCAGACAGGAGTAAATACCGTTTTCACGGTAAACGATGTCAGTGAACTGGGAAGGTCCCGCATAGTCGCTGGTACCACTTATCCAGAGGTCGCCGCCTACGTTCTTGTTCTGCCCCTTCTTGATAACGTCTTCGCCTCGGGGATTTAATCGTCTGACACCCTGTACACCGGTGGAGTCGATGTTTGTCGCATATACGAAACCGGAGGGGTCGATATCGATGCCGGTAAATTCGGTAGGGATATAAAGCTGCTGCTTTGCACGTTCCTCTTTGGTTGCCAGTCTCTTCCAGAATTTCTCCCAGAGAGTGATTTCTACTTTAATGGTACCGAAGAAACTGGAGAAGTTACCGTTGCTTTCAAATACCATGATACCCTCGAACATGTTCTGTGCAATGACGTAAATTCTGTCTGCGTAGTCAACCGTTACTTTTAAGGGTGTAAATACATAATTGTCATCCAAACTTTCGGACCTGGGATTTTCCACAATCTTTACCAAGGTAGCATCCTTTTCCAGTACCACGACTCTGTGGTTCTGGGAGTCCGCCACGTATACCTGACCGTTTTCGGAAACTGCCACGCCGTAAGGCATGTTGAAGGTATCTTCCGTTCCGTTGTTGTCAAAGGTGGTGATGACGTTTACTACGTTTTTCATTTGTTTGTCAAGAACTACGATACGGTTGTTACCGGTATCTGCAATGTAAATATTGCCGTCGTCTGCCTGACACATATCCTGCGGATTTACGAAGTTTCCGAGAGGCTCTCCATTGTAGGTGAAGCTGCTGCCGGTAATGGAACCGGACGGTACATAAGGTGCCGGTGTAAAATGGATGTACTCTCTGTAATCGTAATTGTAGGAGTCATACGGCAGGGTGGATGCCGTTGCCACATCGGAAGCGGTAAAGGCAAGCACTACTGCGGTAAGACAGAGGGAAAGCATCTTTTTGAACTTTGTCGTTTTTTTCATCGTCTTCCCCTCCTATCAGTCTTTCATACCGGATGATGTCATGGTTTCCAATACGTTCTTCTGGCAAATTAAGAAGAAGGTAATGGGTACTGCTGCAATGATAAAGGTAACGGCTGCGGCTGCGCCGGCTCTTGCGGTACCACCTGCGGAAATCTGCTGCAGTGCGTACTGCAGAGGCTTTAAGTCTTCGTCGCGGAGGAAGGTACTGCCGGTGTTGCCCCACATCTGCTGGAACTGGAAGATTGCCAGTGTCAGCCATGCCGGCTTAACGTTAGGCATTACGATTTTCCAGAAGATGATCCATTCATTACCGCCGTCCAGTCTGGCTGACTCCATTAAGGAATCGGGAAGCTGTTCCATGAACTGCTTCATCAGGTAAAGACCCATACCAAACGCACAGGCCGGTAAAATCAGTGCCCAGTAGCTGTTGTTAATATGTAACCAGGAAATAATCATGTACTGGGGGGTCTGGGTAACCGTCCAGGAGAACATCATGGAAAGCACTACCATCTGGAACAAAATGTTCTTTCCGGGGAAATTGTGCTTTGCCAGAGGATATGCCGCCAGGGATGCAATGATTACGTGGCCGACCATACCGCCGCCGGTAATGATAATGGTATTCAGGATATATCTGGAAAAGGGTACCCAGGAGTCATTCATTAATGTGAACAAATCGGAGAAGTTTTCCAGAGTAGGGTTTCTAACAAAAATCTTGGGGGGGAACTGATACAGTTCATCCAAAGGCTTTAAGCAGTTGTTGATAACCATAACCAGAGGGAGCACCATGGCTACACCGCAGATGGCCATCAGTACAAACAGTAACGTGTTTCCCGCCATGGAACGGTTTAATTTCTTTTCCTTCGGCTTAAAGAAACGTCTTTTTGGGTAGGGCTTCAAATAATCTTTTTGTTTTTTCATTATTCTCCAACCCTCCTTAACAATTTCTGTACCAGCATGTTGCTTCCTACCATGAGTAGGAACAATACTGTTGCGATAGCGGATGCATAACCCATTTCAAAACGAACGGTACCATAGTCAAGCAGGTGGGTAACTACGGTAGCACCGGCGTAGTTGACTGACGGGTTACCTGCCAGCTGGATGGAAACATCGGCGATGGCAAAGGACTGTGTGATCTGCATAACCGCACCGAACATCAACTGGGGCTTCATAGCCGGAAGGGTTACATACCAGAGTTCCTGCCAACGGTTCTTGACACCGTCCAGCGCTGCTGCTTCATACAGGGACTTATCGACTGTCTGTAAGCCTGCGATGAAGGAAAGGAAGCCGGTACCTAAGGACAACCACAGCTGTACGATAATCAGCATGGGTAATACATATTTTTCTGTTTTCATCCAGATGATGGCTTCGTCTAAGATACCGAGTTTCATGAGGAAACCGTTTAAGTATCCGTATCTGTCGCCGGAAAGGATGAGGTTCCATACCACGTATGCGTTACCGCAGATACTGGGTGCATAGAAAATCAGGGTTAAGAAGGCTCTGACCCATCCTTTGAATTCGTTGATAATCCATGCGAACAACAGACATAAGAAGTAACTGATAGGTCCGGTGATAACCGCAAGGATTAAGGTGTTCTTTAAGGAGGTTAAGAAGATGTCATCCTCCAAAAACAACTTGATGTAGTTTTTCCAACCGATGAATTCCGGCATTTCCAGCATATTATAATAGGTGAAACTGAAAGCCACACTCATCACAACCGGTAAAACGGTAAAGAAGAAAAACAGGATGAAATAAGGGGCAAGCATCATATATGAAGCTTTATTTCTTTTGATACGGTAGCTTAAGGTCGCCTGCTTTTTCGCTATGTCCAGAGCTTCCTGTGATACCGTGTTTTCTGTATTTGTTCCGTTCACTGCTTGTTTCCTCCTTCCTATTTATCCAGTTCCAGTTCTTCACGCTTGTAATCAATTTCGGCATTGATGTAAATAACCTTATCCATCAGCTCTTCTCTCGGAAGTGCCGTATCGTTATTGTTTACTACGGTGTAGAATGCGTTGTATACGTTTCTCCAGGAATAGTAACCACCGGGTACCTGCGGAATACCTTTTACCCATTTCATGGATTCCTGTAATGCTTCAAAGTCATCTACCGGCCAGGGCATATTTAAGAAGGCTTCGTAGTTGGCGGTCGGCACTCTCGCCGCACTGCCCATCAGACCTTCCATTTCACGGCCGTACTTGGTCTGGGTTTCTTCGCTGGTCCACCACTTTAAGAACTGCCAGCTTGCATCCGCATGCTCGGTGTCCGCCATAATCATGCTGGCAAGACCGGTACTTGCTACGGAGTGGTCCACGCTGCCGTCTTCCTTTACGGTACCCGGAATCTGGGTGAAGCTCCAGAGACCTGCGATATCCGGTGCGGATACGGCAAAGTTGTTGTAAACTGTGTAGTCTGCAATGATAATCGGACATTCACCGGTACGGAAACGTTCTTCCACACTGGTTTCTTTGTCCAGCTTGTAATCTGTGTAGTATTCGCAGAAGTCTTTGAAGGTGCTTACTGCGATATCGGAATCCAGTGCGGATGCCGTGCCGTCTTCGTTATAGTAGGTACCACCGTTCTGGTAAAGCATGGATGCGAAAATCTGCTCATTTGCCAGCATACCGAATTCCATCTGGTTCTTTGCAAGTACGGTCATGGCTACTTTTACTTCGTCCCATGTGGTAGGTACTTCCAGTCCGATTTCCTTTAAGATATCCTTGCGGTAGAACATAACCGGGTAGGTAATGGTTTCCGGCAGTGCGTAAATGGCACCGTTATAAACGAACTGTTCATATGCCGCTTCGGGGAATCTGGCCATCACTTCGTCCACATCGTCAAACTGGGATAAATCCAGTACTGCGTTACGGATACCGTAGTTGACCGGGGTATCGTTACCGGTGGCAAGTACGGCACCTGCCACACCGTTGGTGTTTGCTACCTGGATTGCCACGTCGGGACCTTCACCGACCAGTGTTGCTTTTAATAAGGTAGTCATATCAACGAGCTGTACGTTTACGCCGATGCCCGTTTCATTGGTAAAACTTTCATCGACCAAGGATTTGATTACGTTTGCCTGGTCACGGCCGGAACCGATCCAGAGGGTAATGGACTCGGTGTCCTTGTCTTCCGTTACACTGCCGATGTTGTTGTAGTCGATTACGAAGGAATAATACAATCTCTGTACTTCGTAACCTGCGGAAGCGAAAAATCCCTTGTGGTCATACTTTACTTTCACATCCGGGGATGTGATGTTGATGCGGTCAATCTGCAAAGGCTGGCTGATAACCTGTGTAATCCAGGTACCCAGTGCTCTGACGTTTACTTTATAGGAAGAAATGGTTCTTACAAAGTATTCTTCATCGTCAATCAGATCATCAAGCTGGTCGAGCATGGTCAGAAGAACGGTCTTCTTATCGGTGTTCTTTCCGGCTACCTGCTCCAGACGGGTCAATGCCTGATTTAAAGTTTCTCTTGCTTCTACCAACTGGTCGTGTAACTCCGGCAGAGTTGCGGCAAGCTGATAGTCCCGGTAGGTATCCGGCTGTACGCCGGTTACTTTGATAACCTGTCTGTAGATGTTATTGAGCTGCTGTACGGAGTTTTCCACAAGACCTACGATTTCGGAGAACTCACCCAGAACAACTTCCATACGGAGTGTGTGATGTCCCTTGGTCATGTAGAACTTATAAGGTGTTCCGCTTTCATCGGAAATCACATCTTCTCTCCAGCTCTGTCCGTAATCGAATGCGTAATCGTTCAGTTCTGCGAAAGGTACTTCTCCGTCAATGGTAATCCGTCTGGATACGTGAATACCTCTCGAGAAGTTCTGCTTATCGTAAAGGGTGATATCGTAGTAGCCGTCCTCCGGTACATCGAAGTCCCATTCAATCCACTGTCCTACCAGTCTCCAGGAGTTGCCGCCGATGGAGTTGTTCAAAAGTGCTTTTGCACTGGAAGGAGATACGGAGGGGGAGGACTGATCCTGCTGGGGATAAAGCATCTGGGAAGAAGTCTTGGAAGCATATTCGCCTTCCAGAACGATATGTACGCCGTTTGTGTCTTTCGCACCCTGGGCATCCCACTCTGCTTTTACCTCTTCGTAGGTTTTGGAATCGCCCGCATTGTTCAGCACCAGTTTGTTAATCAACATCGGCTCTTTTAAGGAAACCATGGAAATGGTGTGGGTTCCTTCTTCAAAGTATATGGAAAGGGGCTCCGTGATGTAACCGTTGCTGTCGTATAAGTACCGGGACTGCCATTCCGGAATTTCCGTAGTCTTGGGTTTTACGTCGTTGCCCTGATTATCTCTTGCCCATTCCAGTACGGTAACACCGTCCTCATTCACATAGGAAGATTCTCCGTAGTTTGCCCAGACTCTTGTGAAGGATAAAAGTGACAGTTCCGCAAACGGTAACTCGCCGTCTACAAAAAAGCTTCTCTCGATATCGGAGTTTTTGCCTTCTACCGGGTAGTATACAACGGATACATTGTACAGTCCGCTTTCCGGTACGGTAACCTCAAACTCAATCAGGGAGTCTTCACCGGTCAGCACACTGTCTCCGGCCATGCCTTCATAATCCGTATAGATTTCCGGTGTTGCGGGAGCGTCGCTTTCTTCATATCTGACAAACCCTCCCGCCGGAACCTCTATGCTCGTTTCGGGTTTCTTATCGCCTTCGTGTTCCATTTTATATTCTTTATAAGAAGGAATGGAAGGATCGATATTGTAGGTACTGATGATGTCATCAAAATCATCCATTAACTTGTCTGTCTTGGCATATCCTTCCAGCCCTGTGCCGGGAAGTAAGGTCATTGCCATGGCAACGGTTAATGCAAGCGCTATGATTTTTTTGCCGGTTTCCCTTCGCTTCATAGTGATACCTCTCTCTTTCCTTTTTTATAATCCTTTTCTAATTTTGTACGTTTTCAAATCCGGTAAATCTTCCAAAGTAATGACATCTTTATCTTCATATACCTTCTTTAACATGGACTCTTCCGTATACTGTTCGCTCAACTGGAACAGGGAAGTGTCCCTCGCCACGAACTCACCGGACCAGGTGCACCACATTCCCCACATAGCTCCGTCCCTTCTTGCAAGGTCGGGATCAAACAGGCATCCGTTTTCCGTGAGGTATACCATTTTATTTTCGGTGCTGTAATTAGTGGCTGCATTCAGATAGGAAGCAATCTGTGACTGGTAAACTCTCTCACCGGGATAAATATCCTCGCCGATGATGTCCACATATTCGTCTCCCGGATACCATTCGGCATCCTGTCCGTTCCACACCCAGATAAGGTTGTCAAGTCCGTACTCGTTGGTGAGTCTGTCATACAAAAGCCTGTATAGCTCTTTGTAGGCTTCCGGGCCGCTGGCTCCCCACCAGAACCATCCGCCGCTTGCTTCGTGCAAGGGCCGGAACAATATCGGCACCTTTGCTTCCCTTAATATAAGAAGCTGTTCGGCAATGGCATCGATGTCCGCCATCAAAAGGTCGTATCCTTCCTCATCCTCACCATCCATAATCTTTTTCAGATTAATATTGGTGGAGTCCGTATAAAAGGCGCTGTACCATTGACCGGTTATGTACTTGGCCGGTGCATTCCAGTGCCAGCAGAAAGTAACAATACCGCCGTTTTCCCAGAAGCTTTTGGCAAGTTCTGTGGAAGTGCCGTTTGAACCTTTCTCCACCCGTGAGGGCGTGTACTCCATAAAATCAAGTCCCAAAACCGCCGGGGTCTTTCCCGTGGTACTTTTAATCACCTGAAACTCTTTTCCGAACTGTCCCGTATCACAGAACTGCCCGGATATGAACTTTTCTCCGTAATTGTCAAGCAAGAAACTGTAAAGTCTCTTTGTTTCCTCGGATGCATTCTTGTTGCAAAGCGCCGCATCCACTTTATAAAGGGAGGAAGAAATCGGCTGGGAGGTCATAACCTTCAGACAGTCAAGGCTTATCCAGCCCCAGTACTTGACCACACTGACCTTGTGGGTACCCGTTTCCAGATAAACCCGTTCTAACACGCAGTCAAAAAAATCACTGTCCTCCGTATGAATCGTCCCAGCCGATTCCCCGTCAATCTTCACATAATTGTCTTTTTCTCCGCCAAGCGAAGCACAGACAAAATTCAAATCGTAAAATCCGTCTTCCGGTATGTCCACATCAAATGTACAGGAGTCACCGTCGTTTTCAAAACCCTCTACATAACCACTTCCGGAATATCCCTCTTTCACAAGGGAAACAGCAGCCTTCACATTCCCTGTGCCCGCTGCTTCTTCTGCTTCATATACGCCTATGACTTCCGGTACATAGGGTACGGACTCCTGTGCGTTATCGGTACCGGACTGTCCGCAGCCTGCCGCTGTCAGTCCCATCACTGCACTCAGTCCGATGCTGATTGCTCTGCCGCCTCTTTTCATGGTGTCTCCCATCTATTCTGTAACAATCACCGATTAAGTATTTAAGTTCTTTTAAGTAATTTTAACTTATATAGCAATCTTACTATAAATAACCCGAAACCGCAATAGCATTTATGCATTTTGTCGATTTGGACAATATTTATTTGTACTTTTTGTGCAGTTTTTAATGATATGTTTTTCCGGGATTTTGGACCTCTTGTATATTTTTTTAACCATAATTTTTATTTTATATTTCTTTTATGCTTTCTTTACATGTAATTTACTTCATTTTTATCACCTTTTAGTCTGCTATCCACTGTATTTTAGCTTAATTTAAGTTTTTTTAGCTAAAGTTCTTCCCTTTCCGGAATAATTATGGTAAACTCATGGAAAATATTGCAAAAAGAGAGGATTTTTCTTATGGAAAACCATACCGCTATGCTTACGGATTTAAGTGCCACAGCCCGCACAAAGCATCTGTACGACTTTCTGCTCTCCTTAAAAGGAAAGGGCATACTCTCCGGCCAGCAGGAATGTCCCTGCGACAAAACACATGGGGATGAGCTTGCCCACATAAAGGAATGCAGCGGCCATCTGCCCGCTATCTTAGGGCTGGATTATATTGAACATGATTATGAGGGCGTAAACAAACGCGCCAAGGAATGGTTTGACCGGGGCGGTATCGTTTCCATCTGCTGGCACTGGGGCATCCCGCCTTACGGTGCCGGATACCCTTCCAGTCAGGAGTCCGTGGATATGGAGGAGCTTTTAACGCCCGGAACGGCTCTGTACGAAGGGCTTCTGTCCAATTTAGATGTGGTTGCCAACGCTTTGAAAGAGTTGCAGGAAGCGGATATCCCCGTTTTATTCCGCCCGCTTCATGAATTTGACGGCGCCTGGTTCTGGTGGGGAAAGGGCGGCCCGGAAGCATTCAAAAAGCTCTGGCGCCTGATGTACGACCGCTATGTCAATTTCCACGGTCTTCATAATTTAATCTGGGTACTGGGATATTCCCACGAACTGCATGAGGGCTGGTATCCCGGCGACGATGTGGTGGATGTTATCGGCGGCGACGCCTATTCCGAGGGCATTCACGAAGAGCTCTATCATTTTCTGGAGCATCAGACTTCAAAACATATGCCCATCTGCCACCACGAAAACGGACCTATTCCCGACCCTGCGGAAATGATTGCAAAAAGGATAGACTGGTGCTGGTTTTTAACCTGGCACACCATCCATATTCACGAGCAGAATACGCCCGAATACATCCACTATATTTACAATCACCCCTATGTGATAACGCTGGAAAGTCTGCCATCTTATTATAAGGCGTGAAAAAAGGACTGCCCGCTCTGCCGTCTTCTTTTCAGAAAGAAAGGTGTCTGCGTGCAGTCCTTTTTTAGTTTCGTTTAACGGATATCGTATACACTTCTTACTTTAAAGCTTGCAGCATTTCCTTCCACAATCTCCACGGTTTTGCTGTCCCCGTTCAAATCAAAATAGTTGTCTGAGAAACGCACATCCCCGTCCAGCGCCACAATTTCCACGCTCTTGGCGTAAGCCCTGGACGAAACCGTAATCTTTTTGCCTTCCACGGTAAAGGAAAGCTCCGGATTTTCAAACTTAAAATGCTTGGGCGGTGTAAACAGTGTGGTGCCTTCCGAAACTATTTCGTTTTCTTCGTTCCGCAGGCGGCAGCTTACATAAACGCCTCTTTCGTCCTTATCGGAGAAGTCGATTTTCTCTAAGAAAACACCGTCAAAGGAAGGCGCTGTCACGGAAAGAATGCCGCTTTCCACAACCGCCGCATCCGGGGTTCTGAGCTCCCACTCAATGCTTCCCGTAAATTCTTTCCATGTTTCGTTTGCCACATGGAAGCGGACACTTTTTTCAATGGGCTTTTTCCGTTCGGTAATACAGAAGGGTCTTTCGCTCAGTTCGCCCGTTTCCTCACAGGAGAGCAAAACCGGAGCAAACATTTTCTTCTCCGCATAGTGCAGGGCTTTCCATCGGCCGTGGTAGTCAATACTTGCCCAGGACGCCACCGGCCAGATGTCATTAAGCTGCCATACCACTGCGCCCATGCATCTTCCGCGGTATCTGCGGAAATGCTCCACGCCGTACCGGATAGCCTCCGCCTGCAGAAGCTGGGAAGCATACAGAAGTGTTTCAAAATCGCCTGGGTACAGGTAGGTCTGTGCCATGTAATTCATGATTTTACCGTTGGCAGCCTTGTTTCTCTGATGCATTTCCATGACTCTGGAAAATATATTTCTATCCTCCGGCAGGGTAAAGCTCTCCACTGTTTTCAGGCAGGGGAAGGACTGGAAACCGAACTCGGACAGATAACGGAAACGGTACTTTCTGTAGTCTGTAAACGGCTTTTCACCGTGCCATACATCCCAGTAATGGGCATCCCCTCTGTTTTCGTCCCAGGGATTGTCGTAATTTCCGCCTGAGGACGGGGAGGACGGCCAGTAAAAGCCCTGCGGGTCTTCTGCTTTTACGACCTGCGGTATGATGTATTCAAAAATTTTAATGTAATCACATTTCTGTTTTTCGGAAGGCTTCCAGCATTTATCTAACGTCTGGGTTTCCATTTCGTTGTTGCCGCACCAGAGTCCAATGCTGGCATGATGACGCAGCCTGCGTACATTCTGCCGTACTTCTTCCCGGATATTTTTATCAAACGCCTCATCCAGTTCATAGGATGCGCACGCAAACATGAAATCCTGCCAGATAAGCAGTCCCAGTTCATCGCAGATATCGTAAAAATAATCGTCCGGATAATAACCGCCGCCCCAGATTCTTACGGTGTTGTAATTGGCTGCCTTGCAATCCGTAAGGAGCTTCCTTGTGCGTTCTTTGTTGACTCTGCCTAACAGATTGTCCTCCGGTATGTAATCCGCACCCATGGCAAAAATTTTAAGGCCGTTGACTTCATGGGCAAAACAGTTGCCCCACTCATCCTTCTCGGTATTGACCGTCATGGTGCGGAGACCGATTTTCTTTTCCCAGGTGTCCACTTCCCTGCCGTCCGCCGTAAGCACGGCTTTTACCGTATAAAGCGGCTGCTCGCCGTAACCGTTCGGCCACCAGAGCTTCGGATTTCCGATAAAGATGCTGCCATCCGGCTGCTGTCTGTAAACTTCGCCGTCGGGAGAAAGAACCTCTATGGTCACCTGCGTTTCCTTTGCCGTAAGATTGACCAAATCGGTACGGAAAGACAGGCTGACCGCGCCGTCCCTGTGATTTTGCACCACATACACACTGTCTATTTTGGCTTTTTCTATTTTTTCCAGATAAACCGGGCGGAAAATGCCGGCATCCGGCAGTCTGGGACCCCAGTCCCATCCGAACATACAGTGTGCTTTTCTGAGATGCGGAAATCCTTCCATACATTCCAGACTGCCCCCGGTGTAAATTTTCTCATTCTCTTCTTTAATATAACGGATGGGAGAATGCAGTACCACCTGCAGCACATTTTCTCCGATTTTTAACCGTTCCAGCACATCAAACGTATAAGTAAGGTGCATGTTGTCGGTGCTGCCGATTTTTTCTTCGTTCAGATAAATGTCGCTCAGGGTATCGATGCCTTCAAATACCAGATACAGACCGTCCGCCGCCGTCATCTCTTCCGTTACGAAAAATTCCTTCCGGTATTCAAAGTCGTTTTCCATGAGCTTTGTTGCCGTCAGTTCATTTTCCCTGAAATACGGGTCCGGCATAATCCCTTTGTCAAGCAGCGTGCCGTACACGGTGCCGGGCACCTTCGCTTCTATTTCTTCTTCCGGGATGTGATACACATTTTCTCCCAGTACCTTTAAGGTAAATCCATCCTGTAAACTGATTTTTTCCATTCTTTTTTCCTTTTATCCGGTATTTGCCTGCGTACTCCGCACAAGCCTGTTTTACACATATCTTTTTACATTTCTTTTTTGCTTCACTGTCCGTTTTCTGTCATCAATCCACTAAAATATCTTTCAGCACTTCGTCTTCCCGCACAATCTGCTTTGCCATTTCACGGTATTTTTCCTCGTGCAGATAGGTGTGGCGGTAAGGCTTGATGGACGGCGCCATATCAATCGCCTTGTAGAAGTCTTCGCGTCTCATTTTCAGTGTCTTGGTGTATTCCCAGAAACCGGTTTCCGTAAGCACGGTATTCACTCTCACGTAGCGGTGATTGTGCACTTTGCTCATAATATAGGTGGCAATGCCCACCTGGATGCCGTGAAGCTGGGGTACTTCCAGAATTTTATCCAGCGCATGGGAAATCAGATGTTCACTGCCGCTGGTAGGGGCGCTGCCTCCCGCAATTTCATTGGCAATGCCGCTCATGGCAAGGGAGTCTAAAAGCTCCCGCAAAAACAAATCGTCCTTGATACTTTCGTAAGGCGTTCTTACGAAGCTGTTGACCGCTTTTTTCGCAATCATAATGGCTACGTCGTTGGGCACGCAGACACCCTGCTTTCCTTCGTAAATCCAGTCGTAAACCGCCGTGATTTTGGAAACCATGTCGCCGATGCCGGAGTAAATGAATTTTTCCGGTGCAGTCTTAATGACTTCCGTATCCACCACAATGCCGTATGCCATACGCGCCGGCACGGAGGTTCTTTTGCCGTCCACAAGTAAGGACGCGGAAGCGCTGGAAAAACCGTCGCTGGAGCTGGAGGTCGGCACGCTGATAAAGGGCAGGTTTCTTAAAAACGCCGCATATTTTCCGGCATCAATGACCTTTCCGCCGCCGATGGAAATAATCGCCTGCACATGGCTGGGCAGATTAAATGCCAGTGTAATAATGTCCTCGATGTTGACGGAGTCCAGTTCCCGGTATTCCCGGACCGAAATGCCGGCTTCCTTCAAAGACTCCATGACACGCATACCAAACATGTCAATCAGACCGTTTCCGAAATAAATAACCACCTGTTCAAAATCCGCATCCTTTAAATACTCTCCGATGTGGTCCAGTGTACCCCTTCCGATTTTCAATACGGAAGGGATGGCAATGCTCTTTCCCTGACTCATAATAAACCTCTTTCCTTTCCTGCTATGCTTTTCTGCAAAAGTCCGTTACCTTTTCTTTTGCTTCCTTTTCTTGCAAAGTATTTAAAGCAATTTCCTATTTTCATGCTTTTTGCTTTTCCCTCTTGTACGATATTTAAAGCATTTCCCTGTTTTCATGCTTTTTGCTTTCTCTTCTCGTATGGCGTTTAATGCATTTTTCTGTTTTCATGCTTTTTGCTTTCCCATCTTGTACGACATTTAAAGCAAATTTTTATTATCTCTTCTTTTGCATCTCTCTATCTGACGCATTTTAAATTATTTCTTTAATTTGCTTTCTTTTTTTGTCTTAAACATGGAGCATTTTCAGACTTTTTCCTGTTTTGCTTCTTTATACCAGCTTTGTCATAAAGCATTTTTAATTTTTTTCTTGTTTTGCTTCCTTTATCTGGCTTTATCGAGAAGCATTTTCATAATTACTCTAAATATGCTTCTTTTTCTCCTTATGCTTTACACAAATCCTTCACGACTTCACCGGCGATAATCAATCCCGCCACGGAAGGTACAAATGCCACGCTGCCCGGGATGTCCCGGCGTTCCGTGCATTTATGCCGGGCGCCCGGCGGGCAGATACAGTGGGTACGGCAGCTGATTGCCATATCCTCTACCGGCCTTGTGGGCATTTCTTCCGAATAGACTACTTTCAGCTTCTTCACGCCGCGCTTTTTTAATTCCCGGCGCATTACCTTTGCCAGCGGACAGATCTTGGTTTTGTAAATGTCTGCTACCTTAAACTGGCTGCCGTCCAATTTGTTGCCGGCGCCCATGCTGCTGATAATGGGCACATGGCATTCCTGTGCTTTCATGACCAGTGAAATTTTAGCCGTAACCGTATCCACGGCATCCACTACATAATCATACTCCGAAAAGGGAAATTCATCCGCATTTTCCGGCAAAAAGAAACAGTTGTGTATCTCCACTTTCGCATCGGGATTGATATCCAGAATACGTTCCTTCATAACCTCTGTCTTATATTTTCCAACCGTCTTGCGGGTGGCAATAATCTGGCGGTTTAAGTTGGTGAGGCACACCTTGTCATCGTCAATCAAATCAAAGGAACCCACACCGCTTCTGACCAGCGCTTCGCAGACATAGCCGCCCACGCCGCCGATGCCGAATACCGCTACTCTGGAATTCTTCAGTTTTTCCATGGCTTCCTTTCCCAAAAGCAGCTCCGTTCTTGAAAATTGTGTCAACATATTTTTTACTCCTCAATACTTTTCAATAGGAAAAATTTTTATATTATCCATTAAATATGGAAGCATTTCTGCAACGACTTGTACTCACCCAATACTAACATGGTGATATTTCCTGTCAAGACCAAATCGGGATTTACGGCAATGCTCCCAGTAAAATAATGTGCAAAGTATATCCTGTTCAAAAAAAGAGGAAAGGCATCGCCTTTCCTTTTTCTTTATAACCGAATGTCTATGCTTCCTCCCACTGCCGGGTTGACGCTTCGCTCCATGGCCGCTGCATCTATCATCTGCACCAGACCGTCTCCCAGTGACCGTTCCATATCAAGAGATTTATCCAGCATGGCTACACTCACCTTCGACTGCACATTCATCATTGACATATCCATAGAAAGTCCTGCAATATCCATATCCATCCGTCCTCTCTTTCTTTGTCTGTTTGCTTTCGTCATTCATTTTCATATGTTCTGTTTCTCTTATTATAAAACAGAATGCCTATAAGGGCAATATGTTTTTGCCGTTTTCATCCATACAGCTTTTTACTGAAATATCTGTCCCCTCTGTCCGGCAGAACAATCACGATATTTCCCTGCGCTCCCTCCGCAATCAGCTTCTTGGCTGCGGAAAATGCCGCTCCGGAAGAGGAACCCGCAAAAATCCCCTCTTTTGCCGCCAGCTCCCTGGCGCCGGTAAACGCATCGTTGTCATCAATTTTAATGACCTTGTCCACCAATGACATATCCATAGTTTCCGCAATAAAGTCGTTGCCTATCCCCTCAATGTCATAATCTCCGTGTTCTCCGCCACCCATGGTGGAGCCCACCGGGTCTGCCAGAATTCCTTTGATGTCCGGATTCTGTTCCTTTAAATAGCGCACAATGCCGGTGTATGTTCCCCCGCTTCCCGCGCCTGCAACCAGATAATCAATCTTCCCTTCCAGGTCACGGTAAATTTCCGGTCCCGTTGTTTCGTAATGTGCCAGCGGATTTGCCTGATTTTTAAACTGTTCTAAGGAAACCGCTCCGGGAATAACGTTTCTTAATTCTTCTGCCTTGCGGGCTGCGCCAAGCATTCCTTCTTCCCTTGGCGTATTCACAATTTCTGCTCCGAGCGCCCGAAGCAGGGTCTGTTTTTCCTCCGAAAATTTCGTCGGCACCACAAAGATGATGCGGTATCCTTTGTTTAATGCCGCAAACGCAATGCCCAGCCCTGTATTTCCGGCGGTGGCTTCCACGATGGTTCCGCCTTTTAGAAGCTTTCCCTTTTTTTCTGCATCCGCAACCATATATTTACCGGTCCGGTCCTTTACACTGCCGGAGGGGTTAAACAATTCTAACTTGGCAAACAACTGTACCCCTTCCCGGTTTCCCGTATAGGTTAATTTTACCAGCGGCGTGTTTCCGATTAACTCCTGCACCGATTCATAATAGCTCATGCTTCTTCCTCACTTTCTGCAATTGCGCGGTCCAAATCTTCTAAAAGGTCCTGAATGTTTTCAATCCCTATGGACAGGCGGATGAGTCCGTCCGTAATGCCCACTTTCTGTCTCACCTCATACGGAATGGAAGCATGGGTCATGCTTGCCGGATGGCATACAAGGCTCTCCACACCGCCAAGGCTTTCCGCAAGGGCAATAATTTTCAGCGAGGAAAAGAACTTGCGGATGTTGTAATTTTCATAAAGTTCAAAAGAAATCATAGCGCCGCCGTTTTTTGCCTGCTTTTTATTGATTTCATATCCCTGCGCGTCCGGCAGTCCCGGATAATACACCTTACGGACCGCTTTATGGGCTTTCAGATGCGCTGCCGCTTTTTCTGCATTTTCCACATGCCGGTCAAGCCGTACTCCCAGGGTCTTGATGCCCCGTATCAGCAGGAAGGAATCAAACGGTCCCAGTACGCCTCCGGTGGCATTCTGTATAAATGCCAGACGCTCCGCAAGGGCGTCACTGTTGACCACAACAAGTCCCGCCACGACATCGCTGTGTCCGCCTAAATATTTGGTGGCACTGTGAATCACGATATCTGCTCCCAGTTCAATCGGGCGCTGCAAATAAGGCGTCATAAAGGTGTTGTCCACAATGGAAAGGATACCGTGCTTTTTCGCTATGGCTGCCACTCCTGCAATATCCGTCACGGTTAGCAGCGGATTGGCGGGGCTTTCTATCAGAATGGCTTTTACCTCCGGCGTAATCCTGCTGTCGAGAGTGTCAAGGTCCGTGGTATCTTCTATGGAATAGCTGATTTCAAAGTTCTTAAATATTTTGTCTAAGACACGGAAGGTTCCCCCATATACATTGCTGGATATGAGAACTTTGTCCCCGGAATGAAACAGGCTGAGTACTGCCGTAATGGCTGCCATGCCGGAGCCAAACGCGAAGCCGGCCTTTCCTTTCTCCAGCTCGGCGATCAGGCTTTCCAGTGCCGCTCTTGTGGGATTCCCGGTACGGGAATATTCCCAGCCGGTGTTTTCTCCCAGGGCTTTCTGCTCATACGTGGATGTCTGATAAATCGGAACATTGACAGCTCCCGTCTGACTGTCCCCATAAATACCTCCGTGAATAAGTGCTGTTTCCATTCTGCTGTACTCTTTCTCTTTCATGTTACTCACCATACCTTTCTGTTTTCTTTGCTAAAATAAAATGAATATTTTCAAAAGCCTTTTGTTTATCTTTTCTTTCACCGAAAAAATTTTTTTGTATGCTTTCGGGTGATTCGTATTTTTCCACCTGAAAACCGTTTTTTGAAAGCGCCAGATAAATTTCCGGCAGGCGAAAACCATGCAACATCGGTTCCCCTAACTTTTCCGTTATATGTGTCAGTCCGTAAACCCTTTCGATTCCATGAGGGTCAAAGGTTGTTTCATCGGGAAAATCAAATACCACACGGCTTTCTTTTTCCGATATACCTCCCACCTTCTTCAATGTCTGTTCCAAAACCGGCAACGTCAGGTAATACGTTACCCCGAGAATGGAAACAAAGGTTGGCATAGCCTCGTCAATTCCAACTTCTTTACCCGCTCCGCAGATTACATACTGGCATTTTCCCTTTTCCTTTACAAAACGTTGCAGTTCCTTCTCCGCAAAAGCGATGCGCGATAGCGGAATGGGCGAAATGAACCGGTTCAGCCACGGGTATACGAAAGAGCCGTCAAAATCGCTTTGCGGGTCCAGGGCGGATACATTAAAATCATTCTGGATGAGCTGCCCCATCTCCTCGTATTCCTCTTTTCCCATGAAATCAAATGCAAGATAGTCATCAAAAATTTTCTCTTTTTCAAAATTAGAATGATAAGCCCTGGCAAAAGAACACAACTTTGCCGTAATGCTTTCTCTGCTGTCAACCATTGTTTTTCCCTCACCTTTTACAGAAACGCAAAAAGACTCCACCCATTTCTCAATATCTCATCGTTCAGAAATATTGATAAAACAGGCGGAGTCTCCGTTTCTATATACAATAATCAATCTGTTTATTTACAGAAAAAATTGCCGCCTGTGTCGTAACAACAACACAGACAACATGCTGTTTCGGGCAAAACAAGGAAGCCGAAGAAACGGTTCCTTTCTTTGGCTGCAGTTTGGTTATTTTCTTTTTTCGTCTTCTGAAATTCCATACCCGTTCCCTCCTTCTCTTTTATTCTTATAATTCCTATCTGATTTATATGCATTATAGTTCTGCTTTTTTTCGTTGTCAAGAATTATTTTTGAAAATTCACTTTTCATTTCACAAAATTCACTAACTGTTTATGAAAATTCACTTTATTCACTTGATAAAAGTGAATAAAATGAATATAATTAAATCATAATAGCATTAAAGCCGAAACGGAGGTAGCTTTATGAACAGCGAAAATGAGCGCATTGAATATAAGCGTGAATTTGTAGATGATATTGCAAAAGAAGTCATTGCATTTGCCAACACGGACGGCGGTGAAATTTATGTCGGCGTAAATGACGACGGAACACCTGCACCGCTTTCCAATACCGATGACACCTATACAAGGATAACAAACTGTGTCCGGGATTCTGTAGCACCCGATGTTACAATGTTTACAAAGTATTCTCTTAACGAAGGTATTATCAAAGTGAATGTATACGAGGGCAGCTCAAAGCCGTATTATCTAAAATCAAAAGGATTAAAACCGAGCGGAGTATATATCCGCCAGGGTGCATCGTCTGTGCAGGCATCTCCGGAGCAGATACGTCAGATGATAAAACTTTCAGACAGGGACAGCTTTGAGGAAATGCGCAGTCTTGAACAGCAACTTACCTTCAAAAGTGCTGCGGAGGCCTTTGCAAAGCACAATATCCCCTTTTCGGAGGATAAATACAAAGCCCTCGGCATAGTAAATATAAACGATGCCCTGTTCACAAACCTTGGACTTATTGTATCGGATCAGTGCAGTCATACCATAAAGGCAGCCGTTTTCGCCGATGAAGATAACACAAACTTTATCGACCATAGGGAATTCTGTGGTTCAGTATTCAGTCAGATAGAGAATGTTTTTGAGTATATAATGCTGAACAACAAAACAAAATCGGTCTTTTCCGGAATTGACCGTATAGATATATCCGATTATCCCGAAGCAGCAATAAGAGAGGCACTTCTGAATGCTGTTGTCCATCGTGACTACGGTTTCAGCGGCAGTATCATTGTGAATATCAACAGTAAAAGTATTGATATTATCTCCATCGGCGGACTTGTTCCGGGACTTGCCAAGGAAGATATCATGAACGGAATATCTCAGCCGAGAAATAGAAAGCTTGCCGAAATGTTCCATCGGCTGAATTACATTGAATCATACGGCACGGGTATAAGAAAAATACTGTCCCTGTATTCAGATTCGGCTGTAAAGCCTGCAATCACCGTAACTCCAAATTCTTTCAGAATATCGCTGCCAAACAGAAACAGCGACACTGTTGTAACAGCAGCTGTTCCAAAGCAGTATCAGGCGGTTATTGATTATCTGAATGAACACGGTAGTATGACAGTAGAGGAATTGCAGGAGCTTCTTGACGTTAAGCAGACACGAGCATTTAATCTGTATAAGAAAATGGAAAATGAGGGCTATATAAAAGTTACCGGCAGAGGAGCAGGAAAAACAATTTCGCTGAAATGACCTCCTTTGATTAGGGCGGTTGGCGAACCAACACTATTATATCAATGGATTTTTTTAAGGATTACCTTACAAAAAAATCCCCCATACTTCATCACGAAGTACGGGGGATTTCTGTATTTATGCAATAATTCAAATGTCCGTTACAGACCTTGTATTATTTCTCGTCAGCAATAGCTGCCTGAGCTGCTGCCAGACGTGCAATAGGAACACGGAAAGGTGAGCAGGATACATAGTCTAAGCCAATCTTGTGGCAGAATTCTACGGAAGAAGGATCTCCGCCGTGCTCACCACAGATACCAACATGAAGCTTAGGATTTACAGGCTTACCAAGTTTGATAGCCATATCCATCAGCTTGCCAACGCCGGTCTGGTCAAGCTTAGCAAACGGATCGTTCTCGAAGATTTTTGCATCATAGTAAGCATTTAAGAACTTACCAGCATCATCACGGGAGAAGCCGAATGTCATCTGGGTTAAGTCGTTGGTACCGAAGCAGAAGAAGTCAGCTTCCTTAGCGATTTCATCAGCGGTAAGAGCTGCTCTCGGGATTTCGATCATGGTACCTACTTCGTACTTAAGGTCGATGCCTGCTGCTGCGATTTCAGCGTCAGCGGTTTCTACAACTACCTTCTTAACGTACTTAAGTTCCTTAACTTCACATACCAGAGGAATCATGATTTCAGGCTCTACATTCCAATCGGGATGTGCCTTCTTTACATTGATAGCTGCACGGATAACAGCCTTGGTCTGCATCTTTGCAATTTCAGGATAGGTAACTGCAAGACGGCATCCTCTGTGACCCATCATAGGGTTGAATTCATGTAAGGAAGCGATGATGTTCTTGATAGTCTCAACGGATTTGCCCTGAGCCTTAGCAAGCTTCTCGATGTCTGCTTCTTCGGTAGGAACGAATTCGTGAAGAGGCGGATCCAGGAAACGGATGGTAACAGGACATCCTTCCAGAGCTTCGTATAATTTTTCGAAGTCACCCTGCTGATAAGGAAGAATCTTATCCAGAGCTGCTTCTCTTTCTTCTACTGTATCGGAACAGATCATTTCACGGAATGCTGCAATTCTGTCTTCTTCGAAGAACATATGCTCTGTACGGCAAAGACCGATACCTTCTGCACCAAGCTCACGAGCCTTCTTTGCATCGGAAGGAGTATCTGCGTTTGTACGAACTTTCAGCTTTCTGTACTTATCTGCCCAAGCCATGATTCTGCCGAATTCACCAGCGATGGTTGCATCTACAGTTGCAATCTGGCCGTCATAAATGTTACCGGTGGAACCGTCGATGGAGATGTAGTCTCCTTCATGGAATTCCTTACCAGCAAGAGTAAATTTCTTGTTTGCTTCATCCATTGCGATATCGCCGCAACCGGATACACAGCAGGTACCCATACCACGGGCAACTACTGCTGCATGGGAGGTCATACCACCACGAACGGTTAAGATACCCTGGGATACCTTCATACCTGTGATGTCTTCGGGAGAGGTTTCCAGACGAACCAGAACAACCTTTTCGCCCTTAGCTGCCCATTCTTCTGCATCTTCTGCTGTAAATACGATTTTACCGCAAGCAGCACCCGGAGATGCACCAAGACCTTTGCCCATGGGAGTTGCAGCCTTAAGAGCCTTAGCATCGAACTGAGGATGTAACAGAGTATCTAAGTTACGGGGATCGATCATAGCTACTGCTTCTTTTTCGGTTCTCATTCCCTCGTCTACTAAGTCACATGCAATCTTTAATGCAGCCTGAGCTGTTCTCTTACCGTTTCTGGTCTGCAGCATGTAAAGCTTCTTGTTTTCAACAGTAAACTCCATATCCTGCATATCTCTGTAGTGGTTTTCAAGGGTTTCGCAAACCTTCTTGAACTGTTCGAATGCTTCAGGGAATTTATCAGCCATCTCTGCGATAGGCATAGGTGTACGAACACCGGCAACAACGTCTTCGCCCTGTGCGTTTACAAGGAATTCACCCATCAGCTTCTTCTCGCCGGTAGCCGGGTCTCTTGTGAAGGCAACACCGGTACCACAGTCATCACCCATGTTACCGAAAGCCATGGACTGTACGTTTACAGCAGTACCCCAGGAATAAGGGATATCGTTGTCACGACGGTATACGTTTGCACGAGGGTTGTCCCAGGAACGGAATACAGCCTTGATAGCGCCCATTAACTGTTCCTTAGGGTCGTCGGGGAAGTCTACACCGATTTTCTCTTTGTATTCAGCCTTGAATTCGGAAGCAAGTTCCTTTAAGTCTTCTGCGGTCAGTTCTACGTCGTAGGTAACGCCCTTCTTAGCCTTCATCTGGTCGATGAGTTCTTCGAAGTACTTCTTACCAACTTCCATAACTACGTCAGAGTACATCTGGATGAATCTTCTGTAGCAGTCCCAAGCCCAACGGGGATTGCCGGACTTCTCAGCGATTACGTTTACAACGGTCTCATTTAAACCAAGGTTTAAGATGGTATCCATCATACCGGGCATGGAAGCTCTTGCACCGGAACGAACAGAAACAAGAAGGGGATTCTCCTTGTCACCGAACTTCTTACCGGTAATTTCCTCCATCTTTACAATGTATTCATTGATCTGAGCCTGAATTTCTTCATTGATTTCTCTGCCGTCCTCATAGTACTGAGTACAAGCTTCTGTGGTAATAGTGAAACCCTGGGGAACAGGAAGACCAAGACCGGTCATTTCAGCCAGGTTAGCACCCTTACCACCGAGAAGTTCACGCATGTTTGCGTTGCCTTCGGTAAATAAGTACACCCATTTTTTCATGTTTGTTTTCTCCTTTATAGATTTATGAAACTATTTCAAGCACAAAAAGAAAGCCAAAAAAGCCTCTTCTGTGCTTAATTCCTATACATTTTATCAATTTGCCAGAAATATATCAAGATATTTAATTCAAAACTTTGGGACAAAATCCACTTTTGTGCATTTTGTTAAAATTTTATCTATGATTTTCGTCTATTTTTATAAACATCCTGCAAAATTTACCGTTACTTTACGGTTGCCGGGTTGGGTACAAAGCTGTCAAAGATAAAGAGGTCGAAATCTTCCTTTCTCTCCTTCAGTTCTTTCTCGCTTTTAATCGTCCACGCCACGGAAAGCGTGCCGTACAGATAACGCAGGATGCGTCTGGACAAATCCTTATAGTATTTGTGGTTGTATGCAATGAAGTCCGGCTTTGCCAGAAAATCGAACAGCATATTGTGAAGTAAAAAGTAGGCAAATCCCGGCAGGGCCGTTTCCCCGTCCTTCACAAAATTGTCGGCAAGCTGTCCCCGCATCACACGGCTTCTGTGCCGTCTGTACCATAAAAGCACCAGCGGATGAAAGGACTCTATGCAGTAAACACCCCTGTAATCCTTCAGCATGCCGTCCGCTATCCGGCAGATTTCCGTGCTGTTGCCCGGCATTTTGTACTCTAATACGAAGGGCACCTTTCCGTCCACCAGCTTTAAGAAATCCGCAAACGCCGGAATTTTTTCCGTGCTGTTCTTTAAATGGAACTTCTGCAGCTCCTCATAGGTATAATCCGCTATTTTCCCGGGCTCCCCGCACATTCTCACCAGGGTGAAATCGTGAAAGATAACCGGGATTTTGTCTTTGGTAAGCTGGATGTCAAGCTCGATGCCGTAGCCGGCTTCCACAGCCTTCTTAAACGCCGCCATGGAATTTTCCGGTGCGTCGGACGCATTGTCGTGCAGCCCTCTGTGGGCATACAGCCAGCCCATAAAAGGTGTTTTGTCCGGTCTGTGAAGCATCCGGGGCATCAGCATAAACAGATACAGCACCATGAGCCCCAAAACCACAAGTAACATAATTACCGCCGCTAATTTCATTTTTCCTCATGCCTTCCTGCCGGTTACTCTTCCGCTTCCACAATATCCCTTGCCACAAACACACCGCTTGCGGAGGCATGGGAAAGCGAATGGGTAATACCGCTGCCGTCACCGATGACATACAGTCCCTTGTAACGGGTTTCCAGATGTTCATCGATTTCCACTTCCATATTATAGAACTTAACTTCCACGCCGTAAAGCAGTGTATCATCATTTGCCGTTCCGGGAGCAATTTTGTCCAGTGCATAAATCATTTCCATAATGCCGTCCAATATACGCTTCGGCAGCACCAGGCTCAAATCTCCGGGTGTAGCCGCCAGGGTGGGGCGCACCAGACCCTCTTCTATTCTCTTGGCATTGCTCCGCCGTCCGCGCACCAAATCGCCGAACCGCTGCACAATGACACCGCCTCCCAGCATGTTGGAAAGACGCGCAATGCTTTCGCCGTAGCCGTTGCTGTCCCTAAAGGGCTCGGAGAAGTGCTTTGCCACAAGCAGGGCAAAGTTCGTATTTTCCGTCCGCAAATTTTCATCCTCGTAGCTGTGTCCGTTTACCGTCACAATGCCGTTGGTGTTTTCATTTACCACAATGCCGTAGGGGTTCATGCAGAACGTCCTCACGTTGTCTTCAAACTTTTCCGTACGGTACACAATCTTGCTCTCGTAAAGTTCGTCCGTCAGATGGGAAAAGATAACGGCGGGAAGCTCCACGCGCACGCCGATATCCACGCGGTTGGACTTGGTGGGGATTTCCATATCCCGGCACACCTGCTCCATCCACTTGCTGCCGCTTCTGCCCACCGATATAATACACTTTTTACAGGTATACGTTCCGTTTTCGCAGACCACCTCATAGCCGTCCTCTGTCGCCTTTACGGTCTTTACCGGCGTATCAAAGAAAAAGTCCGCCTTATCCTTTAATTCCGCATACAGGTTTTCCAGCACCACAAAATTAATGTCCGTGCCTAAGTGCCGCACAGAAGCATTTAACAGATTTAATTTATTCTGCATGCAGAGCTTTTTGAATTTGGAGCCCGCCGTGGAATACAGCTTTGTACCCTCGCCGCCGTAGGACATGTTGATGGCATCCACATACTTCATCAACTCCAGCGCCTTTGCCTTGCCGATATACTCGTACAGTGTACCGCCGAAATCGTTGGTAATGTTGTATTTTCCATCAGAAAAAGCTCCGGCACCGCCAAATCCGCTCATAATGGAGCAGCTTTTGCAGTTGACGCAGCTTTTGATTTTCTCGCCGTCAATGGGACAGTGTCTCCTGTCCAGTGCATGACCGCCTTCAAAAACCGCGATTTTCAAAGCAGGGTCAAGCTTTGTCAGCTCATATGCCGAAAAGATGCCCCCGGGTCCCGCACCGATAATAATTACATCATACATTCATTCATACCCTCTCTTTTACCGTGATACCCCCATTATACCCTTTCTCCCGATAAGTGTCCAATAAATTCCATGACTCTTTCATTGTCCTTAGAGAACAGCTCGTCCGGTGTTCCTTCCGCCTTGATGATGCCCTCTTCCATAAAGATAATGCGGTCGGAAACTTCTTTGGCAAATTTCATTTCATGGGTAACGATAACCATGGTCATATGCTCTTTGGCAAGCTGTCTGATAACCTTAAGCACTTCTGCGGTAAGCTCCGGGTCCAGTGCGGAGGTCGGTTCGTCAAAGAACAGTATCTGCGGCTGCTTTGCCAGCGCTCTTGCAATGGAAACTCGCTGCTGCTGTCCGCCGGAAAGCTGGCAGGGATAGGCAGCCGCCTTGTCGGAAAGCCCCAACTGTGCCAGAAGCTTTTCCGCACGCTCCACGGCTTCCTTCTTGGGAATTTTATCCACATGGATTAACGCATCCGTAATGTTTTTCATGACATTGTAATGAGGGAACAGGTTAAAGTTCTGGAACACCAGTCCGAAACAGCTTCTTATTTTCTTAAGCTCCGCCTTAGTGGATGTGGCAGTCACCTTCTGTCCCAGATAAATAAGCTCGCCGTCGTCCATTTTTTCCAGCATGGTGGCACAGCGAAGCAATGTGGATTTACCGGAGCCGGAAGGTCCGATAATGGATACAACCTCTCCCTTTTCCACGCTTAAGGAGATGTCCTTTAAAACACCGTGACCGTCAAATCCTTTTTTTACATGATTCATTTCCAATAATTTCATGGGGCCACCTCCTTATTTATAGTATGCGAATGCTTTCTCGATTTTTTCCATTACAACCGCCACAATCAGGTTGAAAATGTAATAGAACACGCCGGCAATCATAAGCGGCATAATCGTAGTTTCCTTTGCCGCAATCTGCTTGGCAATGGTAAACATTTCCGCCTGTGCAATGGCAAACGCCAGAGAGGTATCCTTTACCAGCGTAATGATTTCGTTGGTGACGGACGGTAAAATCCGTTTGATTACCTGCGGCAGGATAATCTTGAAAAAGGTCTGCGCCCAGTTGTAACCGAGCACTTTTGCCGCTTCGTACTGCCCCACCGGCATGGACTCGATGCCGGAACGGTAAATCTCCGCAAAGTAAGCGGCATAGTTGATGGAGAATGCCAGAATAACCGCAACAAAACGGTATCCGGGCCCGATTTTTACCTTAAACAGAATAGAAGGTCCGAAATAGATAATGAGAAGCTGCAGCATCAGAGGGGTACCTCTCATGATGGATATGTACGCTTTCGTCACGGACCTCAGCACTACGTTTTTCGCCATTCTGCCAAAGGCAACTACCAGCCCCAGAGGCAAAGAAAACAGCAGGGTCAGTGCAAAGATTTCAATAGAAACCAGCATTCCTTTCGCTAATTGAAATAAAATCATCTGTATACTCATATTGTCACGCTTGCCCTTTCCCTGCCGTATCGTTCTTTCAGGTTATTTTTTCAGGTTATTTGATTGCTGAACCACGCTTTGCTTATTTGCCTAAGCAGACGGTATCCGCTACGCCCCATTCGTCGGCAATCTTCATGAAGGTGCCGTCGTCCACCATCTCAAGAAGGGTCTTGTTTACGGTGTCACGGAGTTCTTCGTTGCCAAGCTTGAAGCCAACCGCATACTGCTCGGTGGATAACTTCTCGTCTAAGATGACATAGCCGTCGCCGTGGGAAGCCATCTGGTAATTTGCCACACCGATATCCATGGCTACGGCATCCAGTGCGCCTGCTTCCAAATCCATGAATGCGGTGTTGTAATCCGCATATTCGGTCAGGCTTGCAAAGCTGCCCTTCAGTTCGCTGTTTGTTTCTTCGTTTAAGGCACTCAGTGCGGAAGAGTCTGCCTGTACGCCGACTGCCTTGCCCGCAAGGTCTGCCATTGTGGCAATACCGGAATCCTTTGCCACTACAAATACCTGGCTGTTGTCAATATAGGGGTCTGACCAGGTGTAATCATCCTCTCTGCCGTTCATGGTAAAACCGTTCCAGATGCAGTCGATGTTGCCGCTGGTAAGCTCCATATCCTTGGAGTTCCAGTCGATGGGACGCTTTACAAGCTCCCAGCCGTTTCTCTTGCAGACTTCTTCTGCCAGGTCCAGGTCAAAACCTACATATTCCCCGTTGTCATCCATATATCCGTAAGGGGGAAACTCTGCGTCGAAGCCGACCGTAAAGGTCTTGCCTTCGCTCTTGGAACCACATGCCGTCAGTGTCAGTGCCAGACATGCTGCCACCAGTAAACTCATTTTCTTTTTCATAAGCTCCTCACTTTCTCCGCTGAATGCGGAACTACAATCCATCCCTGTGCCCCGCATTTTCATGCATCAGCACTCTGCCATATTATCACGTTAAAGTGCCCCTGTCAAATAAATTCCTTGAAAATTACACTTCTTTATGTATAATAGAATACGGACCTGAAAACTAAAAAACACAGCATTTATGCGGAGTTGTCCGCAAAAGTGCCTATTATGAGGATTGTAAAATGATTAGTGCTAACAATGTCACCTACCGTGTAGGAAAAAAGGCGTTATTTGAAGACGTCAACATCAAGTTTACCGAAGGAAACTGCTACGGCTTAATCGGTGCCAACGGCGCCGGCAAATCCACCTTCTTAAAGATTTTGTCTGGAGAACTGGACACCACAAACGGTGAAATTTTCATCACCCCCGGCCAGCGTCTCTCCGTCTTGGAGCAGGACCATTTCAAATATGATGACTACACCGTACTGGACCTTGTCATCATGGGAAATGAGCGTCTTTACCAGATTATGAAGGAAAAGGATGCCATCTATGCCAAAGAGGATTTTACCGATGAAGACGGTATCCGCGCCAGCGAACTGGAAGCCGAATTTGCGGAAATGGACGGCTGGGAAGCAGAGTCCAACGCAGCCTCCCTGTTAAACGGCCTCGGCATCGACACCTCCCTGCACTACTCCGTTATGAAGGACTTAAACGGTAATGAAAAGGTAAAGGTTCTTCTGGCAAAGGCCCTGTTCGGCAACCCCGACATCCTGCTTTTGGACGAACCGACCAACCACCTGGACTTAGATGCTATCCAGTGGCTCGAGGACTTCTTAATCGACTTTGAGAACACCGTTATCGTGGTATCCCATGACCGTTACTTCTTAAATAAAGTCTGCACCCAGATTGCGGACATCGACTACGGCAAAATCCAGCTCTATGCCGGCAACTACGATTTCTGGTACGAGTCAAGCCAGCTCCTTATCAAGCAGATGAAGGAAGCCAACAAGAAGAAGGAAGAAAAGATTAAGGAATTACAGGAATTCATCTCCCGTTTCTCCGCAAACGCTTCCAAATCCAAACAGGCTACCGCCAGAAAACGTGCCCTTGAAAAAATCGAACTGGACGAAATCCGTCCTTCCAGCCGTAAGTACCCTTACATTGATTTCCGTCCCGACAGAGAAATCGGCAACGAGGTCTTAAGCGTGGAGCACCTTTCCAAGACGGTAAACGGCATAAAGGTCTTAAACGACATTTCCTTTATTGTCGGACATGATGATAAGATTGCTTTTGTCGGCGGCAACGAACTGGCAAAGACCACTCTGTTCCAGATTTTAGCCGGCGAATTAGAGCCGGACGAAGGCAGCTACAAATGGGGCATTACCACTTCCCAGGCGTACTTCCCCAAGGACAACACCAAGGAATTTGACTGCGACCTGACCATTGCCGACTGGCTGACCGGCTACTCTCCCGTCAAGGATGTAACCTATGTCCGCGGCTTCTTAGGACGTATGCTGTTTGCCGGTGAGGACGGTGTAAAGAAAGTCCGCATCCTTTCCGGTGGTGAAAAAGTAAGATGTCTCTTATCCAAGATGATGATAAGCGGCGCCAACTGCCTGATTTTAGATGAACCCACCAACCACCTGGACATGGAGTCCATTACCGCCTTAAACAACGGTCTTATTAAGTTCGGCGGCGTAGAGCTTTTCGCCTGCCATGACCACCAGTTTGTGCAGACCACTGCCAACCGTATTATGGAAATACTTCCGGACGGCAGCCTGATTGACAAGATTACCACTTACGACGAATACCTTGCCAGCGATGAAATGGCAAGAAAGCGTACCGTATACAATAAAACAGATGAGGATGAGGATTGATGGTAGATTTACACGTACATTCCACCTGCTCCGATGGTACTTTTACCCCCACCGAGCTGGTCGAATATGCCCTGACACATCGGATATCCGCTTTTGCCCTGACAGACCATGACACCACTGCCGGTCTGTCGGAGGCCATCTCGTGTGCCGAAGCTCTTTCCGGCACCATTTCAGAGAAAAATCCCGAGGGTGCTTCTGTGGAAGTCATTCCCGGGATTGAACTTTCTTCGGAATATAACGGTAAGGATATCCATATTGTAGGATTGTTTATTGATGAAAACAGCAAGGCTTTCAAGGAGCATGTGGCTTCCTTCTTAGCCTCCCGGGAAACCCGCAACCATAAGATGTGCGAAAAGCTTGCCGAATACGGCTTTGACGTTTCCTACGAAGATTTGCTGGTGCATTTCCCGGACTCCGTGATTACGAGAGCCCATTACGCCAAGTACATGATGGAAAAGGGCTATGTGAAAAGCCTAAAGGAAGCGTTTGAACGCTATCTCGGCGACCACGCTCCCTGCTTTGTGCCCCGTGAAAAGATTTCCCCGGAGCAGGCGGTTTCCTTAATTCTTTCCGCAGGCGGCATTCCCGTGCTCGCCCACCCCACCCTGTATCACATGGGGGATGAGGCACTGGAAACACTGGTTGCCCGCTTAAAAGACGCCGGACTTCTTGCCATTGAAGGCATCTACTCCACCTATACGCCCTCCGACACCCGGAAAATCCAGTCGATTGCGAAGAAATCCGGTCTTGCCATCAGCGGCGGCTCCGATTTCCACGGTGAAAACAAACCCGGACTTTCCTTCGGTACCGGCTACGGCAGGCTATACATCCATGAGGATGTGCTTGCCAGCCTGAAGCATTATTTACCGCTGTCGCCGTAGTTGGAAAGAACTCTGGCGCTGGGGTCGTTTACGTTGCAGCCCTCCCAGGATTTGTTCGGCATCCAGAAATCAGGTACCATACGAGCCTGGCCGGGATAAAATTCTTCAAAGATTTCACGATACAGAAGGCTTTCTTTGGTGAACGGCTGTGCAAAGTCATATTTCGCACGCAGTTTTTCGTACTCTTCATCACTGTAAAGCCCTTCTGCATATTCTTTCAGGTCATCTACCATGCTGTGGCCTACCGCATCACTGAAGGCTGCCTTTTCTCTCCAGAGAATGTCCTCCGGCAGAATGGCATCCTTTTCAAAAGCCTTTCTCAGCAGATATTTTCCTTTTCCGTAGGTATTCATCTTCTTGACCGGGTCGATTGCCATGACAAATCTGGCAAAGTCCAAATCACCGAAAGGAACACGCGCCTCTAAGCTGTTGGCAGCCAGGCATCTGTCCGCACGCAGCACATCATAGAAGTAAAGCTCACGCAGTCTCTTTTCCGCTTCTTTCTGGAACTCCTGTGCGTTGGGCGCAAAGTCCGTATATTTATAACCGAACAGTTCGTCGGAAATTTCACCGGTGAGAAGTACCTTGATATCGGTGGTTTCATGGATTGCCTTACATACCAGATACATACCCATGCTGGCACGGATGGTGGTAATGTCGTAGGTGGCAAGCGCCTTGATAACCGTCTTTAAGGAAGCTAACACCTCTTCCTTTGTCATGATGAC
The DNA here is from genome assembly GCA_963639875.1 of Bacteroidaceae bacterium. Taxonomy (GTDB): domain Bacteria; phylum Bacillota; class Clostridia; order Lachnospirales; family Lachnospiraceae; genus Acetatifactor. The sequence continues at coordinate 81,154 of CAVHWP010000002.1, forward strand.
TTCCGTATGGTCGGCACCGATGAAATCGGCTACTTCCTTCGCATACTTCAAGTCAATGGCATCGATGTCCATACCGATGGCAAAGGTACGGATGGGTTGCTTTAAGATGTTTGCCGCAATGGCACATACCAGGCTGGAGTCCAGACCGCCGGAAAGCAAAAATCCCATGGGTGCATCCGCATCCAGACGTTTTCTGACACCCTCTGTCAGCTTGTCGTGAATCCCCTTTGTGAGGGTGTCCATGTCCGCATGAATGTAACCGCGCACCTTGTCGATTTCTTCATATTTCACAAATTCACCGTCATAGTAATAGCTGCCGGGAGGGAAGGGCATAACCTCTTCCACCAAATCCATCAGGGCAATCGCCTCGCTGGCAAATGCAATGTGGCCGCTCTTGGAATAGCCGTAGAATAACGGGCGGATACCGATGGGGTCTCTTGCCGCAATCACCTTATCGGTCTTGGCATCGTAAAGAACGCAGGCATATTCCGCATCCAGATGGGCAAACATTTCCAGACCGTACATTTCATACATGGGAAGTAAAATCTCACAGTCGGAACCGCTCACAAAGCTGTAACCCTGTGCCGTCAGTTCTTCCTTTAATCTTCTGAAACCGTATATTTCACCGTTGCAGATGGAAACGCTTCCATCCTTCATGAAAGGCTGCATACCTTCCTCACTAAGCCCCATGATGGAAAGTCTTGCAAAGCCCATATAGCCAAACGTCGTTTCCACCATCCGGCTGGCATCGGGGCCTCTCATTTTCGTACGGTTCAAATGTGCCTCCATTTCTTCTTTGATAAAATCTTTTCCTGTGTAACACATAATTGAGCACATACTGTTTCCTCCTTTTTTAATAGAAATTTTAATAAATAAAAAGACGTCAACGAACCTGCTTCTGCAAGTTCCCTGACGTCTTCGTCATACTAAATACTGTTCTGTTTTATCGGCCAGTTCACGTTATCCATGGACTGATGTATGTCCTTAACCCTCTACAATGAGGTATCTGCCATCGCCTACATCGAATACTTCGGAAGCCTCTAAAATCGTTTCCTCATTGGCACCGTCCATATCAATACCGGCTTCATCGAAGTATGCAAGGACATCTTCTGCGGAATCAACCACTACAGCCATACAATCCTCTAAGAAGCTTTCCGCTTCCTCCTCGGTGGAAGCTACCTCCTCCGGAAACAACTGCAACTGATTTTCCAAGAAACAGGCTAAAACTGCATCATCGTACTCATGCATAACCCATCCTCCTGCATTCATATTAAAACTATCATTTAACCATAATATTCGTTCTAAGCCAAATAGTCAAGTAGTTGTTGCGGTTTTTTTATCAAAACATCCGCATGATTTTCTGTAAGCTCTTTTTCCGTCCGAAATCCCCACAGGGCACCCACGGTAAAAGCCCCCGCCGCCTTGCCGGTCTGCATGTCGGTTCCGGTGTCTCCGATGTATAACAAATCCTCCGGTGTGAGGGAAAGCTTTTCCAGTATTTTGAACACACCGATGGGGGACGGTTTCTTCGGTACATCATCCTGCTGTCCCTGCACCACATCAAAATAGCCTTCGCCAAAGACTGCCTTAATCACATCCTTCGTTCTTTCATGGGGCTTGTTGCTTAAGACCGCAATCTTTACTCCCTTTTCTTTCAGGGCGGAAAGCAGCTCCCGGATACCGTCATAAGGCTCCACCTGGTACATACAGTATTTTTCAAACACCTTACAGTACTCTTCGTAAGCGGCATCCAGATTTTTAAGCTCCGTATCGCCTCCGGCAATCAGGCACCGTTCCACCAAAACCTTTGCCCCGTCTCCCACGAAGACCTTGTACTGGTCCTCCGTGTAGGGACCCATGCCGAATTTCGCCATTGCCGTATCCCCGCTTAATTTCATGGACGCAAGGGAATTGGTCAGTGTACCGTCCAAGTCAAAAATTACAACCTTTTTCATAGCCATTCACACTCCTTAAGCTCCTGGTAGACTCTTGCCGCAGGCAGACCCACCACGTTGTTGTAATCCCCGCAAATCCCCTTTATAAACGCCGCAGCCGGACCCTGGATGCCGTAGCTGCCGGCTTTGTCCATGCAGTCCTTTGTGCTGACATAGGCTTCTATTTCCTGCTTTGTCATCGGGTAAAACGTAACCTTCGTTTCCTCGTGAAATACCTTCCGCTTCTCTTCGCCGTTCTGTCTGTAAAGGAAGCAGACGCCCGTATAGACCTCATGGCTTCTTCCCGCAAGGGCGGAAAGCATTTCCACCGCCTCTTCTTCCGACTTCGGCTTTCCCAAAATCCTGCCGTCCAGCACTACGATGGTGTCCGCGCCGATTACCAGGGCTTCCTTGTCCATTTCCTTAAAAACCGCCTCCGCTTTCTGCTCCGCCAAGGACTCCACCACCGCTTCGGGATGCGTATCTTTTATTTTTTCTTCCACATGGCTTACCCGCACCTCAAAAGGAATGCCTATCTGGGTGAGAAGCTCCTTTCTGCGCGGGGAAGCGCTTGCCAGTATGATTTTATTCATGGTGTGTTTCCGGAATAAATACCCTTGCTTCCTCTTCCTCCGGAACCGCCTTGGCCAGTAAAACGGCTTCCTTACAGAATTCATCCTGGGAGTTCAGGCTTTCCTTTCCTCTCCTGTCTACCTTTTCATAGCTGCCTTCCGGCGTGAGCACATGCGCCTTTATGGTATCCTTAAGCTCACAGTCCAAAATGTGATACAGTCTCTGACGCAGCTCTTCTTTTTCCACCGGGAACAAAATTTCCACTCTTCTCTCTAAGTTACGGGGCATCCAGTCCGCACTGGAGCAGTAAAATTCGGGATTGCCCGCATTTTCAAAATAGAAGATACGGCTGTGCTCCAGAAAATTGCCCACGATGGAGCGGACGGAAATCGTCTCGCTGACACCCGGAATGCCTACCTTTAAGCAGCAGATACCGCGCACAATCAGCTCTATCTTTACGCCTGCCGCACTGGCTTCGTAAAGCGCCGCAATAATGTCCGGGTCGCATAAGGAATTCATCTTCGCAATGATATGGGCTTCCTTACCCGCCTTGGCATTGTCTCTTTCCCTGCCGATTAAATACAGGAATTTCTTCTTTAACCAGATGGGTGCCAGCGCCAGTTTGTTCCAGGAAAGCGGTTCGGAATAACCGGACAGCATGTTGAATACCGCCGTTGCGTCCTCGCCGATGGCTTCGCTGCAGGTCAGCAGTCCCACGTCCGTATAGAGCTTGGCAGTAGCATCGTTGTAGTTGCCGGTGCCAAGGTGCACATAACGGCGGATGCCGTCCTCTTCCCTGCGGACTACCAGAGTAATCTTACTGTGGGTCTTTAAGCCCACAAGACCGTAAATAACGTGGCAGCCTGCCTTTTCCAGCATTCTTGCCCACACGATATTGTTTTCCTCGTCAAAACGCGCTTTTAATTCCACCAGAACGGAAACCTGCTTGCCGTTCTCCGCTGCTTCCGCCAGCGCCGCAATAATGGGGGAATTGCCGCTGACACGGTACAGGGTCTGTTTGATTGCCAGTACGTCCTTGTCCTTGGCTGCCTGTCTGATAAAGTCCACTACCGGGGTAAAGCTCTGGTACGGATGATGCAGCAGGATGTCTCCCTTGCGGATGGCGGCGAAAATATCCTCGCCCGCCGGAAGCGCCGGATGCTGCTGGGGTGTGTATTTTTCTGCCTTTAAGTGTTCAAAGCCTTCCAGTCCGTACATCTTCATTAAAAAGGTAAGGTCCAGGGGTCCGTCAATATTGTAAATATCGTCCTCGTCGATATGAAGCTCTTTCTTTAAGATTTTTACCAGACGCTTATCCATACCGTCTTCTACTTCCAGACGGATGGCTTCGCCCCACTGTCTTTTCTTTAACTGCTTCTCGATTTCCTTTAATAAGTCTGCTGCCTCGTCCTCATCGATGGTGAGGTCGGCATTGCGCATGATACGGAACGGATGCACACAGACAATGGTGTAGTTCAAAAACAGCTTTTCAATGTTGCGCTCGATGATTTCCTCTAATAAAATCACCTTTCTGGAGCCCTCATCCGCCGGCAGTTCCACAATACGGGGCAGCACGCTGGGCACCTGAACCGTGGCAAATTCCAGCTCGCCGTCGCCGTTTTTCTTGGTTACCAGAGCGCCTAAATTTAAGGACTTGTTGCGGATAAGCGGGAACGGCCGGGAGGAGTCCACCGCCATGGGTGTGAGCACCGGATAGACGTTCAGTTCAAAATAGGAGTCTACAAAAGCCGCTTCCTTTTCGTTTAACATCTCATGCTTTTTAATCACATGCAGACCGTTGGTTTCCAGAAGCGGAAGCAGGGAACGGTTGTAGGTGGAATACTGCAGGTTTACCATTTCATGGATTTTGGGATTGAGGGCGGCAAGCTGCTCCCCCGCCGTCATGCCCGCAATGTCCTTTTTGGAATAGCCCGCATGCACCATATCCTTTAAGGATGCCACACGAATCATGAAAAATTCGTCCAGATTGGATGCGGTAATGCTTAAAAATTTCAGTCTTTCAAACAAAGGAATGCTTTTGTCCCTTGCTTCGGAAAGTACTCTATGGTCAAACAACAGCCAGCTCAATTCCCGGTTGGTATAATAAGCCGGATTTTTAAATTCTTTTTTCTTATCTCCCATACGGATTTCCCTTTCTTTACAAACTGCGTTTCTGTTTTATGGTGGGCTGTACATTGAACACTTCCTTGAAGAAAAGTGCCCTGTCGGTAAACAGTCCCTTCTCTAAGCTGATGTCCTCTTTGGTGTCCACGGTAAGCACCAGCTCCCTGTCCTTCAGCGCCACCTTGACATTCTTGAATTTCTGCTTGTGGCTTCTGTCCAGACCGTTGGCAATCCTAAGAATGGCGGTCAGCTTTGCCACCGTCAGGTAGGACTGCATATCTAAGGAAGAGTCCTTGCTCAGTTCATCGTAATACAAAAAGTCATCGTGGTTGAACCGGACAATGTAGGCAACCATTTCTCTTTCCCTGTGGGAAAGTCCGATGATTTCCGTTGCCATGATAATCTGGTAGGAACACTCTCCGACGTTTATCATGCTGATGTATTTTCCGCAGTCATGCAAAAGTGCTGCAAGCTGCAGGTAAAGACGTTCCCGCTTGCCGAGACCGTGCAGTTTTTTCGTGTTGTCAAAGATATTCATGGTAAGGCTTTCCAACGTCTCCGCACGCTTCCGGCTTCCCATGTAACGCTTGCTTATCTGCAGCGCACAGTCCAGAATATCCTTTTCAAAGTCGTGGCCGTTTACTACAAGCTTCTGCTTCTGTCCGTATTCATAGGCAATACCGTCGCATAACGTAGCGCCCGGCACCCATATCTGCTCCGCACCCGTCATGGTTAAAATACGGTTCACCAGAATGGCGGAAATAAACATGAGTCCTGCATTTTCTTCGGAAATACCCAGCTTCGCGGCAATTTCCGCCGTGCTTCTTTCCCGCATGTTCTGCACAAAGGTGCCGCACTGCGCCGCCGATACATAGCCGGGTGTCTCCGTGGTAAATCTGCCATTTTTCAGCCACGGGGACAGGTAATCGTCCACTAAAATGATATTGGAAATATTTTTATCCTTTAAGTACAGCTTATATAAAACGGACAACTGGGCATCGTCCAGTTCCTCAATGAGCTCTTCCATCCGGGAAGGGCTGGTATTGATATGTCCCAGGCGCTCCCGCAGTCGGAGTACGCCGAGCTTCAGGTTCTGGGTGGTGTTTAATACCCCTTTGTCAAACAAAGAAAGCTGGATGCTGCCGCCACCGATGTCTAAGAAAAGGGTGCCCTTGTCAAGCAGTCTGTCAAAAGATTCACCCTTTGCTGCCACGGATTTGTAATTTAAGAAACGCTGTTCCGAGTTGCTTAACACCTCAATCCGGATGCCGGTGGTCTGGGCAATCTGCTCGATGACAATATCCCGGTTCTCCATTTCCCTGATGGCACTGGTGCCGTATGCTTTGTAGGCGTCCACCTTGTAGCCGGTTAAAATGTCCTTGTACTCTTTCAGTACCCGGCAGAGTTCATCCACCTTTTCCGCACTCAGCTTGCCGGCGGAATAAGTCTCACTTCCCAGGTCCAGCTTGTGACGGATATGGTCAATTTCCCGCATGCCGTTTTTTTCGGTAAATTCAAAGATTTTCATGGAAAGCTCATAAGAGCCTACGTCTATGGCTGCAAATACTTTCATGCATCCTCCCCCTTTCCCAAAAGGTAATCAATAAACTGCTGCGCCGTGCGTCCCGACAGGCCGCCGTGGGAAAGCTCCCACTTGCTTGCCTCTGCTAAAAGCAGGCTTTCTTCCATTATAATACCGTATCTGTCCGCCAGGGTGGTGACAATTTCCTGGAACTGCCGTTTGTCCGGTGCACCGAAATAAATGGTCACGCCGAAACGGGAAGATAAGGACAGCTTTTCCGCCACGGTATCGCCCCGGTGCAAATCGTCCTCCCTCTCCTCCTTGTCGGTAAATTTCTCCCGCACAAGATGTCTGCGGTTGGAGGTGGCGTAAATCAGCACATTGTCCGGCTTCTTTTCCAGTCCGCCCTCGATAACGGCTTTCAGATATTTATATTCGATTTCAAATTCTTCAAAGCTCAAATCATCCATGTAGATGATGAATTTATAATTTCGGTTTTTTATCTGAGCAATCACATCGTTCAAATCCTGAAACTGATGCTTGTATACCTCAATAATACGAAGTCCGCGGTCATAATATTCGTTCACAATGCCTTTGATGCTGGTGGATTTGCCGGTACCCGCATCGCCGTACAAAAGGCAGTTGTTGGCTTTTCTTCCGTTTACAAATGCTTCCGTGTTTTCCACTAACTTTGCCTTGGCAAGTTCATACCCCACAAGGTCGGACAGCTTCACATGGGCAATGTTTAAGATGGGAACTATCTGCACGCCGTTTTCGTCATGCTCCACGCGGAATGCCTTGTGCAGACCGAATTTGCCCACGCCGTACTCTTTGTAGAATTCCGTCAGGGTGTCCTTCATTTCCTCCGCGGTATGGTCGTTGCAGAACTTCTCCGCCAGCTCGCAAATCCGGCTGCAGATGCGCTTGTTGTAGACCTTGCTCTCCTCGCTGGAGGCTTCGTAGTCCGTAAGCAGGGCATATTCCGGTACATGTAACGCTTCCATAACCGGTGTGAAATCAAAATCGTAGAGTTCCTTGAAAATCAGGATGTCGTGCAGCACCGCCTTATTGATGGTGCCCTCCACTTTTCCTCTGATTTCGCACGCCTTGCTGTAGCTGTTTTCGTTGTTTACCAGTAAGTTGGTCAGATAACAGTGCCAGAGGTTGCCGTGGAACCCGTAAGTCCCCGCAAGGTCTAACAATTTATGGATGTCCTCATAAAAAAGCGCCGCCAAATCCTCTTTATTATAGTAAGCATCGTTGTAATGGGACATGAGGAACGCCATGTCGTGCAAAAGCCCGCCGTCCTCAAATTCCCTGTATACGATAAGTTCCTGTTCCCGCATATGTTTAACCTGCCTTGTATTTCTTTTAGTAATTTCCCAAAATCTTCATGCTTCTGGTTTCTTCCCTGAGTCCCCGCAGCGCATTCATCACGGCGCTGTCCGTCAGGTTGCCCTCGAAGTCCACAAAGAAGCGGTATTCCCAGTTTCTGTCCTCAATGGGACGGCTTTCAATCTTGGTCATATTTAAGTTGTTGAAAATCACATGGGAAAGGGCATGGTACAGGGAACCGCTCTTGTGAGGCAGTTCAAAGCAGATGCTCACCTTCTTTGCATCCTTACAGTAAATCTTGCGGTTGGATAAAATCACAAACCGCGTGGAGTTCGTTTCCGACTGGTTAATGCTCTTTTCCAGTATGTTAAGGCCGTACGCCTCCGCCGCATGCTCGCCGGCAATGGCAGCCTCCGTGATATCCTTTTCATCCGCTACCTTTTTTGCCGCAAACGCATTGTTTTTCATGCTTATCTGCTGCCATTCGTACTGCTGTAAGTAACGTGCGCACTGCATTAAGGACTGGGGATGGGAATACACCGTGCGGATGGTGTCCTTGGCAGCTCCCTCACATGCCATCAGGCAGTGCTCTATTTTTATAATCTGTTCACCCACAATGTAGTTTTCGTATTCTACCAGAAGGTCATAAATTTCATTGACAATGCCCGCCGTGGAGTTTTCAATGGGAAGCACCGCATAGTCGGCTCTGCCCTCTTCCAGTGCGTTCATGGCATCCCGGAAGCTTTCCACATGAAAGGCATCTGCTTTTTTCCCGAAGAAACGGATACACGCTTCCTGGGAATAAGAGCCTTCGCTTCCCTGAAAAACCACATGCATGCCTTCCGTAGGAAGCGTTTCCACCATATCAAAAGGAAGTCTTAACTGATTTTTTCCCTCCGCCAGCATCTTGTACTGCAGCTTGCGGCTCATGGACATAATCTGCTCAAACAGTTCTTCCACGCCCTGCCTGTTTTCGGGGTCCTTGACCAGTTCTTTTACCTTGGCTATCTTTTCCGCTTCCCTTGCGGTATCTAAAACCTGCTTTCCGGTTTCTATTTTATATTCGGCAACGCCTGCGCAGATTTTCATGCGCTTCTCGTACAGAGAAACAATCTGCTCATCAATTTCATCCAGACTCTTTCGTAATTCCGCTAACTCCAAAGTGGCACCTCTTTTTCCTTGATTTTACATTTTATCTTATACCAAAACCCCCTTGATAGCAAGTAAAATTAAGTCTATAATGAGGGTAAAATCTGTGAGAAAAGGATACTTTTATGAACGCAAAAGCAAAAAAAATTTTAATCGGCAGCCTTTTAGTTCTGCTCCTCGGACTCCTCATCTTTTTATATATTTTAAGCAACCGCGTTGCCCCCGTTCCCGAAGGCACCGTGGGCAATACCGCCGGCAATCTTTACAACGGCGGCATGTTCTGTGAATACGACGGCAAGGTCTATTTTGCCAACCCCTACGACGACAACGCCATGTATGTGATGGACACGGACGGCAGCCATATGAAAAAGCTGATTGCCACCAGTGTTTCCAACATCTGCGCCGGCGGTAAATACCTTTTTTACTTCCAGAATACCTCTTCCGGCACTGCAGGTCTGGGCTATCTTTTCTCTTCCCATTCCTTATGCCGTGCGCAGTTAAACGGCAGACATATTACCAGCCTTTCCAAAGAGGTCATTTATAACATGCAGCTGATTGACAACTATTTGTATTACCAGTGCGCAGGCACGGACGGTTCCCGGTTTTACCGCCAGAAAATCAGCGCCAGGGAGCCGGAGCTTTTGGAGCGCATCAGTGCCGATTTCTCCTGCGCCCTTCCGGACGGCACCGTTTATTATGCCGGTGACAGCACCAACCATTACCTGTACCGTTACGATACCCATTCCGGCAGTACTTCCACCGCCTGGCAGGGAGACCTCTGGTATCCGGTTTACGACAACGGCTATATCTACTATCTGGACGTAGCAAACAACTACCGCCTCTGCCGTTATTCTCTTTCCGCCGATGAAATTGAAGTCCTTACAAACGACCGTGTGGACTGCTTCAACCTCACCGGCAATTATGTTTACTACCAGAAAAACTCCACGGAAAATCCCGCCCTTATCCGCATGCAGAAAGACGGAAGCAATCCCGTTATTTTAATGGACGGCAATTACACCCACATAAGCGTTGCCGGTGATTATGTTTATTTTGCCGCCTTTGAAAACGGCTATCCCCTTTACCGGGTTGTCGACGGCTACGATTATCCGGAAGTGTTCCAGGCAGCCTCCGATGCCGCTTTTGAGGCGCAGAAATAAGCTGCCCTGACTTCATCGAAATAAAAAGAACCGGAGTTCCGGTAACAGATCCAACATTCTGGATATCTGCTACCGGCTCCGGTTCTTTTCTATTGCTTTTCTGCTGTTTTCCGTTACCTCTTTGCTGCCGTCTTCCGTTCCGGTTTACTGCTTCTTATACAGGATACGGATGGAGTTTAAAATACATAACATTGCCACACCGGTATCGGCGAATACTGCCAGCCACATGGAGGCAATGCCTGCCAGACCGAGTATCATAATCAGTGCCTTTACTGCCAGGGCAAAGATAACATTTTCCTTGGAAATACGTCCTGTGAACTTGGCAATCTTGATAGCGGTAGGAATGCTGTCCATATCGGAATTTAAGAATACCACATCCGCAGCTTCCATAGCGGCGTCCGCACCGCTTCCCATTGCGGCACCCACATCGGCGCCTGCCAGTACGGGAGCATCGTTAATACCGTCGCCGACAAACATAACGGCACCCTTTTCTTCACGGATTTCGTTTAATTTGCTTAATTTATTTTCAGGAAGCAGCTTACCGTAGTACATGTCGATGCCAACCATTTCGGAAACCTTCTTGGCATTTTCTTCGGTATCGCCTGTCAGCATGGCGGTTGCAATTCCCTGTTTCTTGATTGCCGCAATCGCGGATACCGCTTCTTCCTTAATCGTATCGGAAATCTTTAAGAAACCGATGAGTACATTGTCCTTTGCCAGCAATACTTCGGTGCCGTAGGAGTCTTTCTTGGTTGCTTTGTCATAAGCTGCGGTATCCACACCGTTTTCCGCAAGCAGCTTCTTGCTGCCGCACAGATATTTGTGGGAGCCTGCCTCCAGTAAGATACCGTGTCCGGAAATTTCGGAAATGCTGCCCTTGTAAAGGTCGGTAATTTTCTCTTCCTCTGCTTTCTGCTTAATGCTGTAAGCAATGGGGTGTGTGGAAGCGGCTTCACAGGAAGCGGCCACCTTTAAGATTTCTCTTTCATCCAAAGAAGCATCGGCAGAAACAATATCCTGCACAATGAAGTTGCCTTTGGTAATCGTACCGGTCTTGTCGCAGACAACGGCTTTTACATCCTTCAGGGCTTCCAGTGCTACGCCGCCCTTAAACAGGATACCCTTCTTGGAACCTGCTCCGATACCGGAGAAGAAAGCAAGAGGTACGCTGAGCACCAGTGCGCAGGGACAACTGATAACCAGGAAGGTCAGTGCGGTGTATACCCATTTGCTCCAGTCGCCTGTTACCAGGGAAGGAATGATGGCGGTACATACTGCCAGTGCAACTACAAACGGGGTGTAAACCCGGGAGAACTTCGTAATAAATCTGTCAATCTTAGGCTTGCTGGCTGCCGCATTTTCCACAGAGTCCAGAATTCTGGTTACCATGGACTCAGCTAACGGCTTATCCACTTTCAGTTTCAGCACGCCGTTTAAATTCATGCAGCCGGAAAGAATGGAGGCGCCTTCCTTTACGGAAACGGGCACCGGCTCACCGGTAATGGCGGAAGTATCAATCTGGCTTTCGCCTTCGATAATCGTGCCGTCCAGAGGAATTCTGTCGCCGGGGCGAACCATTACGATATCGCCGATTTTCGCTTCACCGGCGGGAATGGTGGTTACGTTGCCGCCCTCTACAAGCTGTACGGTTTCGGGACGTAAATCCAGAGCATCCACAATCTGGCTGCGGCTTCTTTCTACCGCCTTATCTTCAAACCACTCGCCAATCCGGTAGAACAGCATAACGCCTACTGCTTCCGGGTATTCTCTTGTGGCAAATGCGCCTATGGTTGCAATACTCATTAAGAAGTTTTCATCCAGCACATTTCCTTTGAAGATATTCTTTACAGCCGTAATGACAATTTCCAGTCCTAAAATCAGGTATGCTAAAATGTAAAGCACCAGTGACGGTATGGGGAAGGATTTTTCCATAATCTTTGCGGCTATTAACAGTACCGCGCCGGATACGATGCAGATAACATTCTTTCTGCTTTCGTCCTTTTCTTCCTTATCGTCTTTTTTCTTGTTTTCCTCACGGGGAATAATCTTTGCGTCCGGTTCAATGGAGCTGCAGGCAGCTACCATCTTGGGGAACAGTTCATCCTGATTTTCCGCCGCAACACGAAGCTGCTTGGTGGCAAAGGTAAGGGATGCGTATTCTACGCCGGGCAGGGACTGGATTTTCCTCTCAATCTTTGCTGCGCAGTTTGCGCAGTCCAGATTTTCCACAATGTAGATACGCATGGGCGCCTTGGAGGTGCAGGGCGGCGCTTCCTTAACCTCTTCGTGATGGTGCTCATGACCTTCATGTTCGTGGTCGTGGCCACAGCAGCAGTCTCCGTCATGATGATGATGGTGATGTTCGTGTTCGTCATGGTCGTGGTGGTGGTGGTGCTCATGCTCCTCTTCTTCGTGATGGTGATGGTCGTGACCCTCATGGTCGTGCCCGCAGCATTCATCATGATGATGTTCGTGCTCTTCCTGCTCTTTTTCTAATTCTTTTAGTTCATCTGACATATGAGTTACCTCTATTCATTATTTAATATTTATATTTCAAGTTTGAACATATGAATGATTGTTCATATATAAATATAAGCATAAGTGCTCTGAAATGTCAATAGAAAATGAAACTATTTTAAAGTGTTTTCCTTATTTTATAAACGCAAGCCTTGAATGATGATTTTTAAAGCATTTTTTATGAAACCTTCCTTTTGCTGCTCCCTATTCCTGTATCTTTAAAGCATTTTGAAAATTTACCTTACTTTGCTGCTTGCACAACTATCTATTTTAAAGCACATCCCTCCTTTCCTCTGTTTTGCTGCTCTTTTATGCCTTCGATTTAGAAGCATTTTATGGTTTTGTTCTGATTTGCTTTCCTTTTTCCTTTTTTCCTGAAAGCATTTTTTCGCTTTTTCCAAATTTGCTGCTCCTTTTTTACATATCCGTAAAGCATTTTCATTGTATTTTCATTTTTGCTTCTTTTTCTTTCCTAATACAAATGATAACGCATTTTCCCTATAATAACGAACGCAAAAAGCCCTCAAGTTCTCACTTGAGGGCTTTACTGCGGAAGATGGGACTTGAACCCACACGCCATTGCTGGCACAAGATCCTTAGTCTTGCCTGTCTGCCAATTCCAGCACTTCCGCATTTGCTTGGTTTGCACCGCGCAAGAATGATATTAACATTCTCCATGGAAATTGTCAAGAAAAAAGAAACAATTTTTTTATTTTTTTACAAAAGTTCCTCATCGTATACTGCCCTGCTGCCGCCTACGAACTTTGCCCGGGTTCTGGCGCATACCACATGGGCGCTGCCGATACGGCTAATGGCGATGCGCACCGGCACTGCTACCGCCTGCAGATGCATGCCAATCAAAGTATCCCCGATATCCATGCCTGCCTGTGCCGAAATGTGCTCCACCGCTACCGGCTCCTTAAAACGCCTGTAGGCTGTTGTGCCAAAAGAACCGCCTGCCTTCGGCTGCGGAACCACATTTACTCTTGTCAGCCTGTCCCGTTTCATCAGTTCTTTTTCCACAATCAGGGCTCTGTTCAAATGTTCACAGCATTGTGCCGCCAGATAAATACCCTTTTCCTGTGTTACCTCATAAATACCGTCGAAAACCGCTTCCGCCGTTTCCACACTGGAAAAAGTGCCGATGCGCTCTCCCACCACTTCGCTGGAGGAACAACCGACCACCAGAATATCTCCTTCTTCCAATTTTGCCTGTGCCAGTAATTCTATTACGGCATCTGCCGCTTCTTTTTTCACTTCTTCCAAAAAAGAAGTATCCATTTTATAATCTGCCATACCTGCTGCCATTTTCGTTGCCCCTTTCTGTCATACCCACAATATAGCACACATTATAATCCGACGCAAATTTTACAAAAAAAATTAAAATACATCATTTACAAATGCCTATCATAGCAGTATGATATAAAAAATTTCAAATAAACCTAAACCGTTGAAGCGGAAATAACGGTGATGATGCTCCTACAGAGAGCCTGTGTTGCTGAGAACAGGTGGAAAACAAGTCATCAAATGGGCCGCTGAGGGTGCAGGGAACGGTGTTCACCAAAGTATTACCGTGAAGGATAATCACAGGATGAACCACTTAGTATTCTGCAACGTGAGGCATACGTCAGTTGCCGGGGATATGTTGGTATCCTGTAAGCGTACAGCGCAGGCTGTAAATCAAGGTGGCACCGCGGATAGCATATTTGTATATTCGTCCTTGACAGAAGTAAATTCTGTCAGGGACTTTTTTATTGGAAAAAAGCCGGTGTCACGGATGTGTCCCCCTTCCTCTGGCAGATAACCCGATTTGTTTCATGACAAGAACACAAAAGGAGGTACTTTCATGACACCCGATTTATCAACCTTACAAAAACTGCAGAAAGAAGGAATTTACCGCACCGCTCCCGTGAGCATGGAAATTCTTTCCGATGTAAAGACCCCTATCGAAGTGCTGCGGATTTTGAAAAACGTATCCGGACACTGCTATCTGCTTGAGTCCGTAGCGGACAATGAAAAATGGGGACGCTACACTTTCCTGGGCTATGACCCCAGTCTGGAAATCACCTGCGTAAACGGCACCATGAAAGTAGGGGATTTAACCTTTGAAACCAAGAACCCGGGCAAATATATCCGGCAGGTGATTGCGGAGCACAAAAGCCCCCGCTTCCCTTCTCTCCCGCCCTTTACCGGCGGACTGGTCGGCTACTTTTCCTATGATTACTTAAAATATGCCGAGCCTACCCTGCATCTGGATGCGGAGGATACGGAAGGATTCAAGGATGTGGACCTGATGCTTTTTGACAAAGTCATTGCCTTCGATAATTTCCGTCAGAAAATCATTCTCATCGTAAACATTGACCTGGCGCATCTGGAAACAGAATATAATCGTGCAGAGCTTACCCTGAAAAATATGGCGGAGCTCATTCAGAACGGTGCCCCGGCAAAGGACACGCCGGGCTACTGCACTTCCGATTTCCGTCCGCTCTTTGACAAAGATGCTTACTGCGGCATGGTGGAAAAAGCCAAGCATCATATTAAGGAAGGTGATATTTTCCAGATTGTACTTTCCAACCGTCTGGAAGCAGATTTTCAGGGCAGCCTGTTAAACACCTACCGTGTGCTGCGCACCCTAAACCCTTCGCCCTACATGTTCTATTTTTCCAGCAGCGATATGGAAGTAGCCGGTGCTTCCCCGGAAACACTGGTGAAACTGGAAAACGGCGTCCTGCATACCTTCCCTCTGGCGGGCACCCGTCCCAGAGGAAAGACCGAGGAAGAAGACCTCTTACTGGAAAAGGAGCTGCTTGCCGATGAAAAGGAACTTGCCGAACACAACATGTTAGTCGACCTCGGCAGAAACGATATCGGCAAAATCAGCAAATTCGGTTCCGTTGCCGTGGAAAAATACCACTGCATCGAGCGTTACTCCCATGTAATGCACATCGGCTCCACCGTAAGAGGCGAAATCCGTGAGGACTGCGATGCGCTTTCCGCCGTGGATGCCATCCTGCCGGCAGGCACCCTTTCCGGAGCGCCGAAATTAAAAGCCTGCCAGCTCATCAATGATTTGGAAAACAACAAACGCGGCATTTACGGCGGTGCCATCGGCTACATTGATTTTACCGGCAACTTAGACACCTGCATTGCCATCCGCATTGCCTATAAGAAAAACAAAAAAGTCTTTATCCGCAGTGGCGCCGGCATCGTGGCAGACTCCGTACCGGAAAAAGAATATCAGGAATGCTTAAACAAAGCGGCAGCCGTGGTAAAAGCCCTTAATCTTGCAAAGGAGGTGGAAGCATGATTTTACTGATTGACAATTACGACAGTTTTTCCTACAACCTGTACCAGCTTATCGGCTCCCTTGATGCCGATATCAAAGTGGTAAGAAACGATGTCCTCACGCCGGAAGATATTTTAGCCATGAATCCTTCTTCGCTGATTATCTCCCCCGGACCCGGCAGACCGGAGGACGCCGGTATCTGTGTGGAAGCCGTGCAGAAGCTTGCCGGAAAAATTCCCATTTTAGGCGTATGCTTGGGACATCAGGCAATCTGCAAGGCGTTCGGCGCCGAAGTTTCCTATGCCAAAGAGCTGATGCACGGCAAGCAGTCCCTGGCAAGGCTGGATACCTCTTCCGCTATTTTTGCAGGCTGCCCGGACACCATTCCCGTTGCCAGATACCATTCCCTTGCCGCCCTGCGGGAAACCCTCCCGGAAACCTTAAAGGTAACCGCCGAGACAGAGGACGGCGAAGTCATGGCTGTGGAGCACACCTCCCTTCCCGTATACGGCCTGCAGTTCCACCCGGAGTCCATACTTACCCCGGACGGCAAAAAACTGATACAGAATTTTCTTAAAATAAAAATATAAAAAGAAAGGACGAAACACTATGATTAAAGAAGCTATTGTAAAAATTGTTGACAAACAGGATTTGACCTATGATGAGGCGTACAGCGTCATGAATGAAATCATGAGCGGTGAAACCAGTCCCACCCAGAACGCCGCATTTCTTGCAGCCCTCTCCACAAAGAGCACCAAGGCCGAAACCATTGACGAAATTGCCGGCTGTGCGGCTGCCATGCGTGACCACGCCCTGAAGGTTCCCCACGACATGGATGTGCTGGAAATCGTCGGCACCGGCGGTGATAACGCCCATAGCTTTAACATTTCCACCACTTCCGCCCTTGTCATTGCCGCTTCCGGCGTGAAAGTTGCCAAGCACGGCAACCGTGCCGCTTCCTCCCTGTGCGGTACTGCCGACTGTCTGGAAGCGCTGGGTGTAAACCTGGATTTATCTCCCGAAAAATGCGTGGAGCTTCTGAAAAAAATCGGCATCTGCTTCTTCTTTGCCCAGAAGTACCATACTTCCATGAAATATGTAGGCCCCATCCGTAAAGAACTGGGCATCCGTACCGTATTCAATATCTTAGGACCCCTGACCAATCCGGCATCCCCCAACATGCAGCTTTTAGGTGTGTACGATGCCTCCCTGGTAGAGCCCCTCGCCAGAGTTCTTACAAGCCTCGGCGTCAAGAGCGGCATGGTGGTATACGGAACCGACAAGTTAGATGAAATTTCCGCCAGCGCCCCCACTCTCGTCTGCGAATTCCACGACGGTAATTACAAGACCTACACCATCACCCCGGAGCAGTTCGGCTTTACTTCCTGCAAAAAGGAAGACCTGGTGGGTGGTACTCCCGCAGAAAATGCAGCCATTACCCTTGGCATCTTAAAGGGCGAGGACAAAGGTCCCAAGAGAAATGCCGTCCTTCTGAATGCCGGCGCCGCTCTCTACATTGCCGGAAAAACCGACTCTTTTGAAAACGGCATCAGGCTGGCGGGCGAACTGATTGACAACGGCGCAGCCCTTGCCAAGTTAGAGGAATTTATCAAGGAAAGCAACGCTTAAACCGCTGTGCGAAAAAAGAAAGGAGCATCCATGAGTTCCATTTTAACAACCATTGCAGATTACACCCATTTCCGCATTGCCGAAAAGAAAATGAAAAAGCCTTTGTCGGAGCTGAAAAAAGAAGCGGAAGCCCTGCCACCCCTGACCGGATTTCCCTTTGAAAAAGCCCTGCGGCAGAAAGACATCAACTTCATCTGTGAGTGTAAAAAGGCATCTCCCTCCAAGGGTGTGATTGCCGAAGACTTTCCTTATCTGGACATTGCCAGAGAATACGAAGCCGCAGGCGCCGCCTGCATTTCCGTCCTCACCGAGCCGAAGTGGTTTTTGGGAAGCGACAGATACCTTGCGGAAATCAGCCGTGCAGTGTCCATCCCCTGTCTCAGAAAGGACTTTACCATTGACGAATATATGATTTACGAAGCAAGGGTTCTGGGTGCATCCTGTGTCCTGCTCATCTGCTCTTTATTATCGGAAGAAACACTTCGCAGATACCTGCAGCTCTGTAACGAATTAGGTCTGTCGGCGCTGGTGGAAGCCCATTCCGAAGAAGAAATCGCGGATGCCCTGCGGGCGGGCGCCCGGATAATTGGCGTCAACAACCGGAATCTGGCGGATTTTACGGTGGATGTCCACAATTCCGAGCGGCTGCGCCGACTGGTGCCGCCGGAGGTTTTGTTTGTGGCGGAAAGCGGCATTAAAACCGCCGAGGACATTCAGGTTCTGCGGGAAGCCAAGGTAAACGGCGTGCTGATTGGGGAAACGCTGATGCGCTCTTCCGATAAAAAAGCCATGCTGGATACATTAAGGGGAGAAGGTCGATGAGTAAGATAAAAATCTGCGGACTGCGTTTCCCGGACGACATCCGTTATGCCAACGAATTAAAGCCGGACTATATTGGTTTTGTATTTGCCAGGGGAAGAACCCGTTACGTGAGTTTTTCAGAAGCTGCCCTGCTGCGCAGGCTTCTTTCTCCCGACATTCCCGCCGTGGGCGTGTTTGTGGACGAGCCTTTAGAGCAGGTTGCCGAACTCCTAAAAAAGGGGGTTATCCAGATGGCGCAGCTTCACGGAAACGAAGATGCCGCCTATGCCGAAGCCTTAAAAGAAATGACCGGTGCTCCCATCCTGAAAGCCTTTACCGTGCGGTCGGAAGCCGATTTGCAGGCTGCCTTCTCCTATCCCTGCGATTATCCGCTGCTTGACAACGGCAAGGGCACCGGAAAGGTTTTCGACTGGTCCCTGCTTGGAAAATCCGCCCCGAAGCCTTACTTTCTGGCGGGCGGACTGACCGTGGAAAATGCACCGGATGCCTGCAGGCGTTTCGCTCCCTATGCTGTGGATGTCAGCTCCGGAGTGGAAACGGACGGCAGAAAAGATTATACAAAAATGAAAGCGTTTATCCGGGCAGTACGCAGCCTGGAAAGCAATGAATAAGGAGGTACCTTTATTTATGTCACAGTCAAAAGGACGATTTGGTGTTCACGGTGGGCAGTACATACCCGAAACCCTGATGAACGCCGTCTTGGAATTAGAAAGTGCTTACAACCACTACAAGGATGACCCGGAATTCAACGCAGAGCTGACCGCTCTGTTTAACGACTATGCCGGACGCCCCAGCCGCCTCTACTATGCCGGAAAAATGACAAAGGATTTGGGCGGAGCAAAAATTTACTTAAAGCGCGAGGATTTGAACCATACCGGTTCCCACAAAATCAACAATGTACTGGGTCAGGCGCTGCTTGCCAAAAAAATGGGCAAAACCAGACTCATTGCCGAAACCGGCGCCGGTCAGCACGGTGTTGCCACCGCTACGGCTGCTGCCCTTCTTGGCATGGAATGCGTGGTCTTTATGGGCGAAGAAGATACCAAAAGACAGGCTCTTAACGTTTACCGTATGCGCCTTTTAGGTGCCGAAGTCATCCCGGTAAAAACCGGTACCGCTACCTTAAAGGATGCCGTTTCCGAAGCCATGCGCGAATGGACCGGCCGGATTGACGATACCCACTACTGCTTAGGCTCCGTTATGGGCCCCCACCCCTTCCCCACCATCGTGCGGGATTTCCAGTCCGTCATTTCCAAGGAAATCAAACAGCAGATGCTAAAAAAAGAAGGCAGACTGCCCGATGTGGTAATGGCATGTGTGGGCGGCGGCAGCAATGCCATGGGTACTTTTTACCATTTCATCGAAGACAAGGAGGTGGAGCTGATTGGCTGCGAGGCGGCTGGACGCGGTATCGATACCTTTGAAACCGCCGCTACCATCAACACCGGACGGCTGGGTATTTTCCATGGCATGAAGTCCTATTTCTGTCAGGATAAATACGGTCAGATTGCTCCCGTTTATTCCATTTCCGCAGGTCTTGACTATCCCGGCATCGGACCCGAGCATGCATGGCTGCACGATACCGGAAGGGCACAGTATGTGGCAGTGACCGACGACGAAGCCGTCAATGCTTTTGAATACCTGTCCCGTACGGAGGGCATCATTCCCGCTATTGAAAGCGCCCATGCCATTGCCCATGCCATCAAGATTGCACCGAACTACGACAAAGATAAAATCATGGTCATTACCGTATCGGGACGCGGCGACAAGGACTGCGCCGCCATCGCCCGTTACAGAGGGGAGGATATCAATGAATAGAATTCAAAATGCCTTTGCGGGCAAAAAAGCCTTTATTCCTTTTATTACCTGTGGTGACCCCGACCTTGCCACCACCGTGGAAATCGTAAAAAGCATGGCGGCGAACGGCGCCGACCTCATCGAGCTGGGTATTCCTTTTTCCGACCCCACTGCCGAAGGCCCCGTTATTCAGGGAGCCAACCTGCGCGCCCTCTCCGGTGGTGTTACCACGGACAAAATTTTTGACATGGTGCGCACCCTCCGCAAGGATGTCACCGTACCGTTGGTGTTCATGACCTATGCCAATGTCGTGTTCTCCTACGGTTCGGAGAAGTTTTTAAGCACCTGTAAGGAAATCGGCATCGACGGACTCATCCTGCCGGATGTGCCCTTTGAAGAAAAAGAAGAGTTTGCGTCGGTCTGCCGGAAAAATGATGTGGCGCTCATTTCCCTGATTGCTCCCACCTCCGCAGGTCGTGTTGCCATGATTGCCAAGGAAGCAGAAGGCTTCTTATACATCGTGTCCAGTCTCGGTGTTACCGGCGTCCGCTCCGAAATTCATACGGACATTTCCGCTCTGGTTGCCACGGTGCGGGAAAATACCTCCGTGCCCTGTGCGGTCGGCTTCGGTATCTCCACTCCCGAACAGGCGGGTAACATGGCTGCCCTCTCCGACGGCGCCATCGTAGGCTCCGCCATCGTAAAGCTGATTGCGCAGTACGGAAAAGACGCTGCCGGTCCCGTGGGCGAATACGTGAAGTCCATGAGCGACACTGTACACAATGCCGTCTGAAAATCCTCGTTTAACGTCGTCTGAAAATTCAAATTTAACGATTGACTTTACGGATAAGAGAGGTATAATGCAATGGCAGGCATGTCTTTTGGCCTGATAAAAAGGAGGATATAAAGTATGAAAAAGAAAATGACAGATATCACATTAATCACAGCGGCACTGCTGCTTACGGCATGTGGCTCACAGGCACAGCCAGATGCAGCGGAGGGCACACAGAGCGGAATCGGCACGACTGTAGCAGAAAGTGTTATGACAGAGCAGACCACAGAGGTTTCCCAGACTACAGAAACCGTCCAGACGGCCGAGGGCACACAGGAGGCTCTGACCACTGCAGCAGATTATGATGAAATCATTGAAAACTATCGCACCATGATCCGGGAAAAATGGGATGCTTCCCAGATTTTTGATACAGAGTACAGCCCGGTACTCGGTTACCTTTCGGAATCCGCCGATGCACAGGATACTGTCGGTTATACCATGATGGATATCAACGGAGACGGGGTGGATGAGCTGCTGATCGGAGAGACTGATACAGAGCTTGCTGCGAACCGTCTGATCTTCGATGCTTATACCATGAAGGACGGTCAGCCCGTGCAGTTGTTTGTCAGCCACGAAAGAAACCGCTACTACCTTTCAGAGGACGAATCCGGAGCAATTCTGGTAGCTAACGAGGCAGCAAACGGTGCAGCGAACAGCGCATGGTATTATTATGTCGTAAGTGGGGATGAACTTCAGATTGTCCAGGGCGTAATATACGATCTGGCCGCAGATGAGCAGAATCCCTGGTTTCTTACATACGATGAAGACTGGGATACCTCCAATGACGAAGCAACGACAGAAGAAGATGCACAGAACATCATTGATTCCTACACGAATACCTATGCCGCTCTCGACTGGACCCCGATTATGGAGTAAATCAAAGAGCCGCCTGCTCCGGTATGGAGCAGACGGCTCTTATTATACGGTTTCTGTTCTGAAATATACTTACGGACGGAAGCCCCTGGTAATCTCGGTAATTTCTCCACCGGATACCACGAAGGTAGTGAAGAATTCATCGAAAGTTCCCTCGTCATTTGCCAGATCTTCCGCAGTCAGAAGCTTTGCAGCGGAAGGATCCTCAGAGTAATCAGAGATGACACAATCAGCACTGACGGGAAGAGTAGCTTCTCCAAGGCTTTCATAGGTAGCAGTGCCATCCATTTTGATTACATGGTAGAACATGTCATCCTCACAGACAAGGTCTACACCACCCTCGGTCTCGCCACCGTTAACAGTACAGTAATTATCCGCAACAGAAATGGAATTTATTACCATATCCGCACCGTTGACTATTAGTGTATCGCCTTCCTTCAGGCTCTCGATTTCATTTTTATCATACACAATCATGGTATAACCGGTGAAGCTGATGCTGTAAGCATCGCCATCCTTGGTTACATCTGCGGGGTTAAAGCTCGCATTAAAAGTCACATCATCCATGCTGCCATCAATTGAAAGATCTCCCACAGGGAAAGGGCTCACGGTAACAGTTCCGTCAGCATCGGTCTCAGCGTCCGTCTCGGCTACGGTCTCAACTGCAGTCTCAACTACCATACTTTCAGCGGTAGCCGTACCATCAGACTGTCCGGAAACATCGGAGTTTCCTGTGCCACAGGCGGTCAGCAGCATTGCCATCGCAGCAGCACATACAATACTTTTGTAAATTTTGTTTTTCATAATAGTCCTCCTTGCCAATCGTTTCGGTCGGAGTATCCCTCCGAACCGTATGCGATTATATATCCGATGTCAGCAGTTGTCAACCCCTTCCTTTAAGAACCTCTGCCAGAGTTTCGGCAATCAGCTTATACCCCTCTTGATTGGGATGCAGATTGTCCTCCTGATACAGCTTAAGCTGCCCCTCCTTCGGTAACGCCGCAAAGGCTCCTTCTATGTCAAGAAGAGGCACGTCTTCCGCTGCAGCCGCTTCTTTTATGCATGCCCGGATTTCCTTTAAGTAGCTTTCCTGATGCTTGCGCCAGATGCACTTCTGCACCGGTATGGGAAGCCCCGCATAGATAACGGCATTCGGAGAAGCCTCTTTTACCGCCTGTAAAATCTGCCGGTAGCAGGGTACAAAATCCGCCTTCCGGCTTATCATGTCGTTCTGCCCGTACTTAAAATCCTGCGTATCGTCCATGCCGTCCTGAGCATCGTTGGTGCCTAAAAGCACCACATAAATATCACCCTTTTCCTGCAGCGCCTCCCTGTAGCGCACCTCCCGCATATAGGGCATGCCCATGACGCCCTTTTCGTTTTCCACATTTAAGGCGGTAGTACAGCACACACCTTTGTTTACCACCCGGTATTCTTCCCCTAAAAGATTTTGTAAAACGGACGGATAGCTTTCGGAGGGTTCCACGCCGAACCCTTCCGTGATGCTGTCCCCCATACAGACTACTTTAATCATATATCATATACCTCCAGCGGTAACTCTCGCCCGTCTTTACGGAAATTTCCCGTATCTCATTGCGATAGCGCACTTCGGTTTTCAAATCCTTCTTTGCCGTGATGCAGGCTTCCGTAAGCACGCCGTCCTTCCAGGAAAGGCTCACCTCTGCGCCGCCCTTTATGCAAAGTCCCTTCACGCTGCCTTCCTTCCATTCTTTCGGAAGCGCCGGCAGTAAAACCACACGCTCCGAGGTACTCTGCACCAGCATTTCCGCAATGGCTGCCGTACCGCCGAAGTTGCCGTCTATCTGGAAGGGCGGATGGTTGTCAAAGAGGTTCGGCAGGGTGGATTTGCCCATAAGCTGCTTAAAGTTTTCGTAAGCGGTGTCGCCGTCCCAGAGCTTCGCATAGTGGTTGATAATCCATGCCCGGCTCCAGCCCGTGTGGCCGCCGCCGAAGCTTAATCTTCTTTCCAGTGTCTTTCTGGCTGCCGCCGCAAGCTCCGGCGTCTTGTCCATCAGAATCTGTTCCGAAGGATGCAGACCGTAAAGGTGGGAAATGTGCCGGTGTCCCGGCTCCGCTTCCTCGTACTCCTCCTGCCACTCCATGATGGTTCCGTTGCTTCCGATTTTCGTCGGCATGAGCTTTTCCCTTGCCGCCTTTATCTGTTCGTTCAGCTCATCCTCCACATGCAAAACCTCTGCCGCCTTGATGCACTGGGTAAACAAATCCCGCAAAATCTGGTTGTCCATGGTAACGCCCGCCGTATTGGAGCCCTTCTCCCCATTGGGAAGGATAAAGGTGTTTTCCGGGGACACGGAGGGACAGGTCTTTAAGTAACCGCCGTCCTCGATTAAGAAGTCTAAGAAGAACAACGCCGCCTCCCGCATAATGGGGAATGCCCGCCGTAAAAATTCTTCGTCCTTCGTAAATTCGTAATGGGTCCACTGGTGGGTGCAGAGCCACGCCGCTCCCATCACCCAGAAAGAACCGGGAATCCAGTGGTCCTGGGTCACACAGTCCCCCCAGATGTCCGTGTTGTGGTGGCACATAAAGCCCCTGCAGCCGTACATTTCCTTCGCCGTCTTTTCCCCGTTCGGCAGCATGGTTTCCAGAAGGGCAAACAGCGGCATATGGCATTCGGAAAGATTGCAGTTTTCCGCCAGCCAGTAGTTCATTTCCGTGTTGATGTTGATGGTGTATTTGCAGTCCCAGGGTGGGGTCATGTCCTTGTTCCAGATGCCCTGCAGAGTCGCCGGAAGAGTGCCTTCCCGGCTGCAGGCAATGAGAAGATACCGTCCGAAGTCAAAGTATAACTTGGCAAGTCCGATATCCGCCTGTCCTTTTTTTGCCGCCTCTATCCGCTCATCCGTGGGCACGGCATCACAGGCAGACAAATCGCCCAGGGAAAAATCCACCCTGCCGTAAAGGGAGCGGTAATCGGCTTCGTGCTCGGAAAGAAGGTCTGCAAAATCCCACTTCGCCGCTTTCTCAATAATCGCTTCCGTTTCTTTTTCAATGTCCTGCATCCGGTAGGTGGTGCCCGCCGTAAAGTACAGAAGCACCTCGTCCGCATCCTCCACATACAGATGCTCGCCGATTACTTCCACGCGTCCGCCCTTCGCATATGCCTTTAACGCCATGCCGAAGTCCAGACCGCCTTTTCCCAAATTGCCGTATAAATAAATGCCGTTCTCTCCCATTTTCCTTATGCCGTCAAAGAATTTCCAACGTCGCAGCAGGGCGCTGAAGGTCAGGCTTCCCGGTCTGTCCGCCGTAAACTTTATGACAAGCGCATCCGCAGGCTTCGAGAAAAACATCTCCCTGCCGTAGGTAATGCCGTCTGCCGTAAAGTGGCTTTCGTAAAAAGCGTTCTCCAAATCGAGACTTCTTTCGTAATCCGTCACTTCCCCGATGTTTTCAAAGAAAATATGGACATCTCCCAGTGTCTGGGACGGATGGGCGCTGTCCGGGCAGCCTGACATTGCCATTTTGATCAGCTTTTCTCCTTCTTTTATCCTGCCCGCCAAAAGAAGCTCCCGGATTTTCGGCAGGTATTTCAAGGTATCCGGGTTGTTCCGGTTCACGGGGCCTCCGTACCAGATACTATCCTCGTTTACCTGTATATGCTCTTCCAAAACCGTGCCGTACACCATGACGCCCATTCTGCCGTTTCCCAAAGGCAGGGCTTCTTCCCATTCTGCGGCAGGTTTTTGATACCACAATTTGCTCATAACCGTCTTTCCTTTCTTAGCCATTCTGTTTTTATTGTAAAAAAAATCCTTCTCTTTGCCTACCATTCTTTTTTTAGATATTTCACTTATCTTTATTGACAATTCCTTTTTCGTTTCCGCATACACTAATCAGAAAGATAACTTTGAAGAAAGGATACGGCATTGGAACATTCCGCTTTTTCTAAAAAACCCCTGATTGCGGTGGTGGGCCGCAAGGAAGACACCGTGCGCTATGAGAACACCTTACGGCGGCTGTCCGTCCCTTATGTCACCACCCTTTCCTTTTCCCATATGCAGTCCTGCGACGGTCTGCTGCTGCCGGGCGGCGGGGACATTACCCCTGCTTTTTTCGGGCAGAAAAATGCCGGCTCCCACAGTATCGACACGGAGCTTGACATCATACAGATTCAGGCTCTGGAACAGGCCGTGCGATATAGGAAGCCGGTACTCGGCATCTGCAAAGGCATGCAGATTATCAATGTATTTTTCGGGGGAACCATCGTCCAGCACATGAAGGAAGCCGCCAGCCACCGCTACGAAAACGGCGATAAATTTCACGAAACCGTCATCCTGCCGGACACGTATCTGTACCGCATTTACGGGAGCAGCCTTACGGTCAACAGCGCCCATCACCAGAAAATCGATAAGCTGGGCAGTGATTTGTCCGCCGTACAGTTTTCGCCGGATTTCGCCGTTATGGAAGGGCTCTGTCACAAAGAGCTTCCCATTTTCGGTGTGCAGTGGCACCCGGAACGGCTGCCCGTGGACGGGGACGCCCTATTTTTCTTCTGGCTTTCCCTTTTTTAGGCGTCTGGGTGCGGGCGGCGCCATCCGCTCTAACATAATTTCAAACAAGAGCTTTATGATTTTTTTAAGCGTCTGCTTCGTATCCGCGTCAATTTCCTTCATGGCGCTGACGACACCGTTCATGCTCTTTTTCCAGTCCGCCGTAAAGTCAATCAGGTTTTCCGCATGGGAGGCGGAAATCACCTGATACAGGGTATCCACAAAAATTTTCCGGTCCTTTGCCGACAGAGCGCAGACCCAGTCATTTAACGCCTCGTCCCGCTTTTTCTGCAGGGAGGAAAGATTTTTCACATAAATAAATTCTCCCTTGTCAAGAAGCCAGGTAAACGGGTCGTGCTGCAGAAGACCGAAGGTTTTGCTCTCCACCACCTTGTAGTGGTCGGAGGTTTCAAACAGCATGCCCACCAAAGAAGAATGAGGCAGAATTTTCACAATCCTGTCTTCAATTTCTTCGTATTCCTTTTCTTTCAGCACTTCCTTCGGAAATCCCGGCCCATCCATGCTGTAAATTTTCAAAATCCGTTCCTTCACCGGCTCTGTGCACTTCATTGCCGCATAAACCGCCACGTTGCCGCCTTTGGAATGTCCGCCCACGTAAAAGTGATTGTGGAGCTTTCCCGTTACCATGTTTAAGTACTTGGCGGCGTATTCCTGGCTGGGCACCGGATACTGGAACGCCATGTTGAAGTCCTCTTTCCAGCCTATGATGGTTTCGTCCGTGCCACGGAACGCAATATACATGGTGCCGTCGTCCAAAAGAAACGTAATGGCGGAAAACTGGGTTTCCCACTCCGGCTCCACAATGTTGATGTAGCAGTTCATTTTTAAGGTGCGGAACCGCTTACTTTCATACATGGCTTCAAACAGTGCCCTGTTGTTCTTTTCAAAGCGCTCGTCCGCATACAGCTTTTCATAGTCCGCATGCGCCCGTAACTGCTTCATGTTGACGGAACGGCGGTTCTCGGTCACAAGCGGCACCATGCCGTCAAATTTTAAATAACAGAACTGGCAGAACACCAGACTGTCTGCGTCCGTCATGGGACGCTCCGCAAAAGTATATTCGCCGTAGGTTTTAATATAGTCCAATATGGTATCTGCCATATTTACCACCATACCTTTCCATATGACATCACTTTAAGTTTTCAGATACCGCTCCCGGAAGGCTTCTTTTACCCGGTCCACCTCATCCTTAAACTCCCTTGCCGAAAGCAGATGACAGCCCTGTCCGGTAATGATAATCTGTTCCAGACCGTCAGAGGTAGCCACCGTCACTTTTTCTTTTCTGCCGTTTTCATGGGCAAATTTTTCGATGTACTGGTCGGCGGTCTCCGCTTCCTTCGTAAACACCACATGGATGTTATGGTAGTCCGAAACCTCTGTCCGGTGTCCCTTTACCCGGTAGGCATCAAACACCACAATGAGGTTACAGTACACCATGCCCTGATAGTCGCAGAGAATATCCATGAGCCTGCCCCTTGCGCCGTCAATGTTTACAGCGGCGATTTCTTTCAGTTCTTCCCAGGCAAAAACAATATTATACCCGTCCACTAAAAGATATTCTTCTTTTGGGGGCATTGCCTTGTATACAACCGTTTCCGCGGGAGCAGGCTTGGTATTGGTCTTCCGGTAAAAGCCCTTTCCCGGATTTTTCTCCTTTTTATTGGCATGGGCGGTTTTTTCGATGATACTGTCGATTTCCTCCGTGCCGAGGGCAATATCCAGTTCCCCGCTGTTTCTCTTGTAATGCTTCTCCTCTTCCTCGGTGACCATGCGCTTTCCGTACAGCCTGGCGATTTCCTCCGGACGGTCTTCCCTGCCGTCCACATGACGGCATTCCATGACCTCATACCAGGGCACCTGATAACCGCTGCCGTGGGCGCAGAATACGGATGCCGAAGGATTGCGCATATCCTCCAGGGCGTCATACCCTTTCTTTTCCACCACTTCTTCCGTGTTGTGGCAGGGATAATATCCTTTCAGCACGCACTGGATGCTGCCGAGTCCCCTGGTATAGGCGTGCAGCTCCTTCTGGTAACCGCCTATGGTGGAAACCGGCGCCTGTCCGGTAAGGATTGCCCTGCCCTTCTCAATTTCTTTTACCGAGCAGGTACCGAACCGCCGCTCCACATCCATCATGGCTCTGCCGATGTATTCCTCCGGCAGCTCCATTAAAAAGGCGTAATACGGCTCTAACAGAATGCTGTCCGCCGCCATAAGTCCCTGTCTGACGGCACGGTAGGTTGCCTGCCGGAAGTCGCCGCCCTCCGTATGCTTCACATGGGCACGTCCCGCTATGAGGGTAAACTTCACATCCGTAAGGGCGCTTCCCGTGAGCACGCCGCGGTGCTCCCTTTCCTGCAGATGGGTCAGGATAAGACGCTGCCAGTTCTTCGCCAGCACTTCCTCCTTGCAGTCGCAGGCATAGCTTAAACCGCTGCCCGGCTCCTGCGGTTCCATGAGAAGGTGCACCTCCGCATAGTGGCGCAGGGGTTCAAAATGGCCGATACCGATAACGGGCTCCGCAATGGTTTCCTTGTAGACCACGCTGCCTTCCGCAAATTCCACCACCACGCCGAACCGTTTCTTAATCAGGCGCTGCAGCACGGAAAGCTGTACCTCTCCCATAATGCGCACCTGGATTTCCTTGTGTTCTTCGTTCCACAGAAGATGAAGCTGGGGGTCTTCCTCTTCAAGCTGTTTCAGTCCCGCCAGCAGCGTAACCGGCTCCGTGCCTTCCGGCAGCACCAGCTTATAAGTAAGCACCGGCTCCAGCACCGGTATCTGTTCCTCCGCTTCCGCTCCCAGTCCCTGTCCCGGGAAAGTTGCAGACAGTCCGGTTACCGCACAGACACAGCCTGCCGGCGCTTCCCCTGCCTGTTCAAAATTTTCTCCCGAATAGAAACGTATCTGGTTTACCTTTTCTTCGCCGACCGTATCCTTTACCTTTAAGGAACCGCCGGTCATTTTGAGATACGTGAGCCGGTTTCCCTGGGCATCCCTGGCAATTTTATAAACCCTTGCGCCGAAGGTTTCCGGATACTTCTTTTCTTCCGTAAACCGGTAAATACCCGCCAGCAGTTCTTTTATTCCCTGCATTTTTAAGGCAGAACCAAAGAAAACCGGAAAGATTTTCCGGCATGCAATGAGCTTTCGTATATGATTTTCTTCTATTTGTCCCGTGGTTAAAAATTCTTCCATGATTTCCTCGTCGCACATGGAAACCGTATCGAAGAATTCTTCCCCTTCCTGCTTCTTGAAGCTGACGCAGCCGTTATCCAGATTTTCCTGCAGATTGGTGATAAGCTCCTCTTCCTCCTTTTCCGTCTGATCCATTTTGTTGACAAACAGAAAAGTGGGAATTTCGTAGCGCTTAAGCAGCCGCCACAGTGTCCTGGTATGCGCCTGCACACCGTCCGCCGCACTGACAATCAGAATGGCGTAATCCAGTACCTGCAGGGTGCGCTCCATTTCCGCCGAAAAATCCACATGTCCCGGCGTATCCATCAGGGTTATCTGCATATCCTCAAAGGAAAATGCCGCCTGCTTGGAAAATATGGTAATGCCCCGCTCCCGTTCCATTTCGTCGGTATCTAAGAAGGCATCCTTATTGTCCACCCTGCCGATTTTCTTTAACTTTCCGCTTTCGTAAAGCAGTGCTTCCGATAATGTCGTTTTTCCCGCATCCACATGGGCTAACAGTCCCACAATCAGATTTTTCATGCATCCTCCTGTCCGTAATAGGCACCGGCTCCGTGTTTACGGTAATAATGCTTGTCCTGTAATTCCTGCGGCGCCGGCTCTACCTTACTGTTGATGCTCTCCGTCCGGTAAGCCATTCTCGCCACTTCTTCCAACACAACGGCATTGTGTACGGCTTCCTTCGCATCCTTTCCCCAGGTAAAGGGACCGTGGTTTTTGCACAGCACCGCCGGTACCGCCATAATCTCTTTCTTTCTCCGCTTAAATTCCGAAACAATCAGTTTGCCGGTGTTTGTTTCGTAAGCTTCGTCTATCTCTTCCTTCGTCAGGCATCTGACGCAGGGAACTTCTCCGTAAATGTAATCCGCATGGGTGGTTCCGTAACAGGGAATGCTTCTTCCCGCCTGCGCCCAGCTTGTTGCATAGGAGGAATGGGTGTGCACAATGCCGCCGATTTCCGGGAAGGCTTTGTACAGTTCCAGATGAGTCGGCATATCGGAAGACGGACGTAAGTTTCCTTCCACACGATTGCCGTTTAAGTCCATGACCACCATGTCCTCCGGTTTCATGCTCTCGTATTCCACCCCGCTGGGTTTTATGACAAACAGACCGCTCTCCCTGTCAATGGCACTCACATTGCCCCAGGTAAAAGTAACCAGTCCGTATTTCGGAAGCAGCATATTGGCTTCGTACACCTGTCTTTTTAATTCTTCTAACATGATAATTCCTCCGTCACCCGCAAACAGCGGCGCCTTTTTAAGCTCTCTGTCTGCTTACTCCGTCATCGTCTGTATGGCGGCTCTTTCCGCCTCAAATCCCTTGCGGTAACGCTTCATGAACTGCTCGAAGCCCTCCACATCCTTCTTATCCGGCTTTCTTTCGCTGCCTTCTTTTCCGGCAAAAATGCGTTTGTTTAAAAATTCGCCCAGACTGTCGTGTTCCTTTTCCGTAAGATAGGCTGCCAACAGCGCAATTCCCCAGGCACCGCCCTCTCCGGCTGTTTCCATAACCGATACCGGTACGTTCATGGCGGCTGCCGCAATCCGCTGTCCCGCTTCCTTGGTCTTAAAGAAACCGCCGTGGCCATACAGCTTATCCACCGTCACATGTTCTTCTTTTAATAATAAATCCATGCCCACCTTCAGGGCAGCCAGTGCCGAATACAGGTGCATGCGCATGGTATTTGCCAGCGTGAATTTACTCTCCGCACTTCTTACAAACAGAGGGGCTCCGCTTTCAAAACCGGTAACCGGCTCTCCGGAAAAATAGTTGTAGGAAAGCATGCCGCCGCAGTCCGGGTCGCCCGAAAGCGCTACGCTGTAAAGTCTGGTAAAGAGTTCATCCGGCGTAATTTTCATGCCGAACAGCTCTCCGAACTGTGCAAACAGATTTGCCCAGGCGTTGATTTCAGAAGTACAGTTGTTGCAGTGCACCATTCCCACAAGGGCGCCGTCGGGAGTTGTTACCAAATCGATTTCCGGATATACCTTGGACAACGGCTTTTCCAGAACCACCATGGCAAACACGGAGGTTCCGGCGGAAATATTACCGGTGCGCACCGCTACGCTGTTTGTTGCCACCATGCCCGTACCGGCATCGCCTTCCGGCGGGCAGAACGGGCAGCCTGCTTCCAGTTCTCCGGAAGTGTCCAAGAGCGCCGCACCTTCCCCGGTGAGCACGCCCGCTTTTTCTCCCGCAGGCAGTACCTTCGGTAAAATATCCCTAAGGCTCCAGGAATACTGTTTATCCGCAATCAGCTTTTCAAAAGCTGCAAGCATGTTTTCGTCGTAGTCTCCGGTTGCGGTATCAATGGGGAACATGCCGGATGCATCCCCCACACCGAGTACCTTTTCTCCGGTCAGCTTCCCATGCACAAAGCCCGCCAGCGTGGTAAGGAATGCAATATCCTTCACATGCTCCTCACCGTTTAAGACAGCCTGATACAGGTGGGCAATGCTCCATCTCTGGGGAATATTATAGGAAAAAGCACCGGTTAATTTTTCCGCTGCTTCCTCCGTCATGGTGTTTCGCCAGGTACGGAACGGTACTAAAAGCTTTCCGTCTTTGTCAAACGGAAGATAACCGTGCATCATGGCAGAAACGCCCATGGCGGCGATTTTCTTTAAGGGAATACCGTACTGCGCCTTTACGTCCTTTGCAAGGCTCCGGTAGCAATCCTTCAGTCCCGAAAAAATATCCTCTTCGGAATACGTCCAGACTCCGTTTTCCAGTCTGTTTTCCCAGCCGTGTCCGCCTGTCGCCAGTACTTTGCCGTCCTTATCCGTAAGCACGGCTTTAATTCTGGTGGAACCGAACTCAATGCCGAGATATGCCTGTCCGGCTTCAATCACTTTTGCTGCTTCTTTTCCTGTTTCCATACCCTACCCCATCTTTGATTTTGTTTATGACCGGTGCTTTGTCCGTTTATGCCCCGGTGTTTTGTCCGTTTTCACCCAAAGCTTCTTTTAAGGTTCTCCATCCCAGTACGGCACATTTTACACGCGCCGGCATATGGGAAATGTCCTGCAGGGCTCCTGCTTCTTCCAGACTTTCGATTTCTTCCTCCGTAGCAGTCCCTTTTATCATTTTAGAGAAAATCTCTCCAAGATGCAAGGCTTCTTCTTTGGTTTTTCCGATAATCATTCCCAGCATAATATCGGCGGACGCCTGGGAAATGGCACAGCCGTCCCCCACAAAGGCTCCGTCCGTGATAATGCCGTTTTCCACCTTCAGTTTTAAGAAAATGTCGTCCCCGCAACTGGGGTTGACACCCTCAAGCACAATGTCCGCATCCGGCAGGTCATGCTTGAACTCCGGGTGGATGTTGTGCTCTGTCAGAATTTCATTATAAAAACGATTACCTTCCATATCCCATTCTCTCCCTTATGGTGGACACGCTCTCCATCAGGCGGTCCGCCTCTTCCAAGGTATTGTAAAACATAAAGCTGGCTCTTGTGGCGGAACCGATACCGAGATGTTTCAGTAACGGCTGGGCACAGTGATGTCCCGCTCTTACGCAGATGCCGTCATTGCTTAAGATTTCGCTCACATCATGGGGATGCACATCCTCTATGGTAAAGGTAACGATGCCGGTATGGTTTTCGGCATGTTTGTCTCCTACAATGTGCACATGGGGCATACGCTCCATCTCCTCCAGTACATGGGCGGTGAGCAGATGCTCCTGCTTCTGCATGTCGGCAAATCCGATTTTTTTGATATAATCCATGGCTGCCGCCAGTCCTACCGCGCCTGCCGCATTGACGGTGCCCGCTTCAAATTTATGCGGCACCTCTGCGTAAACCGCGCTCTCTCTGGTGACGGACTCTATCATTTCTCCGCCGGAAAGAAAAGGCGGCATTTCCTCTAAAAGCTCCTGTCTGCCGTACAGTACACCGATGCCCATGGGACCTAACAGCTTGTGTCCGGAAAAGGCAAGGAAATCACAGGAAAGGTCCTGCACATCCACTGCCATATGGGGCGTACTCTGGGCGCCGTCCACTAAAATCACGGCTCCTTTTCTGTGCGCCATCTCCGCAATTTCCTTTACGGGGTTGACTCTGCCCAGCACGTTGGACACCTGGGTGATGGCTACAATTTTGGTCTTCTCCGTTATCTGTGCTTCCACTTCCGCAAGGTCAAGACTGCCGTCCGGTTTGCATTCCATGAACTTTAAGGCTGCGCCGGTGTTTCTTGCCACCATCTGCCAGGGAAGAAGGTTGCTGTGATGCTCCATAATGGAAACCAGAATTTCATCGCCCGCTTTTACGTGGCTTAAGCCGTAGCTGTATGCCACCAGGTTGATGCTTTCCGTGGTATTTCTTGTAAAAATAATTTCACTGGGAAGCTTGGCATGGATAAAGTCTGCCGCCACTTCCCTTGCTTTTTCGTAAGCGTCGGTCGCTTCCACCGCCAACGGATAAAAACCGCGCAGCGGGTTGGCATTGTGACGCTCATAAAATTCTGTTTCCGCATCCAGTACGCACTGGGGTCTCTGGGACGTCGCCGCATTGTCCAGATAAATATTGCCCGTCTTTACAAGCAGTGGGAAATCTTTCCTATATTGTATCACATCCATCTTAAGAAAGCACCTCCTTTAATCCGTCCTGTATCCATTCCTGTGCTTTTTCTTCGGAAAGGAGTCTGCCGATGCGGTCAATGGCTGCTCTTGCCATAATATCCTCCGCTTCTTTTTTGCCGATTCCCCTGCTTTCAAAATAAAACAGGGTGTCCTCGTCCAGTTCACCGATGGTGGCGCCATGGCTTCCGGCAACGGTTTCCTCGCTGCAGAGAATAACCGGAATGGTCTGGTTCTGCACGTCATCGCCCAGCATGAGCACGGTTTCGGTTTCTTCGCCTTCCGCACCTACGGAGCCTTTCTTGAAATCAATGGTACCGCGGAACACTTTCTTTGCCTTGTCCTTCAGGGCGCCGTCCGCCTTAATCCGGGACTTGGTTTCTTCTCCGAAATGATTGACAACCATGTTGATGTCAAGCAGCTCTTCGTCCTGCACCAGATAACCCAAATCGGCATCAAAGGAAGCTTCCTTTCCCACTAAGTCGGTCAGGGTTTCTCCGTAAATATTGCCCTGTCCCAACATAACCTGATACAGCTCCAGACTGCCTTTTTCTTCCACTTTCGTTTCAATCCGGTTGATTAAAGAGGTTTCCTTTCCCGTCTTCATAACCTGTACGAGTTTTACCCGGCTGCCTTTTCCCACATGGATTTTCGTCAGGGCTTCCAGATGGGAAAAATCCGCATACTGCATATAAACTTCCACTTCTTCTTTTTCCTTTGCGGAAATCTCTATCTGCTTTTTCTCATAGTTTCCGCCGGATACCTGCAAAAATACCGGTGCGTTTTTACTTTCTACCTGTATGGTTTCACTTCCGCCTTCCTCTTCCCAGGGCAGTACGGCATCGTTCATTTTGAGCCAGTACCAGGTCTTGGACGGCAGTGCGTTTACTGTTCTTTTCATTTCACTCATCTTTTTCACTCCTTGCCTGTTATCCGATGCTTCCCTTCATTTCCAGACGGATCAGATTGTTCATTTCCACTGCATATTCCATCGGTAATTCCTTGGATACGTTGTCCGCAAAGCCGCTGACAATCAGGGCTCTTGCCTCTTCCTCCGTTAAGCCTCTGGACATCAGGTAAAAGACTGCGTCGTCGCTGATGCTTCCGATTTTGGCTTCATGTCCGATGGACGCTTCCTTGGTGCGCACATCCATGGCGGGAATGGTATCGGAACGGGACTCGGAGTCCAGCATCAAAGACTGGCAGGATACTGCCGATTTGGTGCCCGTTGCGTTCTTCTGTACCACCACGCTGCTTCGGAAGGTGCTGATGCCGCCGCCCTTGCTGATAGAACGGGTATTCATATAGGAGCTGGTGTCCGGTGCCGCATGCACAACCTTTGCTCCGGTATCTAAGTTCTGTCCGGCTGCCGCAAAGGTGACACCGGTAAATTCCATTTTTGCCCCTCTGCCCTTTAAGATGCTCATGGGATAGAGGTAGCTTACATGGGAACCGAAGGAACCGGATACCCATTCAATAGTACCGCCTTCCTCCACCAGCGCTCTCTTGGAGTTTAAGTTATACATGTTCTTGGACCAGTTTTCAATGGTGGAATAACGCAGCTTGGCGTTCTTTTTCACAAACAGCTCCACGCAGCCCGCATGCAGGTTTGCCACATTGTACTTGGGAGCGGAACAGCCTTCGATGAAATGAAGGTTGGCTCCTTCGTCCACAATAATGAGGGTATGTTCAAACTGTCCGGCACCCTTGGCATTCAACCGGAAATAGGACTGCAAGGGGATGGACACGTCCACGCCCTTCGGCACATAAACAAAGGAACCGCCGGACCATACCGCACCGTGAAGCGCCGCAAATTTGTGGTCCCTCGGGGTAATCAGCTTCATGAAATATTCATGTACCATGTCGGCGTATTCACCCTGCAGGGCGCTTTCCATATCCAGATATACGACACCCTGCGCCGCCACTTCGTCCTTTACATTGTGGTAAACCAGCTCGGAGTCGTACTGGGCGCCCACACCGGCAAGGGACTTTCTCTCCGCCTGCGGAATACCCAGACGTTCAAAGGTTTCCTTGATATCCTTGGGCACGTTTTTCCAGTTGTTCTTCATATCGCTGTGCGGACGCACGTAAGTGGCAATGTGGTCCATATCCAGTCCTTCGATGGAAGGGCCCCAGTCCGGCACTTTTAATTCCTGATATATTTTCAAAGACTGCTGTCTGAACTCCCGCATCCATTCCGGGTCATGCTTTTCCTTTGAAATCTGGTCTACGATTTCGGGGGTCAGACCTTCTTCGATACGGAAGGCATCGTGTTCTTCGTCTTTTATGTCATAGACACTGCGGTCAATGTCATCCACATATGTTTTTTCTTCCATATTTGTGATTTCCTCTCTTTTTCCTGACTTTCTTGCTTTCTGATGTCTTGCTTTTCTGCTGCTTCGGCGGCTTTTATTTCTCATCTCTCAGCTCGGTGAAGCCGTTCTCGTTAATGACATCGACTAAGGAAGCATCACCCTCTTTTACCACAATGCCGTTTTCCATGACATGGGTTACATCCACATGCAGGGACTCTAAGATTTTCGTGCTGTGTGTGATAATGAGCAGGCTTCCTTTGCATCTTTCCTGATAAATCTGGATGCCCTTGGAAACGGTTCTTACCGCATCCACATCAAGGCCTGAGTCTGTTTCATCCAGAATGGCAAGGGACGGCTCCAGCATTAAAAGCTGCAGGATTTCGGCTTTCTTTTTTTCACCGCCGGAAAATCCGACGTTCAAATCTCTCTCCGCATAGGACTCGTCCATGTTTAAGAGCTCCATCATTTCCAGCAATTTCTTTTTATAGGTAAAAAGACGAATTCTTTCTCCGGTTTTATATTCCAGTGCGCTCCGGATAAAAGCGGAAAGAGTTACGCCCGGTACTTCCAGAGGGTTCTGGAAGGAAAGGAAAATTCCTTTCCCCGCTCTTTCGTTGACCGGCATATAAGTAATGTCTTCTCCGTTAAACAGGATGCTTCCTTCTGTCACTTCGTAACGGGGATTTCCCGCAATCGCATATCCGAGGGTAGATTTACCGGTACCGTTGGGTCCCATCAGTACGTGGGTTTCTCCTTTTCCTACCTGCAGGTTAATTCCGTGCAGAATTTCTTTTTCTCCCACATTAACGTGTAAATCCTTAACTGTTAATAACTTGTGGCTCATGGCTTTTCTCCTTTTCTGTTTCTGTTTTCTCTCCTGCGTTATTCTTCTAAAGCGGCTTCTGTGTCTGTGCTTCCGCTTGCTTTTGCTGCTGCGTTCATGCTCTGTCTGCGCTTCCGCTTGCTTTTACTGCTGTGTTTATGTTTCTGCGTGTTTCTGGAATTCGGTGCAGCAGGTGCAGTGCTCTCTGTGCCCTTCTTCCAAAAGAGTTTTTAAGGTGTGGCTGTCCAGATAATTGTCAATGACCCGGCTCAGTCCCATCCAGAACGGCATGGTGTAGCATTTGTCCGCCCTCGTACATTTGGTCTCGGACTCTCCCATGCAGGCAACGGGTATCATATCGTTTTCCACCGTCCGCAGAATGTCTCCCACCGGGTATTCATCCGCCGGTTTCACCAGCCGGTACCCACCGGTCTTGCCCGAAGAGCTGTCCACCAGATGTGCCTTGGACAGTACCGTCATAATTCCTTCCAAATATTTTCTGGAAATTTCCTGCCTGTCCGCTATTTCTTTTAAGGAAATGTATTCGCCGTTGTCGTGCTCCGCCAAATCCAGCATCACACGCAGGGCATACCTTCCCTTGGTTGAAATCATCATACGCTATATCCTTTCTTCCCGGTCATTTCCGGGATGACTGTATGCATCTACCTGTATCCGGTATTCTTCTTTTCCATACTTTCCCATGTAAAAATATTCTATCTGTTTTTCAGGAAAAATGCGTCTGTGCTTTTCATGCAAAAATACTTTTTCCTATCTTCACAGTAGGAATTATAAAAATTAATTCCCATTGTGTCAATAGGAATTAGTGTATAAATTTGCAAACAAAGAAAACCGGACAACATCGGGAAACTCTTTCTCCCTATATTGTCCGGTTTCTGTATTATTAAATCCCCAGAAGCTGTTTTTTCTTTGCCGCATATTCTTCTTCCGTAATGACCCCCGCATCCAGAAGCTCCTTGAACTGCTTCATCTGTTCTGCCGCATTCGGTACCGCCCCCGCTCCTGCTGTTCCGTTTGCTGCTTCACCGTTTCCGAATGCTGCTCCGTTTTGTGCCGTTTTCACCGGTGCTTCCGGATTTAAGACACTCATCAGGTTGTCGGCAAGCTGTCTTAATTCCTCCACCTTTTTCTCATAGTCATCCATGTATATTTTCCTTCATTACAAATGATAAGCATTTCTATTTCCGGTGCAGTAATTACATTTACAATATCTGCTTTATTTTGATAGGCTTTGCTTATTTTGAAATTTTCTCTTCGGGAATCCAATACTCTATACACCGTTATTTTTCCTGAAAATTCTTTCCTCAAATACCTTTCTTCAAAATCCTTCCCCCTTCTTGAATTAATAATCTCTTCCTCCAGCAATTCCTCTTTTGAAAAAATCAGCTTGTCCTGTTCTAAAAGCAGCTCCAATATAGCTCTCTCTGCGCCGCCCTCGCAAATACATGCTTTATATTTTGCCATTATCATCCCCCTGTAATTTTACACTGGAAAGAACTTTCTTTAGTGCCAGATAAGATTCATACACAGGCACAGTCCCCTCTAAATATCCGCTTTCGTATGCTTCGCTCTTCTTAATATCATTTCTCTTTAATATGAGCGATAAATTCTCGGCATATATACCTCCCCGATTTCTGATGATGTAAATGCAATCATTTCTTTCAAACTCATCTAACAATTCAGAATAATGCGTAGAATAAATCAAGGTGGCTCCATTTTTATTAACGCTGGGATTCATAAAGAAACGGACCAGCGTCGTTACAATCTCTTCGTTAAAGTGATTTTCCAGTTCATCCACAATAAGGTATCCGCCCTCTATGAAGCAAAGCAGCGCATTCATAAAAACATTAATACCTTTAATCGTACCGGAAGAAAGATATTTTTCTATTTCCAGTGGACTATTCAGTATAATCTCGTCCGAAGCATAAAATTTCAGGCGAATGTCCGCCGGCTTCTTTTCCGTATTACATTTAAAATATTCAATGCTCGGGTCCAGAAATGTAAGAAGCTCCTTAGGCAATATGCCCAGTATGTTCAGCATATTATGATTCGTCCACTTCAACATGTCCCTAATCGGAAAGTTAGATTGTTTTTCTTTGTTTATCGCAATCATTACGCTGACATCGCTTAATAAGAATTGTTCTTTTTGATTTCTTTCTATTATAATATCTGTGTTTCCAAAATCAAACAAGCTCTTTTTAGTCTTTACTTTCCCAGCATCTTTTTCCCAAAGAGTTTCTTCCGATATTACCAACTTTTCTTCTTTGTCCACCGGATTTATCTCTTTTGTAATAACTGTTTCAAGCTTATAGATACAATTTTCATTGTAAAAAAAGCTTGTAATTTTCACTTTTTCCTTCTCTGCCAGGTCATTTAAAATTTCTTTTGACTTAATACTGTTCAGTGCCTCATTATTAAGCATATTTATGACAAAAGAAATTACTTTTAAGATGGTCGTCTTTCCTGATGCATTGATACCAATAAAAGAAAGTACCTGATTTGCATAAATATTAGAAAAAATATGAAACAGTTTTTCTTTATCGTCCTCTGCTACTCTCTGTTTCGTAATAAAATCGATATCTATATCCTCTCTGAAACGCGGCATATTTTTTATATTGATTTTCAAAAGTCTCATGTTTGTTTCCTCTTATTCACAGTCTTTTTGTTTTTATATATTGTATTATGCCACATTATATGAATTTATTCAACTATATAAACGTAAAATCCGTTTTTAGTTGTTTATGTAACTTCCCAGCAAATTTACAAAAAATATGCGGCTTTTGCCACAAAAATGGCTTAAAGCCGCATATTACTATATCTGTATGCTGTCTGCCACGCACAGCGCCCCGTACCCGACCCTGTCGTTTGGGTAAAATTCTTCCCCTCTTATTTTTCGTGCACCCCGTCTTAAATAAGCTTTTACCTTTTCTCCGTACAGGAATGCATCATTCCCCTGCACAATGCCCCATTCCATGAGCAAAGCCGCCGCGCCCGTCACAAAGGGCGTTGCAAAAGACGTCCCCGTGAAGGACTGGTAACCGCCATAGATATCCGGTGCCGTAATGTTTACGCCCGGCGCCGCAAGGTCCGGTTTTGCCGCCCCTGCTGCCAAAAGACCGATATCCCGCTCCGCATACCGGTAACCCCTGCCGGAAAAATCGGCATAGGCATCGTAGGTACTGTCATAGGCGCCCACGGTAATCACCTTGGATGCCGTGGAGGGAATGGTCAGCGTCAGATTGGGATTGGGTTCAAAAAAGCGGGTGTTCTGATTGCGCGCCGCCTGGGACGGAAGATAAAAATAAAAGCTGCTTTCTTTTTCCTGCGCTCCCATGAGAAACGACCATATTCCCGGAGAAATATACAAATTTTCCGGAATAAAATCAAAATAAATTTCCTGTTCCACCGCATAGGGGGACGGCTCTCCTACATAAATAAGTATTCTTGTCTGCTCTGCTTCCCAGGTTATTTCCCCGCCTTTTTCCGTGGAAAAAGAAAACTCCTGTCCTCCCGGCGAGCGCAGTGTAATACGAAACACATCCGTATAGGTTTTCCAAAGCTGCACACTGAAAGCCGTTTCATAAGCTCCCACGGAAAGCTCCGTTGCCGCCGTTTCTTCCCGATTCACTCTTCCTTCCCGGTGTCCTGCAGCGGCTCCCTCGTTTCCGCTTCCCACACAGATAACCGTTCTGCCGATTTCCGCCGCATTATCCAAAAAGCGTTCCAGAAGAGAACTGCCATCATGCGCTCCATAGGTATTGCCGAAGCTTAGGTTTATGGCAACCGGACGATTTAAGCTTTGCGCTTTTCTCACCACATAGGTAACCGCCCGCATCATCTCTGTGGTCCGCGGAAAGGAATTTTCCCTCGGTGTTCCAAGCTTCACAATCAAAAGTTCACTTTCCGGTGCGACGCCCTCATAACCGTTGTCTGCTGTTCCGCCCAGTACATTGTCCGCAAAGCCTGCTGCCCCACCTATTCCGTTGCTCGTATAGCCTACTGCCCCACCTGTTCCATCGCCTGTAAAACTGCCTGTTACATTCGTGGCAGCCCCCGCCGCTATTCCGGCTACGGCTGTCCCGTGTCCGCTGCTGTCCCTGCTTGGCACCAGTTCGTACTGTCTGAGCGGGTCGGCTTCCTGCAGCGCCGCATTTATCTGCTCCCGGGTAAATTCTGTGCCGGTCTGAAATCCTTCCGGTGGGAAAAATTCTTTTTCCGCATCCGGGGAAACTGTCTGGTCCCAGAGAGCTAAAATTCTGGTGCTGCCGTCCGCATTCCGAAAGTTTCGGTTTGTATAATCGATGCCGGAGTCGATAACCGCAAGGAGAATACCTTTTCCACTTAAAAACGGCTGTCTTTTCGTAACCGACAGAACGCAGGAAACCTCTTTTCCATCTGCCATCGAAAAAAACAGCCGTTTAGGCTTTTCCACATATTCTATTTGCGGCAGCCTGCTTACCGCCTCCACCAAATCTTCCGGTACGGTCAAGAGACCATAACCCGCTATCAGTTCTTCTGCCGTCACCGCCAGCCCCGAAACCGCCTCTCTAAGGTCACCGTTGTACTTGACTATCAGTTCCCAGGTTCTTGTTTCTTCCGTAAAACCGACGTTTAAGTTCAGGGACTTTTCTCGCACCGGCTCCGGCGTCTGCAGGGCTAACGCCAATACATTTTCTATCTTCTGGTTCATGGCAAATATCCAAAAGTTTTTTATGAATATATGCACCGGAAACTGCCTTTTATTCACGCAGACTTGCCTCAAAGTTATTTCTCATAAAGCTACCGCTGGTGTTGATATTATTTTTTATAAAACTCCCGCATCAGGGCAACCGCATACGCCGTATCCTTCCTACCTGCCGTTTCCACTGCGGAATGCATGGCAAGCTGCGGCAGTCCGATGTCTGCGGAAGGAACGGACACATGCGCCGTAGAAATATTTCCCAGTGTGGAGCCTCCCAAAATATCGGAACGGTTGGTATAGGTCTGTACCGGCACATCCGCCTGTTTGCCGAGCAGCTTGACATAAGCTGCCGAAACCGCATCGGTGGTATATTTCTGGCTGCCATGGAATTTCAGCACCACGCCGCCGTTTAACACCGGCCGGTTGGTCGGGTCCGCTTTCTCCGGGTGACCGGGATGCACCGCATGGGCATTGTCAGCGGAGAGCAGGAAGCTTCCGGCAATCTTTGCCTGCAGCCAGCCCTCACTTTTACCGAAGGACTCCCGGATACGTTCCAGAACATCCGATAAAAAGGTGGAGTCCGCACCCTGACGGGTTCCGCTTCCCACTTCTTCATTATCAAATACAAGACACAGGTTGATATAGTCCTTCGGGGTTTCTTTTGTGACTGCCCGCATAGCCGAATAGGCGCACTGCAAATCATCCAGTCTGGGAGAAAGAATATACTCCCCTTCCCCACCGATTACCGTACCTTTTTGTCTGGTATACAAAAACAAATCATAGGACAAAATATCTTTTTCTTCTACTCCCGCTGCCTCCGCAACGGTTGCCAGAAATCCCTTGCCGTTCTCTTTTTCTCCGTATAAGGGCAGCATGTCAATCTGCGGATTGTATTCCACACCTTTATTCATATCACGGTTCATATGAATTGCCACATTGGGAATAACCAGCAAATCCCTGTCCACATTGACAAGCCTGGTCACCACTTCCCCATCCTTTTCCAGGGAAACGCGTCCGGCAACGGACAGCGGTCTGTCCAGCCAGGTACTTAAAATCATGCCGCCGTATTTTTCCACATTCAGCCGCACATATAAGTTTTCGGCAGTCATCTCCGCTTTTTCCTTTACCTTAAAGGAAGGAGAATCACTGTGTGCCGCTACCATGTGAAATCCTTTGATTTTTTCGGGTTCTTTATCCGGGATGGAAAAGGCTGCAATGGATGAGTCGTTGCGCTTCACATAATAGCTCTTTCCCGGTTCAAGTCTCCACTCTTCCGTTTCTTTCAGTTCCGCAAAACCGGCTTTTTCCGCCATATCTCCCAGATTTTTCACTGCCTGGAATGCAGTGGGACTTTCTTCAATAAAATGCAGTAATTTTTCTGTTTCTTTTTCAAAATTCATTATGTTCTGTCTCCTACATGAAATCCGGTAATGGTAACTACCGCTGCCTGATTTCCACATTCATCTTCAATGGTTATTTCGTAAAAATTGGTGCTCCTGCCTTCTTTGATGCAGTGTGCCGTACCGATAAGCTTATTGCCTTTGACCTTGCCGGTATAGGTGATATTGGAGCTTAACGATACCACGGACTGTCCCATGCAGTTTGTGGCAACCGCAAAGGTAAAATCCGCCAG
Source organism: Bacteroidaceae bacterium (assembly GCA_963639875.1). Lineage (GTDB taxonomy): Bacteria > Bacillota > Clostridia > Lachnospirales > Lachnospiraceae > Acetatifactor. The sequence goes on from CAVHWP010000002.1 coordinate 124,501, forward strand.
TACAAAATGCACGCCTCCCATTACCGCACCTCTGGCATTTTTGTGACGGTCCGTCAGTTCCATGCTGCATTTTGCATAATTTTCACCCGCTTCTTCAATGTAGGCGCCGTTTTCCGTTGCAAAACGGTCCTGCGCAAAGAAAGCTCGAAGCTCGTCCAGCTTCTTGCCGGTTATCCGCTGTTCCGGGGCGGTTCGATTTTCCAAATTGGTCTGTTTATCCAGGTCTGCCCGATTTTCCATTTTTGTACCTTTCCTGAGTTGTCTTTATTCTCTGATAATATCCAATTCTGTGACATTTACTCCCAATGCCGCCAGAATTACTTTCAGGTCCCTGTAACGCACCTTCATCGCCTTATACACAGCGGAGTCTTTTTCTGCCAAGGTCATCCACTCCTGCAGGCGTGAAAATTCCTCAACACAGATTTTAATGGTTTCCAAGTTGTTCATTTCTTCCATCCTTTCCACCGCCTTTCCAAATACATATGCCTATATGTATAATAGTATAGCGGTTTTACAGTCTGTTTACAAGTTACAATAAAACATAAGTTCCATATGCGGAGTAAAATAATTTGGATTTAAAAAAGGATTTTTAGATAATAAAAGATATAATAAAGAAATTTTGTAATAGAAAAGGACGTTGCATCAACGTCCTTTGAAGCAGGGGAAGAGGGGATCGAACCCCCGTTTACGGTTTTGGAGACCGCCGCACTACCGCTGTACTATTCCCCTATGCTGTTCAACGAATTGTATTATAGCATAGGTGCCGGCAGGAAAGCAAGCATAAATTTTATTTTTTAAATCAGTTCTATCGCTTCCTGCACATTGGAAACCCCAATGACCTTAATGCTTTTCGTATTTTTCAGCATGTCGGCATTGGCTCTGGGCATCACACAGGTGGTAAAACCTAATTTCACTGCCTCCTGCAGCCGCTGCTCCGCCAGACTGACAGCACGGACTTCGCCGCTTAAGCCCACCTCCCCGAATACCACGGTGCTTTCATCCACCGGCCGGTTCTTGAAACTGGAGACAATCGCCATCACCATGCCAAGGTCCACTGCCGGCTCCTGGATGCGGATACCGCCTGCCAGATTTACATAGGCGTCGCAGCCGCTCATCTGCAGTCCCAGACGCTTTTCCAGAACCGCCATCAGGAGGTTTACCCTGTTAAAATCCACGCCCGTTGCCTGTCTTCTGGGAATACCGAAATTGCTGTGGCACACAAGTGCCTGCATTTCCACCATAAGCGGTCTGGTACCCTCCACCGTGCAGGCAACCACGCAGCCGCAGGCATCCTTTGGTCTGCCGCTCAACATATACTCGGAAGGATTTTTAACCTCCGTAAGTCCTTCTTCCCGCATTTCAAATACACCGATTTCATTGGTGGAGCCGAAACGGTTTTTCACACTGCGCAAAATGCGGTAGGAAGCATACCTGTCACCCTCAAAGTAAAGCACGGTATCCACCATATGCTCCAATACGCGGGGGCCTGCCACGGTTCCTTCCTTGGTTACGTGTCCCACAATAAAAATGGAAACGCCCAGACCCTTGGCAAGCTGCAGAAAGAGCGCCGTGGACTCCCTTACCTGGGAAACACTGCCCGGAGCTGCGGAAACGTCTTCACTGTACATGGTCTGTATGGAGTCAATAATCACAATCTGCGGCTTCTGGCTGCGGATGGTATCCTCTATCAGAGAAAGGTTGGTTTCACACAAAAGAAGCAGATTGTCGTTGAAGCTGCCAATTCTCTCGGCACGCATCTTAATCTGCTTTAAGGACTCCTCTCCGGAAATATAGAGAACCTTGTGACCGGCATCCGAAAAATTCCGGCATACCTGCAAAAGCAGGGTGGATTTTCCGATACCGGGGTCACCGCCTACCAAAGTAAGGGAACCGGCTACTACGCCGCCTCCCAATACCCGGTCAAGCTCCTGCATGCCGGTGCTGATTCTGTCTTCTTTTTCCATGGTAATCTCAGACAGCACAGCCGGCTTCTGCCTGGCTGTGCTGCCCTGTGTACCACTTTTCTTCAGTGCTGCCGTACTGACCTGCTCCTCTACAAAGGTGTTCCACTCCCGGCATCCCGGACACTGTCCCATCCACTTTGCAGACTCAAAGCCGCAGTTCTGGCAGAAAAAAACTGTACTCTTTTTACTTTTTGTCATTACGCCTCTGTTACCTTTACAGCAACCTCACCTGCGCCTGCAAGCTCTACGCTCAAAATCAGCTTGCCGCCCAGTCCGGTGCTCATTTTGCCGATGCTTTCGCCACCGACATATACTTCGTATTCTGTGTCATCTTTCATGCCCAACGTAATCTGGGAATCTTCCGCACCTTCTACGGTGAATTCCACACCGTTTTCTGTTTCTACGAAATGATTTACACTGGTTCCGGGAACGGACTCATATAAGAACATTTCGTTTTTCTCTAACTTTGTCATTTCTGCGAATGTCTTCACCTTATATGCGTTGCCGGAAATGCTGTCTTCTTTCTTTGCTTTCTTATCCAGTGTGTGATTGCCGAAGCCGATTGCTCCGTTTTCCTCTGTGCGAAGTAACTCTTCCACGATTGCCATTTGTATTTCCTCCTGCGTTGGATTTTACCTAAAGTTTACATGTATAGTATAATATATTCTGCGTTTCGTTTCTACTGATTTTTCACATGAAAAGTGACTTTTTCATCCTTGATGCCCGCCGTAACCGTATCGCCCGGTTTGACATTGCCCCGTAAGATTTCTTCTGCCAGGGCGTCCTCTACCAGGGACTGGATAGCCCGCTTTAAGGGTCTTGCACCCATCTTTTTGTCGGAATGCTTTTCTACCAGATATTCCTTCAGTGCCGGTGAAAATTTCAGTTTAATCTGCAACTGGTCCTCACAGCGTTTCGACAAATTGGATGCCAGCAGGGATACGATGGATTTCATATTGTCCTTGTTGAGCTGGTGGAACACAATGATTTCATCGATACGGTTGATGAATTCCGGTTTGAATATCTTCTTTACTTCCTCCATCACGCCGCTCTTCATCTTGTCGTAGTCTTTCTTTTCGCTCTTATCTACGGTAAAGCCCAGATTTTTAGGGTCCACAATACGCTGTGCGCCCGCATTGGAAGTCATAATCAGCACGGTATTCTTGAAGCTGACCTTTCTGCCCTTGGAGTCCGTGATATGACCGTCGTCCAGTACCTGCAGAAGGATGTTGAACACATCCGGGTGCGCCTTTTCAATCTCGTCAAAAAGCACCACGGAGTACGGGTTTCTTCTGACCTTCTCGGAAAGCTGGCCGCCTTCTTCAAATCCCACATATCCGGGCGGGGAACCAATCATCTTGGAAACCGAGTGGCCTTCCATATACTCGGACATATCAACGCGGATAAGCGCATTTTCGGAACCGAACATAGCTTCCGCCAGTGCCTTGCAGAGCTCGGTCTTGCCGACACCGGTGGGACCTAAGAACAGGAATGAACCGATGGGTCTGTTGGGGTCTTTTAAGCCGGTACGTCCGCGGCGCATTGCCTTTGCCACCGCCGTTACGGCTTCTTCCTGACCGATGACTCTCTTGTGCAGCTCATCCTCTAACTTTAAGAGCCGTTCACTTTCCTTCTCCGCAATCTTTTCCAGCGGAACCTTCGTCCAGACGGATACCACTCTTGCAATATCCTCTTCGCCCACAACGTATCTGCGTTTTGCCTCTGCCTGTTCGTTGTTTTTGCGCAAACGCTCATATTTTTTAAGCAAAGCATCCTGCGCCCGCTTCAGCTCACTGACTCTTTCGTAGTCGTCCGCTTTCACGTAGTTTTCGATTTCCTTATCCATTTCGGCAATTTCCGCCAGCATTTCCTGCTGTTTGGCAGGTGTCTGTACGGAGGAAAGACGGACTGCCGCTGCAGCTTCGTCTATCAGGTCAATCGCCTTGTCCGGCAGATTTCGGTCATTGATGTAACGGTCGGACAGTTTAACGGCTGCCTCCACCGCTTCCGGTAAAATCTCCACATGATGATGCTCTTCGTATTTGGAACGGATACCGTTCAGTATACGGATGGAAGCCTCCACATCCGGCTCCTCCACATTGACTGGCTGGAAACGGCGCTCCAGTGCCGCATCCTTTTCCACATATTTCCGATATTCGTTGATGGTGGTGGCGCCGATTAACTGGATTTCACCTCTGGCAAGGGAGGGCTTTAAGATGTTGGATGCATCAATGGCTCCCTCTGCTCCGCCCGCACCGATGATGGTATGCAGTTCATCCAGAAACAGAATAATATTGCCGTCGTCAATTACTTCTTTGACAACCTTTTTAATTCTCTCTTCAAATTCTCCGCGGTACTTGCTGCCCGCTACCATGGCGGACAAATCCAGTGTCAGGACACGCTTATCCTTTACGGTAAACGGTACATCCCCGGATACAATCCGAAGCGCCAGTCCCTCCACGATTGCCGTTTTGCCGACACCCGGTTCTCCGATTAAGCAGGGATTGTTTTTGGTACGTCTGCTTAAAATCTGGATAACTCTCTGGATTTCGTCCTCTCTGCCGATAACGGGGTCCAGACTGCCTTCCTCCGCCATTGCCGTCAAATCGCGGCTGAACTGGGAAAGCATGCTGCCGCCCTTGTTGCCGGGACGGTTTTTCGCCAAATCTTCTTTATAAAGGCTGCTGTCCTCTCCAATGGAAATCAGCACGTCGATGTACACCTTCTGCGTGGATACGCCCAGCGTATTGAGCAGTCTGACCGCCACATTTTCTCCTTCTTTAATAAGAGCCATCAGGATATGCTCGGTGCCAATCCGTTTTTCATGGAAACGCTCTGCCAGTCTGTATGACTCTGTCAGAACCTTCTGTGCCCTCGGGGAATAATTCTCCTTATCCTTCAAAGCTACGGCACCGTCAAAGGTAATCAAATCTTTTACGATATCCATAACCTGTTTTTCATCTACGCCGTTCTGAAAAAGAACTTTGGCAGCCACGCCGTTGCCCTCTTTCAGAAGACCTAACAGGATATGCTCGGTACCCACATAGCCCTGCTGCAGTTTTCTTGCCGTTTTTTCTGCATGTGAAAGCGCAGCCTTCGCACTGTCGGTAAATTGTAGCTGCATGATTAGTGTCCTCCATAATCTTCATATATTTCATCTATCAGAGCATGCACCTCTTCCTGGGAAATATTCTTGCAGATGCTCTTTGCCAGAATCACCTGCAGTTCTTCCCGCAGCTTGGAAATGGTGTTCATACGGTCTTCATCCACCGCAATGACTGCTCCTTTTCGTCTGTCCACCTTTACATAGCCCTCCTGCTTCAGAACAGTATAGGCTTTGTTCACTGTGTGCATATTGATGCCGATATCTTCTGCTAACTGACGTACGGAAGGTAACTGTTCGCCCTCCCGGAAACGCGATGTGGCAATACCCAAGATAATCTGATTGCGAAGCTGCAGATAAATGGCTTCGTCGCTGTTAAAATCTATTTCAATCATCATACTTAAGTTTCGCCTCCTTTTCATCTGTTATACAGACAGTATAACACAATGGGGGTTCCCGTCAATGTTTTTTGGTTTCTTTATAAATATTTAATAATAAAGTAAAACAGGGAGCTGACCTTCCAGTTCCCTGTTTTAAATTTTATCTTTTTTCGTATTTACCGATTTTCATCCTCTTAATAAACTCATCCTCCGGCAGGGGCTTATCGAAATAATAGCCCTGCATCATATCGCAGCCGGTGGTGCTTAAATATTCGTACTGCTCTTTGGTTTCCACACCCTCCGCCACAATCTGGATGCCCAGTTCCTTTGCCATACGGACAATGTTTTTCAGCATAACGATGTCGCGGAATTTTCGTTCAAATTCTTCATCCATCTGTACGAAGGAACGGTCTATTTTCAAAAGGTCTATCTCCGCCAGACGAAGCATGTTCAGGGAAGAATAGCCGGTTCCGAAATCGTCTATGGATGTGGCAATGTCGTACTGCTTCAGTTTATTCACCAGCTTGGAAATTTCTTCGTAGTCCTTAAAGTCCTCGCTCTCGGTAAGCTCCACTTCTATGTACTTGTGCGGCACGCCGTGTTTGTTAATTACCGCCACAATGTCCTCTGCCAGATGCTTGTTTTCCATATGACAGCGTGAAAAGTTCACTGATATCTTCAGATAATCCTGTCCCTCTTCCTGCAGTCTTTTCAGAAACGCACACACCTTATCCAGCACGTAAAAGTCCAACCGGCAGATGCTGCCGTCCTTTTCCAGAATGGGAATGAACTCTCCGGGCGAAACAATACTGCCCTTGAAATACCAGCGGATAAGCGCCTCGGCACCGCCGATTTTGCTGTCCCTGGTCCGCACCTTAGGCTGATAATATACCACAAATTCCTCGTTCTTCAAGGCATCGTCAAAGTTGGCGCTGATGTCCTTCTGCTTCATGATATTGCTGTATTTCTGCTCATCATAATAGGCAACGGCACCGCCTTCTTTATCCCTTGCCACCTGATATGCCACGCTGGAGCGCATCATAACTTCTCCGGCATCCTCCACTCCTTTTAAGTGGGTCACACCGATGGTTGCCTTCAGTTCAAACTTATACTCTCTGTCTCCTGCCTTGTGGGAAACCTCCACGTTTTCCAGAAGCCTTAAGAAACCGGGAGTGTGTTCCTTCTTCAAAAGAACAATAAAATTGTCGCCGCCGGGTCTTGCCACCATTTCCTCACTGTCCAGATGCTCCTTTAAGTGAGCCGCATACTGCTTCATGATTTCGTTACCGCTGCGGTAGGACAATTTCCGGTTCACATACTTGAAATTGCGGATATTCAGGTACAGAGACTCATATCCGTCAATCTTGTCCTGTTCAATCAACTCTCTTGCAAAGTCCATAAACACCGTCAGATTGGGCAGTCCCACCACAAGATCCGTTCCCCTTGCATGCCTGAGAAGCCCCTGAAGGGTCAGCCTCGACAGGATATTATAGATAACCTGTCCCATAAAATTCAGAATTTCTTTCTGTTCGAGTGTCCGGTTCTGTCCTTTTTCTCCGTAAATACAAATTCTGGTGGTGCTGCAGTCCGCGTTCAGATATTCGTAAACCTCCGGTGTACCCTCCTGTCTGCCTTCGTCAAAAAGGACTATGGTTTCTTCTTTCGAACTTTCCGAAATAGAAATGCCCACACAATTTAAAACTCCTTCTATTCTGGTGACGGGCACATCCTCCTGTACACAGGATACGGCCTTATGCAGTTGTAGTACAAATTCATCAATGGTCTGAACAGGCCTAAAAACTTCCTGTAAAAAGTTTTCCACACCTGTATTTTGAAATAGCATACGTCTCTACAACCTCTGCTTTCTTTTCGTGTTACTTTTTATTTGTTCAGAAACTCAAAGGAAAAGTCATCATCATCCTCAATAAAATTCTTGGATTTTCCTCTAAATCCGGCGGAACCCTGCATAACCGGTCTTACCTCTGACTGGCTGCTTCTTTCTGCGGCAGGTCTTACTTCCGTACCGGTTCTCTGTCCCTGGGTAGCAAGTCCGGTTCCGGCAGGTCTCGTTCCTGCGGGTCTTGCGCCCTGAGTGGCAAGTCCCGTTCCGGCAGGTCTCGTTCCTGCGGGTCTTTGTCCCTGGGTAGCTGCACCGGTTCCGGCAGGTCTGTTTCCTGCAGGTCTCTGTCCCTGAGTAGCTGCTCCGGTTCCGGCAGGTCTCGTTCCTGCGGGTCTTGCGCCCTGAGTGGCAAGTCCCGTTCCGGCAGGTCTTGCGCCCTGTGCTGTTCCTGCGGATGTCCGGTGTGCTTCTCCGGCAGGTCTGTGTCCCTGCGCTGCTCCTGCGGATGTCCGGTGTGCTTCTCCGGCGGGTCTGTGTCCCTGCGCTGCTCCTGCGGATGCTCTGTGTGCTTCTCCGGCAGGTCTTCTTTCCGGTCTTCTCTGGGGCTGTCTTCTTTCGCCTTCCATATCAAAGCCGTCATCCATCATATCTTTTACCTTGAAAACCAGAAAGGATACACCCATGAGGATGAGCGCCAGTATGATAACCAGCACAATAATAATCGTTTTCTGGCTGGAAACCTTTTTCTGGGAAGCGGCTAATTTTTCTGCATTCTGCTCTGCTTCCGTAATCAATCTGTCAATGGGATACTTTTTACCGGCAACATTGTCAATCAGATACCAGGTATCCCCCTCCTGCTCCGTTTCGTAAGCAGGTGCTTCTTCCGGTTCTTCCGCCGCTGCATCGTCTCCGTTGTCCACCGGTGTATCAGGCTGTGTTTCGGGCGCAACCAGTTCGCCGGAAAGGGTTACGAAATCGGAACGGATATAACCCTGTACTTCTTTGCTGTCAATCATAAAGGTGGAAAGATACCAGGTTTCACTGCCGTTTGCCTTGTAACCGGAAACGGTTACCACCAGATTTTTGGTGGCTGTGGTAACAATGCCGCTTGTGGTATTGGAATCGCCTCTTACCCGGACGCCGTCCTTATTTACGGTTGCGCTGACCGGCTGTACCTCTGTCACACCTTCCGTATTTACGGTAACCGTGGAATTCACGGTCGATGTGCCGGTTGTGGTGGTAGTCGTTGTAGTGGTAGTCGTTGTGGTTGTGGAACCGCCGTCCTTTGTCACTAAATCAGAACGGATGTAACCGGTTCTGTTGGCATCTACTTCTACCTTATACCATACCTTACCGTCCGTGCCGGTTGTTTCTTCCAGAATATTCAGCTTGTTGCCGTTTAACACACTTGCTACGACAGAACTTCCCGAATCCGCACTGGAGCGGATGTTGGCGGATGAAGCGCTGACCTTTCCCGTTGCGGCAGAAACCGTAAGATGTGGTGCCAGACAAAGAACCGTTACAAGGCAAAAACATGCGGTAACAATCCATTTTCCTATTCTTTCTGCCATCTTGTTTTTCCCACTCATGTATCTCATTTTTTCCTCCGTTTCTGTACCTGACATAAAGGGTATCTGCCCCGGCAATCTACATTTATGCTTCGTCTATTGCCTTTCCAATGTCATGACGCATGTACTTATTTTCAAAGCTTACCCACTCCGTTGCCTCATAGGCCTTTTTGCGGGCTTCTTTCAAATCTTTTCCCTTGGCGGTAATGCCTAAAACACGTCCGCCGTTTGTTACGGCTCTGCCCTCGGCATCAAATTTGGTGCCTGCATGGAAACAGTAATAGTCGTCTTTTCCCTTGAAGTTTTCCAGTCCGGTGATGGGAAATCCCTTTTCATAGGAAACCGGATAACCGTCGGAAGCCAGTACCACGCAGACCGCCGCATTGTCTTCAAACTTAAGATCCACTTTATCCAGAGTGCCGTCGATGCAGGCATCCACCACATCCATGATATCGTTTTCCATACGGCAGAGCACCACCTGCGCCTCCGGGTCGCCGAAACGGGCATTGTACTCTAAGACACGGGGTCCCTTCGGGGTCAGCATCAGTCCGAAGAAAATAACGCCCTTGAACTCTCTGCCTTCCTTTGCCATGGCATCCACCGTAGCCTGATAGATATATTTCTTACAGAACTCATCCACTTCTTCGGTATAGAAGGGGCTGGGGGAAAAGTTACCCATACCGCCGGTGTTCAGTCCCTCGTCTCCGTCCTTGGCACGCTTGTGGTCCTGTGCGGAGGTCATGGGTTTGATAGTCTTTCCGTCCACAAAGGAAAGTACGGAAACCTCTCTGCCGGTCATGAATTCTTCGATTACCATGCGGTTGCCGGCGCTGCCGAAATGCTTGTCCAGCATGATTTCCTTCACGCCCGCTTTGGCTTCTTCCAAAGTGTTGCAGATAAGCACGCCTTTTCCCAATGCCAGTCCGTCCGCTTTTAAGACGATGGGCATTTCCGCCGTTTCCAGATAGGCAAGCGCTTTGTCCGGGTCATCAAAGGTCTCATAGGCTGCGGTAGGAATGTTGTATTTTTTCATAAGGTCCTTGGAGAAAGCCTTGCTGCCCTCTAAGATAGCCGCTTTTTTGTCCGGTCCGAACACACGGAAGCCCGCTTCCTTAAGAACATCCACCAGACCGCCTACCAGAGGGTCATCCGGTGCCACAAATACCAAATCCACCTGTTTTTCTTTGGCATATGCCACGATTTTATCAAATTCCATAACGCCTATGGAAGGTTCACATTCTGCGATTTCCGCAATACCCGCATTGCCGGGTACACAGTAGATCTTGTCCACTCTTCTGCTTTTCTTCATGCTAACCGCAATGGCATGCTCTCTGCCGCCACCGCCTATAATCAGTACTTTCATGCATTGCCTCCTTTTGTGTATACATGTCCGTCTTTTACATACAGTCTGTCATTGGCAATATCATCAATCGCCTGGGGAAGAAGCAGCCACTCTGCCTGTTCCATTACACGTCTCTGCAAAATCTCGGGGGTATCTCCCTCTTCGGTAAACACGGGCTTCTGGGCAATAATCGGTCCCTCGTCCATGCCTTCGTTTACGAAATGTACGGTCGCTCCCGTCACCTTTACGCCCCTCTTTAAGGCTTCTTCATGCACATGCAGTCCATAGTATCCCACACCGCAGAAGGAGGGAATGAGGGAAGGATGGATGTTGATAATCCTGCCGGAAAATTTTGCCACCATGCTCTCCGGGATTTTTACAAGGAAGCCTGCCAGAACGATTAAATCCGGCTGAAGCTCTTCCATTTTAGAGGTAAATGCTTCGTTAAAAAGCGCTCTTGACTCATAGTCCTTCGGGCTCATAACCACACCCGGAATGTGATGGGCTGCCGCTCTGTCCAGGGCTTTTGCACCCGGATTGTTGCTGATAACGGCAACGATTTCGGTATTGGTAATCTTTCCCGCATCCACGGCATCTAAAATTGCCTGTAAATTCGTACCGCCGCCGGATACGCAAACAACTGTCCTTAGCATAAGGTTACTCCCTTTTCTCCGGCTTCACAGGAACCTACCACATAAGCGGTATCTCCGGCTTTTTCAATCGCTGCCACGGTCTTTTCCACATCGGCGGGGTCTACTGCCAGCACCATGCCGAGTCCCATGTTGTAGGTGTTGTACATCATCTTTTCTTCGATATTGCCGGTCTTCTGCATCAGCTTAAAGATGGCAGGCACTTCGTAGCTGTCCTTCTTTACTACCGCATTGATGCCTTCGGGAAGCATTCTCGGAATATTTTCATAAAATCCGCCGCCGGTGATATGGCTGCAGCCCTTTACGGTAACGCCTGCATTCTTGATTTCTTTTAATGCTTTTACATAAATACGGGTCGGAGCAAGCAGTGCCTCGCCCAGAGTGGTGCCCAGTTCTTCGTAGTAAGTATTCAGGCTTTCCTTTGTCATCTCGAATACCTTGCGAACCAGGGAAAATCCGTTGCTATGTACGCCGGAAGAAGCAATGCCCACAAGTACATCGCCGGGCTTGATATTTTCTCCGGTAATCAAATCCTTTTCGTCTACCACGCCTACTGCAAAACCTGCCAGGTCGTATTCATCCTCGGGCATCAGTCCCGGATGCTCTGCGGTTTCTCCGCCGATAAGCGCCGCACCGGACTGTACGCAGCCGTCTGCCACGCCTTTTACGATGGTGGCAATCTTCTCGGGATAGTTCTTGCCGCATGCAATGTAATCTAAGAAGAATAAAGGTTCGCCGCCGGCACATGCCACGTCGTTCACACACATTGCCACGCAATCGATACCGATGGTATCGTGCTTGTCCAGTAAAAATGCCAGTTTGATCTTGGTACCTACGCCGTCGGTACCGGATAACAATACGGGCTTTTCCATCTCCTTAATCTTGTCCAGGGAGAAAGCTCCCGAGAAACCGCCGAGACCGCCCATTACTTCCGGTCTCATGGTTGTTTTAACAAACTTCTTCATCAGTTCCACTGATTCGTATCCTGCTTCAATATCCACGCCTGCGTTCTTGTAATCCATAATAATCTCCACCTCAATTTTACTTTTCCATGTATTTTTTGTAGCCGACTTCCTGCAGTCTTGCGTCTTTTTTCTGTACCTGTTCTTTTAAGTTTTTGCTGTAGTCCTTCAGCTTTGCCAGAAGCGCATCATCGGAAACCGCAAGGATTTTGGCTGCCAGAAGGCCTGCATTGGCGCCTCCGTTGATTGCCACCGTCGCTACCGGAATACCGGAAGGCATCTGTACGATGGAATACAGGGAATCCCTGCCTCCCAAAGATGTGGTGTGCATGGGAATGCCGATAACCGGCATGGGAAAAATAGCGGCGCACATGCCCGGAAGATGGGCTGCCATTCCCGCACCTGCGATAATCACCTTGAATCCTTTCTCCTCTGCACTCTTTGCATACTCGAAAAATACGTCCGGCTCTCTGTGTGCGGAGATAATGGTCATTTCATAAGAAATACCAAGTTCCTCCAATACATCCGCTGCCTTTGCCATGATGGGCATGTCCGAATCGGAGCCCATTACAATACCTACCTGTGCCACCTTGTTTTCTCCTTTCAGGCTTTTATCCGTAAAAAATCTCGGTAAAGAAAATAAAACATTCTTAAGTTCAGTTTACTAAAAATTCACCCTCGGTGCAATGTATTTTTCTTAATTTTATATGAATTTACTAATTAAAGGGCTTATTCAGTTCTTCGCAGCCCGGCAGAACAAATCTGCCGTTTTCAATAAGGGGCACCCTGCTTCCGTCCTTTTTGACAGCCGCCAGCAAGCCCAGTTCATGATAGGGAATGGTGATGTCGGTATGGCAGTTGAAATAAGCCTTCTGCATATCCGTCTTCCGCAGTGCGGAAACCTCGTTTTCCCGGGCAATGATTTCTTTTCCGTCGGGATTGTAGACCTTTACGTCCTCCGCCTGGGAATAGCAGGTGTCGCCCACTGCAAAATGCGGTCCCATTTTCTCTGCAATCAGAATGGGAAGCTTGCCGCCGATGCCGTATTTTTCCGCTACCATGTAAGCCGTGGTGTTGGTGCCTACCGCAAATTCGCCCAAAGGAAGGGTGTCATGATGCATCAGCACATTGTCTTTGATATAACGTCTGCCTTCTTCCGCATCCGGGAAGTTGCCGCAGTGGTAGTCTGCCACCATACCGTCTTTGAAATCTATTTCAAAATCCCGGTATTCCAGTCCGTTTAAGAACACGCGGCTCACATGCAGCACACCGTTTGTGCCTTTCAGTCTCGGGGAGGTGAAGACCTCGCCTACCGGAATATTGACGTCTGCCACACAGTTTTCAAACTTGGACTCTTTTTCCGGGTCGTTAAGGGTGCAGAGCATTACCTTCACATCCGTGCGGTTGCCGTTCATGCCCTTTACTTCCACGTATTCCGCCTGGTCAAGGGTATCAATCATGATCTGCTGGATTTTCTGATATAAGGAATAGTCCAGTGTATTGATGCGGATGATTTCATCAAAAATCTGCGTAAAATTGTCCCCGATATCCGGTGTGGGGAACGCAATAATGGTGAAGCTTCTCTCTTCTTCCTTCCCATAATTGCTCATCATCTGGCGGTATGCGGAAATATATTCCACATTCAGGCGCTGGTACTGCTCGTCGCCCTGAATGGCTTCCTTCTTCGGTACCGGAGAAAAAGGTTCCTCGCCGAACACTTCCATCACCGCCGGTCCGCCGAACAGTGCGGCTTCCTTCTTATACTGTTCAAATGCGGTCTTTAAGGTTTCTAATTTCCGGTTCATATACTGTCTGTCAAAGAACAGCATATCGTCATCCTTGTGGTCGTAGCTATACTGTCTGTTGGGTGCGGTGCTCTGGTAACGTCCTCTGTAAACAATGGAGTCCAGTCCGATTTTCTTAAAATTGGAAACGGCTCTCCTTACCACCCGTTCAAAGCCGATGTTGTAATAAATGCAAACGCTCTTTTTTATACTGATATCTTTATTGGTGGTGATAAATCCTATCCGGTATCCTTCCGTGAAGGTATCCGCCATGGTGGCTATGGTTTCTTCGGGAAGGCTGTTTAAGAATGCCGCGGTTTTCAGCTCGCTGTCGGAAATATATTCGCCGTAGCGGTACAGATAACGCAAATCCGTCAAGTCCGCCTCCATGAGAAGCTTCTTTGCCATATCCTGCTTCGGCACCAGCAGATTTTCTACCTGCTCCATGGAAAGTACATCCGCATAATCGCTTCTGTGCCAGTAATATATTTTGCGGATTTCTTCATAAGCGGGAACTCCGCCGTTTTCCTCTTTTTCACACACAAAGGCGCTGTAAATCTCTAAGAAAAGTTCGGCAAGAGCCACAAATATTTCTTTGTTTTCATCATACACATAGCCGATACCTCTCCGGTAATGTACGTGCAGGGCGGAAAAAAGTCTGCCGTATTCTTCTCCCAGGCGTTCCACTGCAAAAGCGGGATTCGCATAGCTTGTGTCGTATCTTTCTCCCAGCAGTTCACCGTAATGCTTCTCATTTAAGGCAGTCAAATCGGCTTCGTCCAGTTTGTCAAAGGCTTCGCCGTTTACTCTGTCCGCCGTCCGGAACAAATGGGAAAACCATTCTGCTTCCATTAAAAAGTAAGCGGAAAATTTGCCTAAATCTACTCTTTCGTTTTTCAGTTCTTCACAGATTTCCTCTATTCTGCCGTGGGCAAGCTCCCATCTTTCCGTTAAAATTTCCATATCTTCCATGTTGTTTCCCTTTCTACGCTAAATAATTTCCCACATAAATCACAATGCCGATGCCGATAAAGGAAAGGGCATTGAAAAGAATTCCCAGAAACGGGAACAATTTATACTTATCCTTTTCCAGTGCCGTCATAATTCCCAAAATAAGACCGACAACGGAAAACAGGAATATCAGCAGTCCCGTCATGCCGTATCCTGCCGGCGCATCGCCTTTTTTTAAATAGGTCAGATAAATGACCGCCACAAGGGAAACCATGCTGATAATTCCTAAAATCGTGGACATGATTGCCCTGGGTGAATGCTTTTTATTGGTAAAAATATAGTGCTGTTTACGTGCCATCTCCCTTTAGCCTCTTTCTTTCCATAATAAAAGGAAAAGGGCACCCCCTGTGGAAATGCCCGTTTCATCTCTAAAATAAAATATCAGACTTTCTGGAAAGAAGCTTCGCTCCCCCGATAATCAAAAGAACGCCGCTGGCAACTCCTACAATCATGGTCAGAATGCCAATCGCAATATTCGCAGCACCCGTTCCCCGCATGGTCTTATACACTTTTTCTTCCATAGTCATCCTCCTTCTTACATCCTTACGCTTCTTTTTTTACGCCGTACTGTGCATAGTATGCATCAATCGCCTGTTTTAAGGTATCATCAATGTAAACCGTTCCCTTGTAGGGCTTATTGTAAAGGTACTCTGTCACTTCGGACATGCTGACAATGGCACGGGTCGGGAAACCGTATGTTTCGCTGACTTCCTGCAGTGCACCCATTTTGCCGCCCAGTCCTACCTCTTCTCTGTTTAAGGAAACCATAAGTCCCTTAATTTCCACATCCGCCTGTGCTCTGACGATAGGCACCGTTTCTTCCATGGATTTGCCGGAAGTGGTAACGTCTTCAATCATCACCACGCGGTCGCCGTCTTTTAAATTGCTTCCTAAAAGAATACCCACATCTCCGTGGTCCTTTACTTCTTTACGATTGGAGCAGTAACGGATTTCTTTTCCGTAAAGCTCGCTGTAGGCGATGGTGGTTGCCACACTTAAGGGAATACCCTTGTATGCCGGTCCGAACAGTACATCAAAATCGTCCCCGAAGTTGTCATGAATTGCCTTTGCGTAATACTGTCCCAGCTTACGAAGCTGTTCGCCTGTCACATAAGCTCCGGCGTTCATGAAAAAGGGGCTTTTTCTGCCGCTCTTTAAGGTGAATTCACCGAATTTCAGCACCTTGCTGTCTATCATAAAGCCAATAAATTCCTGCTTGTACTGTTCCATCTTTTTTTCCTCCGTATCAATGCCTTAAGTCTTTTCCTATGCTAACATAAATCCGGGAAATATTCAATCTTCCCGTAAAAATTATCTGCTTTCCAACGCCTGTGCAATATCCTCTTTCATGTCAAGCACGGCTGCCCGGGAGGCATCGGCGTAAGCTTCCGCCCCGAAGGATGCATATTTTTCCTGCTTGTAGGCGGCGATGATGCCGCGGGAGGAATTGATGATGGCGCCCAGTCCGTCCTCATTGAAGAAGTGAACCAGGTCCTTGCCCTTGCCGCCCTGTGCACCGTAACCGGGCACTAAAATAAAGGTCTTCGGCATAATCTTTCTTAAAATTTCGCCCTGCTTCGGATAGGTTGCACCCACTACGGCGCCTACATAGCTGTAGGAGTCGCCCATGCACTCGGCGCCCCACTCTGCCGTCTTTTCTCCTACGATTTCATAAAGCGGTCTGCCGTCCACTTCGCGGTCCTGGAATTCGCCGCTGCTGGGATTGGAAGTCTTTACCAGGACAAAGATGCCTTTCTTCTCTTCCTTGCATACCTTAATGAAGGGCTTCACGCCGTCGGAACCGAGGTACGGATTAACCGTAGCAAAGTCCTCACCAAACGGATAATAAGCCTTGCTTCCCACGGCTACTTTGCCAAGATGGCCTGCCGCATACGCTTCGGATGTGGAGCCGATGTCGCCCCTTTTGATATCCCCGATAACCACAAGGCCTTTTTCCTTGCAGTAATTTACGGTTTTTACAAAAGCATTCAGTCCCGGAAGTCCGAACTGCTCATACATGGCAATCTGCGGTTTTACGGCAGGAATTAAATCCGCTACCGCATCCACAATCCCTTTGTTGTACTGCCAGATAGCCTCTGCGGCGCCTTCCAGTGTTTCGCCGTATTCGGCAAACGCTTTTTTCTGAATATGCTCCGGAATGTAAGAAAGCATGGGGTCCAGGCCCACTACAATGGGGGCATTTGTTTTTTTGATGTTGGCAATCAGTTTGTTAATCATGTTTTGAACCTTTCTTCCATTTTCTATTATAAATTTTTAGTTGTAAAAATTTACTCATTTGTGAAAAGTTTAGCATAAAAAAGCTGCCTTATCAACTCTTCCCTTGCCTTTTTTTCTGCAAGGCTTTATAGTAAGATATTAGAGTATAATTTATAGAAAGAGGAAAAAAGTATGTTAAAACAACTTGCCGGATGCGTAAGAGAATACAAAAGACCTACCATTCTTACGCTCATTTTCATTGTAGGCGAAGCTGTCATCGAGACGATTATCCCCTTTATCACCGCCAATCTGGTCAACCGGATTAAGGCAGGCGCTTCCATCGAAAGTGTTATGGAGGTGGGACTTCTTCTTATTATAATGGCAGCCATCTCTTTAGTCTGCGGCGGTCTTGCCGGCTTTACCTGTGCAAAAGCCTCCACCGGTTTTGCCAAGAACCTGCGGAGCGACCTGTTCCACCGCATCCAGACTTATTCTTTTGAGAACATTGACAAATTCTCATCATCTTCCCTGGTAACCCGTATGACAACGGATGTTACCAATGTGCAGATGGCGTTTATGATGTTAATCCGCATTGCCATAAGAAGCCCACTGCTTCTTATTTTCTCCACGGTCATGGCTTTTGTCATGGGCGGCAAATTAGCATTTGTCTTTGTTGTGGTAATTCCCATTCTTGCCATCGGTCTTCTTGCCATCGGCAAAAAAGCCATGCCTGCCTTCCGCAGTGTGTTTAAGAAATATGACCGGTTAAACGAATCTATTGAAGAAAATGTCCGCGGCATGCGTGTGGTAAAGGGCTTCTCCCGGGAAGAATACGAAAAGCAGAAATTCAATACGGCAGCAGACAACATCCGTAGGGACTTCACAAAAGCCGAATGTATCGTAGCTCTGAATACCCCTCTTATGAACCTTTGCATGTACATCAACATGGTGGTGGTTCTTTTGGTGGGTTCCAAGCTTGCCATAACCAGCGGCGGTTCCGCCCTGGATGTGGGACAGATTTCCGGTATGCTGACCTACGGCATGCAGATTTTGATGTCCTTAATGATGCTTTCCATGATTTACGTCATGGTTACCATGTCTGCGGAGTCTGCCAAGCGAATTTGTGAAGTGCTTGAAGAAGAACCTTCTTTAAAAGAGCCGGAAAACCCGGTTATGGAAGTAAAGGACGGTTCCATCGAATTTAAGAATGTGAATTTCAAGTACTCCGCCAAGGCAAAAAAATATGCCCTGTCGGGTATTGACCTGTCCATCCGTTCCGGTATGACCGTGGGTATTATCGGCGGTACCGGTTCCAGTAAATCCTCTCTGGTACAGTTAATCCCGAGACTTTACGATGTAACGGAAGGTGCCGTTCTTGTGGGCGGTGTGGATGTACGGAACTACGACATTCCCGCACTCCGGAGCGCCGTTGCCATGGTGCTTCAGAAAAATGTGCTGTTCTCCGGCACCATCAAGGATAACCTGCGCTGGGGCAACGAAACGGCAACGGACGAGGAAATCATGGAAGCCTGCCGTCTTTCCCAGGCGGATGAATTTATCCAGACCTTCCCCGATAAATACGACACCTACATTGAGCAGGGCGGTTCCAATGTATCGGGCGGTCAGAAGCAGCGTCTCTGTATTGCCAGAGCCCTCTTAAAGAAACCGAAAATCCTGATTTTGGATGACTCCACCAGTGCCGTGGACACCAAAACGGATGCCTTAATCCGCGCCGGTTTCAAGAATTATATTCCCGATACCACAAAGATTATCATTGCCCAGCGTATTGCCTCCGTGGAAGATGCCGATTTGATTATCGTCATGGACAACGGCAGCATTTCCGCCGCGGGTACACATGAAGATCTGCTTCAGAGCAGCGATATTTACAGAGAAGTTTACGAACAGCAGACGAAGGGAGGAAACGAAAATGAATAAACCGAATAAAAAAGTCAATCCTCATACCTTCAAACGTATTATGAAAACGCTTATCGGTTACTACCCGGTACTCGTACCCGTAACCGTGTTCTGTATCCTGTTTTCCGCGATTGCCGCCGCCATTCCCGATATCTTCATCCAGAAGATTATCGCTATTATCGAAGTATGGCAGCCGGACAAAAACTGGACGGCAGCCGTAAAGGAAATTACACCGTTAATGGTCATTCTGATTTCCATGTATGTGATTTCCATTATTGCCGTCACGGTTTACTCCGAGCTGATGGCATTCATCACACAGGGATACTTAAGCAAGATGCGTATTTCCATGTTCGGCGGCATGCAGAACTTACCGATTAAATACTTTGACACCAATAAGCACGGCGACATCATGAGCTATTACACCAACGATATTGATACGCTGCGTCAGCTCATTTCCCAGTCCATGCCCGCTTTAATCCGCTCCATTGCCATTGTCATCGGCGTCTTTTTCATCATGCTGTATTACAGTGTTTGGATGACGCTGCTCCTCCTTGTGGGGGTGGCTGCCATGATGATTATTTCCAAGAAAATCGGCGGCGGTTCTGCCAAGTACTTTATCAAACAACAGCAGTCCATCGGTAAGGCAGAGGGTTTTATCCAGGAAATGATGAACGGTCAGAAGGTCATCAAAGTCTTTAACCACGAGGAAGAATGTATTTCCGATTTTGAAGAAATCAATACGGCGCTTTGCGACGATAGCTGCAAGGCAAACGCCTATGCCAATATTTTGGGTCCCATTATTATGAACATCGGCAACATCATTTACGTGCTGATTGCCGTAGCAGGCGGTCTGTTCCTTTTGTCCGGTGTTCCCAACATCAGTATTTCGGGACTGGGCTTCAGCATCAGCATTATCATTCCGTTCTTAAACATGACAAAGCAGTTTACCGGCAACATCAACCAGTTGTCCCAGCAGATTAACGCCATCGTCATGGGTCTTGCCGGTGCGGAGCGTATCTTTGCCCTGATGGATGAAACACCGGAAACGGACGACGGCTATGTTACTCTGGTAAATGCCAATATTACCCCGGACGGCACCATCACGGAAACCGATAAGCACACCGGTCACTGGGCATGGAAGCATCCCCACGGTGACGGTACTCTTACCTATACCGCCCTGCAGGGTGATGTGCAGATGAATGATGTGGACTTTGGTTATGTAGAGGGAAAAACAGTTCTTCACAATGTTTCTGTTTATGCCAAACCCGGTCAGAAGGTTGCTTTTGTGGGTGCTACCGGTGCCGGTAAAACCACCATTACCAACTTAATCAACCGTTTTTATGACATTGCAGACGGTAAAATCCGTTACGACGGCATCAACATCAACAAAATCAAGAAAGCGGACCTGCGCCGCTCCTTAGGTATTGTATTACAGGATACCAACCTGTTTACCGGTACGGTTATGGACAATATCCGTTACGGAAACTTAGACGCCACGGACGAAGAATGCATCACTGCCGCCAAGCTTGCCGGCGCCGATGATTTTATCACCAGACTCCCCGGCGGTTACGATACGGAACTTTCCAACAACGGTGCCAACCTTTCCCAGGGGCAGCGCCAGCTTCTTGCCATTGCCCGTGCTGCCGTAGCAGACCCGCCCGTTATGATTTTGGACGAAGCCACCTCTTCCATTGATACCCGTACGGAAGCCATTGTCCAGCGCGGTATGGATAAGCTGATGGAAGGCCGTACCGTTTTTGTCATTGCACACAGACTTTCCACCGTCATGAATTCCGATGTGATTATGGTTCTTGAACACGGCAGAGTCATTGAACGCGGTACACACGACCAGCTGATTGCCAAGAAGGGCACCTACTACCAGCTCTACACCGGTGCATTTGAATTGGAATAAGCTATTATATACAGATGAAAAGCATAAATTTACGAAGAATAAAAAAGGCTGTTCTCCGCAGCAGATACCTTTCTCCGGTATCCGTTGCGGGAACAGTCTTTTTCTTATTTTTTTCTACAGGAAGCCTATACCATCATAGCGGCTTCCTCTGCATATTTTTTAATATTGGAGGCATTGACATACTTCTTGAAATGGTCGCCGTTTACCACAACGAGCGTCGGCGCCTGCATGATGCCGTAGCGCTGTACCAGCTCCATATTTTCTTCCGCATCGATTACCACATACTTTTCATTTTTTAAGTATTCCTTGGCAAGTTTGCAGTTCGGACAGGTCTTGGTGGTGAAAAGGTACTTCACATCCTTAGGCTCCTCTACGGAAACCTCTACCTCGTCCGCATAGTTGGTCAATTTTACCATGGTCTTAACGGGACGCTTCAGAACGGAATGATCCACATCGTACTCCTTACGGTTTGCGTACTCCTGCAGCTTGCCGTCGTTCCAGTTCTGTACCGGTCTGTAGTAGCCGGTAATACGGCTGTAAATCTCAGTAGGCTGTCCGCAGTGAGGACATACTGTCACTTCTCCTGCCAGATAACCGTGCTCCTTACAGATGGAGTAGGTGGGAGAAAGCGTATAATACGGTAATTTATAGTTGTCCGCAATGGTCTTTACCAGATTTGCGGCTGCTTTCCAGTCGGGAAGCTTTTCTCCCAAGAACGCATGGAATACGGTGCCGGAGGTGTACAGGGTCTGTAAATCATCCTGAATATCCAGTGCATCGAAAATATCGGTGGTGTAATCCACGGGCAGGTGGGAGGAGTTTGTGTAATAAGGGGTATCTCCCGGCTTGCCTGCGGTCTTGATTGCCGGCCAGCGCTTTCTGTCGTGCTTTGCCAGACGGTATGCGGTACTTTCCGCCGGTGTCGCTTCCAGATTGTAAAGGTCGCCGTACTGCTCCTGATAATCGGACAGACGGTTTCTCATATGGTTCAGCACGTCCTTGGTAAATTCCTGAGTCCTCTTGTCGGACATATCCGCACGAAGCCAGTTGGCATTCAGTCCCACTTCGTTCATACCAATCAGACCGATGGTGGAGAAATGGTTGTCAAAGGTGCCTAAATATCTTCTGGTGTAAGGATACAAGCCCTCTTCCAGAAGCTTGGTAATGACCCCTCTCTTAATCTTTAAGGAGCGCGCCGCAATGTCCATCATACGGTTCAGTCTTGCGTAAAACTCGTCCTTATTGGCGGACAGGTACGCGATACGGGGCATATTGATGGTAACAACGCCCACACTGCCGGTGCTTTCGCCGGAACCGAAGTAACCGCCGGTCTTTTTGCGAAGCTCTCTTAAATCCAGACGCAGTCTGCAGCACATGCTTCGTACATCGGAAGGCTGCATATCGGAATTGATATAGTTGGAAAAATACGGGGTGCCGTATTTGGAAGTCATTTCAAATAAAAGGCGGTTGTTCTCATTGTCGGACCAGTCAAAATCCTTCGTAATGGAATAGGTGGGAATAGGATACTGGAAGCCGCGTCCGTTGGAGTCGCCTTCAATCATGGTCTCAATAAATGCCTTGTTGACCATATCCATTTCCTTCTTGCAGTCCTTGTATTTAAAATCCATCTCCTTGCCGCCTACGATAGCCGGAAGTTCTGCCAGATCATCGGGAACCGTCCAGTCTAACGTAATGTTGGAGAAAGGTGCCTGAGTACCCCATCTGCTGGGCGTGTTAACACCGTAAATAAAGGCTTCTATGCACTTCTTTACTTCGGGATAGCTCAGATTGTCCGCCTTGACAAAAGGTGCCAGATACGTATCGAAGGAGGAGAAAGCCTGCGCTCCCGCCCACTCGTTCTGCATGATGCCTAAAAAGTTTACCATCTGGTTGCAGAGCACGGATAAATGCTTTGCCGGTGCAGAAGTAATCTTGCCGGTGATGCCGCCGAGTCCCTCTTTTATAAGCTGTTTCAGTGACCATCCGGCACAGTAGCCTGTGAGCATGGACAAATCATGGATATGAATATCCGCATTGCGGTGTGCATCCGCAATTTCCTGGTCGTAGATTTCGGAAAGCCAGTAATTGGCTGTTACCGCACCGGAATTGCTTAAGATAAGACCGCCTACGGAATAGGTAACGGTTGAGTTTTCTTTTACACGCCAGTCTTCCACTTTTACATAACTGTTGACTACATCCTTGTAGTCTAAGATTGTGGACTTCATGGTTCGCATTTTTTCCCGCTGTTTGCGGTACAAAATATAAGCCTTGGCTACTTCCTCATAGCCGGCCTGTCCCAATACCTTCTCTACGCTGTCCTGAATATCCTCCACGCTGACAGCCCCGTCCTTAATCTTGTCTTGAAAGTCCGCAGACACACGAAGCGAAAGCAAATCCACGATGTCGTTTGAGTACTGCATTTCCGTAGCCGTAAATGCCTTCATAATAGCATCGTTAATCTTGCTTAATGTGAAGTCCACCCTTTCACCATCTCTTTTAATAACCTGTAACACGAAAGTCCCTCCCTTTCAAACGCTATGCATCTATAGTATCATCTCGTCTTAGGGAAGTCAATGCTAACCCACAATATCTTGTAGGTTAATTATTTCACAATCGCTAAATATGTGTATTTTCGGCATTTGTGGGCTTTTTTATTTTTACGGATTACCGGGTGGACAGAAAGCCGTATTCTCTCTTTGCGGTCTCGTCATCCGGGTAAGTAGTCAGGTAATTCTGCAAAAGGGCGGCTGCCTGGGTATAATTTCCCAGATATTCGTACGCTACGATTTCATTGAAGGAAAGGGTCTGCATCATGCCGTTGTCCGGTATCTGCATCGCCTTCTGGAACGCATCCAGAGCCGGTGCGTACTGCTCCTGTTTTAAGTAGCAGAGTCCCATTTGATTGTAAAGCTCTGCGGTGCCGTCCTTTTG
The DNA here is from genome assembly GCA_963639875.1 of Bacteroidaceae bacterium. GTDB lineage: Bacteria > Bacillota > Clostridia > Lachnospirales > Lachnospiraceae > Acetatifactor. The sequence goes on from CAVHWP010000002.1 coordinate 148,079, forward strand.
GGCAAGATAGGTGGTATACACATTGGTAATGGCATAGTTGTAGTCCCCGGTGGCTTCGTATGCCATGCCTAAATACAAATAGACACCGGCATCATTGGGGGCTGCATTTTTAGCCTCTTCCAAATCGAGCTGCGCCGTTTCATAATTTTCCAGATAATAATTGATGCGTCCCCTGTCAAATGCGCTCATTTTGGCGGAACGCTCCGTCAGTGCCTGGCTTAAATACTCTTCGCCCCATTCCCGGTAGCCGTTGTCGCGGAGCACTTCATAGACACGAATCAGTCTGTCGTAGTTCTCCGGCTCTAATTTGATTACCCGGTCAAAATCGGCTCTTGCACCCTGGTAATTGTTTAACACCAGCTCCACATAACCGCGTAAGTATGCGGCATCCGTGTGGTTGGGGTACAGCTCCAGAATGGCATCGTAGATTTCCTTTGCCCTCTGGTTGTTGCCTGTCTTTTCGTAAGCGGCAGCCAGATACAGGTTCACGTCCACATCCATTTTTTCCACCACGCCGTCCGACAGGGCAAGACAATCCTCCAGATAGGTAATGGCATCCTCGTAGTAAGTCTGCCCGATGCTGGCGACGCCTCTTCCCCGGGCTATCAGCCGGGCATCCTCCCCGTTATTTTCGGCAGCAGAAAAGCAGGCCATTGCTTCTTCGTAATCCATATCCGCAACAGCCTGCATTCCCTTTTGTATTTCGGTATCGGCAGTCTTTGCGCCACAGCCGGCAAACAGGGCTCCGCACAATAAAACGGTGGCGAGCACCATGCCCTTCTGTATGCTGTTCTGACTGCCTTTTTTTATTTTCTTCCTCATATTGCAATTCCCTCTTTATCTGATACGGTATTTACCGGATAACTTCTTTCTCTGTAAAATATCTTATCATAAAAGAACAGGCATTGCCACAGGAAAAACTCTTAATTTCAGTTCTGAAAACTTTAATTTTGAAAACTTTACTCTTGAGAACTTTAGTTCTCTATTCCCTCTGTACGATAAATGAACTTGACCTCTCCTGCCATGTCATCGGTAATACCGGCGTAGTTATTGTAATCCTTCGATACATCTGCCGTTGCTTTCAGGCGGGCTACAAAGGTGTCTAAATCATCGCCCAGTGACTCGGTTAAATCGCCGATGCCTTTTTCATTTAAGGTAGAAAGTCCGTCGGAAAGTTTACCGGCTCCGTCCCGAAGCTCCGTAATACCTTCAATCAGTGCGGGAGCGGATTTCTGCATGGTATCCAGGCCGTCTGAAAGTTCTGCGGTGCCGTCAGCCAGTTTGCCGGCGCCGGATGCAAGTTCACTTGCACCGCTATACAAGGTAGAGGCTCCGTTTGCGGCAGCATCCACACCTGCGGTATAGGTCTTTAAGCCGGTGTAGAACTGGTTGTAGCTGTCAAGCTGGTTCTTTAAGGACTTAAGCTGGGTAACGGCACCTGCTGCCTGCCCTACAGAGCTCATGCTTTCACTAATCTTTGCCTGCATAGCATTTTCAGTTTCGGTGTCAATCTTCTGCTTAATGGCATCGGTCTCCATGGTAGCTGCTACCGTGGCATCAATTTCGTCCTGCCTGGATGCCATGCCTGTATCAATGGCATTGCTTACGGCTGTCTGGACTGCTTCCTCCACATCGCCTGCTTCCACTGCGGCATCATACGCTTCTTTAGAATCAAACCCGCGTGAGGCAAGTACAGCGCTCTCCACACCCTGACGGTACTGTGCGGTTACACTTTCCGTAACGGACTGCTTAACGGCTGCGGTTACCGCGGTACGGAACTGGTTTTCATTGGCTCTTACCTGCCTTTCCACATCATCCTGTGACATTCCGGCCGCACTGCTGAGCTTTGTAATAGCTTCCGTAAGTACCTGGGAATAGTTGCCGATGGTCAGTGCCGGAAGTCCCAGACCTGAGCCGGAAAGCTGGCTGTTTGCCTGTGACAACAAGCTGTTGAACACGGTTTCGGCTCCCTGGTTTAAGGCAGCGCTGTTGGCGCTTAATTTCTGCAGACCGTTATTTAATTCAGAAGCGCCGCTTGCAAGCTTAGCCGCGCCGGTATTTAAGGCAGCCATGCCTTCTTTCACGGTTTTGGCGCCTGCTGCCAGCTTGTCAATGCCGTTAGTCAGTTCCTTTGATTTCTCAAGCAGTGTGCAGAGTCCGTCGTAGAGCTGTTCGGAACCGTCAGAAAGCTGTTCAAACGCATCGGTAATCTGTTCTACCACATCCCTTAAAGAATCGGTATCAATATCCTCTACTTCTACTTTATTGAATAATTCATTGGTTGCAATGGTCATGGTTGTAGCCAGGGTAAAGTTCTTCACATCCGCTTCCACTTCCACATAATCGGGAATGCTTAACTTGTCGTCATCCAGCGCAAGGTTATCCTTAAGACCCGGAAGAGCAATGCCCACTACAGCCTCGTGGCTGCCGTCGTTGATAAGGCGGCCGTTAGTCACTTCCACATTACTGAATACTTCATCGTCTAAAATCATACCGGTCAGCACGGCAAAAGGAACATAAATTTTTTCTTCCTTGCCGTCAATTTCCACATTCTCATACTGGTTGTTTTCATAGTCGAAGCGGATGACTACATGACCGCTCTTTCCGGCAAGCTCCTCTGCCGTTACTTCCTTGCCGTCCAGCGTATAAGTTACTTTTAAGGTAACCGGCAGTTCCTTGTCGGAAGTGCCCTGATAATAAACATCCTCTCCATCCGTGGTCCAGACCCTCATATTGTCCTTGTCCATGGTATAGGTGGCATTGCCTTTGGTGATTTCCGCATCGGAAAGCTCCGTCCTGTCGGTAACGGTATCACTGTTTTCCGGATTTTTAATCCAGTCACTGACAATGATACGGGATGCCTTGCCGTCAGCTCCGGCAATAACATAAACAGTTTCATCTTTGGTAATTTTACCGTCCTCTTCCACCTTTCGGATGAGGTCGGATACGGAGGTATCCTTTACATCCTCCACCAACTTATCGATGGAAGAAGTATCCACTTCCGTGCTTTCCTTACTTTCCGTCTCTATCGCCGTTTTTGTTTCTTTGTTGCCGGCGGCATATACGCCAGCCCCCACACTGCCCGCCAGCAGTGCTGCCGTTAAAACGATTCCCAGGGATTTTACCCACATTTTTTTCATAATAATGTTTCCTCCTTTTTGTTTAACTTCATACCAAGTGTCGTAGCCAGAACTACCTTTTCACAAAGCAGCAGCAGTGCCGGCAGAATAAAGATAACGCAGAGCATACTGATAATGGCACCTCTTGCCATCAGCATACACATGGAGCTGATAATGTCGATATCGGAATAAACCGCTACGCCGAAGGTGGCGGAGAACAGTCCCATACCACTTACAATGATGGAAGGAATTGCCGCAGACAGAGCTGTGGAAACAGCCTGCTTCTTGGTTTTTCCGGATAATCTTTCCGCCTTGTAACGGGTGGTCATCAGAATTGCGTAGTCTACGGTAGCACCTAACTGGATGGTACTGATACAGATAGGAGCAATAAACGGCAGCGACTGTCCCATAAAATGTGCCAGACCGAGGTTGATGAATACGGCAAGCTCAATAACCGCAATAAGGATAACCGGCAGGGAAATACTCTTTTCCACAATTAAGATAATAACAAAGATGGCAATGACGGAAACCGCATTGACAACCTGAAAGTCATGGTCGGTTGTTTCAATCATATCTTTCATACAGGGTGCTTCCCCAATCAGCATACCGCTGGGGTCATATTTCTTTAAGATGGTGTTCAGTGAATCAATCTGTTCGTTGACCGCATCGCTGGCTACCTTGTACTCAGAGTTTATAAGAAGCAATTCCCACTTGTCGCTCTTTAAGATGCTGACAATACTGTCCGGAAGCATCTCTTCCGGCACCTGGGCTCCTACCACGCTTTCCAGTCCCAGCACATATTTGATGCCGGGCACCTCCTCCATTTCCTTTATCATGGAACGGACATCCTTGGACGGTACGGATGCGTCTACCAGAACCATGTGTGTGGAAGCAATGTCAAATTCCTCGGAAAGCTTTGAATTGGCAATGACGTATTCCATATCCTCCGGCAGGCACTGCCCCATATCGTAGTACACTTCGTCGTTCGTCTTATTGTTACTGTAAATGGCAATGGGCATCAGAATGACAAAGATAATTAAGAATACCGGGAAAATCTTCACGATGCCGCCCGCCGCCTTATCCATATTGGGAATGAGGCTCTTGTGCTTCGTTTTCTGCAGCGGCTTATCCAGCATCAAAATCAGGGAAGGAAGCACCGTTACACAGCCGATTACCCCAAGCAGTACCCCCTTCGCCATAACAATACCAAGGTCACGTCCTAAGGTGAAGGACATAAAGCAGAGGGCAATAAAGCCTGCCACGGTGGTTAAGGAGCTTCCCACAACAGATACAAGGGTTTCATGAATGGCAACCGCCATTGCCTGTTTATGGTCATCATAGTGGGCTATCTGTTCGTTGTAGCTGTGCCACAGGAAAATCGAATAGTCCATGGTAACGGCAAGCTGCAGAACCGCCGACAACGCTTTGGTTATATAAGAAATCTCTCCAAAGAAGTAGTTGCTTCCAAGGTTTATTAAAATCATGGCGCCGATGCTGGCCAAAAATACAAACGGTACCAGAAAACTGTCCAGAAGAACAATCATTGCCACGCAGGCAAGCGCTACGGCAATGCCTACGTAAATGGGCTCTTCTTTTTCACACAAATCCTTTAAGTCCGTGACCAGTGCCGACATACCGGATACAAAGCACTGCTTTCCGGCAATGCTCCGTATTTCCCTTATGGCATCCATTGTCACATCAGCCGATGTGGCGCTGTCGAAAAAGACCGCCATCATAGTCGCATTCTCGGTGTTGAATTCCTTGTAAATCTTATTGGGAAGAAGATCCATCGGAACGGAAACATCCATCAGGGAATCATACCAGATGACGGACTCCACGTGTTCCACGCCCTCGATTTTTTCTTTCAGGGCGGAAACCTCCTTCGGAGCCATATCCTCCACAATCAACAGGGAAAACGCTCCCTTTCCAAAATCCTCCAAAAGTTCATTCTGTCCGGTTACAGTATCCATATCCTCGGGCAGATAATCAAGCATATCATAGTTAATTCTGGTGCCGGCCATTCCCAATATGGAGGGAATAAGCAGAAGAACCGTTATGATTACAATTGCAATACGGTGTTTCACCACCGCTCTTGAGAAACGCATGTTTTAACTCCTCACTTTCTGTCTTACATTTATCACTCAGTCAATGCTATCCGGCTGCTGATAGCGAATAATTTTTACCGCCGTAATGGCAGTACAAATATTTAAGATGCCTTCCAACAGCAGGCAGACACCTAAAAGGACGGTTAAAAAAGAAGCACTGATTGCCGGCTTCACAATCAGCACAATGCCGAAAGCTGCGGCTATCACTGCAAACGCAAAAATGAGCCACCATTCGCTTATGCCGAACCGTCTGGCATCCAGAGACATCTGCATCTTAAACAAACCGTCCGAAAGCACTGCGACCCCCAAAATCACACAGATGAAGTTCATCAGGTTGGCAGGGTTCTGAAAAAGCATAATGCCTAAAATAACCGTCAGGATGCCGAAGGCTAAATCATACTGGAAAGCCAGACGGTACAGATCCTTGGAAAAATATCCCACGATTTTTACGATTCCAAACAAAATCATCAGAATACCGCAGAGAATACCGATTACCTTTTCCGAAGTGCCGGGAAATATAATCAGCAGAATGCCTAAGATACAAAACAGAACCGATATACCGATGTACGCAAATTTCGCTGTCTTTAAGGAATTCACCGAGCGCATACAAAACACCTCCTCCTTTCTTTTGATACGGGAAGTATAGTACAGGAAGCTTTTTCTTAAAATGGTCAAAAAAACAGCTCTGTTAAAATTTAGGTCATGTGGGGAAAAATGCAAAAAAAATAGACATTTCATCCGAAATGCCTAAATCCTTTGCTTTTGTTATTTTTTTTGCTTTACTTTTCTCCCGCATCCGCCGCACAACGGTTAATCATCTCGTCCACCATTCCCTTTCGCAGCTCACAAAGCCTCTTAAACGGCTCCCTTACATCTTCCTTCATTTCCTTGTTCATCCAGTCGATAATCTGTCCGAAGCATTCGCATTTGTAATAACGGATGATAATCTCTTTATCGCTTTCCGCAACGGTTCTGCCCTCTAAAAGCGTATTCACATACGCTGTCACCACATGCGTGCATACATCCATCAGATACTGCTCGTAAATATCCCGGTTTGCAGAATGGTAAATATGTAGAACAGCCCTTTTGTTCTGCATGGCAAAGGAGATGATTACTTCCAGACACTGCTCCATGGAATCAATGGTGGGATATTTCTCTATAATATCCTGCGCTTCGTCTATGACAATTTCCTGCAACAGGGACGGAATATCCGTAAAGTGATAGTAAAAGGTGTTACGGTTGACACCGCAGTCCTCTACAATATCCTTCACCGTAATCTGGTGAAGCGGCTTTTCATTCAACAATTTAATAAAAGATTCTTTGATTGCCTTCTTTGTAAAATTGGGCATGGGAAACCTCCTGTCATTTTTTACCTACCTACAGATTATAATCAATTCTTGTTTCCTTGGCAACTTTTTTCCAAAGTCCGTTTCTATGTAGGCAGACCCTGAAAGGGTCCGCTTTTTACCGCTCGCGGAAGGTAGCGCATGCAGTCTCCGTACAGTCGCAGGCTCCGCAGCCCTTGATGTCCACATGCTCTGCGCGGCACTTATAATCTTCGTTGTAAACACACTTCACGGCTTCACAGTCAATGGTGATGGCAGAGGAAGGATGGGAAAGAGAGCTGGTCATGGTGATGCTTCCCTGTTCCCGGAAGCTTTCACAACAGGTTTCATCCTCCCTGCATGCGTGTTCACCGCCCACGCTGATATCGCCCTTACAGCACAGGCAGTCCTGATTATAGGTACAGTTTTCCACTCTGCATAATAATTCAGCCATAGTAAGTCCTCCTTTTTGTATGGTCAGACTTAGTATGGCTGAAATTTGTCTTATTTATTCATTTTCTGTTTTGTTTCTTTTTTGTTTAAGACAGCCTGTTTCCTGTCTTATTTGTTTTTGCCGCAGCACTTTTTATACTTCTTGCCGCTGCCGCAGGGACAGGGGTCGTTGGGATAAATCTTAGGCGCCTTGTGAATGGTCATGGAAGCCTTCTGCTCCTTGTAAAGAGCCTTTCTGGTCGCTTCGTCGAAAATGTCGTTCCATGCTTCCAGATTGTACAGCCAGTCAGCTTCAGCAGCCACCATGTTCTTGTAAAGAAGCTCTTTGTCAAAGCCGAGGTTTACAACGGTGTCCTCTTCCAGCTCGTCTAAAGGGTTTGCTTCCTTTAAGCTGTCGTTGATGCCGTCTAAGAAACCGGTCATGGTCATGATATCCACGCCGTACTTTTCTGCCAGCTCTTTTACGGTACCGGTTACTACTTCATCCGGGTTCTTTAAGAGCTCTGCGTAAATATCTCTTTCCTTCATAAAATATTCATTCCACAGTTTCTGTAAAGCCGGCTTTCCCAATGTTTCGTCATATGCCGTCTTTCTCCATTGTTCCATCAATGCCATAGTAATTCAATCCTTTCATAATCCGCAGCCTGCCTGTGCCGCAGCTGCAAAGTAAATTTCATCAGAATACAGATAGTATAATATAAAATGCGCCGAAACGCAAGTTATCGTTCCTCACGGAAATAAGAAAGTCCCAGATGTTCGGGCGGCTGGTTTTCCTTTTTGCTCTTTAAGCTGATGACAACCAGAACCACAATGGTAACCACATAGGGCACCATCTGGATTAAATCCGTAATGTGGCTTGCCACGGTAATGCCGAGCAGGCTGGGTAAGAACTGGTACAGCCAGTACAGCACGCCGAAAAGATAGGCGCCCCAGATAGCATTAAGCGGCTTCCAGGTGGTAAAGATTACCAGTGCCACCGCCAGCCAGCCAAGAGCTTCAATCTGCTCCGTGGTAGCCCAGATGCCGCGGTTGTAATCCAGTACATAGTAAAGACCGCCGATACCGGAAATGCCCGCGCCGATGCAGGTTGCCAGGTATTTGTATTTGGTAACGTTGATGGCCGCCGCATCCGCCGTGGCAGGATTTTCGCCGACGGCACGCAGGTTCAGTCCCACTCTTGTCTTATTCAGGAAATAAGATAAAACGATTGCCAGCACAATGGCAAGGTATGCCAGAAAGCCGTAGCTGAAAAGCACCTCGCTGACTCCCCCGAGTCTGGAGGAAAGCAGCGGGATTTTAGCGGTATACGCACTGTTTGCCAGAGGCGCCGCCGTATAGCTCTTGCCGTTTAAGATAAATACGCCGAAGAAATTTGCCACGCCCATGCCGAAGGTGGTAAGCGCCAGACCGGTTACGTTCTGGTTGGCTCTTAAGGTAATGGTTAAAAAGCTGTAAATCAGACCTCCCAGCATGGAAGCTAAAACTGCGCATACAAAGGAAATCAGGATGCAGATAAACCGGTTTGGGTTGGCGGTATTGTTTTCATAAAGAAATGCGCTGGCAAAACCGGCAAAACCGCCCAGATACATGATGCCCGGAACACCTAAGTTTAAGTTGCCGGATTTCTCCGTTACGATTTCGCCCATGGCTCCGTACATGATAATGGTTCCGAAGGGAATTGCCCTGATAATCCATGCAATTAAATTACTCATCTTTTTTGCCCTCCTTTCCGGAACGGAAAATCATTTTATAGTTGATAAAGAATTCGCTGCCTAAAATGCAGAATAAAATGATGCCGGTAATAATGTCCGCGGCATAGTCGTTTAAGCCATATGCGGAAGCGATTTCTCCCGCACCCTTCTGTAAGAAAATCAGAAGGAAGGAAATCAGTGCCATGTAAAAGGTATTGAACTTGGCAAGCCATGCCACGATAATGGCGGTAAAGCCGTTGCCGCCCGCCGTCTGGGTGGAAATGGTCTGGTCTCTTCCGGCTACCAAAAGGAAACCGCAGAGTCCGCAGAGCGCGCCGGAAATCACCATGGTGCGCATCATGACTCTTCCCACATTGATGCCGGCGTATCTTGCCGTATTTTCAGAAGCGCCCACAACGCTGATTTCATAGCCCTGCTTCGTATATTTCAGATACAAAAACATTACAAATGTCAGAATAACCACCACGATGATATTGGTGTTGTAGGTCTGTCCCCAGAGCTTGGGGAACCAGCCCGCATGGGTGGACATGTTGAGCTTACCTAAGCTGGAAGCCTGTCCTCTCAGGACATTGACCGCACATGCCACAATACTGGTTGCCACATAGTTCATCATCAGGGTAAACAGGGTTTCATTGGTCTTCCACTTTGCTTTGAAGAAAGCGGGAATGAGCCCCCAGATACCGCCTGCCACAATACTGGAAAGAAGCATCAGAAGCATTAATACGGGTGCCGGCAGGGTATTGCCAAAGTTTACCATAACAAGCGCCGTCATCAGGCCGCCCATAAGCACCTGGCCTTCCGCACCGATGTTCCAGAATTTCATTTTAAATGCCGGTGCCAGCGCCACACCGATTAAAAGCAGGGTAACAAGGTCGCGCATCGCCCAGGAAAAGCGGATGGAGGAGCCGAAGGTACCCTTGAACATAACGCCGTACACGGCAAAGGGATTTAACCCGGTTACAAAAAAGATAAACAGGGCATCCAGAATGAGTGCCAGTAAAACGGCAAGAATTCTGACTGTGATTTTGCGTCCCATGGAGGCATGGTCACGCTTTACCATTCTGACAAAAGGTTCTTTCACCTGTACATTACTCACTGCGTTCACCTTCCTTTTTCTGTAATTTGGTCATAAGCAGACCCACCTGCTCTTTGGTTGCCGTCCTGCCGTCCACAATGCCGTTGACCTGACCGGAGCAGAGCACCATAATTCTGTCGCAGAGTTCCAGAAGCACGTCTAAGTCCTCGCCGACGTAAATAACCGCCACGCCTTTTTCCTTCTGCTTGTTCAGCAGGTCGTATATGGTATAGGAAGTGTTGATGTCCAGACCTCTTACCGCGTAAGCCGTCATCAGGACAATGGGCGCCGCCGCAATTTCACGGCCGACTAAAACCTTCTGTACGTTGCCACCGGAAAGTCTGGATACCGGCACATTGATATCCGGTGTCACAACGCCTAATTCTTCCTTTATCTGTTCCGCTAAATCCTTGGGGGCTTTCCGGTTGATGAAAAGACCCTTTCCGCTTTCGTAGCTCTTTAAGAGCATATTGCCCGTCATGCCCATGGAACCGACCAGTCCCATGCCCAGTCTGTCCTCCGGTACGAAGGACATATGGATGCCGGCATTGCGGATGACTCTCGGATTTTTTCCGATAACCTCCATGGGCTTATCGGTTTCTTCCTTATTATAGAACTGCACGCTGCTGCCTTCCTGTGCAAGCTGCAGACCGGCAATGGCTTCCAGAAGCTCCTTCTGTCCGTTGCCCGACACACCGGCAATACCCAGAATTTCTCCGCCGTAGGCATCAAAGGAAATATCCTTTAAGACCTCGATACCCTCTTCGTTCCGGACGGAAAGATGTCTGACCTCCAGACGCTTCTTGGGATTTTTCGGTTCTTCCCTCTTGATATTCAGTTCGACCTTATGACCCACCATCATTTCGGTAAGCAGGGCTTCAGAGGCTTCTTTTGTTTCCACAGTGCCCACATATTCTCCTTTCCGAAGGATGCTTACCCTGTCGGAAATGTCCAGTACCTCATGAAGCTTGTGGGTAATGATTACCACCGCTTTGCCGTCCTTTTTCATGTTGCGCATGACTTCAAACAGCTTCTGCGTCTCCTGCGGGGTAAGTACCGCCGTGGGCTCGTCCAAAATCAGAATGTCCGCGCCGCGGTATAATACCTTGATGATTTCCAGGGTCTGCTTCTGGGAAACGCTCATGGAATAAACCTTCTGGTCGAAATCCATGTCAAAATGGTATTTGTCACAGATTGCCTGCGCTTTTTTGCGGACTTCCTTTAAGTCAAACTTTTCATTCTTTTCCAGTCCCAGGGCAATGTTCTCCGTTGCCGTGAAAACATCAATCAGCTTGAAATGCTGATGAATCATACCGATGCCCAGCCGGTACGCATCCTTGGGGGAGCGGATTTCCACCGGCTTTCCGTTCACTAACACTTCGCCGGAATCCGGGTAGTAAATACCTGCAATCATATTAAGCAGAGTGGTCTTACCGCTGCCGTTTTCTCCGAGCAGCGCTAAAATTTCTCCCTTTCGTATCTCTAAGGATACGTCCTTATTTGCCACAACGCTGCCAAAGGTTTTGGTTACGTTTTTCAGTTTGATGGCGCACTCCATACAAATACCATACCTTTCTTTTTTCTATTACATACCTTGTGTTTTTCACAAAATACATGTGGAAATGTGTTCTCTGAAAAGCACAAAAGAGGACGTTTTGTGGTCCTCTTTGATGTGCTGTATGAATTTAACTTTCTTTACTGAACAGGGTCTGCATCCTCTGTGATGCCGTCGATACGAAGTGCGAAGTAAGGAGCACTCCGGAAGGTGGACTCTGCGAAGTAGCCGTTTTCAATGGCTTCTACGGTTTCACCCTGGTAAATAGCGGTCATGGTAGACCAGTCCATGAAGGAAAGGTCAACGGTTGCGGATGTAACGGTTTCGCCGCCTACGGTGAAGGTAGAGGTATCAAATACGTGCATGCTGCCGTTTCTTAAAGCTTCTTCTACTTCTGCTACCTTTTCAGCGGTTCCTTCTGCGCAGGAAGGTCCTAATGTGGTAATGGCTACCGCATCATCGGTATATCCCTTTGCCCAGTCGGACTCGATTTCGCCGCCGTTCATAAAGGTTTCAAATGCATGCTTGTAGTAAGCGGACCAGTTGTTGGTTGCAGAGGTTAATGCTGCGGTAGGTGCTGTTTCCAGCATATCGATGTTGTAACCTACGGAGTAGCATACGGTGCCGTTGTCCTGCAGCTTCTGTACGGCTGCGGGAGCGCCGGTGGAGTCGGCATGCTGGCATACGATTACGCTGCCGTTTGCAACAAGTGCTTCTGCTGCCGCACCTTCTTTGTCAATATCAAACCAGGAGTTGGTATACATAACTTCCATTACTACATTGGGAACAATGCTCTTTACACCAAGATAGAATGCGGTGTAACCGGAAACAACTTCCGCATAGTTGAATGCACCGACATAACCAATTTTTACGTTGCCGTCCGCATCAAAGCTGTTCGGCATGTTTTCTGCGGTAACGGTGCCGTCATCCAGAAGTTCTTTTAACTTCATGCCGGCAACCACACCGGATACATAACGGGATTCGTAAACTGCGGTAAATGCGTTTTTGAAATTGGGCAGTCCGCAGATTGCTGCGAAGTCACCGGTCATGGCAATAAAGGTAACATCGGGATATTCCTCCGCTGCCTGTACCATGTAGGTCTGATGACCGTAGCTGTTGGAAATAATCAGGTTGCAGCCCTGTGCTACCAGGTCGACTGCCGCATCATAACATCCGGAGTCTTCTTTTACCTTGTACTTCCAGACAATCTGGCTGTCGGGAATACCAAGTGCCGCTGCTGCCGCTTTGATACCGTCCATGTGTGCTTTGGTGTAGCCTTCGGTTTCGTCGCCCAACATAACCGCACCGATTTTGATGTTGGATACGTTTGCGTTTACTTCCGCACCGCTTTCGTTTGCGGAGCCGTTGTCAGAACCGTTAGCTGTGTCTGTGTTACCGCAGGCAACAAGCATCAGTGCCATTACGCCGGCAAGTACCAGACTGAGAACCTTTTTCATTTTTTTCATAATGTTCCTCCATTTTGCTTTTTGCTTTCAGCAATTTTGTTAACAATTACTTCGCTATTATATACTGATATTATTCTTTTTGCAAACACATTTCCTCTTTTTTTAACATCATCCGCTTCTTACTAATTTTTTATGGCAATTTATGACGGGATATGCTACCATACAGATAAGAATTTCAGATTACATTTTCATAAGGAGGCGCCGGTATCCGGCTGTATATAAGACCATGAAACTTTTAGAAGAACGTATTCGTAAAGATGGTGTTGTAAAAGAAGGAAATGTTTTAAAGGTGGACAGCTTTTTAAACCACCAGATGGATGTGGAGCTGTTTAATGAAATGGGCAAGGAGTTCAAGCGTCTGTTTGCGGATAAGCCCATCAATAAAATTCTTACCATAGAGGCTTCCGGTATCGGCATTGCCTGCATCGTGGCGCAGAGCTTCCACGTTCCCGTGGTTTTCGCCAAGAAATCCCAGAGTGTCAATATTGACGGTGATTTGTATACCTCCAAGGTGGAGTCCTTCACCCACAAGAGAGTTTACGATATTATTGTTTCCAAAAAATTCCTGTCCGCGGACGACCATGTGCTGATTATCGACGACTTCCTTGCCAACGGCTGCGCCGTTATGGGACTGATTGATTTAATCAACGAAGCCGGCGCTACCTTAGAGGGTGTCGGCATTGCCGTGGAAAAAGGCTTCCAGCAGGGTGGAAAGCTCATCCGGGACAAGGGCATCCGGTTAGAGTCCCTTGCCGTTATCGAAAGCATGGACGCCGCTACCGGCGAAATCAAATTCCGTCACTAAATTCAAAAAAGTCCCCGTTTTCTGCGGGGACTTTGCTGTTTCAGCCTACTTTATAACCGGTGCCCCATACAACCTTTACATACCTGGGTTCCTTGGGATTTGCTTCTATCTTTTCCCGGATATGCCGGATATGCACGGCAATGGTATTGTCCGCACCTACGGCTCTCAGATGCCAGATGGATTCATAAATTTCCTCCACGGAAAGCACTTTTCCCTTTTCCAGCACCAGAAGCTTTAAAATTTTGTATTCGATGGGTGTCAGCCTGACTTCCTTATCGTCCACAAATACTTTTCTGCTGATGTCGTCTATCACAAGGCCGTCCACCCGGTAAATATTTGCCAGGTTCTCAGAAATATTGGATAACTGCAGGTATCTTCTTAACTGGGATTTGATACGGGCTATCAGTTCCAACGGATTACAGGGGTATACCACATAATCGTCCGCCCCGGCATTGAGCGCCTCCACCTTCATCCATTCGCTGTCGTTTCTGGAAAGCACAATCACCGGAATGTTGCTGTAGCAGCGAATCTGCCGGATGGCTTCTATGCCATCCCCGTCCGTAAGCTCTATATCCGTAATCAGCAGTTTTACGTTTTCCGTGCGCACCTGCCACCTCATTTCCTGAAAACTTTTTACTTCCATCAGCCCATATTCCTCCATGGAAAACAGAGGTTTTAAGCTTTTTAATACACCGGTACTGTTGTTATACACCAAAATGTAATTCATAATTCCTCCTAAGCTGCCATTACTGGTAAACACTCAAATCCAGATGGTCCAACATCTCAAATGCTTCTTTTTCACTGTAACCGTAGAAATCTACAATCAGCTCATAGTCCCCTACGGAAATCGCCGCATGGATACCGTTCTGGGAGTCTTCCCCTCCGGTGGTATCCGCTGCCACATACAGATAGCCGTCCTTGGTGACGTAATTTCTCTTGTTGGTAAGCTTCTCTCCGTAAACCGTGCTGGTGGTATGCCCCGAACTGTTTCCGAAGTAGGACTGGTCCATATAAAAGATTTTGTCGCCGCTTTCAATATCGACCATCAGGTAATCATCGCCCACCACATAGTAGCACTCCCTGGTAATCTCTCCGAACAGATATCTGTCCGGCAGACTGCAGGTAATGCCCGACGCTAACAAATCCTGTTGGGAATGGTACTGCACCGTAGCGATTTCCATGCCCTCGCCGTCCGTAATTTCCGGGTCATCCCCGTCATATTCCGCCGCCTGCTGCCGGCATTCTTCGTAAAAATCCCCGCTGTCGCTTCCGGCTGCCTGTTTTGCCTGTGCATCGGCTCCGTCGTCACAAACCGCCCCTTCGTTCCCCTCAAGGGCAGTCAGCATGGGCATGTCTTCCACGTCCCCGGACATGGTTTCCATCATAGCGTCTTCGTCGTACGATGACGCAGCCTGGTCAAGTGCCGTCTGCTCATCCGCCGTACGAAACCCGTTTTCATCGGCAAAAATAAAGCTTTTGCTGTAATTTTTTGCCGCCTGCGAGCCGGCGGAACACAGTACAAACAGGACTGCTGCCGATGCCGCCACGGTAACCCACTGCCGGATAACGGCTTTCTTATACCGTTTTTCTGCTTTTTTCATTTTTTCCGGGTCAAACTGCGGTGTCTGTACGGCATCCATAGCCTGCCGGTATTCTTTCTTAAAACTCTTCAAACTGATATTCCTCCCCTAAATTCTTCTTCAGAATGCCTCGTGCTCTTGTGAGCTGGGATGTAACCGTAGATTCCTGTCTGTGAAGTACTTCGGCAATCTCTTTAACAGACATTTCTTCGTAATAGAATAGGTGAATCACATCTCGATATTTAAGCGGCAGTTCCAAAACCGCCTGCAGGATTTTCCGCTCCGTTTCCTTTTGCAGGCACTCCGTTTCCGGGTGTCCGCTGTCCGCTTCGATTTTCAGAAAATCCTCTTCGGAGATTTCCCCTTTGTGACGGTTCCAGGCAAGACGGTAAAACCGCTTGCAGGCGTTAAGGGTAACTTTAATAAGCCAAGCCTTCTCATGCTCGTCGCTGTCAAATGTTTTATCTGATTTTATGTACTGACAGAAGACCTCCTGCACCACATCCTCCGCATCATCCGTATTTTTTAACCGGACCAGTGCGATTTTGTAGAGCATGGCGCCGTAAGCCTCTATCGTTTTCTCGGCTTGTCCCTTGTCCATGGTTTTGACCTTACCCTTGTTGTCACATATGGAATATCCCGTATGTTTTTATTTTACTGCAAATTTTTCAAAAAAATTTTTTCCGCTGCCCGGAACACAAAAAATCCCAGCAGAACACCCACGCCGTTTAGCAGAATATCGTCCACATCAAAGACGCCGAATGCGCTGATTAACTGGAAAAGCTCTATCCCGCAGATGAAGATAAGCCCCGTAAAAAGACAGAGCAGCACATGGCGCATGGGCTTCCAGAGTCTCGGCAGGAAATAGCCCAGGGGAATAAAAGCCACCACATTGCCCACTAAATTGCCAAAGCTGTTCAGCCCCCTGTTGTTCCAGTGGCGTATATACATTTTTATGGTACGGAAAAGTACAAAATTAGCTCCGGAAAGTCCTTCCCAGAGCACTTCTTTGCTCCATGTGCCCGCTATCTCCCGAAGCATGCTCAGAGGGTATTTGAATACTATCACCTTCAAGAGCACCAAAAGGTACAGCACAAAAAGCCATTTCATATATTTTCTTTTTATCATGAATATCTTACCTCAATTAAGGAAAGTCCCAGCGCCGGAACCAGTGGTCCGGCATTTTCTCTTTTTCCGGAGTGCAGGATGCGTTTTACCTCCTGTGGCTCTATTTCGCCCGTACCCGCAAGAAGCAGGGTTCCCATTAAAATCCTGACCATGTGAAATAAAAATCCGTCGCCCGAAAAATAAAAGGACCAGATATCCCCTTCCTTTTCGATACGGATTTCCTCTATATTTCTTATGGTGGATTTTTTACTTTTTTTCGCGGAAGTAAACGCCGCAAAATCATGGGTGCCGCAAAGATAGGAAGCAGCCTCTTCCATTGCCCTTTTATTTAAGGGCGCCGGGTAAACATAGGCGTTTTTCCGGTCAAACACATGGGGAATGTCACTGTTGATAATACGGTAACAATAGGTTTTCCCCTTGGCAAGAAGCCTGCTGTGAAATCTGTCGTCCACCTCTTCGGCGCTGATTACGCCGATATCCTCCGGCAGGTAGCGGTTCATATATGCCATGACCTCTGCCGGTGTTTTGTCCGTATGCATTTTGGCATTGGCTACCTGGCCGTACGCATGCACGCCCGCATCCGTCCTTCCGCTGCCCTGTATTTCCACTTTTTCTCCGCACATTTTGGAAAGCAGCGCTTCTAACTTTCCCTGTATGGTGTTTTCCGTACTTTCCTGCTTCTGCCAGCCCTGATAACGGGTGCCTTCGTACTGGAGAATAAACTTAAAATTTCTTCTTTGTTTTTCCTGCCCGCTCATTTTGTTCTCTTTCTTCCGCCGCTTTCAGTTCTGCCCGTCCGGCTTCCTCCTGTTCTTCGGCTTCCTGTTCCTTCAGTTCGCTGTTGATTTCCCGTTCGCACTCTTCTTCATAGGAAGAAATAAACGCTTTATCCTCCGGCGTCAGCTTACGGAAGCGGTTAATGCCCGCCACCAGTATCTGAATGCTGTTCTTGGTGGTGTCAAACAGTCCCTCTTCGTACATGGTCCACAAAATCAGACCCACGGGAACCGCTACAATCATACCGAACACGCCCGCGCCCTTATACCCGATATAGAGTAAAAACAGGGTGGGAATGGGAGGCATGCCCACGGAGTCGCCCACAATCTTGGGCTGGATAATCTGCCGCACCAGCTGGCTGACGCCCCAGAGTAACAGAAGCCCTATGGTCATGGGGTATTCCGCATTTAAGAATTTCACAACCGCCCAGGGCACCATTGCCGTACCGGTGCCGAAGAAAGGCAGGAAATCCAGGAATGCAATGCCAAGTGCAATTAACAGAGCGTAATCCACCTGCAGGATGAAAAAACCGGTTACAAGCAGCAGATAAATCCAGATTTCGATTTTAATCTGCGCCTTGAAATAACCTCCCACTGCCTTAAGCAGGCTCTGCTTAATCAGCCGGAAACGTCCCACAAAACTTTCCGGCAGGTATTTGGCAAGGGAACTCTGGAGCTGGTCTCTCTCCGCCACAAAAAAATAAGAAGAAAGCAGGCACATGATAATGGCGATGATAATGTTGGGAAGCTGCTTGGCAAAATTTCCCACAGCCGCAATGGTGGGGCTGCTCAGCTTGCCGATGGCTGCTGCCACCGCATCCGAAATCTGGCTGCCGAAGTTGTTCATGGTGTTCTGCACATCCGCCGGCAGCTTTTCGCAAACAATGCTGAACTTCTGTGCGATTCTGTCCAGGTCCCCCTGTGTGGATGCCCACATTTCCGGCAGATCCTCTACGAAACGGATGCCCTCACGCACAAGCTTGGCGCCGACAAGATAGCCAGCCAGCACCACCAGTCCGATAACCACCACTATGACAAACACACTGCCGGCTTTCCGCCTTACTTTCAGCTTCTTTTCAAAAAAGCTGACAAGCGGCGCCGCTATCCAGGCGATAATCCAGCCTATGACAAAAGGCATGAAAAACACCAGCACCCGCGGCAACAGCAAAACTGTCAATAATACAATAATTGCCGCTACCATCAGATTTATGACTGCTTTCAGATATTTTTTTGCGGAAGTATTCATACCGTCTCCTCTGTGATATAGGAATCTATCACTGTATAAATCTCGTCCCTTCCCTGTTTTGTCTCCGCAGAAAAGGGAATAATAATGGTTTCACTTTTCGTTTTCAGGGTTTCACGGATTAATTTCACCTGTTTTGCAATCTGGCTTCTCTTAATCTTGTCCAGCTTGGTGGCGATGATAATGGGTTCATAGCCCTGTCTTATAATCCAGTCATACATGATGCAGTCGTTATTGCCCGGTGCATGACGGATATCAATCAGCAGAAATACTGCCTTCAGCTTCTTTGACTTATGCAGATAGTCCTCAATCATCTTGCCCCATTTTGCCTTGACCTCTTCGCTGGCATTGGCATAGCCGTATCCCGGCAAATCCACAAAATAAAGAGCATCGTTTATATTATAGAAATTGATGGTCTGGGTCTTGCCCGGCTGGGCGCTTGTCCTTGCCAGGGATTTCCGGTTCATCAGGGCATTTATCAGGGAGGATTTTCCCACGTTGCTCTTTCCGGCGAACGCCACCTCCGGGTATTTACTGTCCGGCAGCTTGCTGGTAATACCGCACACTGTCTCCAGACTCACATTTTTTATAATCATCTTTTTTCTCCCTCTATAGTAGAAAACGCCGCACTGTTATCTGGTGCGGCGCTGATATTATCTTGCCTGTTTTACGGCTGCTTCTTTCCTTACAACCAATGGCTTGCTTTCGCCCTTGACGGCTCCCTGTGTGATGATGACCTCTTCAATCGTATCATCGGAAGGAATGCGGTACATGACATCCATCATGGTATTTTCCATAATGGAACGCAGGCCTCTTGCTCCGGTCTTTCTTTCCAGTGCCAGCTCCGCAATGGCGTCAACAGCATCCTTTTCAAAGGTGAGCTTTACATCATCCATCTCAAACAGTCTCTGGTACTGCTTAATGAGAGCATTCTTTGGCTCGGTAAGGATACGGATTAAGGCTGCCTTATCCAGTCCCTCCAGTGCCACGTTTATGGGCACACGTCCGATAAATTCGGGGATAAGACCAAACTTCATCAAATCCTGCGGTGTAACCTCTCCTAAGATTTCTCCGATTTCCAGACCGGATTTCTCGGAAATCTCCGCATTGAAACCGATGGTCTTGCGGTTTAATCTCGTTTCCACAATCTTATCCAGACCATCAAACGCACCGCCGCAGATAAAGAGAATGTTGGAGGTGTCAATCTGGATTAACTCCTGATGGGGATGCTTTCTGCCGCCCTGAGGGGGTACGCTTGCCACGGTTCCTTCAATAATCTTTAACAATGCCTGCTGTACGCCTTCACCGGAAACATCACGGGTAATGGATACATTTTCGCTTTTCTTGGTAATCTTATCAATTTCATCGATGTAGATAATACCGTACTGGGCACGCTCCACATCGTAATCGGCTGCCTGAATCAGCTTTAAGAGAATGTTCTCCACATCCTCGCCCACGTAACCTGCCTCTGTCAGGGTGGTGGCATCCGCAATGGCAAACGGTACGTTGATAACCTTTGCCAGTGTCTGCGCCAGATAGGTCTTGCCGGAGCCGGTGGGTCCAATCATAATGATATTGCTCTTCTGAAGCTCCACATCATCCGGTTCTTTCTTGGCGGTTACACGCTTGTAATGATTGTACACGGCAACGGAGAGTACCTTCTTGGCTACCTCCTGACCGATAACATATTCATCCAGGAACTGTTTGATTTCCCTGGGTTTCAGTAATTTAAAATCAGGTGTTGCTTCTGCGGTGTCCTCTGTGTCCTGGTCGAATTCCTCTTCGAGAATATCGCTGCAGATTTCGATGCATTCGTCACAGATGTATACGCCTGCGGGACCGGCTATCATTTTCTTGACCTGGTCCTGGGACTTGTTGCAAAAAGAACATCTAATATCGCTGCCGGAATTTTTTCCTGCCATAACTTCAATCTCTACTCTTTCCTATATTTTTTGCCTTATTTCTCTTCCGCTACATGGGAGGTGATAACCTTGTCAATCAGGCCGTACTCCATAGCTTCCTGTGCAGTCTTCCAGTTGTCTCTTTCGGTGTCTGCCGCGATGATATCGTAAGGCTTGCCGGTGTTGGCTGCTAAAATCTTGTTTAACTTTTCCTTGGTCTGTAAAATATGCTTTGCCGCAATTTCGATTTCGGTAGCCTGGCCCTGTGCACCGCCCAAAGGCTGGTGAATCATAATCTCGGCATTGGGAAGAGCCATTCTCTTGCCCTTTGCGCCGCCTGCAAGCAGGAATGCGCCCATGCTGGCTGCCATACCGATACAGATGGTGGAAACGTCGCACTTGATATACTGCATGGTATCGTAGATTGCCATGCCTGCGGTTACGGAACCGCCGGGGCTGTTGATATAAAGGTTGATATCCTTCTCCGGATCCTCTGCTTCCAGAAACAGAAGCTGTGCCACTACAAGGCTTGCGGTTACTTCATTTACTTCTTCTCCGAGGAAGATAATTCTTTCTTTTAAAAGGCGGGAATAAATATCGTAGGACCTCTCTCCCCTGCCTGTCTGCTCTATGACATAAGGTACTAAACTCATGATTCTCCTCCATTCTGTCTTTTCTTACACCAAAACATTATACTACACTCCATTTGTTTAATAAAGGGAATTTTTCTTAAAGAATTGTAAAGTTTTTTTCTATATTACAAAATATTATGACCGGAAATTCTTTTCCGTGAAAAGGAAAACTCCCCGAAATCTTCCGGGGAGTATCTTTTGCTCTTTGCGTATATGACTTTCCGTCTGTAAATACTTAGGCAATTTTACTCTTTGCAAGTTCAGCAAGGGTCTTGAAACCGTCTGCATCGTTTACAGCCATCTCAGCAAGCATCTTTCTGTTCATATCTACGCCTGCAAGCTTTAAGCCGTACATAAATTTGCTGTAGGAAAGACCGTTCATTCTTGCTGCTGCATTGATACGTGCAATCCAGAGCTGTCTGAACTGGCGCTTTCTTTCTTTTCTGCCTGCATAGGAGCTGGTCAGTGCACGCATAACGGACTGCTTAGCTACTCTGTACTGGTTGCTTCTTGCTCCTCTGTAACCTTTTGCAAGCTTTAATACTCTATTGTGTTTTTTCTTGGCGTTTAAGCCACCTTTAATTCTTGCCATGTCTCATTCTCCTCCTTACCAATTATAAATAGGGTAAAATCTTCTTCATATTCTTAACATTGGTTGCATCTGTCATAGCAGCCTGTCTCAGATTACGTTTTCTCTTGGTGGATTTCTTGGTTAAGATATGGCGCTTATAAGCTTTGCTTCTCTTTAATTTACCTGTTCCTGTCACTTTAAAACGCTTCGCTGCTGCTCTGCTTGTCTTCATTTTGGGCATAACAAATTCCTCCTAAACTTTCATTCTTTCTCTCTATTTTAACTTCACAAGCTTAACTACGCTTCTCAGTTAAAAACATTGTCATACTTCTGCCTTCCACCTTGGGTGCTTTTTCCACAACCGCTACATCGGAAAGGCTTGCAGCAAAATCATCTAAGATATGCTTGCTGCTGTTCATGTGTGCCATCTCACGTCCTCTGAACCGTAAGGTAACCTTTACCTTATCTCCTTTGGTCAGGAACTTCTTTGCCGCATTGACTTTGGTGTTCAAATCGTTGGTGTCAATGTTGGGGGAAAGTCTGATTTCCTTTACATCGATGACTTTCTGCTTTTTCCTGGCTTCTTTTTCTTTTCTGGCCTGTTCGTATCTGAACTTTCCATAATCGACAATCTTACATACGGGCGGTTTTGCGGTGGGCGCAATCTTGACTAAATCCAATCCTGCTTCCTCAGCTAACTTCTGTGCTTCCCTTGCGGACATCACGCCGAGCTGTTCGCCATTTTCACCAATCAGACGTACTTCTTTGTCTCTGATTTGTTCGTTAATCATCAATTCGCTAATGGTCGTACCCTCCATAATAAAAAAAAGTGAATAGCTTTGCCATCCACTCCATAATTCACACAATGCCATCTCTGATGCCATGCGCCCTTCCGGGTACCGAACTATTAACGCTTACGAGCCTCTGCTGTAAGGTGAGAGTGGATACTCTGCTTGATTGTTGCACTCACATGCTTATGTATAATACCATGTCTGCGTACCGTTGTCAATTATTTTCTTTGATAATTTTTATATATTTTGTGGTCGCCCCATCCGGCAGACATACGTGTTTTTCTCCTTACTCTTTCTACAAAATACCATAATCTTTCCGATTTTGCAAGGATGAACCGTTGCGGTTTCTTCCTGTTTATGATACCATTACAGAAAACGTCAGTAATTACTCGGGGAGGATATAAAATGGGTTTTTTACATAATTTTTTTAAGAAAACAGTTTCCAGGGTTGTTTCCGAAACAACAAATAAAAGTAATGACGGCATGCTGCCCGGCTATGAGCATTTAAAGAATGCCATGGTGGAAGAAAAGCTGGATGCCGTACTTGCCAGAGAATTCCCGCAGTATACCGTGGAACGGGAAGTGAGCGCTACCATATTCGGCGGTAAAGATACCTACATGCCTTATTCCTATGTTATCTATGACGGTGCGCACAATCCTAAACTTATCATTATGATCGTGTCCCACAACACCTGTGTTTCCGCTGCTTACAAACGCTCCCGCGAGCTTTCCGAAACAAACGGCTTTACCTTAATCAATTTTGTCGCTGTATTTGAAAACAGAATGGATTACATCGTAAACAGACTTCATCAGTATCTGTAAAATTTATATTGCCAGAAAAGAAAGAGAAATGCATTTTTGCGCCTGCGGCGGATTAAGCAGCGGCCTTGTTATGACTTTGCAGGCAGCCGGCTTCTGTTCAAATCCCGTATAATTAAGCATAGCTTAATTTTCAAAGCTTTTTTCTCTTTCTTTTTTTTATGTCTGAAGAAAGGGGAACCGTTTTGCAGCCAACGAAGCAGGAAGTTTCCGGTCTCCTTCCCCTTCTGGGGAAAAGGGAGGTCTGGGACGAATTTCTTTCCTATAAAAAAGAGAAACAGCATTTATCCCGTAAGGATGCCCGGTACTGGACAAAATTCGTGGAAGAAGAACAGTACCGTTCCGTTACCGACCGCATTCCGGAGCCGGACTTTTCTTTGTCCGTGCCGGTTAAACTAAGTGTGAACAAAAGCAATACGGGCAAAAAACGCGTGGTCTACTCCTTTCCGGAAAAACATCACGGCGAAGCCTTTGAATTCCTGGGTTTTTCCATTCAGGGTACAGACGGTCCCGAAAAAGGAATGCCCGCCGGAAAGGTGGATTTATCCGAAGCCGCCTTACGGAAAATGAAAAACAAAATCAAAAGGAAGGCGCATCTTCTTTACCGCAGGCAGAAAAACAACGGCAAAAATCCGCCTCTTACCTTTGAAGAAAGCGCCCGCATCCTGTTAAAAACCTTCAACCGGAAATATTTTGACGAAACCGAAGAAGACCGATTTACCTGGAGCCGCTGGTTTTTCCCGGTTCTTACCTGCACGGACGGCCTGGCAAAGCTGGACGCCTACCTGCTGTCCTACGTGCGCTTCTTAAAAACCGGCCGCCACTACAAGGGCAACTACCGGGTGCGTTATGAGGAAATCAAGGCGCTGGGCTACCGCAGTCTGGTGCACGAATATTACGAGTGGAAAAATTCCTCCCGGTAACTTGTCTTTCCCCGCAAAATATACTATGATAGAAAAGACTTCGGGATTTTCCCGTACATATTTTTCGTAAATTATTTTCAAAATAAAAAGAAATGAGGAAAAGTCATGACACTTGCAGAAAAAGCACGGAAGCTCCATGAAGAATGGAACGGAAAATTGGAAACCGTAAGTAAGACCCCTGTAAAATCCCGCGAGGATTTGGCGCTTGCCTATACCCCGGGCGTTGCAGAGCCCTGTAAAGTGATTGCAGAGGATAAGGAAGCTGCTTATAAATACACCATGAAAGCCAACACCGTAGCCGTTGTTTCCGACGGCAGCGCCGTTTTGGGACTCGGCAATATCGGCCCCTACGCCGCCATGCCCGTTATGGAAGGCAAAGCGGTGCTTTTCAAGGAATTCGGCGGCATCAACGCCGTTCCCATCTGCCTTGACACCCAGGATACCGAAGAAATTATCAAAGCCGTTACCTATTTAGCTCCCGGCTTCGGCGGCATCAACTTAGAGGACATCAGCGCACCCCGCTGCTTTGAAATTGAGGAAAGATTAAAGGCAACCCTGGACATTCCCGTATTCCATGACGACCAGCACGGCACTGCGATTGTAGTACTTGCCGGCATCATCAATGCCTTAAAGGTAGTTGGCAAGAAAAAAGAAGACTGTAAAGTAGTCGTAAACGGTGCCGGAAGCGCCGGTGTGGCAATCACCAAGCTGCTTCTGACCTACGGCTTCCCTTATATTGTTATGTGCGACAAGGTGGGTATCGTTTCCAAGGATACCGAAGGCTTAAACTGGATGCAGCAGAAAATGACGGAGGTTACCAACCCGAAGAACGAAACCGGTTCTCTTGCCGATGCCATGAAGGGCGCCGATATCTTTGTCGGTGTTTCCGCTCCCGGCATTGTAACGGAAGAAATGGTCGCTTCCATGAATAAGGACGCCATCCTGTTTGCCATGGCAAATCCCGTTCCCGAAATCATGCCGGACCTTGCCAAGAAAGCAGGCGCCCGCGTTGTGGGAACCGGACGCAGCGATTTTCCCAACCAGGTCAACAATGTGGTAGCTTTCCCCGGCATCTTCAAAGGCGCTCTGGAAGGCCGTGCTACCCAGATTACCGAAGAAATGAAGCTTGCGGCTGCCAACGCCATCGCTTCCTTGGTTCCCGAGGACGAGCTTTCCGACGACAACATCATGCCGGAAGCCTTTATGCCCCAGGTAGCGGATGCGGTTGCCGAAGCCGTTAAATCCCACATCCACAACTAATTTTGCCGAGCCTGCCCTTGCCGGCAGACATGTTCAGAAGGAAAACTATGTACCATGTACCGGATTACTGGCTTGACAAGCCGTACTATTCCTTAAATGCCTATTTTCAGAAAACCTTAGGCGAAAAATGTTATAAAGTTGCTCTGGATGCCGGTCTGTCCTGTCCCAACCGGGATGGGCGCACCGGAAGCGGCGGCTGTATTTTCTGCAGTGTGGGCGGCAGCGGGGACTTTGCGGTTTCCGCTACCGCCTCTTGCATAGAAACGCAGCTCCGGGAAGGCAGCGACATCCTTCACAGGAAATATACCGGCAGCAGATTTGTTGCGTATTTTCAGGCCTACACCAATACCTATGGGCCTGTTTCTTATCTGCGGGAAATCTACACGGCTGCCCTTATCCTGCCGGAGGTCGCCGGCATTTCCATTGCCACAAGACCCGACTGTCTCGGCTCCGAAGTGCTCTCGCTGCTTGCGGAGTTAAAGGAACGCTTTCCCGAAAAATTTATCTGGATAGAGCTGGGGCTGCAGACCATGCATGAACACACCGCTGCTTTTATCCGCAGAGGCTATCCGCTTCCTGTTTTTGAGGAAGCCATGGCAAATCTGCAGGCGCTCTCCCTGCCGGTCATTGTCCATGTGATTTTGGGACTACCTTTTGAAACGGCTGAGGATATGGATGCCACTACCCGGTATCTGAATGGTTTTTCTCCTTTCGGAATTAAATTTCAGTTACTGCATATTTTGAAAAACACTGCTTTGGGAGATATGTATACGAAGGGAGAACTCCCCGGTTTTACCGTTCTTTCCAAGGAAGAATATATGGATATACTGATTAGAAATCTGGAGCTTCTTTCCCCGGAAACGGTGGTTCACCGGGTAACGGGGGACGGCGTCAGAAAGGATTTGATTGCTCCGCTCTGGAGCCTTCAGAAAAGAGATGTATTAAACACGCTGCACCGCACCATGCGGGAGCGGCAGACTTATCAGGGGATGCTGTATGAACCATAAGCTCCCCGGTTAAAAAGGAGTGAACAGGATATGACCCAGGATCCACTGACCCTGTATAAACTGATTGTACTTTATATGTTAAACCGTGTGACTTTTCCTCTCACCCGCAACCAGATTACGGATTTCATCCAGGAAAAGGAATACACCAACTTTTTTACCCTGCAGCAGGTAATGGCGGAGCTGATTGATACCGGTCTGGTAACCGCCAAAACGGTTCGGAACCGTACGCTGTTAGACATCACGGATGAGGGACTGGAAACACTCCGTTTCTTTGAAAACCGTGTCAGCGATGCCATCAAAAAGGATATCGACAATTATCTGTCCGAAAAAGAACTGGAGCTTCGGGACGAGGTTTCCATTCAGGGCGATTACTATAAATCCGTAAACGGCGAATACGCCGCCCATCTGGTTGCCAAGGAAAAAGGAAACAATTTAATGGAGCTGACCCTCTCCGTCCCCACGGAAGAAATCGCCGCCTCCATCTGCGACAACTGGCAGAAAAAAAATCAGGAAATCTACCAGTATCTGGCAGCTTCCCTGTTTTAATTTTATAAATTATTCAAAAGCCCCTCTATGCCCTGCTCTTTATAGATGTCCTTGTAGTAGCTGACCTCTTCCTGAATGAGACTGTCAATCACACGCATGCCCAGAAGCTCTACCGGCGCTTTGTCGTCCGTCATAAGGTAGCTTCCCGCCCGGTAATCTTCCATGCTCAAAGAAACATAATTCATCAGCCGTTTCAAATCCTCGCTGGCAAGCTTTTCCGTATTGGCCTTCATCACGGCAAGCATGTCGGCATTGTCGGAAGCAAACAACTCTCTGTTGGTGCTGCCGTTTACGTCCACCGTCATAACACTGCCGAATACGGAAGCAATAGTGTCTGCCAGATACTGGTTGATGCTGCCCTCTTCCGTGCCGCGCATATTCATATTGACCACCATGACGCCGTTTTCGTTCAGATGCTCTTTCACCATGGTGAAAAATTCCACGGAAGACATCTGGAACGGAATGGTGATGTCCTGATAAGCATCCACCATAATCACATCATAGGTTTCCTTGTCCGCATTGAGGTAAGCCCTGCCGTCGTAGGTGGTAACCTTTACGCTGTCGGGCAGTGCAAAGTACCGTCGGGACAGGTTCGTGATTTTCCCGTCAATTTCCACACCTTCTATGGACATATCCCCATAGTATTTTTTACACTGTGTGGCATATGTGCCGGTTCCCATTCCCAGGATGAGCACATTCATATCGGAAAGCTCTTTGTCCTCCACCATCAGCGGTGCCGCCATGGCGTAGTCGTAATACATGCCCGTAAGTCCATCCTCTTTCATATAAATGGACTGCACGCCGAACAGAACATTGGTAGACAAAATCACACTTCGGTTGTTCTCCTTTACCTGCAGGTAGTTGTAAATGGACTCTCCTTCATAGGTAAGGTCATTTTCCCAGAACGCAAAGGACTGGGAATGTCCCAGGACGCAGCATAACACAAACAGTATGCCCGAAACAATCAGGCGCCTGGCACCCCTCCGTGCACTGATAAAATAAATACCGGAAAGCACCAGCAGTATGCCCGAAAAGATTAAGAATGTAATGGAGGTTCCCACTGCCGGAATGGTAATGAAGGTCGGCACAAACGTACCGATGATGCTGCCGATGGTATTGTAGGCTCCCAGCGTACCGATGACCTTACCGCTTTCTTCCAGATTTTCCACGGAATATTTTGCCAGGGAAGGGGTTACCGTTCCTAAAAGAAACAGCGGAAATACGAAAATCAGCATACACGCCGCAAACGCCGCAATAATCAGGAAATTGCTGTTTACGGTAAAAATGAGCAGTGCCGAAACACCTAAAATGATATACTTACCCACAACCGGAATTAAGGCAATCCAGATGGCGGAAATGATAATTCTGCCGTAAAGCTTGTCCGGGTTGGGATTTTTATCCGCGCTCTTGCCGCCGTAGATATTGCCCAGCGCCATGGCTATCATAATGGTGCCGATGATAATGGTCCAGACAATCTGGGAAGAACTGAAATACGGCGCCAGCAGTCTGCTTGCTCCCAGTTCTACCGCCATAACGGACATTCCCGAAAAGAACTCCGTAAGATACAAAAAAATCTTATTGTTTAATATTTTGGCTTTTTCCTGTTTCATTGAATTCCTGCACTTTCTTTTATCTGTTTTCGATATTCTTACTCTTCCGCTTCTTTCTTGATGCGTTTCATGTGTTCCCTGATTTTTACTTCGTAGCCGTTGCCCGATGGACGGTAAAATTCTTTGCCGTTTAACTCATAGGGCAGATACTGCTGCTTTACATAATTGTTTTTATAATCATGGGCATATTTATAACCGGTTCCGTGTCCCAATTTTGCCGCTCCTTTGTAATGGGCATCCTGCAAATGCACAGGAATTGCCAGATTTCCAGTCTGTTCCACTGTCTGCATGGCTTCCGCAATGGCGTTGTTTGCCGCATTGCTCTTGGGCGCCGTGGCAATGTAGGCTGCCGCCTGGGACAAAATAATCTGTGCCTCCGGCATGCCGACTCTCTCCACAGCCAAAGAGGCGCTGACTGCCACCTGCAGAGCCTGCGGGTCTGCATTTCCCACATCCTCCGAAGCGCAAATCATCATTCTTCTGGCGATGAATGTTACACTTTCTCCGGCATACAGCATCCGCGCCAGATAATATACCGCCGCATCCGGGTCAGAACCCCGCATGCTTTTAATAAATGCGGAAATGGTATCGTAATGATTGTCCCCGGTTTTGTCGTAACGCATAACCCGTTTCTGGATGCATTCCTGCGCCACCTGCAGGGTAATGTGGATTTTGCCGTCCTCGCTCCGGTTGGTGGTCATAATACCAAGTTCAATGGCATTCAGGGCATGTCTGGCATCTCCGCCGGAAAGCTCCGCTAAAAACTCCAGCGCATCCTCTTCAATGACAGCATCATAGGAGCCCATTCCCTTATCTTTATCATAAACAGCTCTGTTTAGCAGGGTCTTAATGTCTTCCCTGCTCAAAGGTTTCAGTTCAAACACCAGCGAGCGGGAAATCAGAGCGCCGTTTACCTCAAAATACGGATTTTCCGTCGTCGCGCCGATTAAAATCAGGGTGCCGTCCTCCACGAACGGAAGCAGATAGTCCTGCTGCCCTTTGTTAAAGCGGTGAATTTCGTCAATGAACAGAATGGTCTTTTTTCCATACATTCCCTGATTGTTCTTTGCTTTTTCCACCACATCTTCCATGTCTTTTTTACCGGCCACTGTCGCGTTAATCTGCATAAAATCCGCACTGGTTGTACCGGCAATCACCTTTGCCAGCGTGGTCTTGCCGGTTCCGGGCGGGCCGTAAAAAATAAGGGAGCTCAACTTGTCCGCTTTGATGGCGCGGTACAGCAGGGTATCTTTGCCGATAATGTGCTGCTGTCCCACCACTTCGTCCAGCGTCGCAGGACGTAGCCTTGCCGCTAACGGAGACTCCTTCTCCATATTGTTTTGTCTCATATATTCAAATAAATCCATGACTGCCTCCGGGAGTTATACTCCTCTTTTGAGATTATACCTTGCTTTTAAGGACATGTCTACCTCAGTCAAACAAAATTTCCTCCACCGTAACGAAGGTATAGCCTTCCGCCTGCAGGGCATCCACCACCTGCAGCGCCGCCGTTACGGAAGTGGCGTAGTAGTCGTGCATTAAAATGATGTCCCCCTCCTCTGCATCCCGTAATATACGCCTTGTAATTTTACCGGCGTCATTCGTGCACCAGTCGAGCGGATCCACATTCCACAGCACCGGAAACATATTTAATTCTTTTTCAAACTTTTTATCCCAGGAACCGTAGGGCGGGCGCACATAAACAACATCCACGTCCGCAATCTCTTTAATCACTTCGTTGGTTTTAATGAGTTCCTTCTTAAACGTGTCGCGGTTGCTGCAGGTAAGCTGGATATGACTGTATGTATGGTTTCCGATTAAGTGCCCGTCTTCCTGCATCCTTTTTATAATATCCGGGTGGGCTTCGGCATTTTCTCCGGTCACAAAAAAAGTGGCTTTTACACCTCTTTTCTGTAATCCGTCCAACAGTTTCGGAGTATACACCGGATGCGGTCCGTCATCAAAGGTAAGCGCTATCTTTTTTATCTCCGTGGTTTCCGCTTCCTCATCATCTTCACCGTTCTCCATTCCCACATTTTCCATTGCCCGGGCCGTCAGCTCCGCCCTTTTTATATGCTGTCCGCAAAAAACAAGAAGCAGACACATTCCCATACTGATAAGAATACACAAAATCAAGTGCACTTCCTCTTTTTTCATGAAAGCTGCCACCCTGTTTATGCTGTTCCTTAGTGTGAGTATATGTCTGCTTCCGCTTGTCTTATACGACATGATTTTAACATGCCTGTCATTGCCTGCTTATTGCTTATACTTTATACAAACTGATTTTTACCGGCATCATACCGGTAATCAATCCCCACCAGCTTCTCCTCTATGGATTTCCTGTCCACATCCAGGTCCTCGCAGAGGGCATCCAGACTGCCGTAGAAGTCTCGCAGTTTCAGGTTAATAAAGCTTAATAACATAACCGGATCGTTGGGTATCATAGATATTTCTCCTTACATTTTCTTATTTTTCTTTTATAAATTACATTTCAAAAATTGTTCAATCGCCATAACAAAAACATTCGCATCCTCTAATTGCTTTTCCGCATCTTTCCTGCTTGCAATAAAAAAGTCATCATAATCCGATTTTTCTCTGAGAAATGCACTGTTTTTTATTATCACAGAAAGATTTTTTTCTAAAATGCCGCTTTTCAAATATTCTCTGTTGAAATAGGCAATTACACCGGAATGTTTGGACGAGTCAAAGCTTTTCAAAATATTGGCAGCCCTCATTGCATGAAAAATTGCATAGTAAGAACGGTTAAGAGATGTTTTATATTGACCTATTTCCAAATTCTTTTTTGCGGCCTCAAGCATTTCATTGGCTCTTTCCATCCGATAGCCTGCCAGTTCCTTTAAGCTGCCTTCCAAAGAACAATCCCCTCCTTCTGCACATTCTTATAAAACGGAAGTACGCTTCCCCATTTTTCAAGATTTTTTTCTTGAATATCCACTATGGAAAACACTCTGTCGTAGCGAAGGTCCATATCCGCTGACCATATGATAAATTTTTCCCTTGTCCTGTCATCCATATCTTCCTTAATCACAATGGCAATATCCACATCACTTTCTGATGTATTGTCTTCTCTTGCCACCGAGCCATAAAGGATAATTTGTAAAATATTATCGGAAAATATTCCTAACAGACCTTCCACCAGTTCTTTCCTCATTGTATTTGTCAGCATTCCATCACCATGCCTTTCCATTACCAGCAAATTTTCAAGTGCTTTCGCGCCTTATGTAGCACAATCTATCTGGTTTTATTATATCTTTTATTTTCATTCTGTACAACCGCTTTTATTTTATAAACATTTCTCCTTATAACATTGCTCCGAACATTATCTACTAAAAAATCCGGTGACATTTCGCCACCGGATTTTCCGACAACCCTGTTATAAAATTTTGAAAATCTTTTTTATTTGTTGCCTTTCTCCACTCTCGCGGAAAGAGCATCGTCCTTTACCTCAATGAGGATGGTGTCGCCCTCTTCCACTCCGTCAGCCAGAATCAGCTTTGCGGACAGGGTTTCCACATATTTCTGGATGTAACGCTTCAGAGGACGTGCACCGTAAACCGGGTCGTAAGCGTGGTCTACCACAAACTGCTCTGCTTCGGGCGTCAGTTTTACGGTAAGCTCTCTGTCGGACAGTCTCCGGTTCAATCCGGCAATAATCAAGGAAACAATGCCCTTGATGTTGTCCTTGGTAAGAGGCTTGAAGAGGATGGTCTCGTCCAGACGGTTCAAGAACTCCGGTCTGAAGTGGGCACGCAAATCTTCCATTACCATCTGCTCTGCTTCGGGCTTAATGGTGCCGTCTTCGTTGATGCCGTCTAGCAGGTACTGGGCACCGATATTGGAAGTCATAATGAGGATGGTATTCTTGAAGTCAACCGTTCTGCCCTGGGAGTCCGTAATACGTCCGTCATCCAGCACCTGCAGCAGTACGTTGAATACATCCGGATGTGCCTTTTCAATTTCATCAAAAAGAACAACCGAATACGGTTTTCTGCGGACGGCTTCGGTAAGCTGACCGCCTTCTTCGTAACCAACGTATCCGGGAGGCGCTCCGATAAGTCTGGATACGGAATATTTCTCCATATACTCGCTCATATCGATACGCACCATATTGGTCTCATCATCAAACAATGCCTGTGCAAGTGTCTTGGCAAGCTCTGTTTTACCGACACCGGTAGGTCCTAAGAAAAGGAAGGAACCAATCGGCTTGCCGGGGTCTTTGATACCGGCTTTGGAACGCATAATGGCTTCTGCCACTTTGGTAACCGCTTCATCCTGACCTACCACACGTTTGTGCAGCTCGTCATCCAAATGAAGGGTTTTGTTTCTTTCGCTTTCCGTCAGTTTCGCTACCGGAATACCCGTCCACCGGGAAATAATGCGGGCAATCTCGTCCTCGGATACACATTCATGCACCAGAGACATACCCTTGCCTTTTACATTTTCCTCTTCGATTTCCAACTGCTTTTTCAGGGAAGGAAGCTTGCCGTAGGATAATTCGGCTGCCTTTTCCAGATTTCCCTCCCGCTGTGCAATCTGGATTTCGCTGTTGGTCGCATCAATCTCCTCACGCAGCTTGGAAAGCTTATCAACGGAAGCCTTTTCATTGTCCCACTGGGCTTTCTTGCCGGCAAAGTCTTCCTTAAGCTCTGCCAGTTCCTTCTGCAGTTCTGCCAGTCTTTCCTGGCTTAATCTGTCATCTTCTTTCTTCAGTGCGGTTTCCTCAATTTCAAGCTGGGTAATCTTACGCTGTAATTCATCCAGTTCGGTAGGCATGGAGTCCAGCTCTGTTTTAATCAGCGCACAGGCTTCATCCACGAGGTCAATCGCTTTATCCGGCAGAAATCTGTCCGTAATATAACGGTTGGAAAGTACTGCCGCACTTACCAGCGCATTGTCCATGATTTTCACACCATGGTATACTTCGTATCTTTCCTTTAAGCCACGGAGAATGGAAATGGTATCCTCCACCGTAGGCTCCGCTACCATAACCGGCTGGAAACGACGCTCCAGAGCCGCATCCTTTTCAATATACTGCCGGTATTCATCCAGTGTGGTCGCACCGATACAGTGCAGTTCCCCTCTTGCCAGCATGGGCTTTAACATATTGCCGGCATCCAGGGCACCGTCCGTTTTACCGGCACCCACAATGGTATGCAGTTCATCGATGAACAGAATAATCTGTCCTTCGCTCTTCTTTACTTCATCCAGAACGGCTTTCAGACGTTCCTCAAATTCACCGCGGTACTTGGCGCCCGCAACCAGTGCCCCCATGTCCAGTGCAAAAATCTTTTTATCCTTCAGTCCCTGCGGTACATCGCCCCTTACGATACGCTGGGCAAGTCCCTCCACAACGGCGGTTTTACCGACACCGGGTTCACCGATAAGGACGGGGTTGTTCTTTGTCTTGCGGGACAGGATACGGATAATGTTGCGGATTTCATTGTCCCTGCCGATAACGGGGTCGAGTTTCTGGCTTCTTGCCTTTTCCACCAGGTCCTGTCCGTATTTGGTCAGGGTGTCGTAAGTAGCCTCCGGGTTGTCGCTGACCACCCTCTGGTTGCCCCTTACGGTAGAAAGAGCCTGCAGAAACCGCTCTCTGGTAATGCCGTATTCGTTAAAAATCGCCTTCATTTCCTTGTTGGGATACTGAATCATGGACAGGAAAAGATGCTCTACGGAAACATATTCGTCCCCCAGTCTCTTTGCCTCGTCCTCTGCGCAGATAAGCACTTTATTCAAATCCGCTCCCACGCGGAGCTCGCCGCCCTGTACCTTCGGGCGCTTCTGTAATGCCTGCTCCACCCTGTTCTGGAAATGGGGCGCATTGATTTCCATTTTTTCAATCAATTTATAAATCAAACTGTCTTCTATGGTCAGAAGGCTGTAAAGCAGATGTTCCTGTTCAATCTCCTGATGACCGTATTCATATGCCAGCTTCTGGCATCCTTCCACAGCTTCCATAGATTTCTGTGTAAATTTCTGAATGTTCATAGTCTTCCTCCCTTTCTTTTTGTTATACATATACTATAACATACGTCTCACAAAAAACAATATGCAAATTATAAATAAATTCTAAAAAAATTATATATATTAGTACAGAACCAAAAGACGAGGTATTTCTATATGGAAAATATAACCGCCTGTCTGGAACAGGTCAACCTGTTTTTGTGGAACGGACCGCTTCTTTTTTTACTGTCCGCTGCCCATCTGTTTTTTTCCTGTAAATTTTTTCCCCAGAAATATATCGGAAAAGCCATCCGCCTGTCCCTGCGCCCCGAGAAAAATGCCCTGCAGGAGAAAAATGTCATACGGGAAAAAAATGCCGCCGTGCCAAACAGACATCCATCCGATTCGCACACCATGCACGGTCTTAACAGCTTTGCCACCCTTGCCACCACCCTTGCCGCCACCCTGGGCACCGGCAATATTGTGGGTGTTTCCACCGCTATCGCCCTCGGAGGACCGGGCGCCCTGTTCTGGTGCTTCTTAACCGGACTCTTAGGCATGGCAACCGCCTACTGCGAATGTTATCTAAGCTGCCTGTACCGCAGAAAAGATGCATCCGGCAAGCCCTGCGGCGGTCCCATGTATGTGATGGAATACGGTTTACATAATAAATTTTTAGGGAAATTCTATGCACTGTGCGTGGTATTCGCCGCCCTCGGTGTGGGCTGCACCACCCAGTCCTCCGCCATGGCGGATGCCGCTTTCAGTACCTTTCACCTGTCTCCGCACATCATCGGCATCGGCGCCGCCGTTCTCTGCGGCTTCGTAATTTTAGGCGGCATACACAGCATCGGCAGTTTTTGCAGCCGCCTGGTCCCGCCTCTAAGTATCCTGTATATGGGTGCCTGCCTTTTATTGTTGGGCAAAAATTACCGCTATTTAGGGGAAAGCCTGCAACTGGTTTTATCCTCTGCTTTCACGAAAAAAGCCGCTGTGGGCGGATTTTGCGGCAGCACCTTTCTTGCCGCAGCACGCTTCGGCATCGCCCGTGGGCTATTTACCAATGAAGCCGGTATCGGCACCTCCGCCATCGCCGCCGGTGCTTCTTCCTCCGAAAATCCCATGCGGCAGGCTCTTGTTTCCATGACCGCCGTTTTCTGGGATACCATCGTCATGTGCACCCTCACCGGATTTACCATTATCAGCAGCATGCTTGCGCACCCCGGCAGTGCCGCAGCCTACAGCGACGCCGGTCTTACCACCGCCGCCTTTGCTTTTTTGCCCCACGGGGATGCTTTTCTTTCTCTTTCCCTGATGGCTTTTGCTCTCGCCACACTGGTCGGCTGGTGCTATCTCGGGGAAAAAGGCGTCACTTATTTTTTCGGAAAAGCAGCGGTAAAATCCTACCATCTTATTTATATTGTTATGATTTATTTCGGCGCCATTCTGCCCATGGAAATCGTCTGGAGTTTCACGGATTTTATCAATGCGGTGATGGTTCTGCCGAATGTTCTGTGTCTCTTCCTATTATATAAAAAAATAGAAAAACCATCCGCAGAAGTTTTCACCCATTAGCAAAACTTACCATTATATTTTCCCGAACTCTGCTCATACTAAGACCAAGATAAGTGATAAAAACACACTTAAGACCGGCAAAAAACGGGATAAGTGGTTTTCATCCACTTATCCGAAAAAAATTAGGAGGTGAAAAACTATGGCAAACTCAAAGTCTAATAGAGTAGAAGTTCCTGAAGCAAAGGCAGCTCTTGACCGTTTCAAAACCGAAGTTGCATCTGAATTAGGTGTAAACTTAAAGGAAGGTTACAACGGTGACCTGACTTCCCGTGAAGCAGGTTCCATCGGTGGTGAGATGGTTCGTAGAATGATTAAGAAGCAGGAAGAATCCATGAAATAACTCGGGTTCCACCTGAAAAAAGAGGCTATCGTCACATGAATATTCATGGGGCGATGCCTCTTTTTTTATGTTTCCAAAGAAACTGTTTTTATAACTGTGTTTCCACAAAAATCGCATAGATGGCACGGATGGCATTTTCAAAGTCCTCGTTTGCCACACCGATGATGATATTTAACTCGGAAGAACCCTGGTCAATCATTTTAATATTGATGTTGGCATGCGCCAGTGCAGAGAAAAGTCTGCCCGCTGTACCGCGCATGGATTTCATGCCGCGTCCTACGACCGCAATCAGCGCCAGGTCTGACTCAATATCAATGGCATCGGGATTTGCCAGTCTGTGAATACCGGCAACCACCTTCTGTTCCTTGTGCATAAATTCATCCTGATGTACGAAAACCGTCAGGGTATCGATACCGGAAGGCACATGCTCGAAAGAAATACCGTTTTCTTCAAAGGACTGCAAAACCTTTCTGCCGAAACCGATTTCGGAGTTCATCATGTCTTTTTCAATATTTACCGCACAGAAACCTTTCTTACCGGCAATACCTGTGATAATGTATTTGGATTTCTGACAGGTGCTGCCCACAATCCAGGTACCCTCATCTGCCGGAGCATTGGTGTTGCGGATATTGATGGGAATACCCTGCTGGCGAACCGGAAAAATCGCATCTTCGTGCAGAACGGTTGCACCCATGTAGGCAAGCTCGCGAAGTTCCTTGTAGGTGATAACTTCAATGACCTGCGGGTTCTTGATAATGCGGGGGTCTGCAATCAAGAAGCCGGAAACATCCGTCCAGTTTTCATATACATCGGCTTTTACCGCTTTTGCCACGATGGAACCGGTGATGTCGGAGCCGCCTCTGGAAAAGGTCTTTACCTTTCCGTCAGCGTATGCGCCGTAAAATCCGGGAACGACCGCATTGGGACATTCCGCCAGTCTTGCGGAAAGCACTTCATCCGTAAGATCCGCATCAAATTCTCCGTTTTCCTTAAAGAAAATAACCTCTGCGGAATCAATGAATTCATAGCCTAAATAGTCTGCCATGATAATACCGTTCAAGTATTCGCCGCGGGAAGCCGCATAGTCTCTTCCGGCTTTTTCCTTAAAGTTCTTTTCGATGGTCTTGAACTCATCTTCCAGGGAAAGCTCCAAATGCAGGCCGTCAATAATTTCCTGATATCTTGCCCTAATGGCAGCAAGCTCCTTGGAGAAATCCTTGTCCTCATCCGCCAATGCATAGCAGCTGTACAGCATGTCGGTTACCTTGGTGTCATCCGAAAATCTTTTGCCGGGTGCGGAAGGCACAACATAAGCACGCTCCTTATCTGCCCGGATAATATTGCCAACCTTAATAAACTGTTCCGCGCTGGCTAAGGAACTTCCACCGAATTTTACAACTTTTTTCATAATAGTTTCCAAACCTTTCTTTCCTGCGATTTTACTTTCGCATTTTTCTCCTCATATTCCTCATTTTCTATTACTGCATATCTGCATTCACACGAATTCTGTTTCCAACACAGATGTCTGCAATTTTTTCGTATTTTTCCGCAAAATCCTTTTCCTTCATAAGGGAAGTTACAAATGCCTCTTCCTCATCCTTACCGGGAAGTTTTATGGACTTCACTTCGCCGAATACGGCTTTTACCTTGTCTTCGTTGCCGCTCTTTACACGGAAGAAGAATTTATTTTCCGCCTCTTCTACGTTCATCAGTTTCGCATCCGTTGCATCCCAGAAGCACATAATTACCTTGCCGATATGTCTTGCACAGTCGATGACGTCGGAGACAACCGCACTGGCGGTGGGAAGCTTTCCGGCTCCCTTGCCGTAGTACATGGAATCGCCCAGCATGTTGCCGTGAACAAACACCGCATTGAACACGCCGTTTACCATATGAAGAGGATGTTCCGCCGAAATCATAAACGGCGCCACCATGGCAAGTGTTTCATTGCCCACTTCCTTGCTCATGGCAAGAAGTTTGATGGACATATCCATTTCCTTTGCATAGGCAAAATCCGTTGCGGTAATTTTCGTAATACCTTCTGTATAAATCTTACGGTAATCTACATTTTCACCCAGCATCAGGGAAGAAAGAATGGCAATCTTGCGGCAGGCATCATGGCCTTCCACATCGGCTTCGGGATTTCTTTCCGCATAGCCTTTTTCCTGTGCTCTCTTTAATACGGCGTCAAAATCCGCTCCTTCTTTTTCCATCTTGGACAGAATGTAGTTGGTCGTACCGTTTAAGATACCGGTAATGGACTCAATTCTTTCTGCCGTCAGGGAATAATTCAGAGGTCTGATAATGGGAATACCGCCGCCTACGCTGGCCTCGAACAGATAATTGCACTTATGTTCCTTTGCCATGGTAAGAAGCTCCGGTCCGTGTGCCGCAACCAGCTCCTTGTTGGAGGTACAGACACTCTTTCCCGCCTGCAGCGCCTGTTTGGTAAATTCATAAGCAGCTCCGGTGCCGCCCATGGTTTCGCAGATAATCTGGATTTCCGGGTCGTTTACGATGGTCTGGTAATCATGCACTACCTTGCTTTCGTAAGGGTCTCCGGGGAAATCTCTTAAGTCCAGGATGTATTTAATGGAAATCTCTTCGCCTGCTTTCTTGTTTACCATGTCCTTGTTCTTCTCGATAACCTCTACTACACCGCTTCCTACGGTGCCATATCCGAGTACTGCAATTTTAATCATGTCTTTTCCTCTGCTTTCTTTATTCTTTTGCTGCGTTTTATTCTGCTGCATTTTCGTTATCAGTCGTGTATGCGTTTTATTCCTTCGCCAGAATTTTTACATGGTGCACACCCTTAGTCTGCTCCATGTCTCCAATCATGCCGGAAACATCCTGCGTGGTGTGCAAAATCTGAATACTCAAAGTCAGCGATGCCATGCCGTTGATGGGAATACTTTGATGAATGGTCAGGATATTGGCTCCGTATTTTGCCACAATCCCCAGAACCTCCGACAACAATCCGGGCTCGTCCTCCATCTGGAATGTCAGGGTGATGGTGCTTCCCTGTGAGTCCTCATGGAACGGAAAAATATCCTCTTTGTACTTATAAAAAGAACTCCGGCTGATGCCTACGGCATCCACAGCCTCCTGTACGGAACGCACCTTTTCGGTATCTATCAGCCGCTTGGCTTCCACCACCTTCAAAAGCACCTCCGGTACTGCCTTGCTCCTTACCACATAATAACCGGTTGCTCTGTCCATTTTTCCTCCATGCTTTTCCATTAAAGACAGTTGTTTGTTTATCGCAGACATTTGTTTCTATATGTCTTTGTGCCAAGTACAGTTGTCTGTTACCGAAAGATAGTTTATCATAGTCCCCCGGATAAAGCAAGAACGAAATTGTATAGAATATAAAAATCCCCCTGCCGTTTTTTGTCAAAAACCTACAAGATTTTTTTCTCATCTTCTCCTCTTCTGCATACCATATAAGTATAAACACCAATATATAGGAGCGTTTTTATGAACTGTCCAAACAATAATTCCAGAAATTGCTGCGGCTGCAACTGCAACAATTCCTGTGGCACTTATGTAACCGTTCAGGGGCCGCCCGGCCTATGGGATCAAGAGGTCCTCAGGGTGTCCGCGGAGACACCGGTCCCAAGGGGGATACCGGCGAAACCGGTGAAACACCTGTTATTACTGTTACGGAAGACACCCCGCTCACTTATAAATTAAACTTCAAAACCTCTTCCCAGGACATTACTACGCCAAATTTATTTAAGCCCCTCGAAGAGTATCACGTAGACCTGTCCGCCACCGGCAGTATAACGGCATCTCTAAGTCGAAACAGAATCTCACGATTGACGATGTTATCCCTTATGGGATCTGACACATATCGAAGATGTTCACCTCGTACTTCGTCCGTTTGCGGCGTAACTTCTTTGTGAATTTTTCTTGCGACCTTGATATTTTTCAAAAATCGTGGTATACTAACATAGAAGTTCGGACGGTTTCGTCCTAAGTACGAGGTGGAATGTATGGTTAAACGAGATTCCTATATGAATCGGCTAATTCACAGTATGTGGAACGGCGAGATAAAAGTCATCACAGGCATACGCAGATGCGGCAAGTCCGTACTGCTTTTCGATCTGTTTTTCGAATATCTTCTTTCGCAGGAGGTTCCGGAAGATCATATTTTGAAAATTGAACTGGATCAGCGGCGGTATTATAAGTTCAGAAATCCGATTACTTTGTGTGAATATGTAGAAAGCACCGTCCGGGACA
>CAVHWP010000003.1:0-181484 GCA_963639875.1 Bacteroidaceae bacterium
AGACGGAATTTCATTAAAGGCGGAGGATAATCTGACGTATTCACAGTTGGTACAGGTCGGAAGTTCAGCAGGGGGAGCCAGAGCAAAGGCAATTATTGCCTGGAATGAGGAAACGAATGAAGTCAGGTCCGGTCAGGCACAGTTGGGAACCGGATATGATTACTGGCTAATGAAGTTTGATAATGTCACAAAAAACGGGGACCATGGTCTTGAAGATAAGCCGGAATATACGTTAATAGAATATGCGTATTACCTTATGGCTAAAAAAGCCGGTGTTACAATGAATGAGTGCAGGCTATACGAAAGTGCAGGGGAGCACCATTTTATGACAAAGCGTTTTGACCGTGAGAATGGCAGGAAACTCCACATGCAGTCACTTGGAGCTTTGGCACATATAAGTTATCAGGAGCCGGGAATATGCGGCTATGAGCTTGCAGCCATGTATATGAAAGAAGTGGAAATTTCCTACAAAGAGATAGAACAGTTTTATCGGAGGATGGTATTTAACTGCCTTGCAGTAAACCAGGATGACCATGTTAAGAACATTTCCTTTCTCATGGACAGAAACGGTAAATGGTCGCTCTCCCCGGCATATGATATTACCTTTTCCTATAATCTCACCAATAAATGGCTCAGAGCGCATCAGATGACGGTAAACGGCAAGACGGCCGGAATAGAATTATCGGATTTACTTGAAGCAGGCAGTAAAATGGGGATAAAGGAAAGACGGTGCAAGGATATTATCCGTGAGGTTTTAACATCCGTTAGGGAATTTCCGGTATTTGCAGAACAGGCTGGGATAAAAGAGAAGACTTGCCAATATATTCATTCGATAATGGAAGCTAATAGTGTGAACCTGTAAATAAAAAAGCCGTGATGCGACAACTGAACTACAGTTGAAGCATCGCGGCTTTCCTTTTTGTCAGATAGTTCTTGTTATTCCTTCTCCATGCCTTCTTTTTTACGGATAAACAGGAGTGTAACGCCCATCAGCACGATACATACGGGCAGGGCAATCCAGGCGATGGAAAGCACACCGGCGAGGTTGCAGATACCCATGATGGCATAACCTAAGAAACAGAATACGGCTACGAATATGGCATAAGGAAGCTGCGTCGTGACATGGTTTACATGGTTGCAATGACCGCCTGCGGAAGCCATGATGGTGGTATCGGAAATGGGAGAGCAGTGGTCTCCGCAGACAGCACCGGCAAGGCAGGATGCAATGGAAATGACCATCATCTGTCCGGAAGGGAATACACCCAGCACGATGGGGATAAGAATACCGAAGGTACCCCAGCTTGTACCGGTTGCAAACGCTAAAAATGCGGCAATCAGGAAGACAATCATGGGAAGGAAGCCTTGAAATCCTTCTGCAGAGCCGCTGACGATATTGCTGACGAAAACCTTGGCGCCGAGCAGATTTGTCATACCGGAGAGTGTCCATGCCAGAGTCAGGATTAAGATAGGAGCAACCATAGCCTTGAAGCCTTCGGGAATACAGTCTGCAAATTCCTTAAAGGTAATGACACTGCGGAGCATATAGTAGAAGAAAGTGAAAATCAGGGTAATGAAACCGCCGATTACCAGACCTACGGATGCGTCAGAGTCTGCAAAGGCATCGATAAAAGGAGTTCCCTCAAAGAAGCCGCCGGTATAAATCATACCCAAGACACAGGTGGCAATCAGAACGGCAACGGGGATGATTAAGTCAGCCACGATAGCGTTGGAATTACCCTGGGTGTCGGAAGTTTCCTCGTAAGGACGGTCAGGTGTGGTAAACAAATCGCCCTTGATGGCATTCCATTCATGCTTCTTCATGGGACCGAAATCCACCTTTAAGAAGGTGATGAAAAGAATCATGGCAAGGGTCAGCAGTGCATACAGGTTGTACGGAATGGTCTGTAAAAAGACGGCAAATCCGTTGATGCCCGCTTCTTCCGGTACGGAAGAGGTAACGGCAGCAGCCCAGGAAGAAATCGGTGCAATAATGCAGACGGGAGCTGCGGTGGCATCAATTAAGTAGGAGAGCTTGGCACGGGAGATTTTGTGGCGGTCCGTAACGGGGCGCATAACGCTTCCCACGGTCAGACAGTTGAAATAGTCATCCACGAAAATCAGGACACCGAGCGCCATGGTGGCAAGCTGCGCACCGACTCTGGTTTTAATATGTTTGGAAGCCCAACGGCCAAAAGCTGCGGAACCGCCTGCCTTGTTCATCATGGCAACCATGATGCCCAAAAGCACCAAGAAAATTAAAATACCGACGTTCCAACTGTCGGCAAGCTTAAATACCATACCGCCGTCTTCGTTGAATAACATGGCATTCATGGTACGTTCCAGACTGCCGTTTGTATAAAGCAGGGCACCGGTTAAAACACCGACAAACAGGGAAGTATACACTTCCTTGGTAATCAGCGCCAGTGCGATGGCAATAACAGGGGGCAGAAGGGAAAGAGGGGTGGCATAGACACTGCTTTCACCGGCAAGTAAGTCGGCGGGGCCTGCAACATTATACACGATTAAGCCCACAATGGCTAAAAGGAGAATGGATAATCCGATTCTTTTTGCTTTCATAAAAGCCTTCCTTTCCTATCACAACGGTTCTTCGTGGGAATCGATGCGGTTTATAAAATTTTTATACTATTTTAACAGAATATGTATTTTTGTGCAACAAAAAACCTGCGGAGAAAAGAGGCATTAACCTCAAATTTCCACAGGTTTTTATTACATGAAAGCAGATAATTAAACGACCGGACGGAATGCTTAGAAAGACTCCTGGTAAGAATGCTTGGGAAGCTGTTTCTTCCAGACCTTGAGTCCGCCGTGGTTCTGGTACATTTTATACATGGAATACACCATATCCACACTTAAGGAAACACCTAAAACCCAGGCAAGAACCGTAGCCCGTTCAGCGGGAATGGTAGCCAGATGGTCAAGAATCGGCATGCAGAGCTTATCCATAAAGGTGGTAATAATCAAAGCAAAACCGAGGCTTGTCGGAACGGAGGTGTAACGGGTAATGTGAAGAGGAATTACCGT
This sequence comes from Bacteroidaceae bacterium, assembly GCA_963639875.1. Classification (GTDB taxonomy): domain Bacteria; phylum Bacillota; class Clostridia; order Lachnospirales; family Lachnospiraceae; genus Acetatifactor. The sequence continues at coordinate 3,043 of CAVHWP010000003.1, forward strand.
GTAGTCCCACCAGTAGAAGTGGCAGACCTTTTCCGCTAAGGTTCCCAGAATGATTTCACCGACACTGACTGCCAGCATCACAATGACAAAATAAATAATAAACCGGACAAAAGCTTCCTTTTTCTTTATCTGAAAAGGTAAAATCATGGTAGCGGGCGTGCCGAGTATCAGGTAAAGGGTAAGCATCGCCAGTCCGTAACCAAATAAAAACGGCAGATGCATGTTCCGGTTGTCGATATAACCCTTTGTGAGAGCCAGCCAGCCGTCCTCGACCACGAAGCCTAAGAATGAAACAAACACCGCCATCAGTATGTAAGTTGCTATTGAGTAACTCATAAGTACACCTTTGCCTTTCAATAACCTGCAAAGTTTCAAGTGTTTTAGCACTTTGCGCAGGTACATATTTGTAAAGTAAACACAATTCACTTTATTTTCTTTTGTGTTAAAACGTCTTGCGACATTTCTGGGAGAAACATTGACACTTCATTTCAAAAATGTTATCATGTTACAGATGTAACAGTGATACATGTATCTCACTGGCATAAATGTATCACCTTATGTGAATTTCGTCAAGTACCTTTTGAAAAGAAAGAAGATGACAGTTATGGAAAGTATCTTAAAGACTCTGGCAAAAGAGAGAAATGTATACCGGCTTTCCGGCAAGGAAGCGGGGCAGCTTACGAAAGAATGCCTGCAGCTTGCACTGGTGGATTTGATGGCGGAAAAGCCTTTTGAAAAAATCACCGTTACGGAGCTGGTGTTAAAGTCCGGTGTGTCAAGGCAGTCGTTCTATCGGAACTACGAAACCAAGGAAGACATTTTAAAGGATTTGCATCAGGGAATGGAAGATGCCGTGGTGGAGATTGCGGATGATGTCAGCGAGGATGACAGTTACAGCTGGTTTGAACGGTTCTTTTCCTATATCAGAAAAAACGGTGAATACTTCGGATTACTGATGAAGGCAAGGGAAAAACAGCAGAGTAATTTTTCCTTTTTACCTTCCTTAAAGGAAATTTTCCGGCTGGACGACAAAGAGGAGCAGTACCGCATGTGCGCCTATGAGGGCGGGCTCAATGCCATCTGCAAGGAGTGGATTGCCGAAGGCATGACGGAGAGCGTGGAGGATATGGCACATTTGTGCGACAGTATTTTCGGAAATATCCACAGACGTCTGATGCATAAGCGGGTAAAAGAGGCGATGGCATAACCGAAAAAGGGAAAATGCCGTATATAAGTGCGATTAAAAAAGTTTCTTTATATGCGGGGACAGATATTTGCGGGTAAAATAAGCACAGAGACCGGTAAAGCAGCCGGTCAGAATACCGCTTATGACAAGCACCGGCGCATAGGCAAGCACACCGAACCCTCCGGTAAACAGGCAGGCAGCCATAAGCTGTCCGGCATTGTGGGCGAGGGCACCGAAGATACTGGTGAGCACCAGAAATCTGCCGCACAGAAAACGGTACAGAAACCACATGATAAGAAAGCACAATACGCCGCCGCACAGACTGTAGACAAAGCTCATGGCCTGACCGGCACAGAAGGCGGACAGAAAAATACGCATCAGGAGAACGAGAAACGTTTCTCCCGGTGTGAAATCATATAATAAAAGCAAGGTGACCACATTGGCAAGTCCGAGCCGGACTCCGGGTATGGGAACGAGCGGAGGAAAAAAGCTCTCCGCAAGGGAAATACACAGGGAGACGGCAAGAAAGACCGTCAGTGTGGTCATTTTTTTCAGTGGCAGACGGGTATTTTTTCGGGACATAAAACTCCTTTAACTAATAACGGTAATCAGAATTATGCAACAACGGTAATCAGCCGTGCATGGATAAGCCGAACAGTATCAATAAGTAACGGCATCCATATCGGAAGCACTTTCCTCCCTATATATAATGGCGAGCTTGTGGGGCAGGCAGATAATGGGCAGCCTGCCGGAATCATTTTTGCTGAAAAGAACGCAGAGCCTGTCGGGACAGTCGGCATCCGTTACGGCAATGCCTCCGGCACTTACGGTTATTTCGTTGTATCCTCCGTCGGAAGAAGTAAGACGGAAGGAATAGGGCTCTTTTACGGAAGAAAAATCAATTTCCCGGAGCAGGGCACCGTCCTGATAGATGCAGGCTTTCTTTTGTCCGGCAGAAGTTTCTCTTTTATATAGAAGAAACAGGGAAAAGAAAAGCAGCAGAAAAAGAAGAAGCAGCAAAAACAGCACTTTTCCCATCATTTTTTTATCGTTTTTCAAAATAATCAGACCTTTCCGTGACGGTAAAGTTCATTACCCCATATTGTCAAGGGGTGGTTTGTTTGTTATACTTATGAAAGTTAGTATAACAAAAGGAAGCAGGGAAATGAAGAGGTTTACAGCAAGTTTTTTTGCACTACCTACAGCGGTGCTTCTGCTTCTTTCGGGATGCGGAAATGCCGTAAAGGAATATGAAGCCGTGGACACCGCCATGGGCACCGTCGTTACCCAGAAACTGTATACGGAAGGGGACAATGTGACCGGGGATGTGGAGCGGCTGCTTTCCGATTTGGAGAAAACCAAGCTTTCCCGCAGGATAGCCGGTTCAGAGGTTGCAAAGTTGAATGCCAATGCCGGAACAGGCACCTACACGGAAGTTTCCGGGGAACTGGCGGAGACGCTGCAGGAGCTTTCCGGCATCTATGAGGACAGTGACGGGGCACTGGATGTGTCCATCGGAGCACTGGTGAGCCTGTGGGATATCGATGCCCACGCACAGGAAAGCTATGAGGACGCCGGGGAGCAGCCGGATGGCACAGGCGGGAAAACAGAAGGTTACTACTTACCAGGTGAGGCAGAAATAAGAGAAGCGCTGTCTTACAGCGGGTTTTCCAAAATAGAAAGAAAAGACAACAGCTTTTTACTGCCGGAGGGCATGGTGCTGGACCTGGGAGCCGTTGGAAAAGGACTTGCCTGTGACGATATCCTTGCCTATCTGGAAGGACAGGCGGATGTAAAGGCGGCGGTCATTTCCGTGGGCGGAAGCATCCTAACCTATGGAGAAAAGCCGGACGGCACAGCGTTTAAGGTCGCCGTTACGGACCCCTTTGACACAGGCACTTACTACGGGTATCTGACCCTCACGGGCAACTGGTTTGTATCCACTTCGGGAGATTACGAACGCTTTGTAGAGGTGGACGGCAAACGGTATCACCACATCTTAAATCCGGCTACGGGATATCCGGCAGAGAGCGGTGTAAAAAGTGTTACGATTTTAAGCAAGAACGGTATGATAAGCGATGCGCTTTCCACGGCATGTTTTGTGCTGGGAGAGGAAAAAGGACGATTGCTGGCAGAAAAATACGGTGTGGAAGCACTGTTTATTTTAGAGGATGGAAACATCAGCATGACGGAGGGCATGCAGGAATATTTTACGGAGCAGACAAAATAAGGTGTGTAATAAAATACATACGGAAAAAGGAGAGAGGATATGGGAGATTTATTTGAGTACAAATGTCCGTGCTGCGGCGGTGCCATTACCTTCAACAGTGCCGCACAGAAGATGAAATGTCCGTACTGCGGAACAGAGCTTGAAATGGAAACCCTGAAAGCTATGGACGAGGAACTGAAGGCGGAACAGCAGGAAAGCATGGAATGGGATATGCCCGACGGGGATACCTTCAAAGAGGACGAAACGGCGCACATGAGAGTGTATACCTGCCAGTCCTGCGGCGGTGAAATCGTGGGAGATGAAAACCTGGGTTCTTCCCGCTGCCCGTACTGCGACAGCACCATTGTTATGAAGGGCATGTTTGCGGGTGACTTAAAGCCCGATTATGTTATTCCCTTTAAGATTGACAAGAATGCGGCGAAGGAAGGTCTGGGCAGACATCTCAAAGGAAAGAGACTGCTTCCCAAAGTATTTAAGGATGAAAACCATATTGATGAAATAAAAGGACTGTATGTGCCGTTCTGGATGTTTGACTCTAAGGCGGATGCCAATGCCAGATACGATGCCACCAAGGTAAAACGCTGGTCCGATGCCCGTTATGAATATACGGAAACCAGCTATTACAGTGTTTCCAGAGCCGGAAATCTTTTGTTTGAGAATGTGCCGGCGGACGGTTCCTCCAAGATGGATGATGATTTGATGGAGTCCATCGAACCCTTCGATTTCAAGGGGGCGATGCCGTTCCAGACCGCTTATCTGGCTGGTTATCTGGCAGATAAATATGACGTGACGGCGGAAGAAAATGTGGACAGAGTCAATGCCCGCATCAAAAAGAGCACGGCAGATGTATTCAAGTCCACGGTACAGGGATATGATACGGTAAATACCGTCAACTGCAACGTAAGACTGCAGGGCGGCAAGGTAAAATATGTGCTCTGCCCGGTGTGGATTTTAAATACCACCTGGAAGGGTGAAAAGTACGTCTTTGCCATGAACGGACAGACCGGAAAATTTGTAGGCAACCTGCCGCTTGACAAGGGAGCATACAAAAGATGGCTCTTTGGCCTGACCGGACTTTACACTGTTATTGCATTTATCATTTCACTGTTATTTTTCGTAATATAAATAAAGGAGGAAAAGATTATGTTTTTACAGGCATTTTCATCCCTGGCGGCTGTGAGCACTATTGTAAATGCAAGCGGGGATACTTATAATATACCGATACATATTCTCATTGCGCTGGTAATCGGCTTTATTGTGGCGTTCCTTACCGTAAGCGGCATGAAGGCAAAGTTAAAGAGCGTGGAGAAAAGAGAAACCGCACAGGAATATGTGAAGCAGAACAGCCTGCGTCTGTCCACCAGGTCGGACCGCTTCCTGTATGTGAAGAAGGACAGACGGGAAAAGCCGCAGAACAACAATAACAGGTAACTGTATAGAAACGCAAAGAAGACAGAAATTAGTAAGAATGAAGGAAAATATGAAACAGAAAAGTATAAAAGGGATAGCTCTTATTATGACGGCAACGCTTCTTTTAGGCGGCTGCGGACAGAAAAATACGGAAACGGGAGAAGGTCTTACGGATAAAGAAACCCGTACTGAAACGGAAGACGGTTCACAGGCAGGCACGTTGCCCGGGGAAACTCTGCCGGAAGAAACCGGTGAAGATAACAGCAGAACGGATGAAGCGGTGCTTCCACTGCATCTTATTAAGGGAGAACAGTCTGACAGCTATTACAAGGACGATGATTACAGTAACAAATTAGTGGAAATGAAATACGGAATCATTGCCCTGACAGAGGAAGATGAAAAAAGGTACCCGGAACTGGCGCAGGTTCTTAAGAAGCTGTCGGAGGAAAATAAAAATACCATACTGACCGCCTATGAAAATTTAAAAACCCAGGCAGAGGATGACCTGAAAGCAGCGAAAGAAGGCGGATATGAAGTATATACGCCTTACTCAACAGAATGTTCTTTTTATGTAAACAGGGCGGACAACAGAGTCCTCTCCCTTGGAAAAAGCGGTTATGATTACTGGGGCGGTGCCCATGGTTACGGCTATAGCACAGGCTGCAACTATAATGCCCGGACCGGGGAAGAATTGCGGATTCAGGATGTAGTAACAGATGTGGATACGTTTGCGGGACTGATAGAGGCAAAGGTTTACGAAAGCGGCCTGACAAGGGATGATCTGTTTCTGGACGAAGAGGAAACCTTAAAGGATTATATTTTAAAGGCGGCTGCGGATCATACCCTGAACTGGGAAATCACAAATGAAGGAGTGACCGTATGGTTCAATCCTTATGAAATTTCCTATTACGCGGCGGGAATGCCGTCGGGAAGCATAAGTTTTGCCGGGCATCCGGAAGTATTTTCCGATTATTATGCGGAAACAGCCCGGACTTATGTCTATGCGATAGAAGGTCTGGATGTATCGGACATTGATTTTGACGGAGACGGCAAGGCAGATGAACTCTGGGTATGGGCATCCGCTGATGAATACGGAACCTATGAAGCCCTGAAAGTATCCGTGAACGGTGTGGAAACCAGTAAGGACATCTGGGCATACAGCTATGAGCCCTACATCCTGCATACGGCGGACGGTAAGAATTATCTGTATGTTATCTGCGGCAGCGATAATGACTACCGCATGCTGGAGGTGTTTGATATAAACGGCAGCAGTGCCGTGTATGTCGGTGAGGTAAACAACTGCGGCCTTAGGGCACAGCTTTTGGATGCTTCTTCCTATTTATATGGGGAAGAAATTCTGGCCGACCCGGAAAACTTTTATCTGGAAAGCCGGATGGAAGTGTTAAGCACCTATTCCGCCAGCCGGGCATACCATGTGGGAACGGACGGCATGCCGGTTGCCGATGAAGACTTTTATCAGATAGACGCCGGCACATACGAGTGGAGAGAGCCTCTTACGGCAAAACAGGATGTGCCCTGCATGCAGGTGGCAGAGGACGGCAGTGTGACAGCAGAAAATGCCGTGATACCGGCAGGAACCAGTCTCATGTTATACCGGACGGACGGCAATAGCCTTGTGGATTTAAAAGCGGGTGATACACTGTACCGGATAGAGGTGGACCATTCCGAATGGCCGTATACGATAAACGGCGTAGAGGAAGAAGAATATTTTGACGGCGTTATGTATGCCGGTTGACGGAAGTCTTTTCCCTGTAGTATAATTTAAGGTACGTTTGAAATGTAAGACTGCCTTTGCAAATCCCTGCAGAGGAGTGTCGGAATAAAGGAGATTTTTGAGATGAGCAAAATCATTTTAACCGGAGACCGCCCTACCGGAAGACTTCACGTAGGTCATTATGTAGGCTCTCTTCGTAAGAGAGTGGAGTTACAGAATTCCGGAGAATACGACAAGATTTTTATCATGATTGCCGATGCGCAGGCGCTGACCGACAATGCGGACAATCCGGAAAAAATCAGACAGAATATTATCGAAGTGGCACTGGATTATTTATCCTGCGGTCTGAACCCTGCCAAGTCCACCCTGTTTATCCAGTCCCAGATTCAGGAGCTGGCGGAATTATCTTTTTACTATATGAACCTGGTTACCGTTTCCAGACTGCAGCGTAATCCTACCGTAAAGTCGGAAATCCAGATGCGTAACTTTGAAACCAGCATTCCCGTGGGATTTTTCACCTATCCCATCAGCCAGGCATCCGATATTACCGCCTTTAAGGCAACGACTGTTCCCGTCGGAGAAGACCAGCTTCCCATGATTGAACAGTGCCGTGAAATCGTAAGAAAGTTCAATTCCGTATACGGAGAAACCCTGGTGGAGCCGGAAGCGCTTGTTCCGAAGAATGAGGTCTGCAGCCGTCTGCCCGGCATTGACGGCAAGGCTAAAATGAGCAAATCCCTCGGCAACTGCATTTATCTGTCCGATTCCGCAGATGAAGTGCGTACCAAGATTATGAGCATGTTTACCGACCCCAACCACTTAAAGGTAAGCGACCCCGGTTCCTTAGAGGGAAACACCGTATTTACCTATCTGGATGCGTTCTGCAAGGATGAGCAGTTTGAGCGCTACCTGCCCGAATATGCAAATCTGGACGAGTTAAAGGCACACTACCAGAGAGGCGGTCTGGGCGACGTTAAGGTAAAGAAATTCTTAAACAACGTTATGCAGGAAGAATTAGAGCCCATCCGCAACCGCAGAAAAGAGCTGCAGAAGCAGATTCCCGAAATTTACGAAATTTTAAAGAAGGGCAGCGAAGTGGCAAGGGAAGAAGCCGCAAAGACCATGTCAGAGGTCAAGGCAGCCATGAAGATTAACTACTTCGACGATGCGGCGCTGATTGCCGGTCAGGCAGACAAATACGCACAAGAATAAAAGCCAATCATACGGAAAATTAAGGGTTTACAAGTAAAGTAAAATGTGGTAATTTTATTAGGTATGGTTTAACCGATGCGCAGGTTATGGACACTCCGACCCGGCCTTCGTATCCGGTGTTTACTAAATATTTTTTAGGAGGATTTTATCATGATTTCCAAAGAGAAGAAAACAGCTATTATCAATGCGTATGCAACAAAGCCCGGAGATACCGGTTCACCCGAAGTACAGATTGCCGTACTGACCGAGAGAATCAAAGAGTTAACCGAGCATATGAAGCAGAACCCCAAGGATCATCATTCCAACAGAGGTCTTTTAAAGATGGTTGGTCAGAGACGAGGTCTGCTTGATTATTTAAAAGAAAAGGATATCGAAAGATATCGTGCAATCATTGCTAAGCTGGGAATCAGAAAGTAATTATGATGCAAAGAGCGGAGTATGTCCAAAACAGGCTGCTCCGCTTTTTTACGCGGCTTCGTTTCTGGCAAAGACAGGGCGGAGCGCAAAGTCACTTTATTCACCTCTTTGGGTAAACGAAACCCCGAGACCGCTGAAAAGTATATTTGCGTAAGTGTATTTTTCAGTAGTTTCGGTGTTTTACCCAGAGCCCCTTCCGCCGAGGCGGATTGTAAAAAAGCAAGGAGATAAGTATGTACAAGACTTTTTCAATGGAGCTTGCAGGCCGTACCTTAAGCGTGGATATCGGCAGAGTCGGCAAGCAGGCAAACGGATGTGCATTCATGCACTATGGCGAAACAACAGTATTATCCTGTGCAACAGCATCGGACAAGCCCAGAGACGGCATTGATTTCTTCCCTTTAAGCGTAGAGTACGAAGAAAAATTATATGCGGTAGGAAAAATCCCGGGCGGCTTCAATAAGAGAGAAGGAAAGGCAAGCGAAAATGCCATCCTGACCAGCCGTGTTATCGACAGACCCATGCGTCCTCTGTTCCCCAAGGATTACCGTAACGATGTTACCTTAAACAATATGGTTATGAGTGTGGACCCTGCATGCCGTCCCGAACTGGTGGCTATGTTGGGCGCTGCAATCGCAACCTGTATTTCCGATATTCCTTTTGACGGTCCCTGCGCCATGACCCAGGTGGGCATGATTGACGGCGAACTGATTATCAACCCTTCCCAGGAGCAGTGGAAGAACGGCGACTTAAACTTAACCGTAGCTTCTACCAGAGAAAAGGTTATCATGATTGAAGCCGGCGCAAACGAAATTCCCGAAGCAGTCATGATTGACGCCATTTACAAGGCACATGAAGTAAACCAGACCATCATTTCCTTCATCGACGGCATTGTAGCGGAAGTAGGAAAGCCCAAGCATGAATACACAAGCTGTGCAATCCCCGCTGAAATGTTTGACGAAATGAAGAAAATCGTAACTCCCGAAGAAATGGAAGTTGCGGTATTTACCGATGACAAGCAGACCAGAGAAGAAAATATCAAGAACATTACCGAAAAGCTCAGCGAGGCATTTGCAGAAAACGAAGAGTGGCTGGCTGTTTTAGGCGAAGCGGTATATCAGTATGAAAAAAAGACCGTCCGCAAGATGATTTTGAAGGACCACAAGCGTCCCGACGGCCGTGAAATCACCCAGATTCGTCCTCTTGCAGCAGAAGTGGACATCATTCCCAGAGTACACGGTTCTGCAATGTTCACCAGAGGACAGACCCAGATTTGTAATGTATGTACCTTAGCTCCGTTATCCGAAGCACAGAAGGTAGACGGTCTGGATGAAAACGAAACATCCAAGAGATATATGCATCAGTACAACTTCCCTTCCTACTCCGTAGGTGAGACCAAGGTTTCCAGAGGTCCGGGACGTCGTGAAATCGGTCACGGTGCACTGGCAGAGAGAGCACTTATTCCCGTGCTTCCTTCCGAAGAGGAATTCCCTTATGCAATCCGTACCGTATCCGAAACCTTTGAGTCAAACGGTTCTACCTCCATGGCTTCTACCTGTGCATCCTGCATGTCCTTAATGGCTGCCGGTGTTCCCATCAAGAAGATGGTAGCAGGTATTTCCTGCGGTCTGGTTACCGGTGAAACCGATGACGATTTCGTACTTCTTACCGATATCCAAGGTCTGGAAGACTTCTTCGGCGATATGGACTTTAAGGTAACCGGTACTACCGAAGGTATTACCGCTATCCAGATGGATATTAAGATTCACGGTCTGACAAGACCTATCGTAGAAGGCGCTATCGCAAGATGCCGTGAAGCAAGACTCTTCATCATGGACAACTGCATGAAGAAAGCCATTGCCGCTCCCAGAACAGAAGTAGGTAAGTACGCACCCAAGATTATTTCCATCCAGATTGACCCGGATAAGATTGGTGATGTAGTAGGCCAGAGAGGCAAGACCATCAACGAGATTATTGCACGTACCGGCGTGAAGATTGACATTACCGATGACGGTAAGGTATCTGTATGCGGTACTGACAAGGCTATGATGGACAAGGCTGTTGAGATGATTAAGATTATCACCACAGACTTTGAAGAAGGCCAGATTTTCAAGGGCAAGGTTGTAAGCATTAAGGAATTCGGTGCATTCATCGAGTTTGCTCCCGGAAAAGAAGGCATGGTTCACATTTCCAAGATTGCTAAGGAAAGAATTGAGCATGTAGAAGATGTCCTGACCTTAGGCGATGTGGTAACTGTTGTATGCTTAGGCAAGGACAAGATGGGAAGAATCAGCTTCTCCATGAAAGACGTAGCACAGCAGTAAAATGTTATAAAAAGTAAGAAAGGATTACGAACAGATGAAAAAGAAATTAGCAGCCGTTACCGCACTGGCACTTTCCCTTGTACTGAGTGCATGCTCCCTTCCCGCAAGCAAGACCTGGAAGGACTCCGATTTTCAGTTCCAGAAAGGGGAAGAAACCGTTACCCTTTCCAAAGACACCGGTTTTATGATTTTCGGTGATGAAACCTATTCCTTCTCCTTTGACGGCAACAACAACCAGGATTGCGAAGAGTCCTTCGTACTGGCACGCGGCTTAAAGGTAGGAGATTCCATGGATGAATACCTGAATGAGTTTCAGGTAAAGCCGGCTAACGCTATGTGGGAGCTCGTATATGACTCCGGTGACACCAGAGTGATAAATTACGACAACGAAACCGCAAAAGAGATTTACAAGGAATACGACGATGCCAACGCATGGCTGGATATCGGCTTCTACAAAGACGGTAACAACTGGAAGAACATGGCGGCTGCTGATTTGGCAGACGTATGGTTCTGCGACAAAGACTCCTCTTACAAGGACGATGTGGTAATCCTTTCCGTTAATACAGACGACAGCGGAGACATCCAGTGCATTTCCGTTTATTACTTCACTTACGGCTCCGAATGGATTGAATGGCAGGGCTGGGAAGAGTAAACAGACAACCAAACAAAAATCCGAAAAGAACTCGCATTTGCGGGTTCTTTTTTTCGTTCAGTTATTATTTACAGGTAAGCATGGATTTCCAACGGTATGGAAAGTCTAAATGTCTGACAGATATGTAGGGTTTATATTTCTTTATGAGTCTGCTGAGAGGCTTTACGAAATTTGTATTCCATTTGGAAGAATGGGGATACAGTTGTTTCAACATGTATAATTGGGCAAATAAGCGGCGGGTTGGAATATATTTTTCGGAAGCGGGCATTTTAGGCAGGGCAGGAAAAATCCAATAATATAATCTGGAATAATGGGCGCATTTGTTACGGAGGTCTGTCAGGCAGCGGAGCCAGCTTTCTAAAATCTGATAATTTACCCCATATAACTGACCGGCAAGTGCGGATTTATCATGATTGGGCATATCGGCATAAAAATAAGAAATCATGCCCATGGAAAAGTACTCGATGATAACCCATAGAGGAAAATGCCCGTTATATTTCTGCATGTGATGCTTTACGACCAGAGTTCCCGCATTTTCTCTGATACAAGCATGTACTCTGCTGACAAAGGCGGGATGATTATGTTTTTTGTTGTAATTTCGGGCATCCATATAGCCTTCTTCTCCGTATTTATGGACATGATAATAGGAGAGCTGGGCTCGCAAATAGATTTCAATTTCATCCACGGCGCCGGCTATGAGATTGCGCAATTCTTCATCAAATTCGTATATTTTTTGCAGTTTTTCAAATGTTATATGGGAAAATAATGGACCGTGACCATTTACCTGAAACGGTAGAAAGTAACCGGAGAAACGATAGTAATTAACACGTTGGAGAAAGGCTTCCGCTTCTGAAACATCGGAAATTATAATATTTTTGCTCCGCAGGATAGCAACCTGCTGGGCAATTGTCTTTGGTTTCTTAATAGAACAACCTCCTTTTTAGAAAAAAATGTGCCCCCATTGGACACTTCCGTGAGAGGTGTGGGGGCTCCTGTTACTGTATATTATAACCGATTGCTTACATTTTACAATAGTAAATTTGTTCTACAGGGGTTCTTTTTTTGATGCCTGTACATATATTAGAGGTAGGCAGAGAGGAAAGTAAAAATGAGCAAAGAAAAAAGTCTGATAGCGTTGTTTCCGGCGTCCCTTCGCAGGGAAGGAGAACAGATGCTTACCTTATACGGGGAACTGGAAGAAATCCGTCTCAGGGTGGACAAACCCATTATTCTAAAATTACATAGGGGCGAATTTTTCTTCGGAAAAGACGGCAGTCTTACGAAAAGGAAAGAAGATGCCCGCTGCATCGGGGAAGAACAACTGCGGGATATGTTAAACCAGATTTGCAAGGACTCCCTTTATGCCTTTGAGGATGAAATGAGGCAGGGATTTATCAGCGTGCCGGGAGGACACAGGGTCGGGATATGCGGACAGGCTGTCATGGAAACGGACGGCAGCCTTCGCACCTTAAAGCATGCGGGCAGTCTGAATATCCGTGTTTCCCATGAAAAGAAGGGGACCGCTGACCCGGTAATTCCGTATCTGTACCGGCAGCAAAAGATATGCAATACGCTTCTGATTTCCCCGCCCGGCTGCGGAAAAACCACGCTTTTACGGGACCTGGTCAGACAGATTTCGGACGGCAATGTGTATGGAGGGGGCGTTTCCGTGGGGGTGGTCGATGAGCGAAGCGAAATTGCCGGAAGCTATCTGGGAATACCGCAGAATGATGTGGGTATCCGGACGGATATTCTGGATGCCTGCCCGAAGGTGCACGGTATGATGATGCTGGTTCGTTCCATGGCGCCCTCTTTAATTGCCATAGATGAAATCGGCGGCAGGGAGGATGTGGATGCCATTCGGAAGGTGTCTGCCTGCGGGTGCAACATTCTGGCAACCATTCACGGGGAAGACCGGCTTTCCCTGCAGGAAAAGCCGTATATGCGGGAACTTCTGCAGGAACGGGTCTTTGAACGTTTTGTGGTGCTCTGGAAACAACAGGGGCATCCGAAGATAAAAGCGGTTTACGGAAAGGATGGGGAAATATGCTGCGGCTTTTCGGAGCAATTTTGATTTTTTCAGGCTGTACGGCGCTGGGACTTTTTTATCGGACAAGATATTACGAGAGCATCCGGATTCTTAAAACCATGGAAAAAATTCTGGACTTTTTTATCAGCGAAGTCCGGTACGGAAAATCCACGCTGCATGAATGCCTGTTTATGATAGCGGAAAAGACGGAGGAACCGTTTCGGGGCACTATGCTGTCGGTAGGGAAGCTTTTACAAAAAGAGGACGGAAGGGATTTTACTGCCTGTTGGGAAGAGGCTTTTGCCGTTCTTTTGCAGAAGATGCCGCTTACGAAAGAAGAAAAAGAAAGTTTCCTTTCCTTTGCGAAGGTTAAGGGGTTAAAGGACTGGCAGATGCAGGTGAGAGTCATGGAAGGGCACCGGGACGCCATAAAAGAAGCACGCAGAATACGGGAGCAAAATGTACTGCAGCAGGGAAAATTAGCAACAGGACTTGGTATCATGGGAGGGCTTTTCCTGATTATTGTTCTGTTGTAAGGAGGAGCGTCAGAATGAGTATTGGGCTGATTTTTAAGATTGCGGCAGTGGGTATTTTAGTCACTATATTAAGTCAGATATTGAAGCACAGCGGCAGGGAAGAGCAGGCTTTTTTGGTAAGTCTGGCGGGGCTTATCCTGGTGATTTCCTGGATTGTGCCTTATATTTATGAACTGTTTACCAATATACAGGCATTGTTTTCCCTGTAGAAGGCGGGATAGGTAAGAAAATGATAGAGATTACAAAGATTGCGGTCAGTGGTATTTTATGTGCGGTTCTTGCCATGCAGTTTAAGAACCGGAAGCCGGAATATTCCTTTTACATAGGTTGTGTGTGCGCCATTCTGATTTTCGGCTACACCCTGCGCTTTTTAACTTCCATGCTGGACAAGTACCGGATTGTGCAGGACATCTGGTCGGATGAGGGCGGGTATCTGGCTACCCTGATGAAGGTCATCGGTATTACTTATATCTGTGAGTTTGCCTCGGGTATCTGCAAGGATGCCGGATACGGTTCCGTGGCGGGACAGATAGAGATTCTGGGAAAACTGTCCGTTATTTTTGCAGGGCTTCCCATTTTATTTGCGGTCATGGAACAAATCCAGAATTTTGTATAGGAGAATGCCATGGAAATGGATATGGACAGCATTTTTCGGGAATATGGGATGGATGGCATAGAAGCGCAGCTTGGGGAGCTTTTCCCAACCCTGCAGATAGACCTGGAAACCTTGTTGAAACAGGCTTTCACGGGAGATATAAAAGGGGCGCTGGCAGGTGTGGTGCAGATGACCTTCGGCAGTGTGATAACGGATCTTGCATCCTTAAAAAATACCTTTCTGCTTCTTTTGCTGATGGGTATCGGGGCGGCGCTTATTTCCCATTTTATCCGTATTTTTGATAAGCATCAGGTGGCGGATGCCGGTTTTTATTTTCTGTATCTGTATATGGCGGCGGTTCTGATGAAATGTTTTTTCAGTGCCGCGCATACGGCAGCGGAGGCAATTCGGAATATTGTGGCGTTTATACAGGTATTTATCCCCGCTTATTTTTTATCGGTGGGCATTGCCACGGGAACCATGACGGCGGGGGCGGGATATCAGATTATCCTGCTGATTATTTTTCTGGTGGAGAAAGTACTGCTGACCCTGCTGATGCCTCTTATCAACAGCTATATGCTTCTGGCGGTCTTAAACGGATGTCTGTCGGAGGAAAGACTGACCCTTTTGGAAAGCGGCATGGAAAAAATAATACGGTTTCTATTGAAAGCATCTCTTGGCATTGTGGCGGGTATCAGTACCCTGCAGTCCCTGCTTACCCCGGCGATTGACAGTGCCAAAACAGGGCTTTTGCAAAAAGGGCTCTCCGCCATTCCGGGAGTGGGAGAAGTGACGGACAGCGTGGTGGATATGGCATTCGGAGCGGCTGTTATTATAAAAAACGGCATCGGATTTGCAGCATTGCTATTGCTGATTGCCATAGCTCTGCCGCCACTCTGCAAGCTGCTTCTGACGGCGTTTGTCCTGAAAGCGGCGGGGGCTTTCATGGGACTTGTCAGTGACAAAAGGATGAGTACCTGTGCCGACAGGGTGGGCAATGCCGGGCGGCTGCTGTTCCAGACTGCGGGGACTTCTTTTTTGTTATTTATGATAACCATATCCGTGGCGGCATTCACCACAAACAGGTGAAAGAAAAAAGGCGTGGAAATGTATAAAGAAAGGTGTGGAAAATGGGCGAGGAAATCTTTTCGGTTATAAAAAAAACGAGTGTTTTTTTAATCGGGGCACAGCTTATCCTGCATCTGAAACCGAACGGCATGTATGAAAAGTATCTGAAATTCATTGTGCACCTGATGGCGCTGACCCTGTTCATGATGCCGCTTCTGAAGCTGTTCGGACAGACGGACGAAACGGCTTTTTCACAGAGCCTTGCCGGGTATGAGGAAATGATGCAGGAGGATATGATGCAAATAAATTACGTATGTGATTTATCAGAAGAAAAACGGCAGGAAATCTACGCAAGAGAAATTAAATCGAAACTTAATAATATATACGGTGAAAATAATACTGCAGAAATAGGGGATACAGAGGACACGGAGCAGGAGGCAAACGGGAACGGAGAAACGCAGACAGAGCCTCCCGCCCCCATAGAAACCGTAGAAATCGAGGTGAAGGCGCATGAAGGAAATCCGTAAAGAGTCCATAGTGAAATTCCTGAAAAATAAGAATAATCTTCTGGTTATCGTCCTATTAGGGGTGCTGCTCATGGTAATTGCCATTCCGGTGGATACGGCGGGAACCGGTGGGAAAAGCACATCGGGAAACAATGATAACAGCAGTTATCAAACCAAAAACACAGGTATAAACGATGGCGAAACAACCACAAGCGGGACGGGAGGGAGCACCGGGACGGGCTATGTGTGGGAGCAGGAGCAATATATAAAGGAAATGGAAGCGAAAGCGGAAAGCCTTCTTTCCGGGGTAAGCGGTGCCGGACAAGTGAAGGTGATGATTACCCTCCGGGCGTCTTCGGAGCAGGTTGTGGAGAAGGATATGCCGGTGACGCGTTCCCAGACAACGGAACAGGACAGCCAGGGCGGCAGCCGGATGGTGAGCGAATTTGCCACGGAGGATGCAACGGTTTACCGGAAGGGGAACGGCTATGAAGAGCCCTATGTGGTCAAAACCTTGAGCCCCAGCGTGGAGGGCGTGGTCGTGGTGGCGGAAGGAGCCGGCAACGGGGAAGTGAGTAAAAATTTATCGGAGGCGGTGCAGATACTGTTCGGCGTGGAAGCCCACCGGGTAAAAGTGCTGAAAGCAGGGTAAGCGTGGAAGCCCACCGGGTAAAAGTGCTGAAGGCAGGGTAAGCCGGGGAGAGCATCATGCGAAAGTTCTGCGGGCAAAATAAGACACGTATGCATAGAGAATAGAAAAGCTTAATATAATGAAACAGGTAGAAAACCGAAAGTTTAGTGAAGGGGAGAATGACGTGAAAAACATACTTAAAAAAAATCAACTGATGATTACTGCACTTGCCATTATGATTGCGGTAGCAGGGTACTTACAGTTTACCGGTAAAAATCTGTCCAGGGAAGATTATGTGCCCACTTCCGCAAACGGGGAAATCACCAACGAGGAAGCAGGCAGCCTGACGGACGGTGTGGTAAACGATGACTATTCCCTGAACGACATCATGGGACTTACGGACGATGCAGCGGCAAACGGGGACTATGTGGAAATCGAAAGTCTGGATACGGATTTGGAAGATTTGTCGGAAGAAGACCTGGCGCTTGCGGAAAATGATTTGGCATTGAGCGGTGCGGAAAACGACCTGGCGTTAAGCGGTGCGGATGCGGAAGCAGGGCTTGAACAGGCGGACGGTTCCTACGTGACACCGGAGCAGGGAGAAATTCCCGGAGAAGCCGTATTCACATCCAATTCCTCCGTGGCAGTGCTTTCCGAAGCAAAGCTTTTGAAGGAACAGGTGAGAGCCAAAAACAAAGAAACCCTGATGGAAATCATCAACAGCACCGCTTTAAGCGATGAGCAGAAGCAGGAAGCCGTACAGACCATGGTGCAGATGACAAATGTGGCGGAAAAGGAACTGGGTGCGGAAATTTTACTGCAGGCAAAAGGTTTTGACGGCGTAGTGGTAAGCATCAGCGGAGACGGTGCCGATGTGGTGGTAAATGCGATAGAGCTGACGGATGCCCAGAGAGCCCAGATTGAAGATATTGTGAAAAGAAAAGCCGGCATTCCGGCAGAAAATATCATAATCAGTACGGTTGTAGAGTAAAAGGATATGTGGTAAGATAAACAAAAGAAACGACAGGAAGGACGGATGAGATGAAGAGAGTATTTTTAATCGTACTGGACAGCTTTGGAATCGGACAGATGCCGGATGCGGAAAAGTTTGGAGACTACGGTGTGGATACCTTGGGAACAGTATCGAAAAGTCCTTATTTTTCTATGCCAAACATGGAAAAATTGGGACTTTTTCAGATAGAAGGCACATCGGTAGAAAGTAAGGTAACGGATATAACGGGCAGAGTGGCACGTATGACGGAAGCTTCCATGGGCAAAGATACTACCATCGGACACTGGGAGATAGCCGGTATTTATTCCCCGACTCCCCTGCCCACTTATCCGGACGGCTTCCCGGAGGAGGTACTGGATGCGTTTAAGAAAGCAACCGGCAGAGGAGTGCTCTGCAACAAGCCGTATTCCGGTACGGAAGTCATTAAAGTATACGGCGACGAGCATGTCAAAACGGGCGATTTGATTGTTTACACATCTGCGGACAGCGTGTTCCAGATTGCCGCCCATGAGGATGTGGTACCGGTGGAGCAGCTTTACGAATACTGCCGGATGGCGAGAAAAATCCTGACCGGAAAGCACGGTGTAGGCAGAGTGATCGCCAGACCTTTTACCGGGGAAAGCGGCAATTATACCCGCACACCGAGACGGCATGATTTTTCATTGGAGCCGCCCGGGGATACCATATTAAATATCCTGCAGGCACACGGAAAAGATACCATTGCCGTAGGCAAGATTTTTGACATTTTTGCCGGAAGCGGTATCTCGGAGCATGTCTATACAAGCGGAAACGCCGAGGGCATTGAGAAAACCTTGGAATACCTCAACAAGGAGTTTGAAGGCATCTGCTTTGTTAATTTAGTGGATTTTGATATGCTTTACGGACACCGAAGGGACATTGACGGCTATGCAAAAGCGCTTTCCTATTTTGATGGCAAATTGCCGGAAATCATGGCGAAAATGCGGGATGAGGATGTGCTGATGATAACGGCGGACCACGGCTGTGACCCCGGTTACGTAAAGACCACGGACCACACCAGGGAGTATACGCCCTTTGTCATGTACGGAAAGCCGGTGGCACCGGGCAATCTGGGAACAAGAAAAACATTTGCAGATATTGGTGCATCTGTGTTACAATATTTTGACATTGTGCCCGACTTCACAGGAGAGGGCATTTTAAGGTAAGCACGGAACGCGTGCAGTAAGTTAAGATTTGGAGGATGAAAGCTGTGGCAGCTTCAGTAGCAGAGGAAATAAACAGACGACGAACTTTTGCGATTATTTCGCACCCCGATGCAGGTAAGACGACCCTGACGGAGAAATTTTTGCTTTACGGCGGAGCCATCAATCTGGCGGGAAGCGTAAAGGGAAAGGCAACAGCCAGACATGCGGTCAGCGACTGGATGGAAATCGAAAAGGAAAGAGGTATTTCTGTAACTTCTTCGGTACTGCAGTTTGAATACGGCGGATTTTGCATCAACATTCTGGATACACCGGGACACCAGGACTTCTCGGAAGATACCTACCGTACCCTGATGGCGGCGGACTCAGCCGTCATGGTCATCGATGCCTCCAAGGGTGTAGAGGCACAGACCAGAAAGCTGTTCAAGGTCTGCGTCATGAGAAAGATACCTATTTTTACCTTTATCAACAAGATGGACAGGGATGCCAACGATACCTTTGATTTGCTGGACGAAATCGAGAAGGAACTGGGAATAGCCACCTGCCCCGTCAACTGGCCCATCGGCTCCGGTAAAAATTTCAAGGGTGTATTTGACAGAGAGAAAAATAAAGTCTTTACCTATTCCGATACCGAAAAAGGTACGAAGGAAGGTATTGCAACCGAGATTGACGCAGCCGATACGGAAAAGCTTGTTTCCGTCATCGGACAGGCAGCAGCGGACAAGCTCATGGAGGAAATCGAGCTTTTGGACGGCGCCAGTGCGGAATTTGATTTGGATGAAGTCAGAAGCGGCGATTTGACACCGGTATTCTTCGGCTCCGCCCTGACAAACTTCGGCGTGGAGGATTTCCTGCAGCATTTCTTAAAAATGACCACCACACCGCTGCCACGGAAAGCGGACATCGGCCAGATTGACCCTGTGGAAAATGATTTTTCCGCCTTTGTCTTTAAAATCCAGGCGAACATGAACAAGGCGCACCGGGACAGAATAGCCTTTATGCGTATCTGCTCCGGCAAGTTTGACGCCAACATGGAAGTACGCCATGTGCAGGGCGATAAAGTCATGCGTCTTTCCCAGCCCCAGCAGATTATGGCGGACGAACGGAAGATTTTGGACGAGGCTTATGCGGGCGATATTATAGGCGTATTTGACCCGGGTATTTTCTCCATCGGCGATACCCTGTGCATGCCGAAACAGAAATTCAAATACGAAGGCATTCCTACTTTCGCACCGGAGCATTTTGCCAGAGTGCGTCAGGTAGATACCATGAAGAGAAAGCAGTTCATCAAGGGCGTTTCCCAGATTGCCCAGGAAGGTGCCATCCAGATTTTCCAGGAATACAACACCGGTATGGAAGAAATCATCGTGGGTGTGGTAGGCGTTCTGCAGTTTGATGTCTTAAAGTACCGCCTGAACAACGAATACAATGTGGAAATCCGCTTGGAGCCGCTTCCCTATGAGCATATCCGCTGGATTGAAAACAAGGATATTGATTTACAGAAGCTGACCGGTACATCGGATATGAAGAAGATTCAGGATTTGAAGGGCAATCCCTTACTTCTGTTTGTCAACTCCTGGAGTGTGGGTATGACACTGGACAGAAACCCGGGACTGGAGCTTTCCGAATTCGGACGCAATCAGTAAAGAGGCAGATTTGAACAGAAAATTAAAACGAACAGTACTTACGGCAGCAATCCTTACGGTGTGCCTGACCGCCTGTGCCTCTCCGTTACGGGAGGAAACACAGGAAAACGGGGAAGCGCAGACCATGGATGAAACACAGATGGCAGAGTATGCGGAAGCCATGAAAGAGGAATACCCTACCAGACAATTCTATCTGGAGGCATTGTCCGAGGGAGAACAGGTGTGGTACCGGGACATTTACCTTGCCCTGTCCGGCATGGAGGAGGAATATCCCCTGCATACCGGTTTTGCGGGAGAGCCAGGGGAAGAGGGCATCGAGAGGGTCTTTTATGCCGTTATGAACGACCACCCGGAGCTTTTTTATGTGAGCGGCTATGCCTATACAAAGTATACACTGGCGGACAAACTTCTGAAAATCAGCTTTTCCGGCACCTATACCATGGACACCTATGAGCGGGTGCTTAAGGAACAGGAAATTGACCGGGCGGCAGAGGAGTGCCTGCAGGCGATGCCGGCAGAGGCAGCCGATTACGAAAAAGTAAAATATGTGTACGAATATGTGATTTTGCACACCGATTACCGGAAGGATGCTCCGGACAACCAGAATATCTGCTCCTGTTTATTATCGGGTGAGTCCGTCTGTCAGGGATATGCCAAAACGGTGCAGTTTCTCTTAAACCGGGCAGGGATAAACGGTACGCTTGTGTACGGCACGGTTTACGGTGGACAGGCGCATGCCTTTAATTTAGTGGAAGTGGACGGACAGTGTTATTACGTGGATGCCACATGGGGCGACCCGTCCTACCAGAGCGAAGAAAAAGAAGAGGACACCGGCAGCCTGCCGCAGATTAACTACGATTACCTCTGTGTACCGGCGGTTATGTTAGAGAAAACCCACACGGTGGATACCTCTTATGCCTTGCCGGAATGCACCTCCATGCAGGCAAATTACTACGTGATGGAGGGCGCTTATTTTACGGAGTACCATGAGGAAGCGGTGGAGGATTTCTTTGAAAAGGCGCAGGATGCGGGCAAAACCACCATCACGTTTATGTGCAGTGACGATGCCGTTTACGATACCTTTGTGACGGAACTTGTTACAAATCAGGAGATATTCCGCTATTTTTACACCGCAGGCGGCAAAATAGCCTACACGGAAGATACGGTGGGGCATTCGCTGACTTTTTGGCTTGTGAATGAATAAGGGTTGTGCTATACTAACATCATGAATGGAAGTACAAGACGAAAGGAGTATGGACATAATTATGGAAGAAAGATCAACATATGTTTTAAGAGATAATAACGATATCGGTACCGTACAGATAGCAGATGACGTAGTTGCCATGATTGCCAGCCTGGCAGTCAGGGATATTGAAGGCGTGGAAGCCTGCGCCGGCAATATGGCAGGCGAGCTGATGGATATAGTCGGCATCAAAAATGCCAGAAAAGGTGCCAGGATTGATATTTTTGAAAACCGTGTAAAGGTCGATGTATTTGTAAACATCGCTTACGGCTACAACATTCCCGTTACCTGCGGCAAGGTGCAGGATAAGGTAAAGACCACCATTGAAAACATGACAGGACTTACCGTTACGGATGTGAACGTAAGAGTCGTGGCTGTCAATATGCCGAACAACAAATAATCATACGATAAGAGGGAACTCAGATACTATGGGCAGGAGAGAATTGAGAGAGCAGATATTTCTGCTTTTGTTCCGTGTGGAATTTAATAATCCGGAGGAGATGCCGGCACAGTTAAAAATGTTTTTTGAAACGGGAAGCTATGATGAGGAGATGCATTCCTTCAGCGAAAAGGACCGGGAGTACATCACCGAAAAGTACAATCACATCATGGAGTCCTTAGCGGACATTGACAAGCAGCTTTCCGAAAAGGCTGAGAACTGGGACATCACCCGCATGGGCAAGGTAGAGCTTACTGTTCTCCGCCTTGCTGTCTATGAAATAGAGAAGGATGACAGTGTACCGGCGAGCGTAGCCATCAATGAGGCGGTAGAGCTTGCCAAGAAATTCGGTCAGGACGGGTCCGGAGCTTTTGTCAATGCCGTATTGGCGAAGTTTGTATAAAAGAGGATTTATATGGCCGTACAAAATGTATATTCGGTAGCACAGGTAAACGCGTATATAAAAAATATGTTCACTCAGGATTTTATGCTGCAAAGGCTTTGCGTCAGAGGCGAAGTAAGCAACTGCAAATACCATCCGTCTGGACATATTTATTTTACGTTAAAGGACGAAAAAGGTACCATCGCCTGTGTGATGTTCGACAGTGACAGGAAAAAAGGGCTTTCCTTCCGCATGCAGGAGGGGATGCAGGTCATTGTAAAAGGTGCCGTAAACGTTTACGAAAGAGACGGAAAATACCAGATTTATGTGAAACAGATTACGAATGACGGTCTGGGAAATCTCTACGAAAAATTTGAAGAATTGAAAACGGAACTGTTGGAACGGGGCATGTTTGATGAGTGTTACAAACGACCCGTTCCAAAGTATATTCATACATTGGGTGTGGTGACGGCTCCCACGGGAGCGGCGGTCCGGGATATCATCAACATTACCCGGAGAAGGAACCCTTACGTGAAAATTATCCTGTATCCCGCCATTGTGCAGGGAAAGGATGCGGCGCCCAGTATTATAAACGGCATTCGTGCACTGGAAAAGACCGGTGTGGATGTGATGATAGTGGGAAGGGGCGGCGGCTCCTTGGAGGACTTGTGGGCGTTTAACGAAGAAGCGGTGGCACAGGCGATTTTTGACTGTGAAACTCCCATTATTTCCGCAGTGGGCCACGAAACGGACACCACCATAGCAGATTTTGTGGCGGATCTGCGTGCACCGACTCCCTCTGCGGCGGCGGAGCTTGCCGTATATGAGTACGACCGGTTGGAAAAACAGCTTGCCCGCAGAAAAGAGGAACTTGCCGGCGGCATGATGACCAAAATACAGCTCTTAAAAATGAAGACGGCGCAGAGACAGCTTACCTTAAAGACACTAAGTCCCGGGAACCGTCTGCAGGAGCAGAAGATGTATTTAGCAAAGCTGACGGAGAGCCTGCAGGGCGGTTTTACGGATATTGTGACGGACAGACATCACAGACTGGCGCTTCTGATTGAGCAGTTTAAGGGACTGTCCCCCCTGGAAAAATTAAGCGGCGGCTATTCCTATGTGGAAAAGGACGGCAGGGCTGTTAAGAGCGTGGAAGATGTGGCAGAAGGTGATAAGCTGACCGTACAGGTGACGGACGGCGAAATTCACGTACTGGTGGAAGAACGCGCACGAAAGGAAAGAGAACCGGTATGACTTTGGAAGAAAAGCTGGCAAAATTAGATGCCATGACAGAGCAGTTGCGAAAAGAAGATATTACACTGGAAGAAAGTTTTTCCCTGTATAAGGACGGCATGGAGCTCATCAAGCAGTGCAACGCCGATATCGACAGGGTGGAAAAACAGGTGCAGATACTGAACGCGGACGGTCAGGTAACGGACTGGGACGAAGAATAGCATGTAGCGGGAGGAAGTATGGACTTTCGGGCAGAATTTCAAAACAGACAGAAAGAAATCAATGAGATTTTAATGCGGTATATGCCGGATACGGAAGGCTTGCAGAAAACGGTAAAGGAAGCCATGCATTACAGCTTAGAGGCGGGCGGCAAGAGGATACGTCCCATGCTGATGCGGGAAACCTATAAAATGTGCGGTGGAACGGGCAGTGCGGTGGAGCCCTTTATGGCAGCCATGGAAATGATACATACCTATTCCCTGGTGCACGACGATCTGCCCACCATGGACAACGACGAACTGCGCCGCGGCAAAAAGACCACCTGGGTGGTTTACGGAGACGGTATGGCGGTTCTGGCAGGGGATGCCCTGTTAAACTATGCGTTTGAAACTGCATTCCGGGCTTTTGAAAACTGTTATGTGGACGGAGTGCCGGTAACGGCGCGCTTTAAGATGTTAGAGCAGGCACTGAAGGTACTGTCCAAGGCAGCAGGCATCCACGGCATGATTGGAGGACAGACCGCGGACTTGGAGGCGGAAGGAAAACAGATTACGGAAGAACAGCTTCTGTTTATTTACCGTCACAAGACGGCGGATTTGATAGAGGCTTCCATGATGATAGGAGCTATTTTAGCGGGCGCGGACGAGAAAACCGTTACCGCCATGGGCAAATGCGCATACAACATCGGCATTGCGTTCCAGATTCAGGATGACATTCTGGATGTGGAAGGGGAGGAAGCCGTTTTGGGCAAGCCGCTTTTCAGCGACGAAAAGAACGACAAACAGACTTACGTGACCATGTATGGTCTTAAAAAAGCAAAAAAAGAAGTGGAGAAGCTTTCGGAAGAAGCCATTTGTATTCTGAAGGACTGTTCGGGGGACAGCGCCTTTCTGGAAGAACTTACGAAATATCTGATTCATCGGAAAAAATAATGCTTTTGGGGTGAGTATAGGTGTACCTGGAACAAATAGAGAAGGTCAATGACATAAAGAAGCTGAACAAAAAGGAATACCCGCTCCTGGCGGAAGAAATCCGGAAATTCCTCATAGAAAAAATCAGTGAAACGGGCGGACATTTGGGCTCCAACCTCGGTACGGTGGAGCTTACCATGGCGCTGCATCTTTCCCTGGATTTACCTAAGGACAAGATTATTTTCGATGTGGGACACCAGTCCTACACCCACAAAATCCTGACCGGCAGAAAAGACGGCTTTGATACCCTTAGGAAATACCACGGCATGAGCGGTTTTCCCAAGCGGAAGGAAAGCGACTGCGACTGCTTCGATACCGGACACAGTTCCACTTCCATATCGGCGGGGCTTGGAATGGTAAAAGCGCGGGATTTATCCGGTGGCACGGAAACCATTGTATCCGTCATCGGCGACGGTTCCCTGACGGGCGGCATGGCATACGAGGCATTAAACAATGCGTCCACCCTGGAAACCAATTTCATTGTGGTATTAAACGACAACAACATGTCCATTTCCGAAAATGTGGGAGGACTTTCCCGGTACTTAAATAACGTGCGTACGGCGGAAGGATATCTGGATTTGAAGGAGGGTGTTTACAACACCTTGAAAAATTCCGGAAAAGACGGACTGATTGCACGCATCCGCCGTATCAAAAACGGTGTGAAGCAGCTTGTGGTTCCCGGCATGTTCTTTGAAGACATGGGAATTACCTATTTAGGACCCGTAAACGGACACGACATCAATGCCCTCTTAAGAGTCTTTAGGGACGCAAAAAGGGTAAAAGGACCGGTGCTTGTCCATGTGATTACGGAAAAAGGAAAGGGCTATGAGCCGGCAGAGCGGCATCCCGCCAGATTTCACGGCACGGACCCCTTCGAGCCGGAAACGGGACTTCCTAAAAATCCCCGCACCATCGCCAATTACACGGATATTTTTTCCACGGTTATGTGTAAGCTGGGAAACCGCAACGAAAAAGTGGTGGCGATTACGGCGGCTATGCCGGACGGCACGGGCTTAAAGCGGTTCCGCAACATGTACCCGGAGCGTTTCTTTGATGTGGGCATTGCGGAAGAACATGCCGTTACCTTTGCGGCGGGATTGTCAGCCGGAGGCTATATTCCGGTAGTGGCAATCTATTCTTCCTTTTTACAGAGAGCCTACGACCAGATACTGCATGATGTCTGTATCCAGAATCTGCCGGTGGTATTTGCCATAGACCGGGCAGGGCTGGTAGGCGCGGACGGGGAGACCCATCAGGGTATTTTCGATTTGTCGTTTTTATCCAGCATTCCCAATATGCACATCATGGCGCCCAAGAACAAATGGGAGCTTTCCGATATGATGAAATATGCCGTGGCAGCGGGCTGTCCCATTGCCGTGCGCTATCCCAAGGGCGAGGCGTACACGGGCTTAAAGGAGTTCCGTGCTCCCATTTCCATGGGAAAAAGCGAATGGATTTACAAAGAGGGCGGCATTGCCCTGTTAGCCGTGGGCAGTATGGTGAAAACAGCCGTAACCGTGCGGGAGGCGTTAAAGGAAAAAGGTCTTCCGGTCAGCCTTGTCAATGTGCGCTTTGTAAAGCCCTTTGACAAAGAAATGGTAAAGCAGGCGGCAGCAGAGCATGATTTCGTGATTACGCTGGAGGAAAACACGGCAAACGGCGGCTTCGGCGAGGGCGTAAGAGCCTACCTGGAGGAATGCAATTACCGCGGAAAATTCTTTTCCGTTGCCATACCGGACTGTTATGTGGAGCATGGCAGCGTGGAGCAGTTAAAAAAAGAGCTGCATATGGATGCGGAAAGCATTATAAACCGAATTTTGGAACAGATGGACGGACAGCCTAAATAAAACAGGCTTTCGGCAGCAGAATAAAGAGGAAGAAACATGAAAGAAAGACTGGATGTACTGCTTGTGTCCATGGGCTACGCAGAATCCCGGGAAAAAGCAAAAGCCATTATCATGGCGGGCAATGTTTTCGTGGACGGACAGCGGGAGGACAAAGCGGGAAGCATGTTCCGCACGGACAATCTGAAAATAGAAGTAAAAGGAGCCCCGCAGAAATACGTGAGCCGGGGCGGCTATAAGTTAGAGAAGGCGATGACGCATTTTGACCTTACCCTAAAGGGAAAGGTATGTATGGACATCGGCGCTTCCACCGGCGGCTTTACCGACTGCATGCTGCAGAACGGCGCCGTAAAGGTATATTCCGTGGACGTGGGACACGGACAGCTTGCCTGGAAGCTTCGCAATGACGAGAGAGTGGTCTGCATGGAAAAGACCAATTTCCGCTATATGACCAAAGAAGATATTGCCGAGGCACCCCGGTTTGCCTCCGTGGATGTTTCGTTTATTTCCCTGACCAAAATCTTACTGCCCGCAAGAGAGCTTCTGGCAGAGCACGGTCAGATGGTATGTCTCATCAAACCGCAGTTTGAAGCCGGCAAGGACAAGGTCGGCAAAAAGGGCGTGGTAAGAGAGCCGGAGGTGCACAGGGAAGTCATTGAAAAAGTCATTACCTATGCGGATATGCTGGGATTTCTCGTAAAGGATTTGGATTTTCCCCCCATAAAGGGACCGGAAGGCAATATCGAATACCTTGTTTTTCTGGAAATCCGGAAAGAAAAAATGCCGCCGTTTACGGAAGCCGGGGCGGAAGGCGCCTTAAAAGAGCTTCTTTCTAAGAAAGAAGGACTCGGCTTTGCACCGGAGTGGCAGACGAAAATAAAAGAAACCGTTTCACTTGCACATGGGGAGTTGGACAAAACGGAATGAAACATTTTTGCATTTACACAAACCTGCATAAGGACAAGGACCTTCTGATGACAAAGCGCATCCAGACTCTGCTTACACAGAAAGGCATGGAATGCAGTGTCAAGCTGCACCCCGAAGACCCCATGCAGCCGGGAACGGACTGCATTCTGGTACTGGGCGGCGACGGCACGGTCTTAAATGCCGCAAGAGAGCGCATCGGCAAACAAAACATTCCCATTCTCGGCATCAATATGGGCACACTCGGGTATCTTACGGAAGTGGAGCCGGAGGGCGTGGAGAGCGCCTTGGAGAAGCTGCTTTCGGGAGATTTTGAATTAGAAAGCCGGATGATGCTGGACGGCAGCCTTATAAGAGGCGGACAGGAAATCCATACCGACTGGGCACTCAACGACATCGTCATCCGCAGGGACGGCGCCCAACAGCTTCTACAGTTCCATTTATACGTCAATAAAAAATTCTTAAATAAATACCAGGCGGACGGCATGATTGTCACGACCCCCACCGGTTCCACGGGTTACAACCTGTCGGCGGGCGGCCCCATTGTGGAGCCCATGGCAAGCCTGCTTGTGCTGACGCCAATCTGTCCCCACACCCTGAACCAGCGCAGCGTGGTGCTTTCCGCAGAGGACGTGGTGGAAATAGAAATCCCGGCGGGCAGAGAGGGACAGGAGCAGCACGGGGTGGTAAACTTTGACGGACAGGCAGTGGAAATTGCCACCGGCGACCTGATACGGATACGCAAGTCCGCACAGACAACGGAATTTATTAAAATCGGAAATGCCGGTTTCTTAGAAACCTTACACAAAAAGATGAGTGAAAACGGCTGACGGCAGGCGGGTATAAAACCAAAGGAAAAAGGATGGAAAAGGGATGAAGAAAGAAAGACTGGGCAGAATTATCGAGATTATCGAGAGCAGGAACGTGGAAACACAGGAGGAGCTTGCGGTACTTTTAAAAGAAGAGGGCTTTGACGTAACGCAGGCAACCGTTTCCAGGGATATCCGGGAGCTGAAATTATCCAAGGTGCCCACAGGCGACGGCAGACAGAAATATGTGGCGCTGGGAACGGACGACAGCCATCTGGGAGACAAATACATCCGTGTCTTAAAGGAAGGCTTTGTGTCCATGGATATGGCGCAGAATATTCTGGTTATCAAGACCGTTTCCGGTATGGCAATGGCGGTGGCAGCAGCCGTGGATGCCATGAAATTCCGGGAAATCGTGGGTTCCATCGCAGGGGACGACACCATTATGATGGCGGTCAGAACCGTGGAGGACACCAAGGTCTTGATGGAAAAAATAAAGGCCATGCTGTAGACGGAAAGTTACAGACAGGAAGTTAAACGTGCCGGGAGAGACGGCAGACATAGGGAGACACAAAGAGAAGGTAGAAGGAGAACTATGTTAGTAAGTTTACATGTGAAAAATCTGGCACTCATAGAAGAGGCGGAGGTGGATTTTACCGGAGGACTCAATATCCTGACCGGTGAAACCGGCGCCGGTAAATCCATTCTGCTCGGTTCCGTCAATCTGGCGCTGGGCGGCAAGGCAAGCCCGGACATGATAAGACGGGGAGCGGATTCGGCTCTGGTGGAGCTTACCTTTGACTCTTCGGAGCGTATAGCACAAAAGCTTGCCGAAATGGATTTGCCTGAAGAGGACGGAACGGTTACCATTGCCCGCAAAATCAGCCAGGGCAGAAGCGTCAGCCGTATCAACGGGGAAACGGTCAGCGCCAGACAGTTAAAGGAGCTGTCCGAGCTTCTGATTGACATTCACGGACAGCATGAGCACCAGTCCCTTTTACAGAAAAAGAAGCATCTGCAGATTTTGGACGCTTACGCAGGAAAAGAAGCGGAAGAATTAAAGGCGGAGGCGGCAAAGCTTTATAAGGAAAGAAAAGACCTTCTTGCGGAAAAAGAAGAGTCAGCACTGGATGAGAGGGACCGTGACAGAGAGCTGGAGCTGCTCAGCTTTGAACAGCAGGAAATAGAGACGGCAGCGCTCAAAGACGGAGAGGATGAGGAACTGGAAAAGCAGTACAGTCTCATGGTAAACGGCCAGAAAATCGGAGAAGCGCTGGGACAGACCTTCCGGCTTACCGGCGGGGAAGAGGAAGGAGCATCCACGTTAATCGGACGTGCCGTCCGGGAAATCGGCAGCGTGGCGCATTTTGACGAAAAACTTGCCGGTATGCAGGAAGCCCTTCTGCAGACGGAAGAGCTGTTAAACGATTTTAACCGGGAATGTGCCGATTACATGGAAAGCATGGAATTTGACGGCGCGTTGTTTGCCCAGGTGGAGGAACGGCTGAATGTGGTGAACCGCTTAAAAGAAAAATACGGCGACTCCATCGAGAAAGTAAAGACATACGGGGAAGAAATCGCACAGAAAACGGAAAAACTGAAAGATTACGAAGTATACCGTGCCACCCTGGATGACAAAATAAAAAAGAAGGAAGCGGAGCTTACAAAGGTCTGCGACAAGCTGACGAAATTAAGAAGCAGGAACGCGGAAACGCTTGCCGGTATTTTACAGAAGTCTTTAGTGGATTTGAATTTCCTCACCGTAGAATTTGTCATTGACAGAAAGGCAAAAGAACCGTCCGCAGACGGCGCGGATGATGTGGAATTTTTACTGTCCACCAATCCGGGCGAAGCACCCAAAAGTCTGGGAGCCGTTGCCAGCGGCGGTGAACTTTCCCGTATCATGCTTGCCATTAAGGCGGTACTGGCGGAGAAGGATGCGGTAGACACCCTGATTTTCGACGAAATCGATGCCGGTATCAGCGGCAGGACCGCATGGCGGGTTTCCGAAAAATTAAGCCGTCTTTCCGAGGCGCATCAGGTCATCTGCATTACGCACCTGCCCCAGATAGCGGCGATGGCGGACAGCCATTTTGTGATTGAAAAGGAAACGGACGGCAGCAGCACCCAGACGGAAATCAGGAGACTTTCCGAAGAGGGCACAAAGGAAGAGCTGGCGCGCCTTTTGGGAGCGGACAGCCTTTCCGAAAAGGCACTGGAAAATGCGGAAGAATTAAGAAAACAGGCGGAAAACATAAAGCAGAAAAAATTATAGGTTTCCCGTTTAGAGTCATAAAAATTGCTAACAATAGTAGTAAGAAAAAGAGTATCCATCATGGGTACTCTTTTTTTAGTGTTGCGGAAAGGAAGTGTGCGGATTGCGGAAAAAAATATACAAAGGCTGTCTGTGGACGGCTCTTATTCTGACGGTTTTTACCCTGTGTCTGCTGTGGCTGCTTGGGGTTTACCGAAAAATTCCCGATAATATAAAACTTCGCAGGGGAGAAGAACAGGTGATAGACATTGGCGTTCCGGTGGAAGGAATTATCAAAAAAACAGACAGTGCCCTGTGGGAGAAGGAGCAGGAAAACGGAGTGCCGGTGGCGGGAGGCAGGGAAAGCAATATTCCGGCGGACAGCATCCGCATAGATTTGCGGGAGCCGGTCACCATGAAGGCGGAAAAAGAAGAAACCTACCGGATGGAGCTGAAGCTGTTCGGCATCATTCCGTTCAAGCAGGTGGGCGTGCAGGTCATCGAAGACAAGATGCTGACGCCGGTGGGACTTCCCATCGGTATTTACCTGAAAACGGAGGGCGTTATGGTCATCGGCATCGGGGATTTTAAGACCCCGGACCAGACGACGGTTTCCCCGGCGGCATTTTTATTAAAGACAGGGGACTACATTGTAGCCGTGGACGGGGAAGAGGTCACGGACAAGAAGCAGTTTATTTCCATGGTGGAAAATTCCGGCGGAAATAAGATAACGCTTACCGTAAGGAGGGATGACGAAACCTTGGATATTACGGTCATCCCGGAGAAAAATGCGGCGGGCGAATATAAAATCGGTATCTGGGTCAGGGACAACGCCCAGGGTATCGGCACCATGACATTTATAGACAGTGAAGGAAATTTCGG
The DNA here is from genome assembly GCA_963639875.1 of Bacteroidaceae bacterium. Lineage (GTDB taxonomy): Bacteria > Bacillota > Clostridia > Lachnospirales > Lachnospiraceae > Acetatifactor. Next base: position 34,613 of record CAVHWP010000003.1, read on the forward strand.
CGCACTGGGGCACGGCATCAGCGATGTGGATGCCGGCATTACCATGGATGTAAAAAGCGGAACCCTTTATGAAACCCAGATTATAGCTGTCCGCAAAGGAGAAAGGGGAAATCCCGGGGAAATGACGGGCATGATAGAATACTCGGAGCGCAACATTCTGGGAGAAATTACCGAAAATTCCAATCAGGGCATTTACGGTGTCTGCAATGAAAAAATGCTGGAAAAAATAACCGCGGAGCCCATGAAGATAGCCCTGCGGCAGGAGGTGGAGCTGGGGGATGCCAAGATACTCTGCACCATAGGCAGTGAGACGGCGTACTATGACATCCGGATTAAGGAAATGCATCAGGATGCCAACCATAAAAACAAGGAAATCGTACTGGAAGTCACCGACCCGGAGCTCATCCGGAAAACAGGGGGCATCGTGCAGGGCATGAGCGGAGCGCCCATTATCCAGAACGGCAGACTGGTGGGAGCTGTTACCCATGTGCTTGTCAACGAACCCACCAAGGGCTACGGCATCTTTATTGAGTCTATGATAGAGCACGGCGCGTAAAACAATAAAAATCACACCTTTCATGTGAAATCTTTCGGATTGTTTCTTTTGCCCCGGATATTGTATACTATAACATAACAGAAGAAAACAGACACAGGAAGGATGCATAGGATGAAACGATTTTTAACAACCCTGCTGCTTACGGCATGTATGCTCACAAGCCTCACAGGGTGCGGAAACAAGGCGAACGAAAGAGAAGGAAATGGAACCCTGCCCATAGCGGATAATTCCGTGGATTTTGCATACAGCCTGAAGCTGGGATGGAACCTCGGAAACACACTGGAGTCCACCGGCACCAGGCTTCTGAATGCGGAGACCACCTGGGGACAGCCCAAGACCACAAAGGAAATGATAGAGTATGTGAAGGAAGCGGGCTTTACCAGCATCCGTATTCCGGTGACCTGGAGCAGCCATATGAATGACGACTACACCATTGACGAAATGTGGATGGACAGGGTGCAGGAGGTTGTGGACTATGGACTGGATGCGGGCATGTATGTGATTTTGAACTCCCACCACGACTGTGAAAAATATTTTCCTTCCGAGGAAAATTTAGAGAACGGTAAGGCATACCTTGCCGCCGTCTGGACCCAGATAAGCGAGAGATTTAAGGACTATGACGAAAGACTCATTTTTGAGTCCATGAACGAACCGCGGCTGATTAACACCGCAAAGGAATGGTGGTTTACGGAAAACGACCCGGACGGACTGGAGTCCATCCGCTGTATTGTGGAAATGAACCAGACCTTTGTGGATACGGTGCGGAGCGGGGAACATTACAACAAAACCCGTTACCTGATGGTGCCAAGCAATGCCGCTTCCGCCCAGAATGCCCTGTCCGATGTCTTTTCCATGCCGGAGGACGAAGCAAACCGGGTGATGCTTTCCGTGCATGCCTATTCCCCGTATGATTTTGCCATGAACGCAAACGGCTATACGGAGTGGACTGAGGACCGGGTGCAGGAATTGTCTTTCCTGGATGACCTTTACGAAAAATTCGTGGAAAACGGATACGGCGTGGTTATCGGGGAAATGGGAGCCATCAACAAGGACAACTACGAAGACCGCGTTGCCTGGGCGGAGGATTACACGAAAAAAGCATCCGCCGATAAAATGTCCTGCTTTTTATGGGACAACAACGGCACGAACATCGGCAGTGAGAATTTTGCCATGATTGACAGAAGAAACCGGAAAATCTATTATCCGGAAATGCTTAATGCCATGCTTGCAAACTATCAATAAAGGAGAAGGTGCGCGGAATTTGTAAATATTATGCGATGAGTACAGGTTGCGCCAAATTGCGTCAAAACTGTATAATAAATCTTGGAAACTTTTTGCAGAAAAAGGAAAGGTATAGGTGTTATCATGGAACAACTCAACTTGATGACCACCAAAGATAATGAAAAGTTATACAAAATACTGGGTCAGCTTATCAGCTGCGACAAAGAATTCCAGATTATGATTACGGTTCCGTCCGGAAAAGATAAGACGCAGGAGAAAACGAAGGTCGAAGAAATAAAGAAAGAAGCGGAAAAGAGGGATTTGGAGCAGGACGTCACGGATATGATACATGAAATCGGCATGCCGGCACATATCAAAGGATACCAGTACTTACGGGAGGCAATCATGATGTCCGTGGAGGATACCACCATGTTAAGCTCCATCACGAAAATTCTGTATCCCACCATCGCAAAGCGCTTCGGCACCACGCCGAGCCGCGTGGAAAGAGCCATACGGCATGCCATTGAGGTGGCGTGGAGCAGGGGAAGAATGGAAACGCTGGATGCCCTTTTCGGCTACACCATAAACACCGGCAAGGGAAAACCCACCAATTCCGAGTTTATCGCCCTGATTGCGGACCGTATCCGATTGAAATACCGAAATTAAATCTTTAAAATACCCTCCCATTGATGTATAATAGAAAAAACTAAGCTGATATGGGAGGGATTTCTTTTGAAGAACATTTTATTTGCAGCATCGGAAGGCGTGCCCTTTATCAAAACAGGCGGTCTTGCGGATGTTGTGGGATCACTGCCGAAATGTATTGACAAAGAGTACTATGATGTGCGGGTTATTCTGCCGAAATATTCCTGCATGAAACCGCAGATGCAGGAGAAACTGCAGTACATCACACATTTTTATATGGATTTCAACTGGCACGAGGAGTACGTGGGGGTATTAGGTGCCAATGTGGACGGAATCCAGTATTACTTCATTGACAATGAGCATTACTTCAACGGTTTCAAGCCCTACGGGGATGATGTTTTATTTGAAATTGAGAAATATTCTTATTTCTGCAAGGCCGTGCTTTCCGCACTGCCCTTAATCGGCTTCCAGCCCGACCTCATTCACTGCCACGACTGGCAGACGGGTCTGATTCCCGTGTACTTAAAGGAACGGTTCCGCGGCAATTCCTTCTTCTGGAACGTAAAGTCCGTTATGACCATCCACAATCTGAAATTCCAGGGAAGATGGGACGTAAAGGCAGTACAGAATATCACGGGTCTGCCGGACTATTACTTTACACCGGATAAGCTGGAATGCTACAAGGATGCCAACCTCTTAAAGGGCGGTCTGGTATTTGCGGATGCGATTACCACCGTAAGCCAGACATACGCAGAGGAAATCAAGACCGATTTCTACGGCGAGGGCTTAAACGGACTCATGAATGCCAGAGCCCACGACCTCCGCGGTATTGTAAACGGCATCGACTACGACGAGTTCAATCCGGCAACGGATGCGTACATACCGTTCAAGTATGACCCCATTACCTTCCGAAAGGAAAAGGTAAAGAACAAACGCGCCCTGCAGAAAGAGCTGAATCTGGCGCAGGACGACAGAAAGTTCATGATTGGTATCGTTTCCCGTCTGACAGACCAGAAGGGACTCGACCTGGTGGCTTATGTAATGGATGAGCTCTGCCAGGACAATGTACAGATTGTGGTACTGGGTACCGGAGAAGAGCGCTACGAAAACATGTTCCGTCATTTCGACTGGAAGTATGCGGACCGCGTTTCCGCCAATATTTATTACTCCGAAGACCTTTCCCACAAGGTTTATGCGGCATGCGACGCTTACCTGATGCCGTCACTGTTTGAGCCCTGCGGCTTAAGCCAGTTGATTGCGCTGCGCTACGGCACGGTTCCCATTGTCAGGGAAACGGGCGGACTGAAAGATACCGTACAGCCTTACAACGAATACGAAGGAACCGGCACCGGATTTTCCTTTGCCAACTACAATGCACATGAAATGCTTCGCACCATTCGTTATGCAGAGCATGTATATTACGACAAGAAGAGAGAATGGAACAAGATTATCGACCGCGGTATGGCGGCAGACTTCTCATGGCATGTATCGGCAGGCAAATATCAGGAGATGTATGACTGGCTGATTGGCCGCTAAGAGTCGGCACAGACGGCGGAACGGTCGCTGGGTTTCGGTTAGGATTTGATTTAAAATGAGCAAAAGTAGTAACAAAAACGGTTTTATCATACAGGCCGGAATTCTGGCGGCAGCCGGAATTATCTGCAGAATTATAGGGCTTCTTTACAGAAGCCCTTTAGCTGCTGTTATCGGTGATGAAGGAAACGGCTATTACCAGGCAGCGTACAATATCTATACCATGATACTTCTGATATCTTCTTACAGCATCCCGTCTGCTATTTCCAAGGTTATCGCCCAGAAGCTTGCCACCCATGAATACCGGAATGCACACAGGGTATTTACCTGTGCGATTTATTATGTGCTGATTGTGGGCGGACTGGCGAGTCTGGTGCTGTTTTTCGGCGCGGGCTTTCTGACCAGGGGACCGGCGGTACAGGTCGTGAGAGTCTTTGCTCCCACGGTTTTTCTGTACGGACTTTTGGGCGTGCTGAGAGGATATTTCCAGGCGCACCGCAGCATGGTGCAGACCTCCGTATCCCAGATTATTGAACAGATATTAAACGCCGTGGTCAGCATCGGCGCGGCATATCTTCTGATTATCCTGATGCTTTCCTCCACGGACAAATATGTGATAAACGATGACCATTCCGTAAGTCTCGGAAGCACCGTTGTGCAGGAAATGGCAGAGGAGCAGACCGATGAAAACGGCATTGTGAGCTATGTGCTTTCCGACGAGCAGCAGGCATGGAATACGAAGCATGCCCTCTACGGCGCCATCGGCAGCGCTTTGGGTACCGGCTCCGGCGTACTGATTGCCCTGCTTTTCATGTGGGCGGTTTATCTTCTGAACAAGGACACCATCTACCGGCGTATCGAACGCGACAGGCACCCGGTGGAAGAGTACGGGGAAATCATAAAAACCATTACCGGTGTGATTATTCCCTTTATTTTAAGCACGGCAATTTACAATCTGACGACAGTGGTCAATCAGACTGTTTACACGTATATAGCGGCAGAAAAAAAGAACATGGAAAACACGGAAATATCCACCCGTTACGGTATTTTCTCCGGTAAGGCGGTGGTCATTTCCAAAATTCCCATTGCGATTTCCACAGCCATAGCCTCCGCTATTCTGCCGACGGTATCGGCACTGGCGGGCAGCGGGGACATGAAAGGCGCCCGCAGGAAAACGGCGCAGGCGGTGAAGACCACCATGTTTATCGCCATTCCCGCCACGGTGGGCATTGCGGTGCTGGCGCGTCCTATTACCTGGCTTTTGTTCCCCCAGAAAGCTTCCATTGATATGGCATCCAGACTGCTGATGCTGCTTGCCGTATCCATTATTCTGTATTCCCTGTCAACCCTGACAAACTCCATTCTGCAGGGTATCGGACAGGTAAGAGTACCGGTGAAGAATGCCGCGGTGGCACTGGTTATCCAGACCGTGATTACGGCGCTGCTTTTACTGTTTACCGGGCTGGATATGTATGCACTGGTCATTGCGGAAATCGTATATTCCGGCATGATGTGCTTCTTAAACCAGCGTTCCATCCGCAGGTACATGCATTACAGACAGGAAATTTTTAAGACTTTTATTGTTCCCTTTGTGGCTTCCGTCTTTATGGGACTGGCTGCTTACGGCACTTACGCCGGTATCCATGCGCTTTTAGGCGGCGGAGAATATCCCGGCAGAATGCAGAATGCCATTGCCCTCATCCCGGCTATTTTAGTGGGCTGCGTGGTATACTTTGTACTGGAAATTCTTTTTAGGGGCATCAGTGAAAAAGAACTGCGAGAGCTGCCCAAGGGCTACCTTATGGTGAAGGTGGCAAAGAAGCTGCATTTAATGTAAAAACGGAACGGTGAAACCGTTTGCAGGGGGAAACTACTCTGCAAAATCAGGAAACAGAAAGGAGCCGACATGGCTTTTGACGGAATAACCATAGCAAATGTAGTACAGGAAATGAAAGACGTATTAATCGGCGGGCGCATTTACAAAATCGCCCAGCCGGAGCCGGACGAGATGATTTTTACCATCAAACAGCCGCACGGACAATACCGTCTTCTGATTTCGGCAGGTGCTTCCCTGCCGCTTCTTTATGTATCGGCACAGAATAAACCCAGCCCCATGACGGCACCCAATTTCTGCATGCTTCTGCGGAAACACTTACAGAACGGCAGAATTGTGGACATTACCCAGCCGGGACTGGAGCGTATCGTCACCATAGAAATGGAACACTTAAACGAAATGGGCGACCTCTGCCGGAAAAAACTGATTGTGGAAATCATGGGAAAATACAGCAACATCATTTTCTGTGACGACAACGACATCATCATCGACAGCATCAAGAGAGTATCGGCACTGGTGAGCTCCGTCCGGGAAGTGCTTCCCGGCAAGATGTATTTCATTGCCGATACCACCCACAAAAAAGACGCCATGACGGTGACAAAAGAGGAGTTTTTAACCGTTATGAAGGAAGCACCCATGCCGGCATTCAAGGCATTCTACACTTCCTTTACGGGCATTTCCCCCATTATGGGACAGGAAATCTGCCACAGGTCGGGTGTGGACGGCGAGCTTCCCACGGCGGCTCTTTCCGATGAAAAGATAACAAACATTTACAAAGAATGGGCGGACATCCGTAACGACATAGAGGACGGCAAGTTTACGCCCTATATTGTCTACGACGGCAAAAAGCCGGTGGAATTTGCGGCATTTGATTTGACGATTTATGAGGACGGCGTGCATGAATGCAAGCCCTACAACAGCATGTCCGAGGTACTGGAAACCTATTTTGCGCAGAAGAATGCCCAAATCCGTATCCGCCAGCGCTCCACGGATTTACAGAAAATCGTCCACACGGCGCTGGAACGCAATGTGAAAAAATACGATGTGCAGCTGCAGCAGATGAAGGACACGGAAAAGAGGGATACCTACCGGGTATACGGGGAGCTTCTGCATACCTACGGCTACAGTGCCGCACCCGGCGACAAGTCTTTAGAGGCGGTTAATTATTACACCGGGGAAACGGTGAAAATCCCCCTTGACCCGACCCTTACGGCAGCGGAAAATGCTAAGAAGTATTTTGACAAATACAATAAGATGAAGAGAACCTACGAGGCGCTAAGCAAGCTCACCAAAGAAGTGGGAGAGGAAATCGAACACTTAAAGTCCATTGAGGTAGCCTTACAGATTGCGGCCGGGGAAGAAGACCTTCTGCAAATCCGGGAGGAGCTGCAGGAAAGCGGCTATATGAAAAAACGGAACGGCGGCAAAAAGGTAAAGGTGACCAGCAAGCCCTTCCATTATATCAGCCGTGACGGCTACGACATCTATGTGGGCAAAAACAACCTGCAGAATGAGGAGCTTACGTTTAAGTTTGCCGATGGAGGCGACTGGTGGTTCCATGCCAAAGGCTGTCCCGGTTCCCATGTCATTGTAAAAAACAAGGGCAGGGGCGAACTGCCGGATGCCACCTATGAGGATGCGGCAAGACTGGCAGCCCATTATTCCTCCGCAGGCAGCCAGAACAAGGCGGAAGTGGACTACGTGGAGAAAAAGCAGGTGAAGAAGCCAAACGGCGGCAAGCCGGGCTTTGTGGTATACTATACCAATTACTCCATGATGGCGGACACGGATATTTCGGACATAAAAAGAGCCGACGCGTAATAGAAAAGGTGCTCCGGCACCCAAAAAAACAGAACAGGAAAAGAACATGAATACGGATTATACTTTCAGGCGCCTGTCATCCGACGAGGTGCTGGACATTTACGAAAACAGCTGCCCCTTACATTTCCCGGCACCGGAAATCAAGCCGGTGTTTATGATTCAAAGCATGGTGGAACGGGGCGGCTATATCGGCATCGGCGTTTACGACGGGGACAGGCTGGCAGGGTATGCCCTCTGCGTGCAGGCACCGGAGAAAAACACCATACTGCTTGACTATCTGGCGGTGTTTGAAGAATACCGCAACAAGGGCGTGGGAGCGCTTATGTTACAGGAAATGCAGCGGATTTACACGGACATGCACGGTATTATCATCGAAACGGAACGTCCGGATAAGGCGGCGGACGAGGACGACCGCACCATGAGAATTCGCCGGAACGGTTTTTACAAGCGGAGCGGCTGCCGGCAGACAGCGCTTCTGACCCGGGTGGCGGGTGTGGATTTCGGAATTTTTTACCTGCCGACGGGCAGACAGATGCCGGATGAGGAAGTGGCGGCGGATTTACAGAACATCTATGATTTTATGCTGGGAGAAAAGTACGGCAGGATGTTTGCCTTTACTTGACGAAAGCCCGCGTTTCCACTATAATAAATGCAGTATGCAACCATATGGGGTAGTAGCGTTGTATAGGAGGAAGGTATGCAAATGATTAACAGTATGACGGGCTTCGGCAGATGCGAACTGGTGGAAGGTACCCGTAAGTTTACAGTAGAAGTAAAATCAGTCAACCACAGATATCTGGATGTGAATATCAAGATGCCCAAGAAATTAAATTTCTTTGAGTCATCCATCCGGAATGAACTGAAGAATTTTATGCAGCGCGGCAAGGTGGATATTTACATTGCATACGAAGATTGTGCAGAGACCACCGGTTGTGTAAAGTACAACAAAAAGATTGCGGAAGAGTACGTCAATTATTTGGGACAGATGGCAGAGGACTTCGGTCTGGAGAACGATATCCGTACCTCCACTCTTTCCCGGTATCCCGATGTGTTTACCTTAGAGGATGTGGAAGAGGACGAGGACGAAATCTGGAAAGAGCTGGACAAAGCCTTAAAGAGCGCCCTGCAGGCACTGGTGGAGACCCGCATTAAGGAAGGCGAGAATTTACGCAACGACTTAATCGGCAAGCTGGACGGCATGCTGGAGCATGTGGATTACATTACCGAGCGCTCTCCGGAAATCATTGCCGAGTATAAAAAGAAGCTCACCGATAAGGTAAAGGATTTGTTAAAGGATGCCCAGGTGGATGAAAACCGTCTTTTGATGGAAGTTACCATTTTCGCAGACAAGGTCTGTGTGGATGAAGAACTGGTGCGCTTAAGAAGCCACATCACTTCCACAAAGCAGGCGCTTTTGGACGGCGGCAGCATCGGCAGAAAGTTAGACTTTATCGCGCAGGAAATGAACCGGGAGGCAAATACCATTTTAAGCAAGACCACCGACCTCGGTATTTCCAACAGAGCCATCGAGTTAAAGACGGAAATCGAAAAAGTCCGCGAACAGATTCAGAATATTGAATAAAAAGGAAACAGGCATGGACAAACTGATTCACATCGGCTTTGGCAATATGGTCAATACCGGCAAGATTATTGCCATTGTGAGCCCGGATTCCGCACCCATCAAAAGACTGGTGCAGAACGCCAAGGAGGCTGGCAACACCATAGATGCCACCCAGGGACGCAAGACCAAAGCAGTACTTATTATGGAAAATAATCAGATTGTGTTGTCCGCCCTTTTGCCCGAGACCATAGCAGGCAGAAGCAGACAGACAGATACAAACGTCTTAGGAGAAGAAAATGAGTAAGGGCATATTGATTGTGTTATCCGGATTTTCCGGAGCAGGAAAAGGCACTCTCGTAAAGGAGCTCATGAAGACATACGGCAATTATGCATTGTCCATCTCCATGACCACGAGAAAACCCCGCGAGGGAGAAGTGCACGGAAGAGAATATTTCTTCACGGAAAGAGAAAGCTTTGAAGAAAAGATTGCACAAAACGGTCTGATAGAGTATGCTGAGTATTGCGGCAATTATTACGGCACTCCCAGGGACTATGTGGAGGAGATGCTTGCGGCAGGCAGGGATGTCTTACTGGAAATCGAAATCCAGGGCATGCATAAGGTAAAAAAGATGTTCCCGGATATGCTGACACTCTTTGTGACTCCGCCCAGCATTGCCGAGCTGGAGAAGCGATTAAGAGGCAGAGGCACCGAGACGGAAGAAGTCATAAGGAAGCGCCTTGCCCGTGCGGCAGAAGAAGCGAAGGGCATGGAGGACTACGAGTATCTGGTAGTCAACGATGATTTACAGGAATGTGTGGAAGAAATTCACAGTATTGTGAAGGCAGCCAAAAGAGCCAGCCGCCGCAATACGGAGTTTATCAATAATATCAGAGGAGAACTGAATGTTCTCACGGAAGGAGAATGATTATGTTACATCCATCTTATACCGATTTAATGAAAGTGGTAAACAAGGACGTGGAGCCGGGTGAAGAACCGGTAGTAAGCAGCAGATACTCCATCGTTATGGCTACCTCAAAGAGAGCAAGACAGATTATCGCCGGAGACGAGCCTTTGGTAGACGGTACCGGAAAGAAACCTCTTTCCATTGCTGTAGAAGAGCTGAACGAAGGTAAGATTAAAATCTTAAACGACGAAGAAGAACAGGCATAAGGAAAGCAGAAAGAGGCTGTCACACGAAAATAGAAAAGCTTAAGTGTGGCAGTTCTTTTATATTGTAAATTTTTATGCTATAAAATTTATGCAATAAAACGGAAAAGGTAACGAGTATGAAGATAATGTTTGTATCCTTAGGGTGCGATAAGAACCTGGTGGACACGGAGATGATGTTGGGACAGCTTTCGGAAAAAGGCTATACCTTCACGGACGATGAAACGGAAGCCGATGTGGTGGTGGTCAACACCTGCTGCTTTATCGGGGATGCCAAGGAAGAAAGCATCAACACCCTTTTGGAGATGGAAAAGCTGAAGGAAGAGGGCGTGATTAAAGTCCTTATTGCTTCCGGCTGTCTGGCACAGCGCTACAAAGAGGAAATCCAGAAGGAAATACCGGGTGTGGATGCCATCATCGGCACCATGGCGATTGACAAAATTACAGAAAGTGTGGACAAAGCCCTGGCAGGCAGGTCCGAAAATTATTTTAAGGATATCAGCACTACGCCGGTTTACGGAAAAAAGCGTATCGTAACCACCGGCGGACACTACGCCTACATGAAAATTGCGGAAGGCTGTGACAAACACTGCACTTATTGTATTATTCCCAAGGTGCGCGGCGGATATCGTTCCATTCCCATGGAAAGCCTCTTAAAGGAAGCGGCGGAGCTGGCGGAAAACGGCGTCCGGGAGCTGATACTGGTTGCCCAGGAAACCACTCTGTACGGCAAGGATTTATACGGCAAAAAGAGCCTGCCCCTTCTGCTTCATAAATTAGCGGAAATCCCCGGCATCTACTGGATACGGATTTTGTACTGTTATCCCGAAGAAATTACGGATGAACTGATTGCCGCCATCAAAGCGGAGGACAAGGTCTGCAAATATCTGGATATTCCCATCCAGCATGCTTCGGATAACGTGCTGGGACGCATGGGCAGAAAGACCAGCCGGGCGGATTTGGAGCGTATTATCGGAAAACTGAGAGCGGAAATCCCCGCAATCTGCTTGCGCACCACACTGATTACCGGTTTCCCCGGGGAAACGGAAGAGGACCACGAAGAAAACATGGCGTTTGTGGAAGAAATCGGCTTCGACAGACTGGGCGTATTCCCGTATTCCCAGGAGGAGGATACCCCGGCGGCGGAAATGGAAGACCAGATTGCCGAGGAACTCAAAGAAGAACGCCGCAACGACATCATGGAGCTGCAGCAGGAAATTGCATTTGAAAAAGCGGAGGGCCTTGTAGGAAGTGTTCTTACCGTCATGATAGAAGGAAAAGTGGCGGATGAGGATGCTTACGTGGGACGAACCTACCGGGATGCCCCCGGCGTGGACGGCTATATTTTTGTAAACACAACGGCACAGCTTATGACCGGTGACTTTGTAAAAGTACTGGTGACCGGAAGCAACGAATACGATTTGATAGGAGAGATATACCATGAATTTACCGAATAAACTTACTGTATTCCGAATGATTTTAATTGTACCTTTTGTCCTTCTTTTGCTGGGAGGCTTTCATGAATGGGCGTGGTTCACAGCCATTTTCGGCGGCATTATGGAATATGTGGACTACATAGCGCTGGCTATTTTCATCATTGCCAGCCTGACGGACATGCTGGACGGCAAAATTGCCCGTAAATACAACCTTATCACCAATTTCGGCAAGTTCATGGATCCGCTTGCGGATAAGCTTTTAGTCTGCTCCGCTATGATTTGTCTGGTGGAAATGGGCAGAATTCCGGCATGGATTGTCATTATCATCATCAGCCGTGAATTCATCATCAGCGGTTTCCGTCTGGTGGCTTCCGACAAGGGCGTGGTTATTGCCGCCAATTACTGGGGCAAATTCAAGACCACCTTCCAGATGATTATGGTCTGCTTAATGATTGCCAACATTGAAAAAATCAGCCTGCTCACCAACATCGTGATGTGGGTGGCACTGGCGCTTACCGTCATTTCCCTGGTTGATTACATCTGGGTCAACAGAAGCGTGATGGCAGATACCAAGTAAAGAGAAGGAAAACAGCATGACAGCGGAAATCATCTGTGTGGGCACAGAACTTTTATTAGGAAATATTGTAAACACCAATGCGGCGTTTTTGTCGGAAAAGCTGGCATACCTTGGCATTAACTGCTATTTTCAGACGGTGGTGGGAGATAACCGGGACAGGCTTCTTTCCGTAATAAATACGGCTCTTTCCCGGGCGGATATCCTTATTTTTTCAGGAGGACTCGGCCCCACGGAGGATGACCTGACCAAAGAAACCGTGGCAGAAGCTCTTGGAAAAAAGCTTATCCGGGATAAATGGGCGGAACAGGAAATTGCGGATTATTTTGCCCTCAGGGGGCGTATTCCCACGGACAACAACTGGAAGCAGGCGGATGTCATAGAGAGCTGCGAGGTCCTTTACAACAAAAACGGCACCGCACCCGGTATTTTGGTTTCCGAAGGAGAAAAGACGGTTATTTTACTGCCCGGACCGCCTCTGGAATTAAAGAGCATGTTCACGGACAGCGTAATGCCGAGGCTGCAGCAAAAATGCGGACAGGTTTTCTATTCGGAAACTGTAAAGATTGTGGGACCCGGAGAAAGCAGTGTGGAAACACAGATTCTGGACATGCTGAACACCCAGGAAAATCCCACTATAGCGCCCTATGCCAAGACCGGAGAGGTACACCTGCGTGTCACGGCAAGAGCAAAGGATGAAAAAGAAGCCAGAGAAAAAACAGCCCCCGTAGTGGAAGAGCTTTACCGTCGCTTCGGCAATGCCGTTTACACGACGGATGCGGACGAAACACTGGAGATGGCGCTGACAAAACTTCTTATCCAAAAGAAGTATACCATGACTACGGCGGAGTCCTGCACGGGAGGCATGATAGCGGCAAGAATGGTCAATGCGCCGGGCGTATCGGCAGTGTTCAAATCCGGCTTTATCACCTATGCCAACGAGGCAAAGGAAGAACTGCTGGGCGTGTCCCATGATACGTTGGAGAAATTTGGCGCAGTCAGCAGGAAAACCGCCGAAGAAATGGCAGAGGGTGCGGCAAAGGCAGCCCATACGGATACGGCGGTAGCCGTTACCGGCATTGCGGGACCCGACGGCGGCACAAAGGAAAAGCCGGTGGGACTCGTCTATATCGGCGTAAACGTACGGGGAAATGTGGAAGTACGGGAGTATCATTTCAGCGGCAGCCGGCAGAAAATCAGAGAGAGCGTAACGGCGGCAGCCCTGACCTTTTTAAGGGAAAAGCTGCTTGATGATAAAGAAAGGGGTTAGAAATGTACCATATCGGCTTGCTTCCGGGCAGAAGATGTGGTACATTTTTTACAGAAAACATTTCTGACACGTTCTTATCGCTTATCCGGCATTTCGCCACCTGTTTCGTGTTAAAAAATGTAAAAAGAAAAAAACGGAGGGAGGAAGATGCCATTGAGGGTAAAAAAAAGCGCAGAAAAGAATTGACAAAATCGAACAGATGTTTTATTCTGATTACATCAGAACATTTGTTCTTCATGAAGGAGACAGACTATGGAAAGAGATGAAAAATTAAAAGCTTTGGATGCTGCCCTTGTGCAGATTGAAAAACAGTACGGAAAAGGAGCCGTGATGAAGCTCGGCGACCCCTCCGCACAGATGAATGTAGAGACCATTCCCACAGGCTCCTTAAGCCTTGACATTGCACTGGGACTGGGCGGTATTCCCAAAGGACGTATTATAGAGATTTACGGACCGGAGTCCAGTGGTAAGACCACCGTTACCCTGCACATGATTGCCGAAGTACAGAGAAGGGGTGGAATTGCCGGATTTATCGATGCGGAGCATGCCCTTGACCCGGTGTATGCGAAAAATATCGGCGTGGACATTGACAACTTATACATTTCCCAGCCGGACAACGGCGAGCAGGCACTGGAGATTACCGAGACCATGGTGCGTTCCGGCGCGATTGATATTGTAGTAGTAGACTCTGTTGCGGCTCTGGTTCCCAAAGCGGAAATCGACGGCGACATGGGCGACAGCCACGTAGGTCTGCAGGCAAGACTGATGTCCCAGGCACTCCGTAAACTGACCGCTGTTATCAGTAAGTCCAACTGTACGGTGGTATTTATCAACCAGCTGCGTGAAAAAGTCGGTGTTATGTTCGGCAGCCCGGAAACCACCACCGGCGGCCGTGCGCTGAAGTTCTATTCCTCCGTACGTCTGGATGTGCGCCGTATCGAAGCCCTGAAGCAGGGCGGCGAAGTCATCGGCAACCGTACCAGGGTAAAAGTCGTAAAGAACAAGATTGCACCGCCTTTTAAGGAAGCGGAGTTTGACATTATGTTCGGTAAGGGTATCTCCAAGGAAGGAGATATTGTGGATCTGGCATCCAATGTGGGCATCATCAACAAGTCCGGCGCCTGGTTTGCCTACGAAGGCAACAAAATCGGACAGGGACGCGAGAATGCCAAGCAGTATCTGCGCGACAACCCGGCAGTCTGCGATGAAATCGAAAACAAAGTCAGGGAGCACTTCGGTCTGCATGCAGAGGCAGGTGCGGCAAATCCTGACGAGAAAGCGGAAAGCAAGAAAGAGAAATGACAGTGACCCGGATAGAAGAGGTATCCTCTTCTAAAGTAAAAGTATATGTAGATGAAGAGTTCGCCTTTGCCCTGTACAAAGGCGAACTTCGTAAATACGGCATCAAAGAGGAAAAAGAGCTTACGGAGGCAGCCTACCGGGAGATTACCGGGGAGCTACTGCCGAAGAGGGCAAAGCTGCGCTGCATGAATTTGCTGCAGAAAAAGGATTACACCCGCAGACAGCTTGCGGATAAACTGAAAAAAAGCTTTTATCCGGAGGAGCTGATAGAGGAGGCGCTTTCCTATGTGGAGTCCTTTCACTATGTGGATGATGTGCGGTATGTGAGGGACTACCTGGTATACCACGGCGACTCCAAAAGCAAAAAAAGCATTGCCCGCACCATGCTGCAGAGGGGGATAAGCCCGGATGATTTTGAAAAGGCTTACAACCTCTGGACGGAAGAGGGAAACTCTCAGGATGAGGATGCCCAGATAGAAGCCCTGCTTCAGAAAAAGCATTTTTGCAAAGAAGAAGCGGATAGAAAAGAATTACAGAGAATGTACGGTTTTCTTGCCAGAAAAGGGTTTGAAAGCGAAAAAATTTACAGAGCATTGTTTCGCTGAACGCTATAATTTATTCAATTTGTACGAAAAATTATACAACTGCACTTGACACAGATACTTTTTTACTTTACAATTTAACTGTTGTAAAATGCTTTTTAAAAGATATGTTTGGCAGATATTTTTAAGTTATCCGCCATACATAAAAACTTAATAAGGAGGTGCTCCTGTACATGACATGGTTGTATGTTTTGGGAGCGGTAGCGGTTTCGCTTCTTATCTCCATTCCGGTTACTGCAAAGGTTGCTGTAGACAGACGTAAAAAGTATGTGGAAGCAAAGTTAGGCGATGCAGATGCCAAGGCAAGGGAGATTATCGATGAGGCACTGAAAACTGCGGAAACCAAGAAACGTGAGTCGTTGCTTGAGATTAAGGAAGAGTCCATTCGCACCAAGAATGAACTGGACAAGGAAATCAAGGAACGCAGAGCGGAAGCGCAGCGTTATGAGAGAAGGGTTCAGCAGAAGGAAGAAAACATCGACAAGAAAGCAGATGCTATCGAGCGCAAGGAAAGTAGTTTGGCACAGCGCGAAGAGTCCTTGAACAGGATGAAAGAGGAAGTGTCCAAATTAAACGAACAACGCGTACAGGAACTTGAAAGAATTTCCGGTTTAACCTCTGAACAAGCAAAAGAGTATTTATTGAAAATTGTTGAAGATGAAGTGAAACATGAAACGGCCGTGATGATCAAGGATATGGAGAGTCGGGCCAAAGAAGAAGCAGACAAGAAAGCAAAGGAATATGTAGTAAACGCCATTCAGAGATGTGCAGCAGACCATGTTTCTGAAACTACAATTTCCGTAGTACAGCTTCCCAATGATGAGATGAAGGGACGTATTATCGGTAGAGAGGGACGCAATATCCGTACCCTTGAAACGATGACAGGAGTAGATTTAATCATAGATGATACCCCTGAGGCAGTTATTCTGTCAAGTTTTGATCCGATTCGTCGTGAGGTTGCCAGAATTGCCCTTGAGAAATTAATCGTTGATGGACGTATCCATCCTGCCAGAATTGAAGAAACGGTAGAAAAGGCGCAGAAAGAAGTAGAGCTTATGATTAAGGAAGAAGGCGAAGCCGCTACACTGGAAGTAGGCGTACACGGCATCCATCCCGAACTCGTAAGACTGCTTGGTAAGATGAAGTTCAGAACCAGCTACGGTCAGAATGCTTTAAAGCATTCCATCGAAGTAGCACAGCTTTCCGGTTTACTGGCGGCTGAAATGGGACTGGATGTACGTCTTGCAAAACGTGCCGGCCTGCTGCACGATATCGGTAAAGCAGTGGACCATGAAATGGAAGGTTCCCATATTCAGCTTGGCGCTGAATTATGTAGAAAGTACAAAGAGAATTCTGTTGTTATCAACGCAGTAGAATCTCACCACGGAGACGTGGAACCCACATCCCTGATTGCATGTATTGTACAAGCTGCTGATACAATATCCGCTGCAAGACCGGGTGCTAGAAGGGAAACATTAGAAACCTACACTAGCAGATTAAGACAGTTAGAAGAAATCACAAACAATTTCAAAGGTGTTGACAAATCTTTTGCTATTCAGGCTGGTAGGGAAGTTCGTGTTATGGTAGTTCCTGAGCAGATTTCAGACGCTGACATGGTATTGCTGGCAAGGGACATTTCAAAGCAGATTGAAGCTGAAATGGAATATCCCGGACAGATTAAAGTCAATGTAATCCGTGAAAGCCGCGTAATTGATTACGCAAAATAATGAATAATTGAATAGTTGAAAAGTGCAGGTGAGTAACCTGCACTTTTTTTTACGCAGAAATGCAATTTATTCTTGTCAACACGGGTGGAGTATTGTAAAATAGACAAAGCGTATTGTATTGTATACAATTATCCAGACATATTTCGCACAAACGGGAAATTTTGACAGGAGGAATGAGAAACATGAAATCCTATAAGGAAATGAGTAAGGAAGAACTGGCGGCATTAAAAACAGAACTGGAAAAGGCATATGAGGATGCCAAGGGCAAGGGCCTGAAACTGGATATGTCCAGAGGAAAACCCTCCGCAGCACAGCTTGATATGACAATGCCGATTATGGATGTATTGAACGCAGAAAGCGATTTAAAGACCGAAGCTGGTGTAGATTGCAGAAACTACGGTGTAATGGACGGTATTCCCGAAGCCAAGGCTCTCATGGGCGCCATGATGGGTGTGGCTCCCGAAAAAGTAATCGTATGCGGCAATGCAAGCCTTACCATTATGTACAACACTGTTTCCCGTTCCGTAACCCACGGTGTATGCGGAAGTACCCCCTGGTGCAAGCTTGATAAAGTAAAATTCTTATGTCCGGTACCCGGCTACGACAGACACTTTGCCGTTACCGAGCATTTCGGCATTGAAATGGTTAACATTCCCATGACACCGACCGGCCCGGATATGGATTTGGTAGAAAAATATGTAAACGAAGACCCCGCCGTAAAGGGTATCTGGTGTGTACCGAAATATTCCAACCCGCAGGGCATTACCTATTCCGATGAAACCGTAAAGCGCTTTGCAGCCTTAAAGCCCGCAGCGGAAGATTTCCGTATTTTCTGGGACAATGCTTACGGCATTCATGATTTGTATGAAGATGACAAGGACGAACTGCTGGACATCATGACAGAATGTGAAAAAGCAGGCAATCCCGACATGGTATATATATTTGCTTCCACCTCCAAGGTAAGCTTCTCCGGTTCCGGTATTGCAGCCATAGCGGCTTCCGAAAAGAACCTGGCAGATATCAGAAAGACCATGACCATCCAGACCATCGGATACGACAAGATTAACCAGTTAAGACATGTCAGATACTTTAAGGACATCAACGGCCTGCGTGCCCAGATGAAGAAGGAAGCCGACATTCTCCGTCCTAAGTTTGAAGCCGTTATTTCTACTCTGGAAACAGAATTAAACGGTCTCGGCATCGGCGAATGGATTAAGCCAAAGGGCGGCTACTTCATTTCCTTCAACACCATGGACGGCTGTGCCAAGGCAGTAGTGGCAAAATGCAAAGAGGCAGGAGTGGTACTGACCGGTGCCGGTGCCACCTACCCGTACGGAAAGGACCCCAAGGACAGCAATATCCGTATTGCCCCTTCCTTCCCCACTCCCGAAGAAATGCAGCAGGCAACCGAACTTTTCGTGCTCTGCGTGAAATTGGTCAGCGTAAACAAGCTGCTGGAAGCATAATGAGCGAACAGCAGGCAGCCTGACGGACAGCGGAAGGCATCATGAAAAGCAGATGGATTGAGGGACGAGGTTATGGAAGAGGAATTTAAGAGATTAAGCAGGGACCTGGTATATAAGGGCAGCATCATTGATTATTATAAGGATACCGTGCAGGTTCCCAACGGCAATGTGGTAAAATGGGATTTTATCGGACATAAGGGAGCGGCAGCAATCGTTCCCGTGAGAGAGGACGGTAAAATTTTGATGGTGCGCCAGTACCGCAACGCACTTGACCGTTACACGCTGGAAATTCCGGCAGGTGGCTTAAACGGAGCGGACGAACCGACGAAAACGGCGGCGGCAAGGGAGCTGGAAGAGGAAACCGGCTATCGCAGCGAGGATGTGGATTTCCTGATTTCCATCCGCACCACAGTTGCTTTCTGCAACGAGAAAATAGACATTTATGTGGCGCACAACCTGATAAAGACTCACCAGCATCTGGATGAGGATGAATTTATCAATGTGGAGGCATACACAGTGGACGAACTGATGGATATGATTTACGATACCACCATTCAGGACTCCAAGACCATCTGTGCCATTATGACCTACGCACACAAATATCTGCAGAAATAAAACCGGCATGAGCCGGACGGCTTTTTCATAGAATAGTAGAAAACGAGATTCTATTGTTTATGAAAAAGCCTTTTTTATTGGAAAAATACAGGCTGCGACTTATTCTGTGCCTGCTTGTGACAAGCTTTATTGCCGGCATTCTGATAGGCAATTCCCTGAAAGATACGCTGGTGAAATCGGGAGGAATTCTGAATCCGGAGCTGTTATATGAACTGAAATATGCGGCCATTGACAAAAAGGCATTCTTTTTTTATGTCCTGCGGGAGAGGCTGCTCATTTTCCTGATACTGATTGTACTGTCCACCACCTGGCTCGGCATGGTGGCAACTTACACCTGCTGCGTCTGGATGGGTATTTCCTTCGGCATGCTGTGCGCAGCCTCCGTCCTGCAGTACGGTCTCAAAGGAATTTTCCTGATTATGGCGGGCGTTTTTCCACAGGGACTTATCTATCTGCCGGTGTCCATCCTGTTTCTGGAATGGAGCAGGGAACTGTGCAGGACATTATACTATACGGAAGAATACCCCGGCGACAGGAACCGGGAAATCCGGAAAAAAGCGCTGCAGTACCTGGCGGGGCTTGCCGCTCTTACGGCAGGGTGCCTGTTGGAAGGCTACATAAGCCCCGGCATTGTAGGGGGACTGCTGAAGGTGTTTTAATCCAGCCTCCTGGTTTGGAAGTGCCTGTAAAGATTTACGACTTGCTTGGAAGTGTCAGGAGGCTTTACTCCCGGCTCAGCATCAGCGCCTGCGCCAGCTTCGCGGCGGCAGTCAGCTCGGAAAGATTGCTGTATTCCCCGCAGCCGTGGCAGTTGTTCATGCCGGAGGCGACCACCAGACCGTTCAGTCCGTGGGGATAGAAGTGGTTGTTGTCGCTGCCGCCGTAGGTAATGTGCAGTCTGTCTTTGAGCCCCACGGAGGTACAAGCCTTCTTGAAGCGGTCGGCTACGGGACTCTCCGGGTCCACACGATAGGCAAGACAGAGCGGATTGGTGGAAAAGCTTACAACAGTACCGGTGTCAGAAGCAATTTTATCCACAATGCTGCGAATGGCGTCAAGCTGCGCAAATACCACCTCGTTGTCAAAGCCGCGGACCTCTCCGGTAATTTCACAGAAAGCAGGCACAACATTATCGGCCTCGCCGCCCTTTATGGTACCGACATTGACGGTGGTTTCGCCCACATGCCCACAGGGGATGGCGGTTACTGCAAGAGCGGCGGCCTTGATGGCATGAATGCCATCTTCCGGGGAAAAAGCGGCATGGGTTGCTTTACCGGTAAAACCGGCCGTAAAGGAAATAATGGCAGGCGCCTGATAGGCAGCCCCGCCGATATCACCGGTCAAATCAAAAACATAGGCTTCTTTGGATTTTAAGCGGGAAAAATCAAACTGCTGGATACCGGCGCAGTAGGTTTCCTCCGCCACATCAAACAATAGCTCCAATGGGCGGTGCGGCGTACCGTCTTCTTTTAAGGAAGTCAGTGCTTCGAGAATGGCGCAGACGCCGGAAAGGTCATCGGCGCCGAGCACGGTGCTACCGTCGGAGGTAATGGTGCCGCCGATTTTGCTTCCGGTATCGTCTTCTTCATAGGGAATTTGTAAATTTTCTAAAAATTTTTTTATTCTTTCACACATTTTTTCTTCTCTGAGAGATGGATTGTCAATGGAAACCAGATCTGAAAAAAGTTCCCACACTCGCTTTTCCTGAATCATAAAAAATCTCCTTTTCTATTTGGATGAGGTTGAAAAACCTTTATTTTCCTACAAAGTTAATAGGTTAAGTGTATTATAAGAAACGAAAATTCTGCCGTCAAGGCAATTTGCAACAATCGGTTATAGCGTTTTTGACAAGGCAGCTATAGGTTCAAACTATTACACGCCATATTTAGCGGATATTAGCGCAAAGAAAAAGGGTGTGGTAGGATAAGGCATCGAAAGGAGAGAACGCAGGTGATTACATTACAGAATATCAGCAAAACTTTTATAGACGGAGGGAAGGAAGTTCAGGCAGTAAAGGACGTAAACCTTACCATTCATGACGGCGACATTTTCGGAATTATCGGATTTTCCGGCGCCGGCAAATCGACTCTGGTAAGATGCATCAATCTGCTGGAAAGACCTACCTCGGGAACGGTTACCGTGGATGATAAAGAAATAACGGCTTTGTCTGCGAAGGAATTACGAAAGGCAAGAAAGAAAATCGGCATGATTTTCCAGCATTTCAATCTGATGCCGTCCCGGACAATATTCGGCAATGTGGCATACCCTTTAAAGGGAAGCGGGCTTTCCAAACAGGAGATAGCCGATAAGGTTCACAATCTGTTGGAACTGGTGGGTATTTCGGAAAAGGAAAATGCGTATCCCAGCCAGTTGTCCGGCGGACAGAAGCAGAGAGTGGCGATTGCAAGAGCGCTGGCTAATGACCCCAAAATTTTACTTTGCGATGAAGCAACTTCCGCTCTGGACCCCCAGACCACAAAAGCCATCCTGAAGCTGTTGCAGAAGGTCAATGAAACCCTCGGCATCACCATTGTGGTAATTACCCATGAGATGGACGTGGTAAAGGAAATCTGCAACCGGGTTGCGGTTATGGACCACGGCAATGTTGTGGAGGAGGGTGAGGTATTCTCCATTTTCGCGACTCCGCAGAATAAAGTCACCAGAGATTTCATCAAGACCACTTCCAATCTGCAGAAGATTGAGGAACTGGTGGAGGCGGGCTCACCCGTTGTGGCACTGAAACCGGGCGAACTCATTGTGAGACTTTCTTACATAGAAAAGAATGCTTCCGAACCGCTTATCTCTGCGGTAACGGAAAAGTTCGGTATTATCTTAAATATCATATTCGCGGACGTGGAAATCGTGCAGAATGCGCCGATTGGCGGTACGGTTGCCATAGTCAGCGGCGACAGGGACAAGGTGGAGCAGGCGCTCACCTACCTGAAAGAGAAAAATGTAGGAGTGGAGGTAATCAAAGATGGCAGAGCTGCTGAATAAAATCATTCCCAATGTTATGAACAAGCTCCCGGATTTTCTGGCGGCAATCAAGGACACCCTCGTAATGGTGGTCTGGTCGGGCAGCATAGCCTTTGTACTGGGCCTTATATTAGGAATTATCATCGTCGTAACAAAGCCGGGCGGTATCCTGCAGAACAAAGTGCTGTACCAGATTTTGGACAAGCTGATTAACTTTTTCCGCTCCATTCCGTTTATTATTTTACTGACATGGGTCATTCCTCTGTCAAGAGCCATCATGGGCACCGCCATTAACGTGCCCGGCGCCATTGTTCCCCTGATTATGGGTACGGTGCCTTTCTTCTCCAGACAGGTGGAAAGCGCACTGGCGGAAACGGACCCGGGACTCATTGAAGCAGCCCTGTCCATGGGTTCCAGTCCTCTGGAAATCATTTTCCGCGTGTACTTAAGGGAAAGTGTGGCAGCCATCGCCAGAGGCACCACCATTACCGCTATCAGCCTGGTAGGTCTTACCGCCATGGCGGGTGCGGTCGGCTCCGGCGGCTTGGGTGATTTCGCCATCCGTTACGGTCACGACAGAAACATGACGGACGTTACCTGGGTAACCGTTATCGTAGTATTTATTTTAGTCAGCATCATTCAGGTTATCGGTAACATCGTGGTAAAGAAGAACCGTCATTGATTGGCGGCAGAAAGTAGAGAGGAAGGGATAAAAATGGCATTACAGAACAGAAAAATCATTATCATAGGAGCGGGACATGTGGGCTCCCACGCAGGCTACGCACTGGTTTCCCAGGGACTTGCGGAAGAAATCGTATATATTGACGTAGATGTAAAGAAAGCGGAGGCACAGGCGCTGGACATTTTCGACTCCACCGTATATCTGCAGAAAAGAGCCATTGTGAGAGCAGGAGATTACAGCGATGCGAAGGATGCGGATTTGATGATTGTAGCGGCAGGACCGCTTCCCGACATGAGCAAGGGACAGACCCGTATGGACACCCTGCGCCAGACCATTGCCATTATTAAGGAAGTAGCGGAAAACATCCGGAATTCCGGTTTCTCCGGCATTATCTTAAATATTTCCAATCCGGCGGATGTGGTAACCCATTATCTGCAGCATGTGCTGAACTGGGCGCCGGAAAGAATTTTATCCACCAGTACCACGCTTGACTCAGCCAGACTGCGCAGGGCAGTGGCACAGGCAACCGGCATCGACCAGAAATCCGTTTACGGTTATGCACTCGGCGAACACGGCGAAAGCCAGATGGTTCCCTGGTCCACCGTTACCATTGCAGGCAAGCCGTTATGTAAGCTGATGGAAGAATACCCGGATACCTACGGAAAGCTTAATTTAGAGGAACTCGCCGCAGCCGGTAAAGCAGGCGGCTGGATTATTTTAGGCGGAAAAGGCTCCACAGAATTTGGCATCGGCGCTTCCATTGCGGAAGTGGTAAGAGCTATTTTCGGTGACGAAAACCGCATTCTTCCCGTATCCGTGCTTTTAAACGGACAATACGGACAAAAGGACGTGTATGCCAGTGTTCCCGCCCGCTTGAACAAAGACGGTGTGGCGGAAATCATCGAACTGGATTTGAACGAAAAAGAACAGGAACAGTTTGCGGCATCCTGCAAAACCATGGATGAAAATTTCCGCCTGGCGCTGACATTGTAAAAGCACAGCCGGTGAAAGCATTCATGAAGGAGCAGACTGCAAAAGAACATCCTGCGTAAGATAAGAAGGTGTAAGAATGGATAAGGAAAAGCTCCTGAAAAAATTAAAAGAGATTATCCCGGATAAAAAACGCGTTGTAGCGCATGACATCCCGGAGAAGTATTTGAGCGATACGTTAGGAAGGCTGAAGGGCGAAGCGGCGGCGCTTGTTTTTCCGCAGAGTACGGAAGAAGTCAGCAAAATCCTAAAATATGCGCATAAGCATGACATACCGGTGACACC
The DNA here is from genome assembly GCA_963639875.1 of Bacteroidaceae bacterium. Lineage (GTDB taxonomy): Bacteria > Bacillota > Clostridia > Lachnospirales > Lachnospiraceae > Acetatifactor. Next base: position 58,877 of record CAVHWP010000003.1, read on the forward strand.
GAGAGGAGCGGGCACCAATCTGGTTGGCTCCACGGTACCGGTGGACGGCGGCATTATTCTGGATTTTTCCCACATGGATAAGATACTGGAGCTGGACGAAAACACCATGACCATTACCGTGCAGCCGGGACTTCTTTTACAGGATTTGCAGAAATATGTGGAAGAAAGGGGATTGTTTTATCCTCCCGACCCCGGCGAAAAGGCATCCTCCATCGGTGGCAACATCAGTACCAACGCAGGTGGTATGCGTGCCGTAAAATACGGTGTGACCAGGGATTATGTGAGAGGTCTGGAAGTGGTAACGGCGGACGGCAGTGTTCTTACCGCAGGCGGCAAAAACGTGAAGGACGCCAGCGGACTTTCCTTAAAAAATCTGTATATCGGTTCGGAAGGCACACTGGCTGTGATTACCAAATGCATTCTGAAGCTTATCCCCAAACCGGAGACTTCTTTGAGCGTGCTTGTGCCTTATCCGGATTTGAAAACCGGCATCCAGAGCGTGCTTTCGGTACTGAGAGCCAATGCCAACCCCACGGCGGTTGAATTTATGGAGCGGAAAGTGGTAAAATTGGGAGAGGATTTCCTGGATGTGAAATATCCGTACCCGGAAGCCGGCTCCTATATTTTACTTACCTTTGACGGACATGCTTCCGAGGTACGGGAGAATGCGGAACGCATCCGCAAGCTCGCATTGGACGGCGGCGCACTGGCGTACCTGCCCCTGACGGATACCGAACAGAACCCGTCAAATGTCATTCCGCCTGCGGCAGACATCTGGAAGGTCAGAGGTGCATTGGTAAAGGCTGTGGAGGCATTTTCCGAACAGGAGCCGGTGGACATTGTGGTGCCCATAGACAAAACAGCGGAATTTATTTCCTTTATCAACAAGCTGGATAAAGAGAGCGGCATGCAGATGGTAAGCTTCGGACATGCGGGAGACGGCAACGTACATCTGTGCGTGGTACGCGGCGACAGGGATTTGAAAACCTGGCATAAGGAACTGAAAGCCAATATGGACAAAGCATATCATAAAGCATACGAATTAGGCGGCATTACTTCCGGGGAACACGGCATCGGCATCAGCAAACGCCGGTACTTTTTACGGGAAACACCCGGAGAAAATCTGGAAGTCATGAACCGGATTAAGGATGCCCTCGACCCGAAGCGTATTTTGAACGATAAAAAGTCTTACATACTGGAAAAGAAATAGGAGTGTTTATCATGCAGAAATTATCAGAACGTACCAAGGATTTTACGGACTCTGTTATCCGGCGGATGACGAGAGTATCCCTGCAATACGGAGCCGTCAATTTATCACAGGGCTTTCCCGATTTTGAACCGCCGAAGGAAATCCTCGACAGACTGGCGGAGGTTTCCCATGAAGACTACCACCAGTATTCCATTACCTGGGGCGCCCAGAATTTCCGGGAAGCGCTGGCGGCAAAACAGTCCCGGCTCATGGGCAGAACCATTGACCCCAACGGAGAAATTGTGGTGACCTGCGGCAGCACCGAAGCCATGATGGCAGCCATGATGACTGTCACGGACCCCGGCGACAAGGTGGTTATTTTTTCTCCTTTTTATGAAAACTACGGAGCAGACACCATTCTTTCCGGTGCCCAGCCTATATACGTGCCCCTGTATCCGCCTGCCTTCCATTTTAATCCGGATGAGCTGGAAGCCGCTTTTAAGCAGCATCCTAAGGCACTTATTCTCTGCAATCCGTCCAATCCCTGCGGCAAGGTATTTACTCTTGAAGAGCTGGCCTTCATTGCGGAGCTGGCAAAAAAATACGATACTTATGTCATCACGGATGAGGTTTACGAGCACATTGTTTACGAACCCAACAAGCATATTTATTTTGCGTCTCTGCCCGGTATGTGGGAAAGGACCATTTCCTGCAGCTCCCTGTCCAAGACCTACTCCATTACCGGCTGGCGTCTGGGTTATATCATTGCTCCGCCCGAAATTATCGAGGTGGCAAAGAAGGTTCACGATTTCCTGACTGTGGGAGCGGCGGCACCTTTGCAGGAAGCAGCGGTTACGGGACTTAAGTTCGGCGAGCAGTATTACAGGGATTTGCAGGAGAAATACACGAGTAAGCGTAATTTGTTCTTAAAGGGACTGGATGACATCGGCATTGCCCATACGGTACCGGAGGGCGCATATTATATTCTCCTCGATATCGGAGAATTCGGTTTTGCATCGGATTTGGAATTCTGCGAAGTTCTGGCAAGAGATGTGGGAGTGGGTGCGGTACCCGGTTCCAGCTTCTTTAAGGAGCCCGTCAACAATTTAATCCGCCTGCATTTCGCCAAGAAAGACGAAACGCTGTATGAAGCCTTAAACAGACTGGCGGATATCAGAAAGAAAATTCCGGTAAGGAAATAATAAGAATGTTTCAACACCCTGTGGAAAACTTTCATGGGGCGTTTCTGTGGAATGGATTGGGTATAAGATATAAGAATTGCTTTGTGATATCCAAAAGCCAAAGACAGTTTGGGCATAGAAGATAAGAAACACTTGCCAATACCCAAAAGTCAGAGATAGATTGGGCATAGAAGATAAGAAACACCTGCCAATACCCAAAAACCAAAAGAAAATTGGGCATATGGAACAGAAAAATCCATTTTATACCCGGACCGCTGGGTATAGAACAAAAGATATGTCTTTACATACCCAAACCGCAAGAAAGTTGTGGGTATTACATTGAAAAAAGCTTCATCATGCCCAGCACAATGACAGGTATAAAATATAAATGGCATAAAGCGGTAAATGAAATAAAATAGAGAATAAAAACAGAAAGTACAAAAGGAAATTAAATAAAAAAGGGAAAAACAGAACAACTCCTCCATCTATGAAAAAGATGGGGGAGTTGCTATTATGTGTATTTATAAAAGATTGCTTATAGTGGAAATTTTCATTGCTTATTCATGCAAACACGGTTATTCATAATCAGCGATTTCATAAATCAGCTTTTCCGTGGATGCCCAGCCGAGGCAGGGGTCGGTAATGGATTTGCCATAAACACCTTCGCCAACTTTCTGGCAGCCGTCTTCGATATAGCTTTCAATCATCAGACCCTTAACCAGACTGTGAATGTCCGCATTTAACTTGCGAGAGTGCATAATCTCTTTTGCAATACGAATCTGCTGCTCGAATTTCTTGTTGGAGTTGGAGTGGTTCGTATCGATGACGCAGGCAGGATTTTTTAATTCTCTTTCCCCGTACAGACTAAGAAGCGTATTTAAGTCTTCGTAGTGATAGTTGGGAAGGTTCTGACCGTGCTTGTTGGTTGCGCCGCGCAGAACGGTATGAGCCAGGTCATTGCCGGAAGTTTTTACTTCGTAGCCGCGGAAGATGAAAGAGTGCGCATGCTGTGCGGCATATACGGAGTTTAACATAACGGAAAGGTCGCCGCTGGTGGGGTTCTTCATACCGGCGGGAACATCAAAACCGCTGCAGGCAAGTCTGTGCTGCTGGTCCTCTACGGAACGCGCACCGATAGCTACATAGGAGAGCAGGTCGGAAACGTAAGGCCAGTTTTCCGGATAAAGCATTTCATCCGCTGCGGTCAGACCGCTTTCTTCCATGGCGTGAATCTGCATTTTTCTCATGGCAATCAGACCGGCTAAGAAGTCCGGCTTCTTTTCGGGGTCGGGCTGGGAAACGATGCCCTTGTAGCCTTCACCGGTGGTCCGGGGTTTATTGGTGTAGATTCTGGGAATAAGAATCAGTTTGTCTTTTACTTTTTCGTTTACCTTTGCCAGCCTTGTCACATAGTCACAGACTGCAACTTCGTTGTCTGCGGAGCAGGGACCGATAATCAGGAGAAATTTATTGCTTTTTCCGGTAAAGACGTCGCGGATTTCCGCATCGCGCTGTTTCTTTAAGGCAATGAGCTCGGGAGATACCGGAAACTGTTCTTTAATTTCCTCAGGGGTTGGTAATTTACGGATAAATTCATACATGTCGAATACCTCTTCCTTTGTGTTTTTTTCGAATGCATTATATACTAAATGTCGTTATCATGCAAGGAAAACGCGGGAGAATATTAAGAAAAATCAATAGTTCCGTTTACTTCCATTTCTTATATAGAAGAAACAGATAAAAAACAGCGCTGAGAAGCTGGCTCAAAACCATGGATAAAATATAGCAGTCGATACCGAATGCGGGTATCAGGAAAAACACAAACAAAAGCCGCAGGGAAAGAGAAAATACGTTGACAAAAAAGACACTGACAGCTTTTCCCAGTCCGTGCAGGATGCCGGATAATGTGGTGCACAGGTATAAAAAAGGACAAAGCAGGCTTAAAGAACGTATGTAGCGGCCGGCAAGCTCACTGTGGAAAAGAAAACGACCTAAAAACGGACCGAACAAAAAGAAAAATAAAGTACAGACAGCGCCCAAAAGAAGGCAGGAGTAAATGGTTTTTAAGGTAGTATTTTTGACCGCATCCGTATTGCCTTTGGCATCGGCTTCCGAAACCATGGGAAGAAGCAGAAGAGACATGGAACCGGTCAGCGCATTGGGGAAAAACAAAAGCGGAAGCGCCATACCGGTAAGCACTCCGTAGACACTTAACGCCGTTACGGAGTCATAGCCGTACCGGCAAAGGCGGGAAGGAATGGCAACCGCTTCCACACTCTGCAAAAGGTTTACCACAATGCGGCTGACGGTAAGCGGAAACGCCAGCACCAGCAGGTCCCTGACTGCATGAAAACGGGAGATGCCAAAAGCACCGGCGCTTGGGCACGGCAGAGCATGTTTCCCGGTATCTCCGTAAAGGGGGTTGCCACCGGTTTCCTCCCGGTAAAAACGGAAATAGATGGCGAGCAGGGAAATCAGCATGGCGGCGCATTCTCCGACCACAAGACCCACAACAGCAGCGTTGATATGAGGAACCGTATGAGATTTGCGGGCAAGAAAATCCGCTGCCAGAACACAAAAAAAGCGCATGAACTGTTCGATTAACTGTGTGGAAGAAGGAAGCATGGTTTTCTTGATACCGTAATAATAACCGTTAATGCAGGAATGGACGGCTCCGGCAGGGATGGACAGGGCGATAATGCGCAGCATGGAAGCCGTTCTTGCCTCCAAAAGGAAATGTACGGCGACAAAATCCGAAAACATAAGCAGAAGAAGCGTGCAGGGAACGGAGAGGAGCAGGGACAGAAACAAACCGGTAAAAAGATAGCGGTAGCTGTCCTTACGGTTTCCTTTTGCCACGCTTGCCGCCACATATTTGGAAATGGCGGTCTGGATGCCTGCGGCGCACAGAGAAAAAGAAAGGGCAAGTACCGGGCTTAAAAGCTGGTAAATGCCCATGCCTTCCTCGCCAAACAGACGAGAAAGATAAATACGGTAAAAGAAGCCGATGACACGGCTCAGAAGTCCCGTTAATGTGAGAATGAGAGTGCCTTTGATAAAAGTCCGGTTTCTGCCAAAAAGCATGGGAACACCCCTTACTTTTTTCCATATTATATTCCGGACACACAAAGAAAATGATAGTTATAATTTCATGTAAACCGGCTGGTGCTTTTCGTAGATGCAGTAGTATTTGAAACCGCAGTCCGTTAAAATTTCCGAAGCAAGGGAAAAATCGGATGCCACATCCTGAGCCTTGTGGGCATCGGAACCGACGGTAATCAGACTGCCGCCAAGTTCGTGGTAACGGGCAAGCAGCTCCCGGCAGGGGCTGACGTCTTTTGTGCCGTTCCGCAGGCTGCCGGTATTAAGCTCCAGTCCCTTTTCCTTTCTTAAAAGGACGGTCAGCATTTCATCCAGAATATCCTTGTATTTATCATAGGAATAATGGCGGTCCTTTTCTTTGCCGTAGCGGACGCAGTAGTCCAGGTGTCCGGCAACGTCATAAAAATCAAATGTCCTTAAATTTTCAAGCTCTGCCTGAAAATATTCCCGGAAGGCTTCTTCATCGCTGCGGCCTTCAAAAAAATCGGGGTAGTAGGGGTCCCTGCCGTTTGCCAGGTGGGTGGAACCGATGATAAAATCGTATTCGTGCATGCCGGCAAAGGTATGCAGCTCCTTAATAAAACGGGGGTCCAGCCCGATTTCCACACCGAGGCGGACGGAGAGCCTGCCATCGAATTTAAAACGTGTTCTGAGAAAATCATAAATATAAGAATCTGCATTCAGAAGGAAGGTTCCTTCGGGAGTGTCCTCCGTGACAGGATAGCCCATATCCATATGCTCCGTAAAAGTAATATGGGACAAGCCGCTTCTGATAGCGGCTTCCGCAATGTTTTCCATGGGCTCCGTACTGTCTCCGGAAAAGGAAGAGTGCAGATGCTGATCAGCTAAAATTGACATAAATTTCATTCCTTCCTGTACTTTTACAAGCATTGTATCAGAAAAAATAAAAAAATTCCATTTTTATCTTGAATTATGGACAGGAATTAGGTAAAATAGCCTTGTTGATAAAGTTTTGACAATCATAAACTGATTGCAATAAAGAAAGATATTCAGGAGGAAACTAAAATGTCAGTAAGAGTAGCAATTAATGGTTTCGGCCGTATTGGTCGTCTTGCATTCAGACAGATGTTTGATGCAGAAGGATACGAAGTAGTAGCAATCAACGATTTAACAAGCCCTAAGATGCTTGCACATCTGTTGAAGTATGACTCTTCACAGGGTAAGTACAAATATGCTGATTCCGTTGTAGCAGGTGAAGACAACATCACTGTAAACGGCAAGACCATTACCATTTACAAAGAAGCAGACGCTTCCAAACTTCCTTGGGGAGAATTAAAGGTAGACGTAGTTCTGGAATGTACCGGTTTCTACACCTCCAAAGAAAAAGCAAGTGCTCATATCGCAGCAGGCGCTCGTAAGGTTGTTATCTCTGCTCCTGCAGGAAATGATCTTCCTACCATCGTATACAATGTAAACCACAACACACTGAAGCCCGAGGATACCGTTATCTCCGCAGCTTCCTGTACAACAAACTGCTTAGCTCCCATGGCTAAGGCTCTGAACGATTTCGCTCCTATCCAGAGCGGTATCATGACCACCGTACATGCTTATACCGGTGACCAGATGATCCTTGACGGACCTCAGAGAAAGGGCGATTTAAGAAGAAGCCGTGCAGGCGCTTGCAACATCGTTCCCAACTCTACCGGTGCTGCTAAGGCAATCGGCCTTGTAATTCCCGAACTGAACGGCAAGCTCATCGGTTCTGCTCAGCGTGTACCGACCCCTACCGGTTCTACCACTATCTTAGTAGCAGTAGTTAAGGGCAAAGTAACCAAAGAAGAAATCAACGCAGCTATGAAGGCAGCTAAGACCGAATCCTTCGATTACAATGAAGACGAAATCGTATCTTCCGATATCGTAGGAAGCACCTATGGTTCTATCTTCGATGCAACCCAGACCATGGTTTCCAACATGGAAGACGGCAACTCCTTAGTACAGGTTGTTTCCTGGTATGACAACGAAAACAGCTACACCAGCCAGATGGTTCGTACAATTAAGTACTTCAGCGAACTTGCATAATCAGACAGCCTGATTACACAGGGTTCGACCGGGCAGCAGCCCGAAATAAAGACCTATCAGAGGTCCGGTCTTTTAGGACCGGGTCTCTTTTTTATGGGTAAGTCCATGTCCACGGGTAAAAGTGGAAATAAAAAATGGAGGTAACATTATGGGACTTAATAAGAAATCCGTTGACGACATCAACGCAAAAGGAAAGAGAGTACTTGTAAGATGTGACTTCAACGTACCCTTAAAGGAAGGCAGGATTACAGACGAAACCCGTATTGTAGCAGCACTTCCCACCATTCAGAAGTTAATCAATGACGGCGGCAAGGTTATCCTTTGCTCCCACTTAGGAAAAGTAAAGAACGGCCCCAACGAAGGCGAATCTCTTGCACCTGTTGCAGAGAGACTTTCCGAAAAGCTTGGCAAGCCCGTTAAATTTATCCCCGATTACAATGTAACCGGTGCAGCAGCAACCGAAGCAGTAGCAGAAATGAAAGAAGGAGATGTTATTCTTCTTCAGAATACCCGTTTCCGCGGCGCAGAAGAAACCAAGAACGGCGAAGAATTCAGCAAAGAATTAGCAGACCTTGCAGACCTGTATGTATGTGATGCATTCGGTTCTTCCCACAGAGCACATGCTTCCGTAGAAGGCGTTACCAAATTCATCAAGGCAAAGGGTGGCGAAAACGTAGTCGGCTACTTAATGCAGAAGGAAATCAACTTCCTTGGCAATGCAGTAGAAAATCCCGTAAGACCTTTCGTAGCAATCCTCGGCGGTGCAAAGGTAGCAGACAAGTTAAACGTAATCTCCAACCTGCTTGAGAAGTGCGATACCCTGATTATCGGCGGCGGTATGGCTTACACCTTCTTAAAGGCACAGGGTTATGAAATCGGTAAGTCCTTAGTTGACGATACCAAGCTTGATTACTGCAAGGAAATGATGGACAAGGCTAAGAAGCTTGGCAAGAACCTGCTTCTTCCCGTAGATGCCGTAACCATCGTTGACTTCCCCAACCCTATCGATGCTCCCGTAGAAGTAGAAACCTGTGATGTTGCCAATATGTCTGCAGACAGAGAAGGCTGCGATATCGGTCCCAAGACCCAGAAACTTTTCGCAGATGCTGTTAAGAATGCAAAGACCGTTGTATGGAACGGACCTATGGGCGTATTTGAAAATCCTACCCTTGCAGCAGGTACCATTGCAGTAGCAAAGGCATTGGCTGATACCGACGCAACCACCATTATCGGCGGCGGTGACTCTGCAGCAGCCGTTAACCAGCTTGGATTTGCAGACAAGATGTCTCACATTTCTACCGGCGGCGGCGCTTCCTTAGAGTTCCTGGAAGGCAAAGTACTTCCCGGCGTAGCAGCAGCAGACGACAAATAAGAGAGGACAACTGATATGGCAAGAAAGAAAATCATTGCCGGCAACTGGAAAATGAACATGACTCCCAGTGAAGCCGTAGCATTAATTGAAAAATTAAAACCCCTGGTAGTAACAGAGGATGCAGATGTAGTATTCTGCGTACCCGCTATCGATATTATTCCCGCTATCGAAGCAGCAAAGGGAACCAACATTGAAATCGGTGCCGAGAACATGTACTTTGAAGAAAAAGGTGCATTCACCGGTGAAATTTCTCCCAACATGCTGACAGATGCAGGCGTAAAATACGTTATCATCGGACATTCCGAAAGAAGAGAATATTTTGCAGAAACCGATGAAACCGTAAACAAGAAGGTTCTGAAAGCATTTGAGCATGGCCTTACCCCCATCATCTGCTGTGGTGAATCTCTGACTCAGAGAGAGCAGGGCATCACCATCGACTGGATTCGCCAGCAGATTAAGATTGCGTTCTTAAACGTAACTGCAGACCAGGCAAAGACCGCAGTTATCGCTTACGAACCCATCTGGGCAATCGGAACCGGTAAGGTTGCAACCACAGAGCAGGCACAGGAAGTTTGTGCAGCTATCCGTGCATGCATCGGCGAAATCTACGATGAGCAGACCGCAGCAGCTATCCGTATCCAGTACGGCGGCTCCGTATCTGCTGCAAGCGCTCCCGAACTGTTTGCGCAGGCAGATATCGACGGCGGCCTTGTAGGCGGCGCTTCCTTAAAGGAAGATTTCGGAAAGATTGTAAACTATAAGTAATTTGACAAAAAAATATTGCGTGTATAAAATAATGCAAAATGTACAGGATGTTTATTCTGTACATTCTGTGTTATTACATGAATAAAAGAAAATAAACAGTATAATCTATATAGGGATTTGAAAAACACATGCAAAGATGGTATGATATATATGGATGAAACTAATTATACGAATGAAAAGGAGGAAAAAACTATGGCAAGTATTGCAAAACCCATGCAGGCAACCGTTATAAAAAAGGATAAGTTTAAGCCGTTTATATCTGCATTAAAGGAGAACAGGGTATCTGAAGAATACTGGGAAAACTGTAGAAATGCAAAAAATGCTATTTCTCGTACAGAGTTAGAGCAAATGAAAAAAATATGTAATGAGGGCAAAAAATGATTGGACGAATAAAATATATACGAATTACGGATGTTCATGTGAGTCAGGATGCTTTGCAAAAATTTGATTGTAAACATCCTGACTTTAATAATTTCTTGATAAATGATGCAATAAACGATACATAGGAAGGAAAAGGTGTTACATACATATTGGTAGATGAAGAGGAAATAAAAACAGAAGTGTCAACCATCTTTGCATTTGCAACTTTAAGAGCAACATCATAATAAATTCAAAACAAATCAATTTATTAATTCTGTATTACATGGAAAAATCACCAAAAATAAACACTGATTTTCGTACAATTTTATATATTTTTTATACTTCCTTAAGTTCTTTCTTGTAAATGATAAAGGGTTATTGTATAATTATAAGTACAATTTACCGTAAAATAAAAGACACAGGAGAGAGACAGACATGGTATCACTTGACGAAATATTACAGCTGGCGATAGAGCTTGGCGCCAGCGACGTTCATTTTACAGTAGGCGTACCGCCTATCTTACGTGTAAACGGCAGACTTATGGCTACCAATTATCCGGCACTTACACCGGAGGAAACAATGGCGATAGCCACTTCCGTTATGACACCGCACCAGAAAGCAGTATTTGAGGAGAAAGGCGAAAACGACTTGTCCTATTCCATGCCGAACTACGCCAGATTCCGTGTCAATGTATTTAAGCAGAGAGGTTCTGCGGCACTGGCTCTCCGTCTGGTAGGTACCGACATTCCTACCCCGGAACAGTTAGGCATTCCGGAGTCGGTTGTGGATTTGTATACGAGAAAAAGGGGACTGATACTGGTAACAGGTCCTACCGGCAGCGGTAAGTCCACCACACTGGCAGCCCTTATTGATAAAATCAATACCAACCGTGATGCGCATATCATCACACTGGAAGACCCTATCGAGTACATGCATCACCACAAGATGTCCATGGTAAACCAGAGAGAAGTGGGAAGCGATACCGGCTGCTATGCCAATGCCCTTCGTGCCGCCCTTCGTGAAGACCCGGACGTTATTCTGGTAGGAGAAATGCGTGACCTGGAAACTATCAGTATCGCCATTACAGCGGCTGAAACAGGACACCTCGTATTATCCACCTTACATACCATTGGTGCGGCGAGCACCGTAGACCGTATTATTGACGTATTCCCGCCTCATGAGCAGCAGCAGATTCGTATTCAGCTCGCCAGCGTATTGGAAGCGATCATTTCCCAGCAGCTGATTCCGACATCTGACGGACATGGACGGGTAGCGGCATTTGAAGTATTGCATGCCATCCATGCGGCGCGCAACCTGATTCGTGAAAGCAAAACCTATCAGCTGCCCAATATCATGCAGACCAACCGTAAACTGGGCATGATTACCATGGATGATGCACTGGTGCAGCTCTATTTCGATGGTATCATTACCAGGGATATGGCTATCCAGTATGCACAGGCTCCTGAAAATATGTATGAAAAATTGTTCTAAAGGTAATTTTTTTCGTATAAAATACATAAAAGGGTTGAAAAACAATGCGTAAAAAGTTACTATATAAGTAGGAATTACATTAGTTGGGGACGGTATATAAAATGGCAAGATATATAGGCAAAAAAATCCGTTTAGGTGAGGCACTGGTACTCAGCAATGCCATTACGGAGGAACAGTTACAACAGGCACTGGAGGAGCAGAAGGATTCCGGCAAGAAATTAGGCGAACTTCTGATTGATAAGGGACTTATTACGGAGGACTTGATTGCACAGATCTTAGGTGCACAGTTAGGATATCCCATTATTGATCTTTCCAATATTACGATTTCACCGGATGTACAGAATTTAGTTCCGTCATCGGTATTAAAAAAATCCCAGGTTCTGCCGATAGAATACGCAGAGGACAATATCAATATCCTGCGTCTTGCCATGGCAGATCCGTTGGATGTCAATGCAATGGACGACATCTCCATTATCACCGGCTGCCAGATAGAGCCATTGATTGCCACACCGCGGAGCGTCATGGTGGCAATCGATAAATTCTACGGTTCCGATGAGGTGGCATCCGCACTGGAAGAGTACGCAAAGGAAAAATTCGGCGATGACGACATTAACGAGGAGATTAATGAAGACATCAACAATTCTCCTATCGTAGTTCTGGTTAAGGAAATGATTGAAAAGGCAGCCCGTCAGAGGGCTTCCGATATACATATCGAACCGCTGGAAAAGTCGGTTCGTGTCCGCTACCGTATCGACGGTGCCCTGTATGAAAAAGGCAAATACGATATCAAGATTATGCCGGCACTGTCCGCACGTATCAAGATTATCGGCGGTATGGATATCTCCGAAAAAAGAAAGCCGCAGGACGGCCGTATTACCCAGATGGTAGACCGGTTGGAGTACGACATCCGTGTATCTGTGCTTCCCACCGTATACGGCGAAAAAATCGTTATGCGTCTTGCTTCCAAGACCGCGCTCAATAGGGAAAAGAGCAAGCTGGGCTTCCGGCCGGAAGAAATGAAACGTTTCGACCATATTCTGAAGAATCCGCATGGTATTATTCTTGTTACCGGACCTACCGGTAGTGGTAAATCAACGACACTGTATACCGCATTGAGCGAGTTAAATACAGAATATGTTAACATTATCACCGTAGAAGACCCTGTCGAAGCCAATATCGACGGTATCAACCAGGTACATGTTAACCCGAAAGCAGACCTTACCTTCGCAAGTGCCTTACGTTCTATCTTACGTCAGGACCCGGATATCATCATGATCGGTGAAATCCGTGACCAGGAGACCGCATCCATCGCCGTACAGGCATCTATCACCGGTCACCTGGTTGTAAGTACTCTGCATACCAACTCATCAGCAAGCACCATTACCCGTCTGGCGGATATGGGTATCGAGCCTTATCTGATTGCAGACTCCACGGTTGGCGTTATTGCACAGCGTCTGGTACGCCGTCTGTGCCCTGCCTGCAAGAAAGCAAAACTTGCCAATGAAGAGGAAAAAGAAATCATGGGTCTGAAAGAGGACCAGGATTATGAAATCTATGAGCCCTGCGGCTGTTTCCAGTGTGACAACATGGGATATAAAGGCCGTATCGGTGTATACGAGATTATGGAAATGTCACCGGCGCTGAGACATGTTATCAGTAAAAACGGTGATGCGGAGGAAATCAAGGAAATTGCCATCAAGGAAGGCATGAATACCCTGCGTATGAGTGCTACCCAGCTGGTACTGGACGGTATTACCTCCGTCAGTGAAATGATGAAGGTTTCATTCGATTCTTAATGACGGAGAATGATAGAAGATAGAAGAGGGGCACACAAGGAGGATACATGGCAGCTTATGGTTACGAAGCGCTCAACAGCGCAGGAAAAGAAATCAAGGGCAGTGTGGAAGCAGACAATATAGAAGCTGCAAGACAGGCCTTGAAAAAACAGGGCATACAGGTTATCAGCATTAAACCGCAGTCAGCTCTGACAAAGGATATCAATATTAAAGTGGGCGGTTATCCGAAGCCCCGGGACATGAGCGTTTTCTGCAGACAGTTCGTCAGCATGACAAAGGCGGGTGTTACCATTTCGGAAGCCTTAAAGATGCTGACGGAACAGACGGAAAATGACAGACTCCGGGAGGCGGCGGAAGGTGTCAGGGTCAGCGTGGAAAAGGGTGAAACCCTTGCAAGCTCTCTGGCAGTATATCCGAAGATATTCCCACCTTTAATGGTACATATGGTAGAAGCCGGTGAGGCATCCGGCAGCTTGGACGTAGCACTGGAACGTATGGCTACCCAGTTTGAAAAGTCAGCAAAGACCACGGCAATGGTAAAAAAAGCCATGATTTACCCCATTGCGGTATGTATCGTAGCTCTGGCGGTAGTTGTAGTCATGCTGGTAGTAGTTATTCCTAACTACTCCACCATGTTTGAAAGCCTGGGAACGGATCTTCCGGCGCTGACCAAAGCCGTACAGGCAGCAAGTAATTTCATTATTACGAGATGGTTTATTTTAGTACCGGCCATCATAGCCATTGTGGTACTGGTGAAAATGTTTGCGGAGACGGATACCGGCATCCATTTCTTTGACAAGATCAAGCTTTCCATACCGGCATTCAAGAATCTGGAAATCAAGACGGCATCCGCACAGATGGCACGTACCCTGAGCACCCTGTTGGCGGCGGGTGTACCGCTGGTAGATGCAGTGGAAATTGTCAGCAATGTTATGTCCAATGTATACTTTAAGGAAGCATTACAGGATTGCCGGAATGAAATTATCATCGGTCAGCCCCTGTCGAGACCTTTGGAACAGAGCGGTCTGTTTCCACCCATGGTATACCACATGACCCGTATCGGGGAAGAGACCGGTGCTACCGAGGAAATGCTTGCCAAGCAGGCTGACTACTACGAAGAAGAAGTAGAAGCAGCGGTAGCATCCCTCATGGCAGCCATGGAGCCGGTGATTATCATCGTACTGGCGGCCATTGTATTGGTACTGGTTGGCGCATGTTTGATGCCTATGATGACCATGTACGAGACATTGAACAATATGTAATTTTTGCAGATGTAATTTTTGCAGATGTAAATTTTGCAGAGGTAAAACAGAATTAAAAATGGAGTAGGGACCATTTTTAAGATAAATTATTTCTTATAAGAAAGAAGGAGAACAAATATGAAAAAGGACAATAAAGGTTTTTCACTCGTTGAATTAATTATCGTTATTGCAATCATGGCTGTATTGGTCGGCGTATTGGCACCTCAGTACTTAAAGTACGTTAACAACTCCAAGGTATCCACCGATATCAGCAACGCTCAGGAAATCGCAACCGCAATCAATGTGGCATTTGCAGATGACCAGTATTCTGCAGATGCAGCAGGCTTATCAGGCACTCAAACTTTTGATGTAGACAATATGCCGGACGGAACTGATTTCCCTGATTCCAAACTTAACAGTACTTATGATTGGGAGGTAAAGTGCGGCCTGAATGGTGTTACCACAATTACACTGGGTGGCAAAGCTATTTATCCGGATCCTAAGATTTCCGGTGGATACTATACTGTGTACCATAAATAAATCTTACTAATCAGAAAGGCACAATCCTATGAATGACATCCCTACAATGTTACAGATAAGCATGTATATCCTCATATTCCTGTATGGAATCGTAATCGGCAGCTTCTTAAATGTAGTTATCGTGCGGGTTCCCCGGAAGGAAAGTATCGTAAAGGTACGTTCCCACTGTGAAAATTGCGGATATCAACTGAAATGGTTTGACCTAATCCCTATTTTCAGTTATCTGGTATTAGGAGGCAAGTGCCGGAAGTGTAAGACTAAGATATCCGCTCAGCACCTCGTTTTAGAGGTGCTGAACGGTATCCTTTATGTATTCACCTTTTTTATCGCAGGCTTTTCGTTAAAAGCAGTTTTGCTTTGCCTGCTCTTCAGTGCGTTATTGGCGCTGAGTTTGATTGATTTTAAGACCTATGAAATCCCACCTGGATTTCAATATGTGATTTTGGTACTGGCGGTATGCCAGACGATACTTGACAGAGCTGACTGGCTGGAGCATGTAATCGGTTTCTTTGCGGTCAGTGCAGTTCTGTATCTGATTTATATAATCAGTAAAGGAGCCGCTATCGGAGGCGGCGATGTCAAGCTGATGGCAGTCTGCGGACTGTTTGTCGGCTGGAAATTGATTATTTTTGCTTTTTTACTGGGATGTATTGTGGGCTCCGTTGTCCATATAATACGCATGAAGCTTTCCGGAGAAAGCCATGTTCTTGCCATGGGACCGTATTTGTCAATCGGTGTTTTTGCAGCGGCGTTATGGGGGAATCAGATCCTGACATGGTACTTGGGAATGTTAGGCATAACATTATAAGATTAAAGAAAGTGCTTGTCCGGTGAGGGGTCATTGGGAGAGCGACAGAAAGGATATTTTATGGCTAAAATACTTGGTATGGAAGTTGGCAGTTCCTTCACAAGAATCTGTGAACTGGATTATAAGACCAAAAACCCGAAACTTTATAAGTATATTACAATTCCTACTCCCAATGGAGTGAACAACGATGGATTTTTACAGGAGAATGTAGAGTTTTCTCTGGCAATCAAGAAGGCTCTCAGTGATAATAAGATAACAACCAGGCAGGTAATTTTTACCGTTTCTTCCAACAAGATTGTGACAAGAGAGGTTATGATTCCTGCCGTTAAGACAAATCAGGTAGGCACCTATATCCGTGCAAATGCAACGGACTATTTCCCTATTGATTTGGCATTATATGAATTGGCACATATTGTACTGGGTACCGTAAAGACGGAAGGAGAAGCAGATAAGCTCCGTGTCATGGTCATTGCAGCCAGCAAGGAACTGATTGCGGGCTATACAGCACTGGCAGCTTCCTGCGGATTAAAGGTACAGCATGTGGATTATGCCGGCAACAGTGTCTTCCGGTTGATGAAGAACGAAACAGAGTCCGATACGGAGCTGGTTGTAAAGGTAGAAGAGGATTCTACAATTGCATCCGTTATCTGTAACGGAGAGCTGACATTACAGCGTAATCTGGCGAGTGGCATTGACCGAGCCGTAAATGTGATGGTACAGGCACCGGAATATCCGGAAAACACTTATGAGGCAGCGTTCCAGACCATGTGCCGGAGAGCCTGTGTGAAGGTAGTATTAAATGAACGTACCCGTATGATTGAGCCGGAAAGCAATGCCGGTGAGAGCGAAGCGGTTACGGAGGCAAGAAAGCGGATTACGGACACCTTTGCCCAGCTTGTCAGCAATGTTGCCCGTGTGATTGAATTACATAATACAAAGAACAGAAACAATCCCATTACCAAGATTACCATGGTGGGTCTCGGCGCAGATGTCGTAGGTCTCAGCAAGCTGTTTACCAATGAACTTGGTATCCAGACACAGGTAATCAAGGGGCTGAACAGTGTATCCTATTTCCATTCGGTTGATCAGGAAAGCATTGCCAAGTATGTGGCATGTATCGGTGCCACTCTGGAGCCGGTAAACCTCCTCGGAGACGGCACCAAAGCGAAGATTAAAACCACGGTCGACTATGGAAAGCTTACGGTATTGATTGGTATACTTGCCGTAGCCGTAATCGGAGGCATGTGTGCACTGGCGATACCTCCCTATCTGGAGGAACAGCAGAACGAAACGGAATTAAACCAGCTTATTGCAACCTATGAGGAAGCGGAGAAGCTGTATAATTCCTATAATGGTCTGAAGGCTTTTGATGAGCAGGTTGCGATGCAGTATCGTATTACAGAGCATCCTAACAATGGGTTAATTGATTTCCTGAGTGAAATGGAAAGCAGGCTTCCCTCGGACGTTTACCTACAGGAGTTCCTTTCCGATGATAAGGCAGCGACCATGAAGGTGAGAGCCTCCAGCTATGAAGAGGCTGCAAAGATTGTGGGTATTTTCCGTGATTTTGAATCGGTACAGACGGTTGTGGCGGCTTCCTTTGTGGAAAATTATACGGAAGCCACGGAAAATAAGGAAGCACAGTATTATGTAGAGGTTGAGCTGGTATGTTATTACTATACTCTTGACGATGCAACACAGTCTGCGGAGGCTGTTCAGCCTGCAGTACAGGAGGAAACAAGCAATGAAGAATAAAGAAAAATCCACTATGATGGCAGTTCTGCTGCTGAGCGTTTTACTTATCATTGTCGTGTATATGTTTGTTTACAAATCCTATGCGGATAAAACAAGCAGCTTGCAGGCATCCAATTCTACTTTGCAGGCAAGAGTAAATGAACTGAAAGTGTATTACGATGACAAAGAAACCTATGAAAAGGGTATTGAATTGTTTAAGACGGACATTTCCGACAAATTAGGAGTGTTCCCCGGAGATGCCAGAGAAGAAGATGCGTTGGATCTGGCAATTACACCCTGGAAAAACGGGGTATTGGTAGATTACCAGCAGATTGCAATTGGTGATGCAGAAGAAGTAGATACCATTGATGCAGCAGTTGTGCAGGCTGCCGCCATGGAAGAATATCAGAATGCAATTACCTTTAATAAAAGAGTGGCGACGTATACCAATTATACCACGTATGAAAACTTAAAGAATATGGTAAAGTTATTTAATGATAAGGGCGAACGTCTGGTTATCAGTACGGTTTCCTACCAGAGGGATGAAGACAGCGGAGTCCTGAACGGAAATATCGAGGCTACCTTTTATTATGTAACGGGTATCAATGCACCTTATACGGCACCGGAATTTACAGATTTCCCTGCAGGTCTTACCAATCTGTTTGCAATTTCTGCACCTGCCAAGGATAGTAACGGTGTTACGTTTATTAATAACGGTCAGGTGATTGATATGGGTGCCGGAACCACGGGAAACACAGTGACGGATGATGCTGAAACAGCAACAGAAAATGAGTAAGGAATGACGATTTATGGCAGAGATGAAAATGCAGCGGAAGCAAAAAGTGAATAACAAGGGTATGTCACTGGTGGAAATACTGGTTGCAATTGCAATTTTAACCGTGGTCTCCATGGGGCTTTTGCAGGCTTTCGTCTCTGCCGTGAACTACAATAAGCAGGCAAAGGATAAGCAGAGAGGTATCAATCTGGCGCAGACGATTATGGAAAGCTACAAAGCTTATACGCTGGAAGACATATGCCGGCAGTTTAACAATGTAGACCCTTTTGTTATTTACAAAGGGGTGCATGGGACTTATTCGGAAACAGGTGCAAGCGTGGATGCGTATGGCACATTTACACCGTCTGCGACAAACGAATATACATTCCGGATGGAAGATGTTCAATATGACGGAAAACTGTTTGATGTGGATATTAGCATGCAGCCCAATACGGTTTCTGCTTCTACGGAAGAGGTGACCCGGGTGCCAAGATTTAACAGTTATAACGATGCTATTTTTGCACAACCGGCAGATGAATATAAATATGTTTATCAGGATGCCATTGACCAGTTGAAGCTTGCGGATATGAAAACAGAGCTTCTGCCGACTGTGGATACACTGGATAAAACAAAGATAACTATTGACAGCCGCCAGATATCGGTTTTTATTCTGAATGTATCCGGTGTGGATAAGGTTTTAGTGCAGGTGACCTATGAATATACGTTCGATAATTATGAATTCATCAAGAACGATGATTCACGGGATGCCTTGAATTCCAGTCATACGGTTATAGTGGATCAGTCAGATGATGCAACTGCCTATGAGGTGTATAATAATTCCGTAACGAGAACAACCGGAGCAAAGCTGGACAATGTTTTTATATATTATTATCCGGCCTATGACAGTGATCTTTTAGGTGCCAAGTGTGAGGAAGATACAATTGTCATCAGCAACAATTCCGGTAAGCAGAGAAATGTCTACCTGGTCAAGCAGGTTACGCCGGGACTTTCTGCGCCGGGTCTTTTTAACAATGAGGCAACCTATAAACCGAGGGTATCCCTGCAAGGCTCCAACGGCATTAATCTGTATCACAACTTAAGAAAGAAGCTCAGCGGTGCAGGTGTAGCGCTGAACAGTATATCATACCGCGGTTCTGGGTCAGCAAAGGATAATCTGTATGAGGACTGGTATGAAAAGGAAAGCAGGATATTGGTTTATAATGTACAGATAACGGTAACCGATAAACAGAAGGGTACCGTGGAAATTATACTTGACGGTTCTATGAATGACAGGTAGCGACAGGGGACGATGGAATGAAAAAAGCAGGACAAAATATAAAATTGAATAATCAGGGTGTTGCGCTTGTCACGGTTATTGTTATCGTTTCCTTTATCAGTGTTCTGGCAACGGTGGTGCTGTATACATCGGGTATAAATTTCGCCATGAAAACAACGGATATCAAGACGAAAATGAGTTTTTATGATACAGAAACTGCCCTGGAGCAGCTAAAGGCGTATTTTACGGGAGAGGCTTCCAGAGCATTTGAAACCGCATATACGGAGACACTTACCAATTACGGTAACTGGGGAAACGGCACAGGGAGGGAGAGTCATTATAAAGCCACTTTCTTTGATACTTTACAGGCAAACCTGACTCAGGAGCTGGCAGATTCCGGGTGCGCAGACATGATTACATTCCTGAACACCAAAGTAGACCCCAAATATGCAGGGATGATTACATTTTCACCGGACGGAACCGGAACATACGATACCTCCAAGATTGGAGAGGGATATGTATTGTTCAAGGGTGTCCAGATTGTTTATACGGAGGATGGTTATACGACCAGAATCACAACGGATTTTCTGATTAATTTACCGGAACAGAATTGGGCAGCGGAATATTCCGAAAAAAATTCTGCACCTTCTAATGCATCGGATATTCTGGATCTGGATCTGAAGATGACGGATTTTGTAAAATACTATAATTGGTCCAAACAATAAGGAGGGCATATGAAGAAGGATAATAAGGGATTTTCCTTGGTGGAACTTATTGTGGTGATTACCATTATGGTTGTACTTACAGGACTTATATCCATGGGTGTCGGTATGGTGGTCAGCAAGCCGGCTGATGAATGTGCCGAAAAACTAAAAGCCTCGTTGCAATCCATGAGAATTACAACCATGGGGAAGTTTGACGCACACCTGGAGATTTATAAAAAAAATGATCAGATATATGTAAAAGAGATACGGGTGGAGGACAGCAGTGGTACCACGACCACCAAAGAAAGCATAGTGGGCGCAAAAGGTGTAAAGCTGTATTATGAAAAGGATAGTTCCGGTTCTTATACAGAGTTGGTGAATGGTGATATTCTGTATATCTATTATAACAGGAGCAGCGGAGCTTTCGCAAATACAGCCGGATACTATTGTACACATTTGAAGGCGGAGAAAGGTGATAAGACAGCGGTTTTGCGGCTTTATCCTTTAACAGGCAAAATAGAAATAGAATAAATCTTTTAGGAGGAGATTATGAAACGGTTAAAAGAGAGAGTAAGGGAACTTAATAATCGTGGTCTGACACTGGTTGAGCTAATCTGCGCTATGGCAATCCTGAGTATTATCGGGACAACAGTCGGAGGTATTCTGGTTGTCAGCGCAAAAAGCTATGACACAGGCATTAATGAGGCAGAGCTTCAGCAGGAAGCACAGATGGTAGTAAACCAGATTAATGACCTGGTGATTGATACCACTGCTACGGAGGCTGTCACTTTTGATGGTACGACTCTTACCATTCCGGAAGGTGCGAAGACGCATTACGTAACCTATGATTCTACGGCGCAAAGGCTGTATTATTCCTGTGATGGAGGGGAAATAGCGGGAAGCCAGCTTATGGCAACCGGCATTACTGCGTTTAGTGCGGATACGTCAGCTTTTAAGGATAGTGGTAACCTGTATCTGGACATCGGTCTGGAGAGAATGTCCAACGGGACGGCAAGAGATTTCCATGCAACTTTCCAGATTACTTCTAGAAACGGTGTCGTAGATACTACACCGGCAGCATCCATAGATGTTATAGATGATGTTTTACTGGAGCCGAATCAGAGTTATGAATTTCATCCGCAGGTTGTGGGTATCAGCAATACAGCGGTAACATGGGAAATTGTTGGGGGGAATACGGACTCCGGTACACATATAACGGGAAATACTATATATATCGGCAGTGCTGAAACAGGAAGTATTATTCATCTTCTTGTGAAAACGGCAACGAAAGATGCAAGTGGCAACCCCATGGCAATGAGGGCGGTGCGTGTCCGTATCCGCAGGATTAACAGTGTAAATGTTAATATTATTTCCTGGGATGGAGAAGCTTACAAGGCTGATACAGAATATACCGTGGAAGCGACCTTAAATGGCACTTATCTGGATCAGGAGCCGTGGGATTTCGACCTTGATTACGTTAGTCCTTATGGTGTGACTTGGGCAGCAACCCCGTCAGGCGGAGCAGCAACACCGACTATTACAGATGTATCATGGGATCCGCTTAATCCGACAAAAGCAGTATTAAAGCTGAAACTGACGGCAGATATGCCGAGAAATTCCAAGATAACAATCCGCGCAACGGCGAACCATCCGAAAGGAACGATGGGAGCTACGCAGACGAATAAAACCGGAACTACCTACGGAAATATTTATGGAGAAAAACCCATAGACAACAGCCGGTTTATAGAGGTGTCGCATGGTATGGGACGTGGTTCCGATGACGAATGGGCACATTTCTATGTGGACGATTTGAAGGCTTTGCTCAGAGAACTGTATGGCAGGGATGATTTTACATTTACAAGAAAGTATCGTTTCAGGGTAGACGGCAGTGGTGACAGCGGCTGGAGCAGATGGTTTGACGGGTCTGAATTAGGAGCGGATGATCCGGCTTCCTACTCCATCAATGTCCGCCCCAATTTCGGATATCAGATGGAGTACGGTAAATCTTATGATGCACAATGTGAAATTAAAGTAATTGATCCGACAACCGGTGCGGTGATGTGGCCGTTAGCCGATACCGCACAGGATCAGTACCTGTTAAGCGGCACATTGAGCAGAGTAAAGGTGTCCTTTACCAGCACGACACTTGGGTTCTCCGAAGAGACAGGTTTAGATGCTTCAAGAGGAGCTACAGTAGATAAGAACTTTGGGGGTACCCTTTTTACAATTAAAGATTTATATTCATTGGGTGGTACTACGAATAAGGGCAATTTCTATAATGATCTGCATTATATTTTAGAGAAAAAAGTAGGCGGTACATGGCAGAAGGTAGAGGATCTACAGAGCGGTCCGAACTGTAATGTACAGATAAGAGGAAATGCCGGGGAGTATCGTGTGCTTGTCTGGATGGATGAGATACATATTACCGCAAATGATGACGGTTCTTTCACAAATAACGGTAAGAGTGATAAGTATGAAATCTATAATGTTGGCGGAGGAGAAGGAATCTTCTACTTTACAGCACAGTAAGCAGAGTGGCAATAAAAAAGGATGTCGGCAGACATCCTTTTTTATTGCAGTAATTCTTATCGTATCCGGTATATATCCACAAGGTAGCCGTTTTCGCTATCCGTACCGAGCCATGTAAATTCCTCTGTGTATGGAAGTGATTTTATCATGTCCAGCCATTCCTCATTTGTACGGGCACCCATAATCTCAATATAGTCGCTTGATATATAAGGGAACAGCACATAAATAGGTTCATTGGCAGATGCTTCCGGTAAGGTAGAGAGGGAAGCAGGAAAAGCGGTATCTGCGTTTTCTCTCTGGCAGATCAGGTATAAATGGGAAACACCGTCTAAATCAATAGCATAATTTGTTCTGTGATAGGCAAGAGGAGCAAAAACAATATAGGTTGCATCTTTTGGTAAGTCTGTAATCTGGGTTCCGGTCACGGGCATCACGTCGTACAGGAAGGTGTGGGTGTGTAATATATTGGAAAATAAGCTGCATACAAGAACCACAGCACAAGTGGAACCGATTAATATCTTCTTATTTATTGCCTTATGAACAATAGAGAAAAAGAGTTCTTTTCCTAATGTAAAAATCAATAAGCATAAAAGAGGATAAAAAGGAAATAAATACCGTATCGTATTTAATTGCATAACTGCGGCAGGCAGGCTGAATATATAATAGATATAAATGCAAAACGCTGTCAGAAAAAGAATATCAAACATATATGGTAAACGCTTAAGAAGCGTTTTAATAATATGAATTACTTTCCAAAAGATTTCTTTTGCTTTCTTAAAAAAACGGGAAGCCAGTTTTTCTTTTCGGAATAAGAAAAAGGATACCAGAAGAATAATAACGGCAAACAGTAAAAAGGATCTTGCATAGATAGGAAAGTAGGTTTTCATATAAGGTAATTCCAAACCGGTAAACTGTGCAATCACTAATTTCCGAATGAACCGGATTTGGTAATACAAGGACATTTTCTGACCTGCAAAAACGGAGCCGTCATGAAATAAATCATAAATGGCATCCGGAAATATGGCAAAGGATAGAAGTACGCCGGCAAGCATGGTAAAGCCTAAGGCAAAAAAGGTTTTCCATTTTTTCCGGATCAGCAGATAGAGTTCCGTTATTAAGGTAAGGAAAAATGCAAATAAAATCAAATGATAATGTGTCAGGGAGGCTGTCAGGGTTATTACAAAAAGAAACAATAAATATCTTTTTTTGCCCGTTTTCAGAAGCTTCGACATCAGATAGAAAATGGCAGTTGCCAAAAGGGCAGAGAAGGCGTATCCCCTGATAAAAGTATAGGTAGCGGCTGCACCGCCGCTATAGGCATAGAAGGCACATAATATAAGAGAAAAAACAGGGGAGCCCCATTCACAGCCGGATTTGTATAAAAGAATCATGGTTAATATAAAACTAATGAAGTTTATGGATAAAGCAAACCATGGAGAAAAGGTATCGGGAAAGAACGAACTTATGGTATGTAACAGGGCATAGTAAATCGGGGGATGACAGTCCTTGGAAAGATTATACCATACAGAACCATAAGCAAATTGCTGTCCTTTTTGAACGGTCACATAATCATGGTAAATTTCTCCCGTTGTCCATTCATTGAAAGCCGCCTTGATGTTTTTTTCTTTGATAAAATCGGCTTCGTTTCCGGCATAAAGGTGCGGGTTATAATAGCTGTTAGCCAAAGCCATGTTATAAACTTCATCACAATTATATCCTGTCTTCTTCGCAAAGAAAAAATAAGTATATAATAGTAGAGCGGACACTATTATGACGGATAAAACAATGTAAGATTTGTTTTTACTGAGTTGTTTCATGAATATCTCCTTTTCAAAAAAGTCCCTGCATGGTTGCAGGGGCTTTTATATTTTAAATTTTTAATAACGTAATGGCAGAAACCACACATGCCTACTGTTGTTCGACGGATGCCTCGTTGGAAGCTTTCTCCGCTGTTTCGGCTTCGTTCTCACCCCAGATACGCTTGTTTAATTCTTCGTCCTTTTCGGAAACAAGCTCCAGAACAGCCTTTGCCTTGGACTGCATGGAAATCGCTTTCTTTTCATCATTGATGAGGAATTCCAGATTGCTGGAAATCATATCAATGTTGGACTTGAATTCCTGGATAAGTTCTGCGGTCTTGGCTCTTGCCACATCCATGATTTCGGCGATATAGGAGTCATACTGCATCTGGGTAGTAGAAGTAAACATGCTTTCTACGTCATTTTTATAGGACTTCTTGTCGTTGGTAGAGAAGATGAAGATGGCCTTCTGCTTGTTGATGTATTCGTCCATCTTCAGAGCCTTTAAGGTAGAAGGAGGAACCAGTGTATCGGATACGTTGGCGATACGTCTTACCAGCTCTTCGTCAATGCCCTTGTAACCGGTGATACGGTTTACGATAATACCCTTTAATTCTTCAATCTGGTGCTTCAGGATGCTTTCACGGTTTTCCTTGTAGTATTCGTCGATTTCCAGTAAGTAGCGGTTCAGCTCATTACGGATGATGTTGTTCTTTTCTTCAAAGACCTCCGGACGGAGAGCAATCCATTTCATCTTGTCTGCAATTTTTTCCGCCTGGATACGTCTGGTTTCCACGATAGCCTTCAAAACCTTGATTTCGGGAAAAGCGGTAACCAGTCTTTCGGGACTGAGCTCCTGCAGATATTTCTCATAGGAAGCATCAATATCGTCCACCATGGTGGTTTTCATGGTTTCGATGTTTTTGGAGATTTCTTCCTTGGACAGGCGCGCCTGCTTTTCGATTACTTCGTAGTCATCACGGATAAAGTTAACGACACTGCAGATACCGTCGTAAAGTCCCTTTGCCTTGACTGCCAGAGCGTATTTCTGTGCATATTTAACAATTTCTTTTTCAACGGCATACATACCGGAGTTGACATAAATACGATGCAGGATAGGGTAGAGGCTGTTGTCGGTATCTTCATCGCATTTCTTTAATTCTTCCATGCATTCGGAAACGAGCTGCTTGGTTTCGTTGTCAGCCTGGGAAAGCTTATCCAGCTTGAAGTACATACCGGTTTCGATTTCGTTGTTGTTGGCTTTCATTAAGAACGGGTCGGTTACCGGTGTGTTGTTGATTTCGTTTCGGTGGTTTGCCAGCCAGAGTCTTTCATCCTCGGTATCCACGTTGTTGGAAATTGCCTTGGCAATATAAGCAGCCTTGGAGGATACGAAGAAGAGTCTTTCTTTGGAAAGGTCGATTTCTTCGGCTTCTTCGTTGTAAATCTTGTCGGTTTCCTTTAAGGATACTTTTACTTTTTTGTTCTTTAGGTTGTTTAAGTCAGCAAGGCTTCTGGTGTCCGCCTGGTTGATGATATGTAAGGAACGGGTCAGGTCGATGTGTACCTTGTCCTTCGTATCCGCACTTTCTCTGGAAGAGTTGATTAACTTGTATAAAACAGAGTTGCCGGTACCTTCCATCTTGGTGGGCTCATAAAGAATGATTAAGATGGAGTTGGTCTGCTGCTGCAGGGCTTTCTGCAATACCAGCAAATGCTCGTTGGAGTTGCTGTCCGTACCGGGGGTATCGTAGAAGGTAAAGCTGATATTCTTGTCAATGGGAATAGGGAAGCTTACTTCGATGATGCCGTCGATATATTCAGGATATTCCTCGGTGAGGGCATTGGGAATATCGTTTAAGCATTTTAAGATATTGGAAAGCTGCTCGTGCTGCTGTAAATGGAATACCAGCGCGCTGTTGATTTCTCCGTCAATCTTTTTCTCCGTAAGAGGGCAGTCACCGTTGGCGGAGAAAATGAATTTACCTTTTTCCGCACTCCAGTTAATGACGACACGCACGGTGGAGTCGGACTCGGATGTCTTCAGGTTGAACGCAACAGCGGGCTTTTGGCTGTTCTGGATACGGAACATCTTGGCAGTCTCAGAGTTGATGCTTTCCGGCAGAATTCTTTTCCCAATCATAGCGTTAATGAATGTAGATTTACCGGAACTGTAAGTACCTACCAGACAGATGTTGATATCGTTCTGGCTTAATTTTTCTCTTTTGGCTTCAAATTCATGCTTTCTGATTAAGAAAGACTTCTGGATGTCGGAATTCTTCAGCTCTTCATCAAAGAGAGCAATGGTTTCGTCACAGAATTCGCTGACATTGGTAAATATTTTGGAAACAGACGCGGTTTCGATGAAGTTGCTGATGCGGAAACGTTCCTCCCCACAGGTCTTGTTGTATTCCACGACTTTCTTCTCAAAGTCCTCGTAGTCAATCTGTGTGCCTTTGAAGACAAGACTGATTTTATCGCACAGGAATTGTTCCCAGATGTCATCGAAAAACTGATTGCCCTGATTTTGCAGTAAGAATTCGCCCTGCTCCGGTGAATATTTAATCAGGTTGGGGCACATCTTGTAAGGAATGTCTAAAAACTCACCCTTTACCTTGGCAAGAAAGCGGATTTCCTTCTTGACAGGGTGATACATAATCATTAGTTCTTTCACGGTTAACTCCTCCCAATTTATTTTTGTACTTAAAGTAAATTATATGCTTTTAGAGGGCAAATGTCAAAAATAATATTGGGAAAAGCGGTAAAATTCTTATCGGAAGAAAAGAGGGGAAAAGATTGAAATTACGTTGCCGGTATGATAATATATTCTATATGCCTTTTACGATAAATGAACAAAAGAAACCGGGGGGATAATGACGTAAATGAAAAGACATAGTTTTATAATATGCGCCTATAAGGAATCTCCTTATCTGGAAAAATGCATAAAATCCATTCTCAATCAGGAATATCTGGATGAATCAGAAATTTTAATCTGCACATCTACGCCGAATGACCATATTAATAGCCTGGCGAATAAATATCAGATAAAACTTATTGTTAATACGGAGGGCGGTGGTCTTCAGAAAGATTGGAATTTTGCCTATAATTTTAGTGAGATGCAATATGTAACACTTGTTCATCAAGATGATGTGTATAACAGAAATTATACTACACACTTGATGAAGGCTATAAATGCATATCAAGACATAGAAATTTTTTATACAAAATATAGGGCACTGAGAACTATAGCAAACCAAGAGAAGACAGAAAACGATATAAATTGTAGAATCCGCAATCTATTATGTCTGCCTATGAGTATATCTTTTCTGCAATCTTCAAAATGGTGGAAGAGGTTAACCTTGCGCTTTGGAGCCTCCATCTGTTGCTCCAGTGTTACCTATAACAAGAAACTTTTGGAAAATATGGACTTATTTGATTCAAAACTACGTTATTCCCTTGATTGGGATACTTATTGGAAATTGGCTAGTCTGAAAGGAAGATTTTTCTTTGACAGAGCACCACTTACCTGCTTTCGCATTCACCAACAATCTACATCTATGAAGTGCATACAGAGTAAAGCCAGAGAAAGAGAAGATTACGCTATGTTTTGCAAGATGTGGCCGCGGTGCATAGCCAATTTCATTATGCATTTTTATAAGCTGGCATATTGCAACTATCAAAGTCTTGATAAAAAGGGAAAACAAAAATGAATTGCAGAATATGTGGGAATAATCAGGGGAATAAAGAAATAAAGCTGAAAGGAACTATGTACGGTACAACGGGAGTGTATCGCTATTTCAGATGCGGCAGATGCGGATGCCTGCAAATTGAAGATATGCCGGATGATATAGGAGCATTCTATGATACCGGTAAATATTATGCTTTTAATATGGAAAAACGTAAACTGAAAAACAAACTGCTTTATTTACAGATGAAGAATCAGGTGAAACATTTTGATTTGCTGGGAAAAGCGGTACAGATGATTTATCCGGTAAATTATTATTTTTACAATCTGATTACCAAATCGGATGCTCTGCTTGATGTGGGCTGCGGAGAGGGAGAGATGTTGTGCTGGCTGAAGGAACTGGGCTATGAAAAAGTTATGGGAATAGACCCGTATATACCGGAGGACAGATATTATAAGGGAGAAATGCTTGTCTGCAAAGGGGATGCCAGAGATTACCGGTTTGCACATAAGTTTAAGATGGTTACCATGATACATGCTCTGGAGCATGTGTATGAGCAGCAGATGGAAATTGCAGCCTTGGATAAGCTGGTTGAAAACGGGGGCTATATGGTATTTCAACTGCCTGTTTTTTCTGAGTATTATTGGAAAGAGTACGGGCAGAACCTGTATACACTGGATCCTCCCCGGCACTTTTATCTGCATACGAAGAAAAGCCTGCAGGAATTGATGAAGCCTTTCCCATATGAGATGATTTCCTATCAGACGGAGATAGATGTGGCGATTCCAAAGATGGCAAAAAACATAGAAAATAATGAGGTGGAAAAGAATACCGGAACAGGATTTGTATCGGGTACTCTGACGGCGCTTACGTCACAGAAGCTACGTAGGAGATTGAAAAAAGAAGAAGACGGCGCGATTGCAACGGTTGTTTTTAAGAAGGTTCGTTAGAAAAACGGAAGCAGGACGGAAATCCGGCCTGCTTTTTCTATTATTTTCAAATTCATAATTCAAAATGATTTACCAACAGAAGAGATTAACGAAGTGAATTATATGTGTAATTTAGGAGAAGGAATTGAAGAAAGAGCATTGGAAAAGGGAATTATTTTGGGACGAAATGAGGGAATTACGGTCGGTGAAGCCATTCTTGTCAAAACCATGCACAAAAACGGTTTTACGGCAGAGCAGATAGCGGCAGCCACGGACAAGGATGTCGGAGAGGTGGAAGCCATGCTGGCGGATGGGGAGCCGGTATTTGCATAGTATAAAATTTTTGACACATATGTGCAAATTTTCATATACTGAAACTATAAAAAAGCATGTAAAAATTCCGAAAATTTACGGGAAATCCAACCATATTGCGAATAATAAGAAATGTATGGAAAATTGAAAAAAAACCCTTGAAATCTCCCATGCTTCTTGCTATTATATTATAAGAGTACGACTAAGAAAGAGTTCAGATAGCCGTTATCCACTCCCATGGATTGCGGATATTTTTGTCACTGGGAATAGATAGAGCTTCTCTTGGCGGCAGATGAATGAAAGGAGGTCACTTTCTATGGAAGGGACGCAGATTTTTTCATGCAAATCTGGCAACAACATGAAAAATTTATTTGTGAAGAATAACGATGCCATGTTCCTTAAGGTGGAAAACAATAAGATTTCCGGTAAGGGATATGTATGTAATACGGAGGGGAAAAACGGTTACATAGATGAGTTTGAGGTTGCAATTGATAAGATTAGCGGCATAGGCGAAACTACCTATCTGGGAGAGCCTGCACTGGCTATAAATACGAGACTTGACAATCTGTACGGCTCAAAAAAGGTACAGTTGGTATTTCCCCAGATGAAGAATATTGATTTGGCGCTGAAGCTGCTCAGAAAGCTGCGTGAAGAGAACGGTGCAGTGGACGAGGCACCGAAGGCAGCACCCGCACCTGCGGCAGCAGCTCAGGCACCCGGCTCTGCCCTGATGGGAGGCGCAGGACAGGGATATACACCGACTACCAGCTATGCACCCGGACAGCAGGCACCCAATGCATTCCAGCAGCAGGTCGCTTCCGGTTCTGCTCTTATGTCCAAAGTAGGAGCAACTCCCGGCGTATCTGCAACGGCAGACGCATCTACAATCGGTGCAGCTGCCATGGGAGCATCTACGATTGCAGCGGCAGCTCCTGCATCCGCACCCACAGCACCTACCCCGAAGCCGGTACAGCCTGCACCGATAGAGGAATCGGAGGATGAGGAGAGCAGACGCAATGAGGATGAGTTCAACGAGCGCATGGAGAAACTGCAGGTGTTAAAGGATTGCGGTATTCTTGGTGAAAAAGAATACAATGCCAAGAAATTTGAACTTGTCAGCCAGTTCTGTGACCTGACTGATTTTAATGAGAAAATTCAGAAGCTTGTTGTACTGAAGGATTGTGGACTTCTTTCCGAAAAGGAGTTTGACGCAAACCGTACTGACATCATCAAAGAGTGCTGCGATACGGACGCTAATGATACCAAGACCTATCGTAAGAATATCCAGAAGCTTGTTTATTTACAGATTGGTAGCATTATTACCGATGAAGAGTTTGAAAAGAATAAACAGATTATGGTGGATGACGTCAGTTTTAAGCTTACGGACAGCCCGGAACTGTTTATGCGTAAGTTAAAGAGACTTCCTGTTTTAAGAGACTGCCAGATGATTACTGACAAGGAGTATCGCGAGAAGGTTGAAGCACTTTACAAGCTGATTGAGATTGACTCGGCGGATTCCAACGAGGTTATGGTCAACAAGATGAACAAGTGGCCAATCTTAGTGCAGGCAAGGTACATTACCGAGACAGATTTACAGGAGAAGCAGATGCCTCTTCTGGAAAGCTGCATGAAGATGCCGATGAACAGTCCTGCGGACATCAAAGCAGTTATCGAAAGACTGGTTACTTTGAAAGACGGCAACTGGCTGTCTGAGACGGATTTCGAGGCTAAGAAGCGTGAACTTTCCGCAAGAATTGACGCTGTTCCTGATTATGAGACCCGTATCAGGATATATGTGGCACTGCCGACCATGGGCTTCGTTACGGCTGACGAGTATGAGGCGCAGAAGCAGAGATGTATCGAAGAAATCTTTTCATCTTACTCCGGTATGGACGAATTTAAAAAGCGTGTCAATAATCTGCTTACCTTACATAAAGCAGGAATGCTGACAGAAGATGAATTCGTATCTTACAAGACAAAACTCATGAGTGATTTATAAAAATAAGCGATTTCTCCTAAAAGGATGACTTTTAGGAGAAATTTTTTTGCAAAAATGTCGATTTTTGCTTATTTTCATGAAGTTTCAAAAAAAACTTGCACGGGCGTTGCTTTTGGTGTATAGTGAAACGCGATTACAAAAATGGACAATCGGGAGAATAGAAATGGCAAAATACCTGGTTATTGTGGAATCACCCGCAAAAGTGAAAACGATAAAAAAGTTTCTGGGCTCCAATTATGAAGTGGCTGCCAGCAACGGACACGTAAGAGATTTCCCGAAGAGTACACTGGGAATTGATGTGGAGCATGATTACGAGCCGAAGTATATTACCATCAGGGGCAAGGGGGAAGTGCTTGCCAATTTGCGCAAGCTTGTAAAAAAAGCAGACAAAGTATATCTCGCAACCGACCCTGACCGCGAAGGGGAGGCTATTTCCTGGCATTTGTATTATGCCTTGAAGTTAGAGAACAAAAAGACATACCGTATTACCTTTAACGAAATTACCAAGACGGCGGTAAAGGAGTCCCTGCAGCATGCCAGAGAGATAGATATGGATCTGGTAGATGCCCAGCAGGCAAGAAGATGCCTGGACCGTATGATTGGTTACCGGATATCGCCTCTTCTCTGGGCGAAGATTAAAAGAGGCCTTTCTGCCGGACGTGTGCAGTCGGTGGCTCTTCGCATTATCTGTGACAGGGAAAAGGAAATTGATGCTTTTATTCCGGAGGAGTACTGGACACTGAATGCTTCCTTTGCCGTACCGGGAGAAAAGAAGCCCCTTGTGGCAAAATATTACGGTACCAAGAACGGAAAGACGACGATTTCCAATAAGGAAGAGTTGGATAAAATCAAGGAGTCCCTGAAGGGGGCGGACTATCAGATTACCGAGGTAAAGAAAGGGGAAAGAACGAAAAAAGCGCCCCTGCCGTTTACCACCTCCACCCTGCAGCAGGAAGCCAGCAAGGTGCTGAATTTTTCACCCCAGAAAACCATGCGTCTGGCACAGCAGCTTTACGAAGGTGTGGAAGTAAAGGGGGAGGGCACCATCGGTCTTATCACCTACCTGCGTACCGACTCCACCCGAGTATCCGAAGAAGCGGAGAAGATGGCGAAGGAATACATCGAAGCCCAGTACGGTGCGGAATATGCAGGCGAGGGTACGGAAAGAAAGCCGGGACAGAAAATTCAGGACGCCCATGAAGCCATCCGTCCGACTTCCATCAGCCGTATTCCTTTAAGCTTAAAGGACCAGCTTCCGAGAGATTTGTTCCGTCTGTACCAGCTTATCTGGAAACGTTTTACCGCAAGCCGCATGCAGGCAGCAAAATACGAAACCGTATCCGTAAAAATAGGAGCGGGAGAACAGATTTTCACGGTGGCATCTTCCAAGCTTTTATTTGACGGCTTTATGAGCGTATATACCCAGGAGGATGAGGAGAAGGAAGAAAGCAACCTGTTAGCCGGTTCCCTGAGTAAAGATACCAAATTGATTTTTGAAGAATTTGAAGAAAAGCAGCACTTTACACAGCCCCCTGCCCATTATACCGAGGCATCCTTAGTAAGAGAGCTGGAGGAACTCGGCATCGGACGTCCCAGTACCTATGCACCGACCATTACCACCATTATGGCAAGACATTATGTGGTAAAGGAAAACAAGAACCTCTTTGTGACGGAACTGGGCGAAGTGGTCAACAATATGATGCAGGAAGCCTTCCCGGCGATTGTGGATGTGAATTTCACAGCCAATCTGGAAACTCTTTTGGACGGCGTGGGAGAAGGAAAGGTCAACTGGAAAACCGTGGTTTCCAATTTCTATCCCGATTTGGATGAAGCGGTAAAGAAAGCGGAGCAGGACCTGGCAAAGGTTCAGATTGCGGACGAAGAGTCCGACGAAGTCTGCGAACACTGCGGCAGGAAAATGGTGATTAAATACGGCCCGCACGGCAAGTTCTTAGCCTGCCCCGGATTTCCGGAATGCCGCAATACCAAGCCTTATTTCGAGAAAATCGGAGTTGCCTGCCCGAAGTGCGGCAAGGATATTGTCATCAAAAAGACGAAAAAAGGCAGAAAGTACTACGGCTGTATCGGCAATCCCGACTGTGATTTCATGGTATGGCAGAAGCCTTCCGCTGAAAAGTGTCCGAAGTGCGGCTCCATGATGCTGCAAAAGGGCAATAAACTGGCTTGTATGAACGAAGAGTGCGGATTTGTCAAATAGACAGAAAATTAAAAAAATAAACAGATATTACATTGAAAAATAAAGTGATGTATGTTAAAATGTAACAGTAATCGGTTTTTGGCTAACAGGAGAAAATGTCTCCTGACAATCTGGAGGGTAGCATATGAGCAGCGTACAGTTATTGGACAAAACCAGAAAAATCGGAAAATTGTTACACAACAACAATTCCAGTAAAGTGGTATTTAATGATATCTGCAGAGTCATGCGGGAAATCCTGAAATCCAACTGTCTTGTCATCAGTAAAAAGGGTAAAGTGCTCGGTGTCGGCAAGCTTGATAATATCGAGCCCATTGCAGAGTTGATTGATGAGCATGTGGGCGGGTTTATAGACCCTATGTTAAATGAAAGACTGCTGGGCGTTCTTTCCACCAAGGAAAATGTCAATCTGGAGACGCTCGGTTTTGAAAAGACGGACTCTAAAAAATACCAGGCTATGGTGACTCCCATTGAGATTGCCGGCGAAAGACTGGGTACTTTATTTTTCTACAAATGCAATGAACAGTATGAAATAGATGACATTATTCTCTGCGAATACGGCACCACGGTGGTGGGGCTGGAAATGCTTAGGGCGGTCAACGAAGAGAGCGCCGAGGAGAGCAGAAAGCAGGCGGTTGTGAAATCCGCCATTTCCACACTGTCGTTTTCGGAGATGGAAGCCATTATCCATATCTTTGATGAACTGGACGGCATGGAAGGCATTCTGGTTGCCAGCAAGATTGCGGACAGAGTGGGAATTACCCGTTCCGTTATCGTGAATGCCCTGCGGAAATTTGAAAGCGCGGGCGTTATCGAATCCCGTTCCTCCGGCATGAAGGGCACATACATCAAGGTGTTAAACGATGTGGTGTTTGACGAAATCGCAGAGTTAAAGAAAATGAACCAGAAGCAGTAAAGAAAAGAAAAACAATAAAAATTCCGGCAAAAAGGATTTTGCACGGACGGCAAACGGACTTGTGTTTCTATACATAAAGTCCGTTTTTTGTTTCTTAACACCAAAAAACCTTGTATTTTTTGATGAAATATATATAATTGTAAGAGTATCAGTATGCGTGAAAATTTACCTAAAACCGGAAAGGGGTTACCATATGATTAATACCAATGTCTTTGATTATGTCAATGTACTGGATAAAGCGGCGGATGCGGCATGGATGAGAAACAATGCCATCAGTAACAATATCTCCAACGCTACCACACCGGGATATAAAAGACAGGATGTGGCTTTTGAGTCAGAGCTGGCAAAAGCGATAGGCAGAAGCAGCAGTACCGCCAACCTGGATCAGAGAGTGGCGGCTGCCAGCAAAAAAGGAATTACACCCAAGGCTTACACGGACCTGACGGGCTATTCCTACAGACTGGACGGCAACAACGTGGATATTGAAACGGAAAACGTAGCGCTGGCGGAAAACCAGATAAAGTATATGTACCTGATGGAAACCATCAATCAGGAATTCCAGAATCTGCAGGGCGTAATGAAATAGTGACGCCGTAAGGGCTGCGGAGTTTACAGGGGAGAGAAAGGAACGGATACTTATATGAGCATGTTTACAGCATTTAACATCAATGCTTCCGGACTTACGGCACAGAGATACCGTATGGACATTATTTCCGAGAACGTGGCAAATGCCAATACGACAAGAACGGCGGACGGCACGCCCTACCGCAGAAAGGTAGTGACCTTTGAGGAGAAAGTGGGCGGTGTGGAAAAGTTCGGCACCGTATTCAACAAGGCGAAAAACAATTACTGCGGCAACGGCGTAAAGGTGGACACCGTGACGGAGGACACCTGGACGGAGATGAATAAGGTGTACGACCCGTCCCATCCCGATGCGGACGAAAACGGCTACGTTACATACCCGAATGTAAATATCATTACGGAAATGACCAACCTGATTGATGCGAGCCGTGCTTATGAAGCAAACTCCACCGCCTTTAACGCCAGCAAGTCAATCGCACAGCAGGCGCTGAATATGGGCAAATAAACAGTGGGAAAGGGTTAAAAGGAAATGGATATTTCAACTACTCTGGCGGGCGTGCGTTCCACTAACATTGCACAGAATGCCGCAGCCATTGGCTTAAATTCTTCAAACGGAATAATTGGAAAAGTACGGGCAGGGGAAAGCCTGTCTGCGGAGGGTACCATGTTTGATACGCTCCTTAATTCTGCAATTGACAATCTGAAAACAACAAACGGTTATCTTTCCGATGCGGAGAACGAAAAAATCAAATTCGCTCTGGGTGAGACGGAAAATACACATGACCTGATGATTTCCATGTATAAAGCATCTACGGCAAGACAGTATACGGTGGCAGTGAGAGACAAGCTCCTGGAGGCTTACAAGGAAATTATGAACATCCAGATGTAAATTTCGGCTAAGGAGAAACAATCATGCCTGACAGGATTAAGAAGATATTAGATAAAGTATTGGCCTGGTGGAATAAATTTACGACCAGGCAGAAGACCATTATCGTGGGCGCTTCCGCTGCCGTGATTTTTACGTTTGCCATTTTAATCTGGGCGTTCACAAGACCGCAGTATACCCAGTTCCAGCAGTGCAGTTCGACATCGGAAGCTTCCAAGGTTATCGAAATACTTGACAGTAATAGTATAGAATACAAGACATCTACGGACGGCCTTCGGATACAGGTAAAGAACAGCCAGTTGTCCGCCGCCAACTTAGCACTTGGCGCGGCAGGCTATGTGCCGGATGATTACACCATAGACGAGGCGCTTTCCGGCGGCTTTTCTTCTACACAGTCCGATACCCAGAAGCGGTATGTCAACTATCTGGAGAAGCAGCTCGTAAAGGATATCTGCAACATAGAGTCCGTAAACAGCGCTACGGTAAAACTGAATATACCGGACAACACCGGCACCCTGATTGCAACCGATCAGGAGTCTTCCGCATGGATACAGCTTTCCTTAAAGGACAAATTCACGCAGGATCAGGCACTTACGGTTGCCAAGGCAGTTGCTACGGCGCTGGGCAATACGTCCACGGCAAACATTACCATCACGGATACCAATGCCAATCTTTTATTTTCCGGTGAAGAGGATTACTCCACCGCGGGAGTGGCAAGCAATATGCTGGAGCTCCGTTCCCAGGCGGAGAGCCTTGTGGGTTCCGAAGTAAAGAAGGTCATGGTAGGCTCCCGGCAGTTTGATATGGTGGAAGTTGCCTGCAGACTGGACATTGATTTTTCGGAATACGAAAAAACGGTGCACGAATATTATGCCAACAGCGGCAGGGACGAGGGTATGCTTTCCCACAGGGAAACCACGGAAGATACCAATACCTCCGGCAGCGGCGGAATTCCCGGTACGGATTCCAATAATGAGACTACATACCAGTATCAGAGCGGTACGGATACGGAGAGCTCCTCGACTACCAAATCAGAGGATTTCCTGCCGAATGAAAGCCTGAGCGTGCAGAACCTTCCGGCAGGCGTTATCAATTACAGCAATTCCAGCCTTTCCCTGACGGCGATTTCCTATCGCGTCATTAAGGAAGAGGATGCCAAGAGCCAGGGACTTTTGGACGGTATTACCTGGGAACAGTACAAAGCAGCCAATGACGCATACACCAAAATAGATGTTGACCAGGATTTTTACAGTCTGGTTTCCACGGCTACCGGTATTCCGGCGGATGCCATTACCATTATAGCTTATGAAGTTCCCCAGTTTATTGACAAAGAGGGAGCGTCCGAAGAGCAGATAAGCATTGCGGTATCCGTTATTCTGGTATTGCTGATTCTGGCAATTTTAGCATTTGTTATCATCCGCAGCATGATGGCGGGCAAGGAAGTACAGAAGGAAGAAGAGCTTTCCGTAGAGTCCTTACTGCAGTCCACACCGGATGAAACCATAGAAGATATTGAACTGGAATCCAAGTCGGAGACCAGAAAGATGATAGAAAAATTCGTGGATGAAAATCCGGAAGCCGCCGCAAACTTACTGCGCAACTGGCTGAACGAAGATTGGGGGTAAATTATGCCAAAGAACGGCGATGATAAAATGAGCGGGCTTCAGAAGGCTGCCGTACTCCTGATTACCTTGGGACCGGAGCGTTCCGCCGGCATTTTTAAGCACCTGAAAGAAGAAGAAATCGAAGACCTGACCCTGGAGATTGCCAACACCAGAAGTGTAACGCCACAGGCAAAGGAAGAGGTAATCAATGAATTTTACGAGCTCTGTCTGGCGCAGCAGTATATTGCCGAAGGCGGTATTTCCTATGCCAGGGAACTTTTGGAGCATGCACTCGGAAACGACAAGGCGGTTGAGATTATCAGCAAGCTGACCTCCTCCTTGCAGGTTAAGCCCTTTGAGTTTATCCGGAAAACCGATGCCGCCCAGTTACTCAACTTTATCCAGGACGAGCATCCCCAGACGATTGCTCTTATTTTGTCCTACCTGCCGGCAGCCCAGGCGGCATCCATTATTTCAGCCCTGCCTCCCGACAGACAGGCGGATGTTACCAAGCGTATTGCCGTTATGGACAGGACGAGCCCGGACGTCATCAAGGACGTGGAAAAAGTACTGGAAACCAAGCTGGCTTCTTTGGTAACACAGGATTACACCATTATCGGCGGTGTGGATGCGGTAGTAGATATCTTAAATACCGTGGACAGAGGTACCGAGAAACACATCATGGAATCTCTCGAAATCGAAGAGCCGGAACTGGCAGACGAAATCCGCAAGAAGATGTTCGTATTCGAGGATATTTTGCTTTTGGACGACCGCGCCATCCAGCGT
Organism: Bacteroidaceae bacterium; assembly: GCA_963639875.1. Lineage (GTDB taxonomy): Bacteria > Bacillota > Clostridia > Lachnospirales > Lachnospiraceae > Acetatifactor. The sequence goes on from CAVHWP010000003.1 coordinate 97,494, forward strand.
GTGCTGCGTGATGTGGACAACAACGACCTTGCCATTGCCCTTAAGAGCTCCAATGAGCAGGTACAGTCCGCTGTATTCAACAATATGTCCAAGCGTCTTGCCGTTATGATAAAGGAGGACATGGAATTCATGGGCCCTGTCCGTATGAAGGATGTGGAAGAAGCACAGCAGAAGATTGTAAATATTATCAGAAAGCTGGAAGACGCAGGAGAAATTGTAATTTCCAGAGGCGGAGGCGACGAAATCATTGTCTAATAATTTGTTAAAAGGAAGTTTTACCCGCCTGAACACGGACAATGTCAGGGTGATTGACTCAAACAGTCTTTTACATTCCAAAATCATAGCGGAGCCGTCCGAAGAAATCGAAGAGGCCGGTCTGAAAGCCATGGAAGTAACACCCGCAGAGGAAGCTTACGACGGACCTTCCCCGGAAGAGCTGATAGAAGAAGCCAATGCACAGATTGCACAGATGAAGGCGGAAGCGGAAGAAGCTGCCAGACAGGAAGCGGAGCAGATAAAAGAGGCTGCCAGACAGCAGGGCTACCGGGAAGGCAGTGAAAAGGCGGAAAGAGAGCTTCGGGAAAAAGAAAAAGCACTTTCCGACAAACAGGGCCGCATGGAACAGGAATTTAAGGAAAAGGTTTCGGTATTGGAACCGCAGCTTGCGGATACCCTTGCCGGCATTTATGAGTATATTTTTCAGGTGGACCTTTCTCCCTATCAGGACATCGTGACCTATCTGGTGACATCCGCCCTGAAAAAATCGGGGGAGAGCAAAAGCTGTATCGTACATGTTTCCAAAGAAGATTATCCTGATGTAAGCAGCAGGAAAGAGGAAATGACAAAGGGACTTCCTTCCGGACTGCAGGTGGATATTATCGAGGATATTACCCTTGGCAGGAATGAAGCATTGATTGAAACGGACGGTGGCATCATTGACTGCGGTCTGGGGACACAGCTTACGGAACTTGGACGGAAAATCAGGCTGTTGGCTTATGAGAAAACCGAAGGATAGAGGCGTATGACGGATATTTCCAAATACGAAAAACTGAAAGAAGAAAATTTCTGCCGGAAGCTTGGCAAGGTGGTCAATGCCGTAGGTCTTACCGTAGAGTCGGCGGGACCGGATGCCAGACTGGGGGACTTGTGTGAAATCTATCCGGAAAACCGGGAAGGAAAAGCCGTCCTTTCCGAGGTGGTGGGATTTCATGACAAGAAAACCATTCTGATGCCCTACGAAGTGGTGGAAGGCATCGGCCTTGGCAGTATTGTAAAAAATGTGGGGGTACCCTTTACCGTAAAGGTAAGCGATGACCTTTTGGGAAAGACACTGGACGGTCTCGGCAGACCGGCAGGACAGGATGCGGACGACGGCAGGGAAGAGATTGCCGGAGCGGTCAGCTATCCTGTGGAGGCGGCACCTCCCGACCCCATGAGCAGGGAAATTATCAGCGAAGTGCTTTCCCTCGGCGTAAAAGCCGTGGACGGTCTGCTGACGGTGGGGAAAGGACAGCGTATCGGCATTTTTGCCGGTTCCGGTGTGGGAAAATCCACCCTGATGGGTATGTTTGCAAGAAATACCAAGGCGGACATCAACGTCATTGCCCTGATAGGAGAGCGTGGCAGAGAGGTGCGTGAATTTATAGAAAGGGACCTGGGCGAGGAAGGCATGAGGCGTTCCGTAGTGGTAGTGGCAACTTCCGATAAGCCGGCACTGGAACGAAACAAGGCAGCCAAGACGGCTACCGCCATTGCCGAATATTTCCGCGACCAGGGTAAGGACGTCCTTCTCATGATGGACTCTTTGACCCGTTTTTCCATGGCACAGAGAGAAATCGGCCTTGCCAGCGGCGAACCGCCGGTATCGAGGGGCTATCCCCCCAGTGTGTATTCGGAGATGCCGAAGCTTTTAGAGCGTGCCGGCAGGGCACGGGTGGGCTCCATTACCGGACTTTACACGGTACTGGTGGACGGCGACGACTTCAATGAACCCATTACCGATACGGCAAGAAGTATTCTGGACGGACATATCGTGCTGGACAGAAAACTGGGACATAAAAACCATTATCCTGCCATTGACGTACTGCAGAGCATTTCCCGATGCATGAGCCAGATTGTGAGCAAGGAGCATAAAAAGCTGGCAAGCCGGCTGAAAACGGTTCTGGCAACCTATGCGGAGGCAGAGGATTTAATCAATATCGGCGCATACAAAGCCGGCACCAATCCCTCCATTGACTACGCCATCTCTAAAATTGATGCGGTCAATGCCTTTCTCTGCCAGGATACGGAAGAAAAATTCGATTACGAAGAAACGCTGTCTCTTTTGAAGAAATTGTTTGAGGATAGCTGATGGCGAAGTTCAAATACAGAATGCAGAGCATTCTCAATGTCAAAATGAAGCTGGAAGTGCAGGCAAAACAGGAATTTGCCTCGGCACAGGCAGCACTCAACCGAGAAGAAGAAAAATTAAACCGGCTGGCAGCCCGGAAGAAAGCCTATGAAGAGGAAGCGGAAGAACTTTTAAAGGGAAAGCTTAATTTTCAGGATATCGCGGACAACCGCACCGCCATACATACCATGGAGGACTACATGGAAACCCAGAAGGTACAGGTGAAAAAAGCGGAGAAAGCGGTGGAGGCGGCAAGGGAAAAGCTGACGGCGGTCATGCAGGAAAGAAAAATGCATGAAAAACTGAAGGAACATGCTTTTGAAGAGTTCCTGATGGAAGAAAAGAAACAGGAAGGCAAGGAAGTGGACGAACTGACCAGTTATACCTACGGCCAGCGGATACAGAATGCCAACCGTAAGAACCAATCGCAAGAAGGGTGAATAGAATGGCTAAGACACCGGATGCTTCCGCAGCGGAAAAGAAACGGCTTGCGGATGAAAAGAAAAAACTGAAGGAAGAACAGAAAAAGCAGAAGAAGGAAGCCAGAAAACGGGCAAAGGAAATCGAAGCCCAGGAGGCAGAGCTTTCAGCGGATGACGAAAGCGGCGGTTTCTTTACGGTGATAGCAACCATCGGCATTATTTTAGTATGGGTGGCTATCCTCTGCGTGGTTATAAAGCTGGACGTGGGCAGCTTCGGCTCCAAGGTACTGACCCCGATTCTGAAAGACGTACCGGTGGTTAACCTGATTTTACCGGACAGTTCCGGAAAAGGCGGTAACATTTCCACGGATAACGGCGGCTATACCAACTTAAACGATGCAACGGAACAGATTAAAAATCTGGAACTGCAGCTTCAGCAGGCACAGACGGAAAATGCAAAACTGCAGGAGAATGTGGACAATCTGAAAGCGGAAAATGCCCGACTGCAGGAATTTGAGGATAAGCAGGTGGAGTTCCAGCGTATTAAAAATGAGTTTTACGAAGAAGTGGTTTATGCGGAAAACGGACCGGGGGCGGAAGCTTACCAGAAATATTACGAGTCCATGGATCCCACCACGGCGGAATATTTATATAAGCAGGTAGTGGCACAACTGCAGGAAGATAAGTCTGTGCAGGATTATGCGGCGGCATATTCTTCCATGAAGCCCAAAAAGGCGGCAGCTATTTTTGAAGAGATGACGGACAACTTAAATCTGGCTGCCCGCATCCTTAAGACCATGAGCGCGGAGAACAGAGGCAATATTTTAGCGGAAATGGATCCGGCGATTGCCGCAAAGCTCACCAAAATCATGGACCCGGAGTCTTAAGCACAGAGTGCTTTTGACCGATATATAGTATGTACTTTAAAAATTTAAGAAAGGAGGAGAAAACGTGACAGGTATTCCCGTAAACAATAGTGTGAATGGTATCGTCCCGGGAGCACAGGCTCAGAAAAAGTCGAACACACAGGATGCCGCGGGCAGCTTTTCTGATATTTTCAAAAATCAGAAGAACGATAACGGCACGGTTGATGCAAAGACTGCTTCCACAGTGCAGAACCGGATGGAAAACCGGAACACAGGAATTTCCGCAAGGCAGCAGAAGGTACAGGATGCCGTAAAGGAAACAGAAGATGTGACAGAAAAGGATACCGGCAGAGAGGTGGACGAGGCAGCGGACAAAATGCTTTCCGATACCGCGGATGAGCTTTCCGTAACGGAAGAAGAACTGCTTTCCGTATTGCAGGGGTTATCCCTGACACCCGTCGATTTGCTGACGAAAGAAGGCTTGCAGCAGGTAGTGCTTACCGTATCGGGAGAAACGGACTTTGCAAATTTCCTGACGGATGAAACGATGTTTGCCACATTGCAGAATTTAAACGGAGAACTGCAGACGACACTTTCCGATTTGGCGGACGAGCTTGGCATCAGTCAGGGTGATGTACAGGATTTTCTGACGGTGTTTGCAGACAAGGCAGGCGATGCATCCGCATTGCAGGCAGAAGCGCTTCCCTTGGAAGAGGTTTCCACTGAGGAAACGGAAGATGCCGTAACGGATGTACAAAATAGTTTTGATGCCGGAGACACTACGGACGGCAGGACAGTTTCCGGAGATGCCGTTCCGGGTAAGGAACTGGAAAAGCAGAACAGGAAAGAAACATCCGGAGAAGAGAACGGTTTTACCGGAGACAAGGCATTTGACAATTTTACCCAGAGCCTTAAGGCCGGACAAACGGAAAACGCACAGGCGGCAGCCGAAATTACACCGTATTTTGATGCGGAAACGGAAAATATCATCCGGCAGATTACGGACTACATGAGAGGTAATGTGACAGACGGTGTATCCGAAATGGACATGCAGCTTCATCCCGCCAACCTCGGCAGTGTACATATTCACTTAGAGGCAAAGGAAGGCGTTCTGACCGCACAGTTTACCGCACAGAATGAGTCGGTAAAAGCCGCTTTGGAAAGCCAGATGATTCAGCTTCAGGACAGCTTTAAGGAGCAGGGATTTACCGTAGAGGCCATTGAAGTCGTGGTTTCCGGCCGGAGGTTCGACCAGAGCTATGAAGAGGCGGAAAACCATGCAAATGATACGGACAGACATTCCGGCAGGCAGCGTACCAGAAGAGTAAGCTTACATGTTTCCATGGAGGACGAGGAATTGTCCGAGGAAGAAATCCTGACAAAAGAAGTCCTGAGGGGACAGGGCAGCACTGTAGAATTTACAGCGTAAGGTACAGAGTCTTACAGAAAATAGGAAACAGAAAGGATGTGAAAATTATGTCATCAACAATAGCAGAAGTAACCGATGGAAAAATCGTCAGCCAGACAGGCAGTACCCAGAAAACCACCCAGACGAACAGTATGGATAAGGAATCATTCTTACAGCTTTTAGTGGCACAGATGAAATACCAGGATCCTCTGGAGCCGACTTCCAATACCGAGTACATTTCCCAGTATGCACAGTTTTCCCAGGTAGAATCCCTGCAGAGCATGAGCAGCAATCTGGATTTACAGAGAGCGGGCAGTCTGGTCGGCAAGGAAGTTTACATCGAAACCACAGGCACGGACGGTGAAACCCAGACCATACAGGGCAGAGTGGACTATGTAACCTACAAGAGCGGCAAGGCTTATGTCTATGTCAATGAAAAGGAATACGCACTGGACGACGTCAAGACGGTTCTTGACTCCGACTACACAGAAGCCTGTTCCTTAGCGTATGATTTCATTGCCGCATTAAACAAGCTTCCGGATCTGGAAGATTTAGATCTTTCCAGCGAAGAAAACGTGACGGCTCTTTCAGGGGCATACAATAAGATGACTTCTTATCAGAAGAGTTTTATTGCTACCGAAAAAGTAAATCTGCTGCAGAAATACACGGATAAGATTGCTGAACTCAGGAAAGAGGCAGAGGAGAAGACGGAGTCACTTCCGGACACGGCGGAGGGATAGAAATGAATATTCAGAAAGGCAGTTTTTCCTCCATTGAACAGATACAGGACAGGTATCTGACACCGGCAGGAAAAGTCGAAACGAAAGACAGTCCGGCAATGTCCTTTCAGGATGTTCTGAGGGCGAAACAGGGGATGGCAGCAACGGACGGGGAACTGAAATTTTCCAAGCATGCATCCAACCGTTTGATGGACCGGAATATCACCCTGACAAACAGCCAGCGGGAGCGTCTGGAAAACGGTACTGCCAAGGCGGAAGAGAAAGGAATTCAGGAATCTCTGGTTGTTGTGGATGAACTGGCATTTATCGTCAGCATTCCCAATAAAACGGTGATTACGGCAATGGACAGGTCGGACACCGCAGATAACGTATTTACAAATATAGACGGAGCGGTTTTTATGTAGCCGGACCTTTTAAGGAGGCACAGTTTTCCTGACTGACAGAGGGAAAAGCTTCGTAAACATGAAGGAGGTCACTCACTATGATGAGATCACTTTTTTCTGGTGTATCGGGCTTAAAGACCCATCAGACCAGAATGGACGTAATTGGTAATAATATTGCAAACGTAAACACAACGGCATTCAAATCAAGCAGCATGGTATTCAGCGATATGATCAGCCAGACTACACAGAAAGCGTCCGGTCCCAATGCGGCAACCGGAACAGGAGGCATCAATGCCAAACAGATCGGTCTTGGTGTAAAGGCAGGAGCCATCAATACCTACATCAGCGGACAGGGAGCTGCCCAGAGCACCAATAATCCGTTTGATATTATGATTAACGGCAGTTCGTTCTTTGTAGTAAGTAACGGCAGCGAAAATTTCTTTACAAGGGACGGTTCCTTTTATGTAGATGCAGCCGGAAATCTGGCAATGACCAGCAACGGCTACAATGTTATGGGATGGCAGGTAGATCAGGATACCATGAACATTAAGCCGGACACCGTATCCGCACTCCGCATTATGGATGCGTCAAATTTAACGTATCCGCCTGAGGCAACCACCAAGGCGCAGGTAACCGGTGTTATTGATAAAAATGATACTTCCCTGACAAGCAGCACCGGCAAATATGTATCTTTAAGTTTCTTTGATTCTCTGGGATACAGCTATACAGCAAAGCTTGCCATCAAGCAGTCCGCTAATGAAAACGAATACAGCGTGGAACTGGCAAAGCTTACCGATGCTTACGGAGAGGATATTGACATCAGTAATGTAAAATTAGGCTCCACCACTTCCCAGAAGGTAAACAATACCGTGAAGCTGGATACCACCGCTTATAAGTGGAACGGTACCGAGCTGCAGAATGCCGTGGGCGGCAGCAAGATATTCGACCTTGCGGATTTGTTTGATGCTTCGGCAACAGCGGATGACCCGGAATTAGCGGATACTGATGAAGGAAAGGCAGCACTTGCGGCTCTGGCAAAGGCATACGGTTATGAGGGATCGGAAGAGGAATTTATGAACCTGACGGTGACGCTGACTAACGATTCTACCAGCGGCACCAGCTTTGAAAGCGGTAACTATACCGTACAGCAGTTGTTCTACAACCAGTTAAAGGGTCTGCAGCCCAGCTTTTCCACACCGGACAGTGCTTATACGGAGGATATTGAAAACTTTGACCTTACCTCCTTTGATACCTCCGGACGTGTGTTTGAAGGCGCGACCATTGTGTACGATCCGGACAATGGTACTTTCGCCGGCGTAAACGGTCTGCCAAACCAGACAAGCATCACCCTGGCACTGAAGGATGCCAGCGGTAACTTTGAAGATATTTCCATCGATTTCTCCAAGACCACCATGTATGACAAGAAAGGTACCAGTACGCTGGAGGCAACCTCCGGTGATGCGGACAGTCTTGGGGCAGGGCGCAAAATTGGGGAGATGACAGGCGTTTCCATTCAGACAAACGGAATGATTTATGCAACCTATGACAATGGTATGACCAGGCTTTTAGGGCAGATTGCCGTAGCTCAGTTTGCCAATGTTTCCGGTCTGGAAAAAGCAGGTGACAACCTGTATTCCGCAACCTTAAACTCCGGTGAGTTCGATGGTGTGGGTGTGGATATCACCGCAAACGGTGACACAATGTCGACCGGACAACTCGAAATGAGTAATGTGGATCTTTCTCAGGAATTTACGGAAATGATTACCACACAGAGAGGCTTTCAGGCAAACAGCCGTATCATCACTGTTTCCGATACCCTTCTGGAAGAACTTACCAATCTGAAGAGGTAACGGTGGGCTGCGGACAGCCGGCTCAGGTAAAAATAACGGTAACACAGATACATAGTGACGGGAATGCGGGAAGTACACGGAAGGACTTCCTACATTCCTTGGTGTTTATAATGGGAAAAGTATGATAGAAATTACAAAATTAAATGGGCAGAAAGTACTAATCAATCCAAGCCTGATAGAGATGGTGGAAGAAACACCGGATACGGTTATCACGCTGACTACGGGGAGAAAAATAATTGCAAAAGAAAGTAGACAAGATATAAAAAATTTAGTAAAATCATATAGAAAGGATATTTTTTTGCAGTAAAAGGGCAGAAATTGGCAGGTGAAATAAAGTGGACATAGCTTCATTAGTTGGATTACTTTTCTGTTTAGCCATGTTTTTGCTGGGTGTTGTAACTTCCGGCGGTATTACCTCATTACCGAGTTACTGGGATTTACCTTCCGTAGCAATTACCATCGGTGGTTCGTTTGCATCTGTTTTAGCGGGGATGTCTTTTAAGAGCTTTATAAGTGATATAAAAAGCTTTGGTATAATTTTACGGCTGCCGCAGGATCATACCACTGAAATGATACAGAACATTATCAATCTATCCAACGTAGCCAGAAAAGAGGGACTTCTTTCCCTCGAAGAGGCGGCGGGTGATCTGGATGATGATTTTTTAAAAAAAGGAATTCTCCTTATAGTAGACGGTACTGACCCGGAGCTGGTACGTGCCATTATGGAGACCGAGCTTGTCAGCATGGATTCCCGTCATAAGGCAACCATCGGCTTTTGGGAAAGTGTTGCCGGCATGGGTCCTGCCTGGGGTATGATCGGTACCCTTGTAGGTCTGGTAAATCTTCTGAATAATATGGATGATGCGTCCGCCATCGGTCCCAATATGGCAACGGCACTGATTACTACCTTGTATGGCTCCCTGCTTGCAAACTGGATTTGCGCACCCGTTACCAGCAAGCTAAAGAGTTACAATGAAAATGAGATTATGCAGCGTGAGATTATGATAGAGGGTCTGTTATCCATTCAGGCTGGTGAAAATCCCCGCGTTATTGAGGAAAAACTGAAGTCCTTCATGGCACCCGGTGACAGGGCTGCTGCCGGCGGCGATGACGGAGGTGAAGAGAATGGCTAAGAGGAAGGAAGAGATGCCGGCTCCCGGAGCTCCGGCGTGGACTGCCACATTCGGTGACCTGATGAACCTGCTTCTTTGCTTTTTTGTCATGCTTTTTGCCATGTCAACGGTTGACTCGGAGAAGTTCAAGGCGATTGCAGAGTCCTTTTCCAAAACCTTCTCCATTTTTGAAGGAGGCGCCACCTCCATAGGAGACGGCTTACTTATCAGCAACGGTGTCAGCCAGTTAAACGATTTGGACCAGTATGTAAACGATACCGGCAAAACGGAAGAAGGCAAGACCGACCCCGACCAGATTGACAACTACACAGAGATGAAAGACAAACTGGAGGAAGCCCAGTTAAACGAGTCCGAACAGCTTGCGGAAAAAATCAGTGAGTCTGTGACGGAAAGCAATATGGCCGACAAAATAGACATTACGTTTACTTCCCAGTATGTGCAGCTCACCTTAAAGGGAGCACTTTTATTTGACTCTGGCAAGACGGAAATCCGGGCGGAAGCTGTTCCGGTTGTGGACAAGGTAGGCAGGATATTGGAAAATTATGCCGGGAATGTGATTGAAATTGAAGGTCATACGGACAACGTGCCCATGCACAGCGCCAAGTATGCCAACAACAGTGAGTTAAGCTGCGGCAGAGCGCTGGCGGTCTATGATTATCTGATAAGCACCACCAATCTTGACCCTTCCAAAATCAAGTACGCCGGCAGGGGCGAATACGTTCCCGTTGCCGACAACTCCACGGAAGAGGGAAGAGCGAAAAACAGGCGTGTGGAAATCCGCATTTATCACGATTTGAGTACATATGAATAAATAGCTGCCGGCAGTCCGACAAGAAAGGCAAGGATATTGTTTTGAAAAAGAATTTACTTTCCATATTGATACTGACACTGCTTGTTATTAACATTGCCCTGACATCCATTATGATGTTTGGCATGATGAGTTCCGTAAAGAGCACCTCCGCTCTGGTGGGGAAAATTGCCGCAGTTCTGAACCTCGAACTTGTGACAGATGAAAAAGAAGAACAGCAGGTTTCCATCGAAGACAGTGTTTCCTATGATATTTCGGAAGCCATGACAATTCCGCTGAAGAACAGTGAGAATGATGCAGAACAGCATTACGCCAAGATTTCCGTTTCCATCCTGATGGACAAGAGCAGTAAGGATTTTAAAAAATATTCTGATTTATCCGCTTATGCGCCGGAAATAAAGTCCATCATCATTGATGTGGTGATGAGCTACACCAAGGAAGAATTCATGGCAACCAAAGATGATATCTGCAAGGAAATCCTTTTAAGAATTCAGGAAAGATTTGATAATTCCGATGTGATTTACAACATTGTAATCAGTGATTTTCAGGTATATTAAGTCCCTCAAACGGAAAATGACTGTAAGGAGGTGACTTTCATGGGAGACGTGCTATCCCAAAACGAAATAGACAATCTGCTGGCGGCACTCTCGACCGGCGAATTAGATGCCAGCAATATGAATGACGGCAGCGAGAAACAGGTAAAAAACTATGATTTCCGTCGTCCGGCGAAGTTCTCCAAGGAGCATCTGCGTACCCTGGAAATTATATTTGAGCACTACGGCAGGCTGATTTCCACAAATCTGCCGGTTTACCTTAGAAAAAATGTACAGGTAAGTGTGGCATGTTCCGAAACGGTTACGTTTTCGGAGTTTACCAACTCCCTTTCCAACCCGGTTATTTTAGGAATTGTGAATTTCCATCCACTGTCCGGAAATATTATCATTGATATGTCGACAAACCTTGGCTATACCATTATAGACAGGATGCTCGGAGGAGCCGGAAGACCGCTTGAAAAGAGCCGGGAGTTCTCGGAAATAGAGCTTACCATTATCGAAAAGATTATTGTTGTCTGCGTGCAGCTTATGCGGGAGCCATGGAAAAACGTGCTGGAAATCGACCCGGTACTGGACAGGCTCGAGACCAATCCGCAGTTTGCACAAATTATATCTCCCAACGACATGGTTGCCATTGTAACCTTAAACGTAAAAATCGGAGATGTGCAGGGCTTTATGAACATGTGTCTTCCTTATTTTACGTTGGAAGATATTATGGATAAACTGAATACCAGATACTGGTATGCCAATATGCAGGAACGGCGCGACGAGGATTATGAGGAGCAGGTGGAAACCCTGATACGGAGGGTGGATGTCCCCCTGAAAGCCATGCTGGGAAAGAGTATCATTACGGTAAACGATTTTGCAAATCTGCAGGTCGGAGATGTTATCCGGCTGGATACCCATGTAGAGGACGAATTGTCCGTATACGTGGGCAATATAAGAAAATTTACTGCGTTACCGGGAGTCGGCAAAGAAAATTATGCGGTTAAAGTGACTTCGGTAATCCGAGAGGGGGAATAGAACATGGACAACATGTTGTCCCAGGATGAAATAAATGCATTGCTAAGCGGTATGGATCTTTCCGACAATAAACCGGCGGAAACACCGGAAGAGGAGCCTATCGACGAAAGCCTGCTTTCCGGCATGGAGAGAGATGCCATTGGTGAGATTGCCAATATCAGCATGGGTTCTTCCGCTACAACACTGTATTCCTTAGTCAACAGAAAAGTAAATATCACTACACCGGTTGTTACGCTGGCACACTGGAAGAGCGTTCTGGCCGAGTACGAAAAGCCCTGTGTATTTATTCAGATTAAATACACCAGAGGACTGGATGGCACCAACATTTTGGTGTTAAAGGATCATGACGTAAAAATCATCACCGATCTTATGATGGGCGGCGACGGTACCAATACGGACGGAGAGCTGGGAGAATTGCACTTAAGTGCCATTTCCGAGGCCATGAACCAGATGATGGGTTCTGCGTCCACATCTCTTTCCACCATGTTGGACGAGACCATTGATATCAGCCCACCGGAGTCGAGCCTCATCGATCTGACGGAATACCACAGAGGGGCGGATGTTGCACCATTCCTCGGCGGAACCTTTGTTAAAATTGCATTCCGTATGCAGATTGGGGATTTGGTGGACAGTACCATCATGCAGCTTTATCCCATTGAATTTGCAAAAAGTATCATAAAGAACTTCTTACACCAGAATGGAGAGGAACCCGCGGCAGCACAGGCACCGGCTTCTGCATCTGCTCCTCAGACGGCACCGCAGCCCATGCACCAGCAGCCGGCACCGCAGCCTATGATGCAGCAGGCGGCTTCCCAGCCTGTACAGACCTATATTCCACCGCAGATGAGTACGCCCCGGCAGGAAGCACCCCAGCAGAATGTAAACATTCAGCCGGCACAGTTCCAGACACTCTCCAACGATTATGCGGGAGCGGCGGGCAACCAGAACATCGGACTGATTATGGATGTGCCTCTGGAAGTAACCGTGGAGCTTGGCCGGACGACCAAATCCATTTCCGAAATTCTGGATTTTGCACCGGGTACCATCATTGAACTTGACCGTATTGCCGGCGAACCCATTGACGTTTTAGTAAACGGCAAGTTTGTGGCAAGAGGAGAAGTAGTAGTTATCGAAGAGAGCTTCGGCATCCGTGTAACGGAGATTATAAAATAGTACATAAGGAGTGGCAGAAACTATGGCAAAGAATATTTTAATCTGTGACGATGCGGCATTCATGCGCATGATGATTAAGGACATTTTGACCAAGAACGGATACAATGTTATCGGAGAAGCAGAAAATGGAGCAAAGGGTATTGAAAAATACAACGAACTGCATCCCGATCTTGTTCTGATGGATATTACTATGCCGGAAATGGACGGTATTGCGGCACTTAAGGGTATTAAGCAGATTGATCCTAACGCGCATGTTATCATGTGTTCCGCAATGGGCCAGCAGGCAATGGTTATCGAGTCCATTCAGGCAGGCGCCAAGGACTTTATTGTAAAACCGTTCCAGGCAGACCGTGTACTGGAAGCCGTAAAGAAGGTTGTGGGTTAATGCTTATTGTGGCAACAACGATAGATAAGGCGGATAGCTTTGCACAGCTTATTACCGTTCTGGTCATTTTCATTCTGGTTCTGGCGGCAACCCTTTTTACCACAAGGTGGATAGCCGGTTACCAGAAAGGACAGAACAAGGGTAAAAATATCGAAGTTGTGGAAACGTACCCTATCGGAAACGGCAAATACATACAAATAGTAAGACTGGCAGAGACCTACGCAGCGATTGCCGTATGCAAGGATACGGTAACCAGGCTGGCGGAAATTCCGAAGGAGGATATCCGTTTTCCGGAGGATGCCGGCAGTATGTCGCTACGCTTTAAGGACTTATTCCAAAAGGCAAAGGATGAGAGTGAAAACAAGTAAAGGTATTTTATCAGGTAATATAATAGGGAAAATGATATGCCTGCTGGTAACGGTAGGCATATTGTGTATTATACCGGCAGGTGAAGTACATGCTACGGGAAACACGGTAACGGACCCGCAAAGCGGCAACTCCACCGTCATAAATGAGCCGGGCAGTGCACAGACCTCCGATGATCTGAACCAACTGAATATTGCCAATACGGTAAAGATTGAGTACAACAACGGCAACGGCTCCATTAACGGAGCTCTCCGTATCTTACTGATACTGACGCTGATTGCCATTGCCCCGACACTGCTTATCTGTCTGACTTCGTTTACCCGGATTATCATTGTACTGCATTTTACCAGGTCGGCACTGAATACGCAGACGGCACCGCCCAATCAGGTTCTTATCGGGCTGGCGCTGTTTCTCACGTTATTTATCATGACACCGACCATTACCCAGATATATCAGGATGCGTATGTGCCCTATGAGGCGGGAGAAATCAAGGAAGAGGAAGCCTTAACGGCAGCCATCAGTCCCATCAGGCAGTTTATGTACGGCGAAACCCAGACAAAGGACGTGGAGCTTTTTATGGGAATTGCAAGACTGGACTGGAACGGGGAACTGGATGATATTCCGCTGACGGTGCTCATTCCCAGCTTTATGATAAGCGAGCTTCGTACCGCATTCTTCATGGGATTTGTGATATACATTCCGTTTATTATTATTGACATGGTGGTAGCTTCTGCCCTGATGAGTATGGGTATGATGATGCTGCCGCCCACCACCATTTCCATGCCGTTCAAGATTTTATTGTTTGTCATGGCGGACGGCTGGAGCCTGATTATCGGAAGTCTGGTAAGGACATTCCACATCTGACAGGAAAGGCAGGCAGCATATGAGTGTAGAAGCGGTAAGTGAAATTACCAACAAAGCTTTATATCTGATTATAAAAGTATCCATGCCGGTGCTTTTGGTTTCCTTAATCATCGGTCTTGTTGTGAGTATTTTTCAGACGGTGACTTCCATTCAGGAACAGACACTGACCTTTATTCCCAAGATTATCGGGGTTTTTCTGACAATCATGATTATGGGGCACTGGATGCTCAATCTGATTATTGAATATACAACGGATTTGTGGCTGAATTTTTCCAACTATGTAAGCGGATAGGAAAGTGTGAAAAATGGTTGATTTGTCTTTTTCCCTTATGGATTTGGAATATTTTCTGCTGATTTTTGTCAGGGTTTCCTGCTTTGTGTTCATTGCGCCCTTTTTCAGCATGCAGAACACGCCCCGGACGGTGCGCATAGCCATTTCCTTTTTCACGGCAATGCTTCTGTATACGGTGCTGACACCGAGTGCCGGCGTGGTGTACGACTCCGTGGTTTCCTATGCGGTAATTGTGGCGAAAGAAGCACTGACGGGTCTGCTTATCGGCTTTGCCGCCAATATCTGTACGGCAATCGTCAACTTTGCGGGTTCCGTGGCGGATATGGAAACGGGACTTTCCATGGTTACCCTGTTAGATCCGGCGACAAAGGAGCAGACCACCATTTCCGGCGCTCTGTATCAGTACGTCATTATGATGATGCTGATTGCCAGCGGTATGTACCGGTATCTTTTAGGTGCCCTGGCAGACTCTTTTTTACTTATTCCCGTAAACGGCGCCGTTATCCGTAGTGAAAACCTGCTTACCACGTTAATCCGGTTTTTGACGGATTATATCGTGATTGGCTTTCGCATCTGCCTGCCGATTTTCTGCGCGGCATTGCTGTTAAATGTGATTTTGGGCGTACTTGCCAAGGTTTCCCCGCAGATGAACATGTTTGCCGTGGGTATTCAGCTTAAGATAATGGTGGGACTGGCGGTTCTGTTTCTGTCGTCCTATATGATGTCGGATGCGGCAGGCTTTATTTTCAATGAGGTGAAAAAAATCACCGTATCGTTTGTAGGGGGTATGATGTGATACTGAAGTATAATCTGCAGTTCTTTGCAGCAGAAGGCCCCGGCGGTGAGAAAACAGAACCGGCTACCGAGAAAAAGCTGTCGGATGCCAGAAAAGAAGGACAGGTTGCCAAGAGCCGGGAGGTGGGCAATGCCCTGGGTATCCTTGCCATGTTCGTGGTTCTGAAAGTTTTCATCGGTACGATTGGCACACAGCTCATGGAGTTGTTTTCTTCCACTTACGGAAATATGCCGGAGACGGTGAGAAACTGGAATGGCTATCTGCCGGAAAAAGGTATGAGGGAAGCTTTTTTTCAGATTTTTATAAAGACTGTTTATGTGGTGGGACCTATATTTGCTGTTTTTTTCCTGATAGCGTTTATCGCAGACCTGGTGCAGGTAAAATGGAAGGTTTCGGGCAAGCCCCTGAAACCGAAGTTTAACCGGATGAGTCCGGTCAGCGGCTTCAAACGGATTTTTTCCGTTAACTCCCTTGTGGAGCTGCTGAAAGCCATCTTAAAGATTGGATTGATCAGTTATGTAGTGTATCAGTATCTGAAAAATAAAGTCAGCCAGATCTATCTCTTTTACGATATGTCTCTTACCCAGTCGCTTTCCGTAATCAGTAATCTCATTACGGAAATGGGTATCCGGATTTCGGCTGTATACTGTGTCATTGCGGCAGCGGATTTTGCGTACCAGAAGGTAAAGTTTACCATGGATATGCGGATGACGAAGCAGGAAGTCAAGGACGAGTACAAGGAGCAGGAAGGTAACCCACAGGTTAAGGGTAAAATCCGGCAGAAAATGCAGGAGGTTTCCCGCAGACGTATGATGCAGAATCTGCCCAAGGCGGACGTGGTCATCACAAACCCGACCCATTATGCGGTGGCAATCCGGTATGACATGGAGATTGCGGACGCCCCCATTGTCTTAGCAAAGGGCACCGATTATATGGCAAAAAGAATAAAAGAAGTCGCCAGGGAAAACGAGATTGAAATCGTTGAAAACAAACCCCTTGCCCGGATGCTTTACGCAAACGTGGAAGTGGGGGATGTGATTCCGCCGGAGCTTTATCAGGCAGTGGCGGATGTTCTTGCCTATGTGTACCACTTAAAGGGCAGGGCATAAAACAGACAGAAAAATTTTTTGATTGATGATAGAATAATAAGAGAAAAGAGGTGAGCAGATGAACGTTAAGTTACAAAAATGGGATGCGGTTGTGGCAATTTATATCCTGCTGGCGTTTATTATGCTCATTGTTCCTCTGCCGGCATGGCTTCTTGACGTGTTTATGGCATTCAACATGGCAGTGGCGTTTACGATTCTGTTTGCCGCCATGTTTGCCAAGGAAGTACTGGATATGTCCTATTTTCCGTCCATCCTGCTGTTCACGACAATTTTCCGTATCGCCATGAACGTATCGTCCACCAGACTTATCTTAACTACCGGTTCCGCCGGAAACGTGGTTATGACCTTCGGACAGTTTGTAGGCGGCGGTGATTTGATTGTCGGTGCGGTTATCTTTATTATCCTTATTCTGGTGCAGTTTCTGGTTATCAACAAAGGTACCGAACGTGTGGCAGAAGTAACGGCAAGATTTACCCTGGACGCTATGCCCGGTAAACAGATGGCGATTGACGCGGACTTAAATACCGGTGCCATCGACGACAAGGAAGCCAAAATCAGGCGAGATAAAATCCAGCAGGAGTCCAGCTTCTTCGGTTCCATGGACGGTGCTGTGAAGTATGTAAAAGGAGATGCCGTAGCGGGTCTTATCCTTACCGTCATCAATCTGGTGGGCGGTATTATCATGGGTATGACGAGAAGCGGCATGGACATCAACACGGCGTTAAACACCTATGGCGTGCTTACCATCGGTGACGGTCTGGTAAGCCAGATACCTTCCCTTCTGGTATCCCTTTCCACCGGTATTCTGGTTACCAAGGGCGGCAAGGAAGCGGAATTTGGCACCACCATTGTAAAGCAGCTTTTCGGTATTCCCAAAGCCATGTATATGGTTGGCGCAACTCTGATGTTTTTAGGTATTACCACGGGTCTTAATACCATTTTGTTTCTGGGACTGGGACTTGTGTTCATCGTAGCGGGCAGAATGGTGGCAGGCAATCTGGAAACCGCCAGTATTGAAAATATGGTGGATGCGGAAGAAACGGCGGCGGAAGAAATCAGGCAGCCGGAAAATGTCAACAGCCTCTTACAGGTGGATCCTATTGAACTGGAATTCGGCTACGGCATTATCCCTCTGGCGGATGCGGCGCAGGGCGGCGATTTGCTGGACCGTGTGGTTATGATACGAAGACAGATAGCGCTGGAACTCGGTACTGTGGTGCCCATTATCCGTCTGCGCGACAACATCCAGTTAAATCCCAACCAGTACATTATTAAAATCAAGGGCATACAGGTCAGCGAGGGCGAAATCCTGTTTGACCACTATATGGCAATGAACCCCGGTTACGTGGAAGAGGAGATTACCGGTATTCCCACCTTTGAGCCTTCCTTCCATCTGCCGGCTATCTGGATTACGGAAGGACAGAGGGAGAGAGCGGAAAGCTTAGGATATACGGTTGTAGACCCGCCTTCCATTATTGCAACCCACCTGACGGAGGTCATCAGACAGCACATTGCAGAACTGCTCACCAGACAGGACGTACAGGGACTTATCAACAACTTAAAGGAAAACAATCCGGCGCTGGTGGAAGAACTGGTTCCCAAGCTTTTGGGACTCGGCGAGGTACAGAAGGTATTGCAGAATCTTTTGCAGGAAGGCATTTCCATCCGCGACCTGCTTACTATTTTTGAAACGCTGGCGGACTATGCACCCACCACAAGGGATACGGATATTCTGACGGAATATGTCAGACAGAGCCTGAAGCGGGCAATTTCTGTGAAATATTTCCCGGCTCACGAAACCACGCAGGTTATCACGCTGGACCCCAAGATTGAACAGGAAATCATGGGAAGTGTCAAGCAGACGGAGCAGGGAGCTTACCTGAATTTAGACCCCGAGAGAACAAAAAAGATTATGGACTCGTTGGGAAAAGAAGTGCAGAAACTGGAAAATCTGGGAAAAAACCCTATTATTATTACTTCACCTATCGTCAGAATGTACTTTAAGAGACTGACGGAGGACTATTACAAAGACTTGATTGTGGTTTCCTACAATGAAATCGAATCCAATGTGGAACTGCAGTCCGTTGGGATGGTGACAGCATAATGATTATTAAGAAGTATCAGGGAAAAACAGAAGAAGAGGCACTGGCGGCAGCCAAAGAGGAACTGGGTGACGGTGTCGTGGTCATGAATGTAAAGAATGTGAAACGAAAAGGACTTTTTGCAATCTTTAAGCCGCAGCTTGTGGAGGTTACGGCAGCCATTGAGGAAAAGGACCGGTATTCCCAGGCGATGGGAAGAACGCAGGCACCTTCCTTTATACCGGCACAGACATCCGCAGCTTCGGGCGGCAGCCAGGCAGCGGGCATATACCATAAAAGCGCCGCAGGCATCGGCAATATAGAAGAAAAGTTAGACAGCCTGCAGTCCCTCCTCGAAAAGCAGCTTAAAAGCCCGGAGCCGGAAAAAGATGCGGAAGGCGAGGAAAATGGAAAAGAAAAATCCTCCGCAGAACCGGAAACGGAAAAGGATGCGGAAATGGTGCGCTTCATGAAGCTTCTTTACAAAGTCATGGCAGACAACGAAGTAGATGAAAAATACATCAGCCAGATAATGGATGAAATTGAAAAGGTACATAAGCCGGGAATGCCGTTTGATTATGCCCTGTCCAATGCTTACCAGAAGCTGATTTTGAAATTTGGCAAGCCTTCCGAAATTGAGCCGGCGAAATCCGGCTGCAAGGCGGTTTTCTTTATCGGACCGACGGGTGTTGGCAAGACAACGACCATTGCCAAGATAGCATCCCGGTTCAGTGTGGAGGAGAAAAAGAAGGTAGCGCTGCTTACGGCGGATACCTACCGTATTGCGGCGGCGGAGCAGCTCCGTACCTATGCCAATATTTTAGAGGTGCCGTTCCGCATCATTTATACGGAAGAGGATATGCAGGGAGCCATCAGGGAATTTTCTTCCTTTGATTATATTTTTGTGGATACGGCGGGACATTCCCACCAGAATGAGGAACAGAAGGAAGCCATGAAGCACCTCATTCATTCCGCGGACAATCTCTGCGAAAAAGATGTGTACTTAGTACTGTCGGCAACCACCAAAAAGAGGGATTTGGAGAGCATTGCGGACAGTTATAAGGATATGGCGAATTACAAGCTTATTTTCACCAAATTAGATGAAACCACGGCTATCGGTAATCTGCTGAACCTGAAGCTTTATACGGGGGCAGATTTATCGTACGTGACCTGTGGACAGAATGTACCGGACGATATCGAGAAATTCAATCCGCAGAAAATGGTGAAGCAACTGTTGGGGGCAAATAGAAAGGGAACGTAACCATTATGGATCAGGCGGAACAGTTAAGGAATATCATAAAAGCCGAAAACAAACCGAGACCGACAGCCAGAGTTTTAACCGTAACCAGCGGAAAGGGCGGCGTGGGCAAATCCAATACCGCCATCAATCTCGCCATCCAGTTCCGTAAAATGGGAAAGCGGGTTATCATTCTGGATGCAGACTTCGGACTGGCCAATATTGAAATTATGTTTGGCGCGGTTCCCAAGTGGAATTTGTTTGATTTGGTTTATCAGGGAAAAAACATAAAGGACATTATTACCTGGGGACCCATGGAAATCGGATTTATTTCCGGGGGTTCGGGCATTACCGGCATGTCCAATTTAAGCAGGGAGTCGCTTGCCTACATCATCCGGAATTTAGCGGAGCTGGATACCCTTACGGATATCATTATCATTGATACCGGAGCCGGTATCTCCGATGCGGTTCTGGAATTTTTGGTGGCATGCGGCGAGGTGCTGCTCGTGACCACACCGGAGCCCACCTCCATCACGGACTCGTATTCCCTGCTTAAGGCATTGTGCTCCCATCCCCGTTTTTCCACGGAAAACACCCGGATAAAAATGGTGGCGAACAAAGTGGCAAACGAGAGAGAGGGTCAGCTTTTGTATGACAAGCTGCATGCGGTTGTGGAAAAATACTTAAAACTTCCTTTTTCTTACCTTGGGGCGGTGGAAAAGGACAAAAACCTGGAGAAGGCGGTCATGCAGCAGGTACCGGTTTCGTTACAAAATCCGGAGGCGCAGAGCAGCAGGCAGTATGAGGCAATTGCGGGCAGGCTGATGAATGTGCCGGAAACAGCGGCAAAACAGAGGGGAATGGTAGATTTCTTTTCACACATTATAAATAGTATGAGGATGGGGTAGGTGCTATGTGGACAAAGCTGATAGAACCCGGCTGTAAAGTAGAGATGCAGCTTATAAGCAGAAAACTGACGGCAGGTGATGAAGAAAAGAAGGTATATATAAGCAAGGTTTTTGATGTGCTTTCCGAGGACAGACTGGAAATCCTCATGCCTATGGAAAAGACTAAGCTGATTTTACTCCCTGTGGACGGTGAAACAGACATCACTTTTTATGTGGGAGAGCATCTGTATCAGTGCTTTACCAGAGTGGTGGACCGCTATAAAAGAGACAATATGTATATTCTCCTCATGGAGGCAACCAGTAATCTGCGTAAAGTGCAGAGAAGAGAGTATTATCGTTTCAGCTGTGCTCTGGAAATGTGTTCCCGGCTTTTAGTGGAGGAAGAGATAAAAGCGGTGGAGGAACACAGGAACTATTACCTGACACCGGGACTTCCCTTAAAGAGAAGCCTGATAGTGGATATCAGCGGCGGCGGACTCCGCTTTTTGAGTGATCACCGGTACGAAACGGACAGTCTGATATACTGCAGTTATTATCTGATTGTGGGCGGCAGAACCAAGCAGTGTGAAACAGTGGGAAAAATTCTAAGCGCCAGGGAGCTTGAACATAAAAAGGGGACTTTTGAACACAGGGTACGTTATATAGACATGGGGGAGGGAGAGAGAGAAGAAATTATCCGGTATATTTTTGAAGAAGAGCGGAAAAACCGGAAAAAAGAATCCGAAGGTCACTGATTTTATGTGACAAAAGAGTTCAATATGATTACTTTGCACTCATGAGAAGGAATGAGTGTGGTATAATAAACGTAAGTGAGGTGAACGATACGGAAAAGATACCTATGAACGGAGTAGTAGCAATCGCAAGCTCGACAGGCGGCCCCAAGGCTTTGCAATCGGTAATCCCAAGGCTGCCGGCGGATTTTCCGGTTCCGGTGCTGATTGTCCAGCATATGCAGGCAGGCTTTACGAAGTCTCTCGCGGAGAGGCTCAATACATTAAGCGCTCTTACCGTGAAAGAAGCGGAAGAGGGAGAAACACTGAAAAAAGGGTATGTGTACCTTGCGAAAACCGGCATGCACATGCAGGTGAAAAAGGAACCCGGAGCATGTTATGTGATTCATTATACGGATGAACCGGCAAGGGAAGGCGTGAAGCCTTGTGCCAATTATCTGTATGAGTCCCTGGCGGAGACCGGTTTTGAAACTATCGTCTGCATCGTCATGACAGGCATGGGCGCCGACGGCAGGGACGGTATCCGGCACCTTAGACAAAAGAAGAAAGTCACGGTGATTGCACAGGAAAAGAGCACCTGTGCGGTGTACGGCATGCCAAGAAGCGTTGTGGAAGCAAATCTTGCAGATAAAACCATTCCTCTCGAAGAAATCGCAGGGGAAATTATGATTAGTATGGGGGTAATGTAAAATGGATGTAAGCCAGTATCTTGAAATCTTCCTTGATGAAACCACGGAGCATTTGCAAAATCTGAATACCCAGATTTTAGCCTTGGAGCAGGAACCGGAAAACATGGATACCATCAATGAAATTTTCCGTGCGGCGCATTCCTTAAAAGGTATGGCGGGCACCATGGGCTATAAGCGTATGCAGACGCTGACCCATGATATGGAAAACGTGTTCTCCGAAGTAAGAAACGGCAATATCAAAGTAAAGGCCAACATGATTGACCTTTTGTTCCAGTGTCTGGATGCACTGGAGGAGTACACCAACAATATCCGGGAGACCGGGGATGAAGGCACGAACGACAACGAGCCGTTAATCAAGCTTTTGAACGAGGAACTCGGCAAGAAGGATGAAAAGCCTGCCGAGGAGCCGAAAAAAGAAGAAAAGGCACCCGAAGGCGGGGACAAGAGAAAGTGGCTGAACATCAAGCTGGACAGCACGGATGTCATGGTTATTACGGAAGCCCGGAAGCAGGGCAATTTCGTATACGGCGCAACCGTTTATGTGCAGGAGAGCTGTTTACTTAAAGCAGCAAGAGCGTTCTTAGTATTCAAGGCTGTGGAAGAAGTGGGCGAAATCATCGTTTCCAGCCCTTCCGCACAGGATATCGAGGACGAAAGATTTGAACTGGATTTCTCCCTGATTGTGATTTCGGACAAGCCGGTGGATAAGCTGATTGCAGCCATCAGCAATGTTTCCGAAATCGCAGAGGTTTTAGCAGAACCCATTGATTTAACGAAGATGCCGGGCAGCGAAGAAGGAAAGAGCGCCGCACCCGAGCCGAAAAAAGAAGAACAGAAGGCAGTACCGGCAAAGGCAGCCGCAACAGCCGCAGCTCCCGCAGCGGACAAAAAGACCGGTGTGGCAAAGCAGGCAGGCGGCAAGCCTGTTGTAAACCGTACCGTCCGTGTGGATATTGAAAAGTTAGACGTATTGATGAACCTTGTCAGCGAGCTTATTATCGCCAAGAACTCTCTGGTAGCGGCATCAGGTGCCAATAAGAGCACCAGTGACAAGGAACAGAACAATGTAAACGAGCAGATTGAATATCTGGAGAGCGTAACCACCAGCCTTCACGAATCCGTTATGAAGGTGCGAATGGTTCCCATTGAAAGCGTTGTCAGCAAGTTCCCGAGAATGATTCGTGACCTGACAAAGAAACTGGACAAAAAGATGGAGCTCTACATGTCCGGTGAAGAAACCGAACTGGACCGTACCGTAGTGGATGAAATCGGCGACCCGCTGATGCACCTTCTGCGTAACTCCGCCGACCACGGCATTGAAAGCGCCGAAGTCCGTGCGGAAAGAGGCAAGCCTGAAGTCGGTTCCATCTGGCTGGATGCTTACCAGGACGGCAACAACGTTGTCATTGAAGTAAGGGATGACGGCAACGGTATCGATACGGAAGCCGTTAAGAATAAGGCTATCAGCCGGGGTACCATCACACCGGAGCAGGCAGCCAACATGTCCGAAAAGGAAATCATTGATCTACTGTTCTTACCCAGCTTCTCCACATCCGAAAAGGTTACAGATGTATCGGGACGAGGTGTAGGACTGGACGTTGTAAAGAGCAAGATCGAAGCCTTAAGCGGCGAAGTGGAAGTAAAGAGCGTGCTCGGAGTCGGCAGTACCTGGATTATCCGTCTGCCTCTGACCCTTGCTATTATCCAGGCGCTGATGGTAGTAATCGGCGGCGAAAAGTATGCGATTTCCTTAGGCTCCATTCAGACCATAGAGGATATTCCCACCGATGAAATCCGGTTAATCCAGAACAAGGAAGTCATTCATCTGCGCGGCAATGTCATTCCTCTTATCCGTATGGACAAGGAGTTAGATACCGTAAGCATCAAGGGACCGGATGAAAACATGACCATCCTGATTGTGAAGAAGGGCGATAAGCTGGCAGGTCTTGTAGTGGATGAACTGCTCGGCCAGCAGGAAATCGTTATCAAGTCCATGGGCAAGTACATTGACAACAAGTGCAAGCTTATCAGCGGCGCAACCATCTTAGGCGATGGCGAAGTAGCCCTGATTTTAGATGCAAACGTATTGTTATAAACAGGAGGAGAGTAAAATGGAAGAGATTAAAGTAGCAGGCGAAACCGCCCAGTTTATTGTGATCCGTCTCGGTCAGGAACAGTACGGTATTGACATCAGTTACATAGAAAATATTGTGAGAATGCAGCACATCACCAGAGTTCCCAAGCTGGCGCCCTACCTGAAAGGGGTTATCAACCTGCGCGGCGAGGTCATTCCCATTATGTGCCTTTCCATGAAAATGGGACTGCCCGTGGAAGAGGAAACCAAGGCAAGCCGTATCATCATCATCAAGATGGAGCAGTGCGGCACCATCGGTCTTATCGTGGACGAGGTAAAGGAAGTGGTTACCCTCGATATGACGGAGCAGGTGGAAAAGCTGGCATTCAATAAAGAAGACAAGAACAATTTTGTACAGGGCGTCGGAAAGTATGCCGGCGGTCTTATTTCCCTGCTTGACTTAAATGCGGTAACCGCAGAAAAGTAGTCCGGCAAAGGCAGGACGGAAACCTGCCGAAAAGCAATCCGGCAAAGGCAGGAAACAAACGATAAAGGAGAACAGTGCATGGCAGAACAGGACATGAGCCTGGAAAAAGTGACGGAAAATTATTTTGACGTATTGAGAGAAATTGGCAATATCGGAGCAGGTAATGCCATGACCGCACTTTCCCAGATGCTGCAGTGTAAAGTAGATATGCAGGTTCCGCAGGTCAAACTGCTGGAATTTAAGGATGTCGGCGCTCTTATGGGCGGCGAGGAACAGATTATGGTGGGCATTTATCTTGCCGTAGAGGGAGATATTACCGGCAGCATTATGTTCCTTGTCAAGCAGGACAGCGCCAAGCATCTGGTAGACAGGATTATGATGGGCATGGGCGGCAGCGAGGGTCCCGGCTTGAATGAAATGGAGCTTTCCGCCATGAAAGAGGTAAGCAACATTATTACGGGAGCGTACCTAAACTCCTTGTCCGCACTCACCAATTTGAAAATTTATCCTTCACCGCCGGAACTTGCGGTGGACATGGCGGGAGCTATTTTAAGCGTACCGGCTATTGAATTCGGAGCCATAGGGGACAAAATCCTTTTGATTCAGTCACAGTTCTACGACGACACAATGATTGATGGCTATTTTATTCTGATTCCGGATTTGGAATCCTATGCTAAGATACTGCGTTCACTTGGAATAATGTAGATGGGAGTAGACATGAGTGAATTGATAAAAGTGGGTATGGCCGATTTTAAGATATGTTCCGGCTCGGACGGTCTGACCACCCTGGGGCTGGGTTCCTGCGTGGGCATTGCTATCCGGGATACCCTGACACATATAGGGGGACTGGCGCATGTCATGCTGCCGGACAGTACCGCTATCCGCGGAGGCAGCGACAATATTCCGAAGTTTGCGGACACCGCTATCAAAGAAATGGTACGCCGGATGGAAGAAATGGGAGCAAGAAGAAGCAGGATGACTGCCAAGCTTGCCGGCGGTGCCATGATGTTTGCATTTCAGAATAAATCGGATTTGGTTCGCGTAGGAGAGCGAAATGTAGAAGCATCCAAACAGGTGCTGCAGAGTCTGCAGATACCGGTCATTGCGGAGGATACCGGAGAAACTTACGGACGAACCGTTATTTTTTACCCGGAAACGGGCGACTACGTGATCAGAGCGGTGGGAAAGCCGGAAAAAACCATTTAAGGTTCGGCTTTCGGAAAGGCATGGTAGTTTATGAAAAGAAGAAATATACCGCTGATTTTAATGCTGGTGGCGGGTGCTGTTACCGGCATTATTACTTGTGTGAAGGGCTATTCCATTGTGGAAAAGCTGACAGCGTTATTGATTTCCTTAATTGTGTTTTACCTGATAGGGGTGTGCTTCAAAACGCTTCTGGATGTCTTTGACAGACAGAATGCCGACAGACAGAAGACTGACAGCAAATAAAGTAAGAAGGGAAAGGCAGGGTTCAGACCATGGATGAAGCAGGCAGAAAAAAGCTTTGGACAGAGTATGATAAAAGCAGAACCCCGGAGCTAAGAGAAAAAATCATATTGGAATATGCGCCGCTTGTCAAACTGGTGGCGGGCAGACTCAGCATGTATCTGGGTTACAATGTAGAGTATGACGATCTGGTCAGCTATGGGATTTTCGGTCTGATTGATGCCATTGACAAATACGACTACGCAAAGGAAGTCAAATTTGAAACCTATGCCAGTCTGCGTATCCGGGGCGCCATTTTGGACCAGATAAGAAAAATGGACTGGATTCCCCGTACCATAAGACAGAAGCAGAAGCGCATTGATGCGGTCTGCAAGGACATTGAAACAAGACTGGGAAGGAGCGCCACGGATGAAGAAATCGCATCGGCGCTGGGCATTTCGGATGATGAATATCTGGAATGGCAGAGCCAGATGAAAATAACCAACATGGTTTCCTTAAACGAATACATGGAACAGGGCGCAGAGGTGCCGGCGGAGGGCAATCAGTTTACCACCGCACGGTTTGACAGCCCGGAGGAAAACATTGAAAAAGAAGAGCTGAAAAAGGTGCTGGAAGAGTCCTTGGAACAGCTTACCGAAAAAGAAAAAAAGGTCATTCTTCTTTATTATTATGAAGACCTTACACTGAAAGAAATCAGCAACGTACTGGAGGTTTCCGAATCCCGTATTTCCCAGCTTCATACCAGAGCGTTACAGAAGATGAAAACGAAAATGGGAGATTACATGGGAATTTTTGCTGGATGATGGGGGATATGGCTTATGCAGAATGCGTATTTTAAAATTACATCTGACGGCAGCAAATTCGGATTATTGCTGGAACCGCCCCAAAACGGCGGAGAACCCTTAAACGCAGCCGAGGTCATGGATTACTTAAAGGAACAAGGAATGGTATTCTCTTTTGAAATGATAAGTGATGCCATAGAGTCCGGCGAAAGTAAGATTTTACCCCTCGGAACCGGAACCTGCCCCCGCATCAACATGGAATATGAGGTCAGGGTTACCGAAGATGCCATGCAGGCGTATGTAAGACTTTACAGTCCGTCCGACACCGGTGCGGCTTTGTCAGCCGGCGAAATTATCCGCGGACTGGCGCAGAAACAGATAAAAGTAGGCATCCGGGAGGATGCTTTAAAAGAAGCCATAGAGAAAGAAATGTACTGTACCGATATTCTGGCAGCGCAGGGCAGTCCCATAAGAGAGGGAAAGGATGCATATATTACCTATCTGTTCAATACGGACCCCAAGGTACGTCCTACGTTAAACGAGGACGGCAGTGTGGATTTTTTCCATCTGAACACCTTAAATCCCTGTAAAAAAGGGGATGTCCTGGCAAGGCTTACGAAAGCGGATCCCGGTGAGGTGGGCATGACCGTTTACGGAGCCAGTGTAAAGCCGAAGCCCGTCAAGAGAACCGCTCTCCGAAGCGGAAAAAACCTGACGGTTTCCGAAGACGGTACGGAGCTCATTTCCGAAGTGGACGGTCATGTTTCGTATCTGGACGGACGGGTTTTTGTATCCGATGTATTGGAATTAAAGAATGTGGACACTTCCACAGGCAATATAGATTTTGAAGGCAGTGTTACGATTGAAGGCAATGTGCAGTCCAACTTTTCCGTGAATGCGGGAGGAAACATTCTCGTGCGCGGGCTGGTGGAGGGAGCTGCCTTAAAATCCGGCGGGGATATTATTCTCATCCGCGGCATGGCGGGCGCCGGAAAGGGCAGTCTGACGGCGGGCGGCAATATTGTTGCCAAGTTCCTGGAAAACACCACGGCTTCGGCAGGCGGTTATGTGCGCTCCGAGTCCATCCTTCACAGTACCGTAACGGCAAAAGAGGAAATTACCGTGGACGGAAGAAAAGGCTTTATTTCCGGCGGTAAAATCGCAGCCACCAATCTGGTGGAGGCTAAGACCCTGGGCTCTCATTTGGGAACGAGCACCGTCATTGAAGTCGGGGTAATTCCCGACAGAAAGGACAGACTGAACAAGGTCAGGAAAAGCATCGGTGAGCTGACAAAGAAAATTCATGACGTAGACCCGGTAATTGTAACGTATTCGCAGAAATACAAGCAGGGTGCCGCTATCAGCATGGACCAGATGAAGTATCTGAAAAACTTAATTCAGGCAAGGGAACAGTGCGTAAAGGAACTGAAGGATTTTACCGCAGAAGCGGAAGAAATCGAATGCATGATAGCCAGACAGGCAGATGCCCAGGTTATCGTCCACGGAGAGGTATATCCCGGTGTCCGCATTGTAATCGGAGATGTTTCCATGTCAGTGCCCGGCAATATGCAGTACTGCCGCTTTATCAAACTGCGCGGAGATGTGAAAATGGTAGGAATTTAAGGGGAGATAGTTGTATGGCAATCGGTGGAATTGAAATGACATCCATAGTCAGGTCGCAGGATTATACGGCCATTAAATTTAACGAAGACAGCAAAGGCGTCATGCAGCAGAGCAACCTGATAACCAACATGCATCAGCAGGAGGAACAGAAGGCAAGACAGGTTAATCAGGGAGAGGAAGCGGAGTGGCAGCAGAAGAAATTCGATGCCAAGGAAAAGGGCAACGGCCACTATGCCGGCAATCCCGGACAGAGAAAGAAGAAACAGGAAGAGGAAAAGGAAAAGGCGAAAAATGCTTTGTATCACAGCTCCGGCTTTGATATCAGGATTTGAGAAACCTAAGGTGGAGAGCATATGACAACATTGGAAATCGTTTTGCTGATTTTGGGAATTGCCATTTTTGCACTTAGTTTTTTTGTGTTTGGCGGAAACAGCAAACAGGATTTGACGGAAATCAGGGAAGAAGTGAAGGAAGAGGTCAGGCAGGCACTAAACGTGCAGATGGCGGAGGCAGGCAGACAGTGGGAAGATACCCTGCGCGAAAAAGCGGAGGATGCTGTGAACAATACGGAACGCGAACTGTCCAAGGTGTCCAACGAAAAGATTATGGCGGTCAACGAGTATTCCGACACTGTTCTTGCGGAAATTGATAAAAACCACAAAGAAGCCATGTTTTTGTATGACATGCTCAATGATAAGCACAGGAATATCGTGGCGATTTCCGAAAAGACGGAAGCCTCCTTTGATAAAACCGTAGGAGACATTGCGGAAGAAACCTTTGAAACAAAGAACCCGGTGACTGCGGCACCTGTTGTGGCTGCAGTTTCTGAAGAAGAAGCAAGGGACACCGAAGCTTTACAGATGAATAAGATGGATATCAGCTTTATGCAGGACGGCGGCAACAATAACGAATGGATTCTGGAACTGCACAGGCAGGGAAAATCCAATGTTGCCATAGCAAAGGAGCTGGGGCTCGGCGTGGGCGAAGTCAAGCTGGTCATAGACCTGTTTGAAGGCATGAAATAAAGACAGAAGGAACAGAAGCATGAAATGGAAGTACTATTTACGGGGACTGGGTATCGGTATTCTGGTAACCACCGTAATTTTAAGCTTAGCCGGTATCGGCAGGAAAAACATGACGGATGAAGAGGTCATAAAGAGGGCAAAGGAACTGGGAATGGTGGAAAGCACCCTGCTTTCCGATCTGGCGGACCAGGCAAAAGCGGATGAGGTCAAACCCACGGAGCCGGAAACCAGCCCGCAGCCGGAGGAGACACTTCCGCCGGAAAACGAACCGGAGACAGCGCCGGAGGACGGCAGTTCCGATACTCCCGCCGGGGAAACATTTACCCTGGTAATCGGAAGAGGAGAGAGCTCCACCACCGTGAGCAAAAACTTAAAGAGGGCGGGAATTGTGGAGGATGCCGCCGCGTTTGATAAATTTTTATGCAATAACGGTTATGATAAAAAAATCATAACGGGCACCTATGAAATCCCGTACGGAGCATCCGAAGAGGAAATCGCAAAAATCATCACAAGAAAGTAGAAACCCCTTGCAATAGGGGTTTTCTTATGTTATAATTCAAATGTTGTGACAAAAAACACGTAAATTTATTTGCAGCCGGTGTCCGGTTTCTTCCAAAAGGAACAGATTAGCTGCAGAGGCGTCCGCATTTTAACGCAGATGCGGAGGAAAAATTTACGGAAGACTTTTAACCAAACGGAGGTAAAAACATGAGCGTTATTTCTATGAAACAGTTACTTGAAGCAGGTGTTCATTTCGGACATCAGACCAGAAGATGGAACCCTAAGATGGCTCCTTACATCTTCACCGAGAGAAATGGTATCCACATCATCGACTTACAGAAGTCTGTAGGCAAGGTAGATGAAGCTTACAAAGCCATTTCCGAAATCGCTGCACAGGGCGGAACCATTCTTTTCGTAGGTACCAAGAAGCAGGCTCAGGATGCTGTAAAGACAGAAGCTGAGAGATGCGGTATGTACTATGTAAACGAAAGATGGCTTGGCGGTATGCTTACCAACTTCAAGACCATCCAGTCCCGTATTGCAAGACTTCATGCAATCGAAACCATGTCCGTAGACGGTACTTTCGATGTTCTTCCCAAGAAGGAAGTTATTGCACTGAAGAAAGAATGGGAAAAGTTAGAGAAGAACTTAGGCGGTATCAAGAATATGACCAGAATTCCTGATGCTATTTTCGTAGTAGATCCCAAGAAGGAAAGAATTTGCGTACAGGAAGCTCATTCCTTAGGAATTACTCTGTTAGGTATCGGCGATACCAACTGCGATCCCGAAGAATTAGATTACATCATTCCCGGTAACGATGACGCTATCAGAGCCGTAAAGCTTATCGTTTCCAAAATGGCAGATGCAGTTATCGAAGCAAAGCAGGGCGAAGCTGTTTACACAGACGCTGACGTAGAAGCTGCTTCCGAAAATGCAGATGTAGAAGAAATCGCAGCTAACGAAGAATAAGAATAACGAAAGGACAGGGTAAACTTATTATGGCAAATATTACCGCAGCTATGGTAAAAGAACTGCGTGAAATGACCGGCGCAGGTATGATGGATTGTAAAAAGGCTTTAACAGAAACAGACGGAAATATGGATGCCGCTGTAGAAGTATTAAGAAAAAGCGGTGCTGCTAAGATGGAAAAGAAGCAGAGCAGAATCGCAGCAGAAGGTATTGCCCGTGTTGCTGTAAAGGACAATGTAGCAGTTGTAGCGGAAGTTAACTCCGAAACTGACTTCGTTGCCAAGAACGAAACTTTCCAGGAATTCGTTCAGACTGTAGCCGATACCGCACTTGCATCCGACTTAAACGGCGGAGCAAACGGCGAAGACATCGATGCACTTCTTAACATCAACGGACTGAATGAATTACTCGTTGAAAAGACTGCAACAATCGGAGAGAAGTTATCCATCCGTAGATTTGCAAAGGTTACCGGCGATATCGTTACTTCCTATATCCACGGTGGCGGAAGAATCGGCGTTATCATTGCAGCAAAGGGTACCAACAACGATGCAGCAAAAGAAGCACTGACCAACATCGCTATGCAGGTTGCAGCAATGAATCCTCAGTACATCAGCAGAAACGATATTTCTGAAGAAGAACTTGCTAAGATTAAAGATATCACAACCGACAGCGCATTAAATGATGCAACAACCCTTCCCAAGCCTATCTTAAACAAGTTATTAGACAAGGCAATTAACGAAAAGTTATGGAGTGGGGACGACATCAAGCAGTTTGAAGAGCATAAGAGCAACATGAACTATGTATGGAACTTCCTTTCCGACGCTGCAAAGGCTAAGCTCGGTGAGCTGGCTATGGCAGACAAGGAGTCCATCGTTGCAGAGAAGATGTTCGCAGGCGTTGTAGACGGCCGTGTATCCAAGCAGTTAAAGGAAATCTGCCTTCTTGACCAGACTTATGTTAAGGCTGAAGACGGCAAGCAGTCCGTAGCTAAGTATCTTGAGTCCGTATCCAAGGATATCGTAATCACTGAGATGGTTCGTTTTGAAGTTGGTGAAGGTCTTGAGAAGAAGAACGAAGACTTCGCAGCAGAAGTTGCAGCTCAGGCTGGTATGTAATTCGTAATTCTATAACGAATCAAATGCAGAGCATTCCGCTTAGGCGGAGTGCTCTTTTTTATATGAGAAAGCAAGGAACAGATTTTTGGGACAAATTAAAAAGCCAATGCTGTAGCATCGGCTTTTTAATGTAAGGAAATGAGCTTTGAAAGCACATCCATCTTATTCACTTTTTTCAAGATTAGCAAGAACTTTCTTTAATTCCTTGATTTCATTCTTACGCTTTTCGCTGTCTTCACTTAACTTTACGATAGAAGTCAACAGTTCTTCTTTGGAAATGATATTGCTGAAGTTACGGTAGTCTTCTAAGAACTGATGTAAAATAATGTTCTTGGAAGAAGCTTCCGGCTCATACTGACGACTTAAAACATTACCGCTGTGAGTAATGCCGCTTACTTTTACAAGGTTTGCATTCAAGAGCTTACGAAGAACAGCCTGAACAGTACTCTGGCTTAATCCTCTGCCGGCATTTACAATATCAGAAGAAGTCATAGGTACACCGCTGTTCCATAAAATATTTAAGATATCCAATTCACGTGTATTTAACATAGTAACATTCTCCTTTTGAATATAAATTTGGTTTATTCTATTACACTAAATAATATCACTTTTTAGTATACTTTGCATTGTTGAAAATGTCAACATACCATTGTAAAAAAAATACTTGCGTGCGCACAAAATTCATTCTTTTTAATAATTTTTCTGATAAAAAATCAGATAGGCAAGATTTAAGAAGTATGTTATAATATTTCAAGACAGACAATCCCGTTTTTACGGATATCATTTGATTACATCTTAGAAGGAGGAACAGTATGCTGGTATCGATTATTCCTTTGTTTGATGAAGATATAACAGTAAGAGCCTATTCTCTTTTTGTTCAGAAAAAGAATTATTTTTTAAATCCCAATCTGCTTGGAGGCGCGCAGTTTGACGGCGCCGGTCAGGTGGATGGATTGGAAGTGATTGACAATATGGGCATGGAAACCCTTTCCAACGATGCGGAGGTTTTTGTGCAGGTGAGCAATGTTTCCGTATTTTCCGATATTGAAAATCAGTGCGATGCCCCTCACGGAAGGGTAGTGCTCCTTTTAGACAATACGGTTTTACCGAACGATATGTATTTGGACAGACTGAAAGCACTCCGGAAATCCGGTTATAAGCTTGCCATCCGCAAGCTGGAGGTTTCCCGGTTTGAAGATTACAGGGAAGTTCTGCGGCTCATGGATTACATATTGTTAAATCAGAGAAAAATAGACATCAGTAAGGCAAAAATCTATTTCCAGAGCCTGTTCCCCAATATCAAGCTGTGTGCGGTTGACGTGGACAGCATGGAAAACTTTGAGAAGCTGAAAGCTGCAGGTGGTTATTCCCTGTACGAGGGCGAGTTCTTCCGCATTCCCGGCAACCGGAGCGAACACGAAGTTTCCCCTCTTAAGGTCAACTACATTCAATTATTGAACATGGTAAACAGCCCGGAATTTGAGCTGACGGAAGCTGCGGACATTATCGGAAGGGATACCGCGCTGGTTATTTCCTTATTAAAGATGGTAAACCGCATGACGAGAAACTCTACCATTACGTCCATCCGGCACGCGGCAGCCATGCTTGGCGAAAAAGAACTCCGCAAGTGGCTGATTACGGCAGTGGCAGGACAGCTTTACACGGACAAACCCAACGAACTGACCAGAATGTCCTTGCTCAGGGCGAAGTTTGCGGAAAATTTAGCGCCCGTATTCTCCCTGGCAATCCAGTCATCGGAGCTTTTCCTGATGGGACTGTTTTCCGTATTGGATGTTATTCTGGATATGCCTATGAAGGACGCTCTGGAAACGATAAAAGTTTCCCGAAATATCAGCGATGCGCTTGTTTACCACAAGGGTATCTTTGCATTCCCGCTTGAATTTATCCTGCAGTATGAAAATGCAAACTGGCAGGAGGTTTCCAGATTGATGATTGTGCATAATATTGAGATGCAGTCGGTTTACGACGCTTATCTGAATGCACTCCGTTGGTACAGGGATACAATTTTTGCAGATACTGACAGACAGACTGCAGAGGAAAAACCGGAGGAATAGAAATGTCAGTTATTGACCAGAGCAAAATCCGCAACTTTTGTATCGTTGCCCATATTGACCATGGTAAATCAACTTTAGCGGATAGAATTATTGAAAAAACAGGACTTCTGACCAGCAGGGAAATGCAGGCGCAGGTTCTGGACAACATGGATTTGGAAAGGGAAAGAGGTATTACCATTAAAGCGCAGACCGTGCGGACGGTTTACAAAGCGCAGGATGGTGAAGAATATATTTTTAATCTGATTGATACCCCGGGACATGTGGATTTTAATTACGAAGTCAGCCGTTCCTTAGCGGCATGTGATGGGGCCATTCTGGTGGTGGATGCTGCGCAGGGGATAGAAGCGCAGACACTTGCCAATGTGTATCTGGCGCTGGATCACAATCTGGATGTATTTCCGGTTATCAACAAAATTGACCTGCCGAGTGCACAGCCGGAAAAGGTCATTGAAGAAATTGAAGACGTTATCGGTATCGAAGCACAGGACGCTCCGCTGATTTCCGCAAAAAACGGCATCGGCATTGATGATGTGCTGGAATCCGTTGTGAAAAAAATTCCGGCGCCGGTTGGTGACCCGGATGCTCCGTTGCAGGCGCTTATTTTTGACTCCTTATACGATTCTTACAAGGGTGTTATTGTGTTTGTACGAATTAAAGAAGGCCGGGTAAAGAAGGGTACTGTCATCCGCATGATGGCAACCGGTGCGGTGGAAGAAGTGGTGGAAGTCGGCTATTTTGGCGCCGGACAGTTTATTCCCTGCGAGGAGCTGACGGCAGGCATGGTTGGTTATATTACCGCCTCCATAAAAAACGTCAGGGACACGGCGGTCGGCGATACGGTTACCGACAACAACAATCCCTGCAAAGAGCCTTTGCCGGGTTACAAAAAAGTGAATTCCATGGTTTACTGCGGTATGTATCCGGCGGACGGGGCCAAGTACCCCGACCTTAGGGATGCCTTGGAAAAACTGCAGTTAAACGATGCTTCCTTAAATTATGAACCGGAGACATCCGTAGCCCTGGGCTTTGGTTTCCGTTGTGGTTTCCTGGGACTTCTGCATCTGGAAATCATTCAGGAAAGACTGGAACGCGAGTACAATCTGGATTTGGTTACCACGGCACCCGGCGTTATTTACAAGGTGCACAAGACAAACGGGGAAGTGATTGAGCTGACGAACCCGTCCAACCTGCCGGACCCTTCCGAAATTGAGTACATGGAGGAGCCCATTGTCAGTGCCGAAATTATGGTTACCACCGAATTTATCGGTTCCATTATGGAGCTTTGCCAGGAAAGACGCGGCAGATATCTCGGCATGGAATATATAGAAGAAACCCGTGCACTCTTAAAGTACGAGCTTCCGCTGAACGAAATCATTTACGATTTCTTCGATGCCTTAAAATCCCGTTCCAGAGGCTATGCTTCTTTTGACTATGACTTAAAGGGCTACGAACAGAGCCGTCTGGTGAAGCTGGATATTCTGGTAAACAGGGAAGAAGTGGATGCTCTTTCCTTTATCGTGCATGCGGACAGTGCCTATGAACGCGGCAGGAAGATGTGCGAAAAGTTAAAGGATGAAATTCCCAGACACCTGTTTGAAATTCCCATTCAGGCAGCGGTCGGCGGCAAAATCATTGCCAGGGAAACCATCAAAGCCATGCGTAAGGATGTGCTTGCCAAGTGTTACGGCGGCGACATTACCCGTAAGAAAAAGCTCTTGGAGAAGCAAAAAGAAGGCAAGAAGCGTATGCGCCAGATTGGTAATGTGGAAGTGCCCCAGAAGGCATTTATGAGTGTCCTGAAATTGGACGACAGAAATTGAGCAAATCATGAAATCTATCAGTATCTATATTCATATCCCATTTTGTGTGAAAAAATGTCAATATTGTGATTTCCTTTCTGCACCGGCGGACAGCCGGGCGCAGGAAGTGTATTTGCGTGCCCTGAAACAGGAGATAAGAGAGCAGGCTGCCCGTTACCGGGAGTATGAAGTGCAGACGGTTTTCATCGGCGGAGGCACGCCGACCGCCGTTCCGTATGAAAAACTCTGTGAGATTTTGAAAACTCTGTGTTCCTGTTACCGGATGAACCCGCAGGCGGAAATCAGTATGGAATCCAACCCGGGTACCGTAACAAGGGAAGCTCTTTTGGCGTACCGGAAAGCCGGAATAAACAGGCTCAGTATCGGCTTGCAGTCCGCCGACGATGGGGAACTGAAGCTGCTTGGCAGAATTCACACCTACGGGGATTTCCTGCAGACCTACCGATGGGCGCAGGAAGCAGGCTTTACCAATATCAATCTGGATGTCATGTCGGCGCTGCCCGGACAGAGTGTGGAAAATTACCGGAAGACACTGGAAACGGTTCTTTCCTTAAAACCGCAGCATATTTCCGCGTACAGCCTGATTGTGGAGGAGGGGACACCTTTTTACGAAAAATACGGGCAGGAGAGTGAAAAACTGCAGGCAACCGGGGAAAAGCAGCCCGACCTTCCTTCCGAGGAAGAGGAACGGGAAATGTATGTCCTGACGGAAAAGCTGCTTGCCGAAGCCGGTTACCACCATTACGAAATTTCCAATTATGCGCTTCCCGGCAGGGAGTGCCGCCACAATCTGGTGTACTGGAAGCGGGGCAACTACGTGGGATTCGGACTGGGTGCTGCCTCCATGGTAGAAAACGTGCGCTTTGAAAACACCCGGGAAATGCAGGAATATCTGGTAGAATATGCGGATGCGCCGGATGCAGAAGAGGTGTTTACGGAGGTGACACAGGAGAATGAACAGGTGCTTTCGACAAGGGAGGACAGACATTCCAAGAAAGAGCAGCAGATTTTCCAAGGTGAGAATATTCATCCGCTTTCGCAAGAAGAACAGATGGAGGAAACCATGTTCTTGGGGCTACGGCTTACCGAAGGTGTATCCAGGGCAGAGTTTCAGCGGCAGTTCGGCGTTTCTATGGAGCAGATTTACGGGGAAGTTATACGGGAAAATACAGAAAAAGGTCTTCTCATCGACGAAACCGGGTATGTCCGCCTTACCCGGGAAGGCATGGATTTATCCAACTACGTTATGGCGCAGTTTTTACTGGATGAGGACTGACCGGAGGAAACGGTAGTGTAAAAGGGCGGCAGGGCAGACTGTCATCGACAAAAGACTGGTGGAGAGCTCCGGAGATTTTACTTTCCGGAAGGTGGAAAGGCACTTCAGAGGCAGAAACTTCATAGAATATTATAAATCTGCTTTTGGAGGTTCTCTTGAAGACTTTTCAAAAACCTTTATCCGCAGAGGAGGAAGCTGCCTGCATCCATGTCCTGAAGGACGGCAGTCCACAGGAAGCCAAGGAAGCAAAGGATATTCTGGTTATCCGGAATATGCGGCTGGTTGCCCATATTGCCAAGAAATACCAGAATGCCGAAGAGGATATGGAAGATTTGATTTCCATCGGAACCATCGGGCTGATTAAAGCAGTGGATACGTTTGATGCCGGCAAGGGAAGGCTGGCCACTTACGCCTGCCGGTGTATAGAAAATGAACTTCTGATGATGTTTCGGAGCCGGAAAAAAACATCCCGGGAAGTTTCTTTGTTTGAGTCCATCGGAACGGACAAAGAGGGGAATGAAATTAACCTTCTGGATGTCATGGAAGGACAGCAGACGGATGTGGTGGAACAGATGACTCTTCTTAGCAACATCCGGCAGATGTATTTTTTTATGGATAAAATTCTGACAAAACGGGAAAAAGAAATTCTGGTTCTCCGTTACGGAATTCTTTCCGGCAGAGAAATGACCCAGAATGAGATAGGCCGAAAAATGGGGATTTCCCGAAGCTATGTTTCCCGCATCGAAAAAAAAGCGCTTCTCAAATTAAAAAACGAATTTGTCAAAATTCATGCATGTTCTTAATTCTATTCATGGCAGCCGGCTCTGCGGCTGCCGGAAAAAAGTTCCTGTTTTTTGAAACAATCTAAAGCATTTTCATTCATGTTCTCCTGTTTTCGTGCTTTCATTTCCAAATTTTCATTTTCTCAATATTCATTAAATTATTTCCACATATTCAAATTATTCAAAATCAAAGGAGGTTTTTATGTTTCAGGTATTTTATGCAGGCGGCATTCAGGGGATGAATGCCTACAAGGTTCGTGTAGAAGCGGATGTTTCCAATGGTCTGCCCGGATTTGAAATGGTAGGCAGTCTGGCATGCGAGGTCAGAGAAGCAAAAGAAAGGGTGCGGGTTGCTATGAAAAATGCCGGATTTCCGCTGCCGGTGGCACGTATAACGGTTAATTTATCACCGGCACAGATTAAAAAGGAAGGTACCGGGTACGACCTGGCGATTGCAACAGCCATACTGGCATGTATGGGAATGGTGAAAAAAGAAGGGCTGGAAAATACCGCTTTTTTGGGCGAACTGGCTCTGAGCGGGGAGGTACATAAAACGGACGGAGCACTGCCCATTGGGTTGCAATTGAAAAAGGATGGTATACAGCGTCTGGTGGTACCCTGGGCAAATATGGAGGAATGCCGGATGGTGCCTGGCCTTACGGTGGTACCTATGCGGGATATGCAGGATTTATCAGCATTCTTACGGACAACGGAAGAGGAAAGAAAAGAGTGGGAGACAAGGGGAGATGGAGTAAATGGCGAACAGGACAAGCAGGTACTCATACAAACAAACGAAAAACAGGGCGGGTTAGACTTCATGCGTACAAATTCGGGACAGAACATGTTGGACTTTTCACAAGTGAGTGGGCAGGAAAGCATGAAGCGGGCAGCTTGCGTAGCAGCAGCCGGTTTTCACCATCTCCTTTTTTCGGGGCCGCCCGGAGCCGGAAAGTCCATGATTGCCCAGAGGATACCGGGCATACTGCCGCCGCTTACCAAGGAGGAGCAGTTGGAGGTTATGAGCATTTACAGCATAGCGGGCA
This sequence comes from Bacteroidaceae bacterium, assembly GCA_963639875.1. GTDB lineage: Bacteria > Bacillota > Clostridia > Lachnospirales > Lachnospiraceae > Acetatifactor. The sequence continues at coordinate 136,719 of CAVHWP010000003.1, forward strand.
AGCCCCTGACCAGAATGCGTCCTTTTCAGGCACCGCATCATACGATATCTCCGCAGGCATTGGCGGGAGGAGGCAGAATTCCTAAGCCGGGTGTTTTATCACTGGCTCATCGCGGAATTTTGTTCTTGGATGAAATGCCCGAGTTTTCCGCGAACGTGCTGGAGGTATTGAGGCAGCCTTTGGAGGAGAAAAAAGTGCAGATTGCAAGAACACAGGGCGTTTACCGGTATCCGGCGGATTTTATGCTTGTCTGTGCCCTTAATCCCTGTCCCTGCGGGTATTTTCCAGACCGTAACCGCTGCAGGTGCACGGAACCGGAAATCCGGCATTATCTCGGAAAAATTTCGGGTCCTATTTTAGACAGGATAGATATTTGCGTGGAGGCAGCGCCGGTTACCATTAAGGATTTGGAAGAACCGGCTTCCGGGTATGATACGAAGACTTTGCGGGCGATGGTAGAAGAGGCAAGGAAAATGCAAAAAAAGCGTTATCGTGGGTCTTCTTATGCCTTTAACGGGGAAGTATCCGGCAATGATGTGAGGAAATTCTGCCGGCTGGGAGAGAAAGAACAACGTTTCCTGGAACAGGCTTACGAGGCGGGACAGATGAGTGTTCGCTCGTACCATAAAATTATTAAACTTGCCAGAACGATTGCAGATTTAGAGCATGCAGACGAAATCAGTGTTGCCCATCTGGCGGAGGCAATCTGTTATCACAACGGTAAGCGGCTTTTTGAAAGATGAACCGAATAAGACAAACGCATCCATAATAGACAGGTGAGGAAAAAATAAACGGAAGGGAGAAGCAAATGAAAAATAGAAACAGAATTCATGTAGCAGATTGGGAAATAGAAAGGGAGCAGCCTTATGCTTATTGGCTTATGTGTGCGCCGATTGGAGACACCGTAAAGAGCAGGCTGCTTTTGCAATTTGGACGTCCCGGTGCTGTTTTTGAGGCTTCGGAAAAAGTATTGCTGGATAGCACTTTATCCATCGGAAAAAAAGAGAAATGGATTGCTTATATAAAGGAAAGAAACGAGAAAAACATCAGAAGAGAATACGAAGGATTACAGACAAAGGGCATTTTATTTTACCCGGAATATCACCCACTTTTCCCGGCGAAGCTGCTTTCCATCCCAGCGCGACCGTTTGGTATCTTTGTAAAAGGAAAGCTGCCTGACATACGGCAGCGAAGTCTTGCCATTGTGGGTGCAAGGGACTGTTCGGAGTATGGGCAGTATGTGGCGAAGTATTTTGCAGAAAAAATGGCACAGAATGGAGTGGCGGTTATCAGTGGTCTGGCAAGGGGAATAGACGGTATAGCACAAAGGGCGGCAATGGAAGCAGGAGGCGAAAGCTTTGGGGTGCTGGGCTGCGGGGCGGATATCTGTTATCCGAAATCCAATGAAAAATGGTATCGCATGTGTATGGAACATGGCGGCATTCTGTCGACCTATTTGCCGGGGACACCGCCCACACCGAACCTGTTCCCACCGAGAAACCGTATTATCAGCGGACTGTCGGATGGTATTTTAATTATTGAAGCAAGAGAAAAAAGCGGCACCATTATTACGGCAGATCTGGCGTTGGAACAGGGCAGGGATGTGTTTGTGATACCGGGACGTGTGACTGACCGGCTGAGTGACGGCTGCAACAGTTTAATCCGCCAGGGAGCGGCTCTTATCCAGTCACCGGAGCAACTTTTAGAAGAACTGCATATAGGATATGAGAAAATGTCTGCTCTGGGGGATGAGGAAGAAGAGAATTCTTATGAGATGGCAAATGAAAGCGGAATAGCTGGACTAACTATGTGCGGCAGAGGGGCGGATAATCCGGATGACTGTACAGGTCAATCTGATGACAGAGGGACATTTTCCCAGTTTACTCTTGCGGAACAGGCTTTTTTACAGTTATTTGATTTGGAACTACTCTCCATAGAGCAAATCAGGAGAAAAATGGTTGCAAATTCTTTCCTAAAAAACATTACCCTTCCGCAGACCATGGAAATGCTGATGAAGTTTGTGATTATGGGACAACTGCGAGCGGAAGGAGGTTATTATGCAAAAATGATGAGAGGTATTGGAGATAAATGGTAAGTGTCACTTATCCAATTTACGTGCCATTAGGGAATTGGGCAAATAACTCGTCTGTCTGATAAAATGAAAAAGCGGAGAGTCATAACAACTCTCCGCACAGGATTTTCTTTTCTATATACAGTTTACCGCTGCGTATTATTTTCCAAATCCGTCGATAACTTCATCGGTCGGAAGAAGATTCCAGGTGCTGTCTGTGATTTTTACACACAGGCTGGTATCACTATCCAGATAAATCATACCCTTCATAGTTCCTTCAGCCGGGTCTGTTACTTCGAAATACATTTTATGATCCTCGAAGGTACCGGTACCGTTCTCTAAATAGCACAGACCAACAATGCTGATGTCTACCCTGAATGTGCCATCTCCATTATCTGCAATGGTCAGTGTGCTGCCGTCATAGCTCTTTGTGTGTTCACCGAGAAAGAAGCTGTCCAGTTCGTTCTGACGATCGCCTGCCGGATCATCGGTAGCATCTCCGGACTGGGGAGCGTAGAGATTTTCAGCATAGGTCTGAATATCCATGCCATCTAAATCTTCTGAGGTGGCAGAGAGGGAATAGATGATGCCGGAAACGGAATCATACCAGTTTACAACCTGAACATCCTCGTCTGAACCGATAAAAGAATAATATTTTGCAGTCAGACCAGACACAGTTCCATCGGTTTCGCCCGTCCAGTCATATTCCATACCGGAGATATCGGTCAGTTCATCCGCAAACTGCATACGGTAATTCCATATTATGCTATCCAGTGTATAGCTTACCTGCGCCATGCCCTCTGACTGCATATAGGAATAGGAAACGTCAGCCGCTCCTTCCGGTGCCGCAATGGTAAATCCGGTTGCGGCAGAAACACTGTCGCGATCGGAAACTGTCCAGGGATTGGCAAGCTGTGTATCCTCCGTTTCAAAGGGGAAGGCTTTTGTTTCATCGGTTTCCCTGACAAGGCTTTCGGCTATGGATATCTGAGAGTCTTCCTCGTCAGCAGAACCGCAGCCGGTCAGGACAGCTACGCTCATTGCCAGTAAAAGTGTGCTAAGTAAAAGTTTCTTTTTCATAATGTTCACTCCTTATTTTTCTTTCACTTCTTTTATATACCATGTGGTTCCGTTTTGCAAGTTATGTTTTTTCCTTGAATGTTAATCGGTGCTTCGGTATAATGAAAGACAGATTGAAGTTATGGGAGAACAGAAGGGCAGTTAGTATGATGACAAGAGAAAAAGGCAGACCGGCGGATGTGACCGGCAGACTGGAGAAAGAAATCAGAGTGTACGATTTACTGGACAGCTTAGGCGTGGAATATGAAAGAATTGACCATGAGGCGGCATTTACCATGGAGGTCTGTGAGGAAATAAATAAGGCGCTGGCGGCAGTTATCTGCAAAAATTTATTCCTTTGCAACCGGCAGAAAACCATGTTTTACCTGCTGATGATGCCGGGAGACAAGCCTTTCAAGACAAAGGAACTGTCAGCGCAAATCGGAAGCGCCCGCCTATCTTTTGCGGATGAAGCGTTTATGGAAGAATTTTTGGATATTACGCCGGGGTCCGTGAGTATTATGGGACTTATGAATGACAAGGAAAACAGAGTCAGACTGCTGGTGGATGAGGATGTGTTAAAGGGGGAGTATTTAGGCTGTCATCCCTGCATCAATACTTCCAGTCTGCGCCTTAAGACAAAAGATGTGTTCGGCCCGGTGCTGCAGGCCATGCATCATGACATGACGGTAGTAACCTTAAAAAGCGAAGAAAGGGGTAACTTATGTACAGAGACCATACGAAGGTGATAAAAATCGGCGACAGGGTAATCGGAGGGGGCAATCCTGTTCTGATACAGTCCATGACGAACACCCCCACGGAGGATGTGGAGAAAACAGTAGCCCAGATTAAACGTCTGGAAAAAGCAGGCTGTGAGATTATCCGCTGTACGGTACCGACCATGGAAGCGGCGAAAGCGGTAGCGGAAATTAAAAAGCAGATAACCATTCCGCTGGTGGCGGATATTCATTTTGATTACAGGATGGCAATCGCCGCTATGGAAAACGGCGCAGACAAAATCCGCATTAACCCGGGCAATATCGGCAGCAGGGAAAAGGTACTCAGCGTGGTAAAAGAAGCGAAGGACAGAAATATTCCCATCCGCATCGGGGTAAACAGCGGTTCTCTGGAAAAAGAACTGGTGGAAAAATACCACGGTGTGACGGCGGAAGGCATTGTGGAAAGCGCCCTTTCCAAAGTGCAGCTCATTGAGGACATGGGTTATGACAATCTGGTTGTCAGCATTAAATCCTCGGATGTAATGATGTGCATCAAGGCACATGAAATTCTGGCGGAAAAAACAAACTATCCCCTGCATGTGGGCATTACGGAGTCCGGTACGGTATGGTCCGGCAATATCAAGTCCGGTATCGGGCTTGGCGTTATTTTATATGAAGGAATTGGCGATACCATCCGTGTGTCCTTAAGCGGCGACCCGGTGGAAGAAGTGAAGACCGCAAAACTGCTGTTAAGAACCTTGGGCCTGCGTAAGGGCGGCATTGAAGTCGTTTCCTGTCCGACCTGCGGCAGAACCAAGATTGACTTAATCGGTCTGGCAAACAAGGTGGAAGAAATGGCAGCCGATTATCCTCTGGATATCAAGGTGGCGGTTATGGGCTGCGTGGTAAACGGTCCCGGGGAAGCAAAAGAGGCGGATTTGGGAATTGCCGGCGGAATCGGAGAAGGTCTTCTTATTAAAAAAGGCGAAGTGGTGAAGAAAATCCCCGAGGCAGAGTTTATTTCCACACTGAAACAGGAACTTGACCACTGGAACGAATAATTTGAAGTAAAAATGCGGTATGCCGCATGCATAAGGAACAGGAACGATAAGAATGAGTAAACCTTTTTGGGAAGTTTTTGCAGGACTGAAGCTGCCCACACAGGCAGGCAGGCAGTTCGAGGATGTGGAAGTGCTGAAAATCACCAGCACCTCCAAGAGGGATTTTATACGGATTTATATTTCCAGCGAACATCTGATTTCCAAGGAAATTGTATATAAAACAGAAAACGAAATAAAGAACCAGTTGTTTAAGAACAACGACCTGACGGTAAAGATGTACGAAAGATTTCATCTTTCCAGCCAGTATACGCCGCAAAATCTGATGGATGCCTACTGGGACAGCATTCTTTTGGAATTCCAGCAGTACGACCATATTATGTATATTGCGCTGCGGGGAGCGGAGATTACCTACCCGGACAGTGCGAAGATTTTGCTCACCGTAGAGGAAAGCGTGCTCACCAAAAGCAAGGAAGAGGAAATGCTCCGCATCCTGAACAAGGTGTTTCAGGAGCGCTGCGGCGTGGATGTGGTGATTAAATTTGACTATAGAGAGCCGGTGGAAAGCAAGTTTGCCGAAGAAGAGGAAAAGAAGCTTTCCATGGAAGTAGCGGAAATTGCGGCGAGACTGCGTGCCTTAAACGGCAGGGATGATGACGGAAGCGGTCAGCCGGGTGCCGTGCAGACTGCTACAGCGGACGGACAAAATGCAAATAACTCAAACGGTCAAAACGGCGCAAAAGCAGGAGGAGCGCAGGCAGGTCAGGCAGCCGGAAAAGGCGGAAGTGCTGCTGCCAAAGCAGGCGACGGCAAAAAAGGCATCAAGCGCTCCGACAATCCGGATGTGGTGTACGGCAGGGACTTTGACAAAGAAGTTACAAAAATAGTGGATATTATCGGAGAAATCGGAGAAGTAACCATCCGCGGAAAAGTAACAGCGCTGGAAGTCCGGGAGCTTAAGAACAACGAAAAATCCATTCTGATTTTTGCGGTAACGGACTTTACGGATACCATTTCCGCCAAGGTGTTCTGCCCCAATGAGTTTGCAAAGGAACTGGCGGGTGACCTTGCGGTGGGAAAATTTATCAAGGTGGACGGCATTGCCATGATGGACAAGTTCGACCATGAATTATCCATCGGCTCCATTGCCGGTATCAAAAAGATACCCGACTTTACCACCACACGTTCCGACCACAGTGTGAAAAAGAGAGTGGAGCTGCACTGCCATACCAAGATGAGCGACATGGACGGTGTTTCCGAAGCCAAGGACATTGTAAAGCGTGCTTACAAATGGGGACATCCTGCCATTGCCATTACCGACCACGGCGTGGTGCAGGGCTTCACGGATGCCAACCATGTGTGGGACGATTTGTATAAGGCGGAGAAAAATGCCCGTAAGGAAAAGGGCGAACCGGCGCCGGACAAGCAGGATTTCTTCAAGGTAATTTACGGCGTGGAAGCCTACATCGTGGACGACTTAAAGGAAATTACCAACAACGACAAAGGACAGGAGATTGCCGGCACGACCTTTGTGGTATTCGATATCGAAACCACGGGCTTTTCTCCCGTACATAATAAAATCATTGAAATCGGTGCCGTAAAAGTAAAGGACGGCAAGATTATAGACCGGTTTTCCACGTTTATTAACCCGAAGGTGCCCATTCCCTTTGTTATTGAAAAGCTGACCAGCATCAATGACAGCATGGTGGCGGATGCGCCGGAAATCGAAACGGTGCTGCCGCAGTTTTTAAGCTTCTGCGAGGATGCCGTTCTGGTAGCGCACAACGCTTCCTTCGATACGGGATTTATCCGGGAAAATGCCAAGAGACTTTCCCTGCCGGCGGATTTCACCTATCTGGATACCATGATTATGTCCAGAGTTCTTCTGCCGGAGCAGAACAAACACACCCTGGATGCGTTGTGTAAGGTGTTCAATGTTTCTCTGGAAAACCACCACAGGGCGGTGGACGATGCGGAAGCAACGGCGCACATTTTCCTGCATTTCATGAAGATGATGGAAGAGCAGGGCTTAAAGACGCTGGCGGAAATGAATACCTTTGCCAAGCCGTCCGATGAGAATATTGCCAGACTGCATTCCTACCACTGCATTATTTTAGCGAAAAACGATTTGGGACGTATCAACATGTACCGGCTGATATCCATGTCCCACTTAAAATATTTCAGCCGCCAGCCCAAGATACCGAAGAGCGCCATTAACAAGTACCGCGACGGACTTATTCTCGGCAGCGCCTGCGAAGCGGGAGAGCTGTACCGGGCGCTTCTGGAGGACAGGGGCGATGAGGAAATAGCGGGCATTGTGGATTTTTATGACTATCTGGAAATCCAGCCCTGCGGCAACAATGCCTTTATGATTGACTCTCCCAAGCATCCGGACATCAATTCCATTGAGGATATTCAGGACATCAACAGAAGGATTGTAAGGCTGGGCGAGCAGTTCAACAAGCCGGTCGTGGCAACCTGCGATGTGCATTTCTTGGACCCGGAGGACGAAGTGTACCGCCGTATTATCATGGCGGGCAAGGGCTTTGACGATGCGGATAACCAGGCGCCGCTGTACCTGCGCACCACGGAGGAAATGTTGGAGGAGTTCCAGTATCTCGGCAGCGAAAAAGCGGAGGAAATTGTCATTACCAACACCAATATGATTGCGGACATGATAGAGACCATTGCGCCGGTGCGCCCGGATAAATGTCCTCCCGTCATTCCCGACTCCGACAAGACGCTGACCGCCATCTGTTACAACAGAGCGCACGAAATTTACGGCGATACTCTGCCTAAAATCGTAGAAGACCGACTGGAAAAGGAACTGCATTCCATTATCACCAACGGATTTGCGGTTATGTATATCATTGCCCAGAAGTTAGTATGGAAGTCCGTGGAGGACGGCTACCTGGTAGGTTCCCGTGGTTCCGTAGGTTCTTCCCTGGTGGCGTTCATGGCAGGTATTACGGAGGTTAACTCCCTAAGTGCCCATTACCGCTGCCCCAAGTGCCGGTATTACGATTTCGATTCCCCGGAAGTAAAGGCGTTTGCCGGCAATGCCGGATGCGACATGCCGGATAAGGTGTGCCCGGTCTGCGGAGAGCCGTTAATCAAGGACGGCTTTGACATTCCGTTTGAAACCTTCTTAGGATTTAAGGGCGATAAGGAGCCGGATATCGACTTAAACTTCTCCGGCGAATACCAGAGTAAGGCGCACAAATATACGGAAGTTATTTTCGGTGCCGGACAGACCTTCCGTGCCGGAACCATTGCGACCCTTGCGGATAAAACCGCATTCGGTTATGTAAAGAATTATTATGAGGAGAGAGGCATCCACAAGAGAACCTGTGAAATCAACCGGATTACCCAGGGATGTACCGGTGTCCGGAGAAGTACCGGACAGCACCCCGGCGGTATCATCGTGCTTCCCATGGGACAGGACATTAACTCCTTTACCCCGGTGCAGCATCCGGCAAACGATATGACAACGGACACGGTAACGACCCATTTCGATTACCATTCCATTGACCACAACCTGTTAAAGCTGGATATACTCGGACACGATGATCCTACCATGATTCGTATGCTGCAGGATTTAACAGGCATCGACCCCACGAAAATTCCTCTGGACGACAAGGCGGTTATGTCCCTGTTCCAGAATACGGAAGCACTGGGCATTACCCCGTCCCAGATAAGCGGTACGCCGGTGGGCTCCCTGGGCATCCCGGAATTCGGTACGGATTTCGTTATCCAGATGCTTCTGGATACAAAGCCCAAACAGTTTTCCGACTTAATCCGTATTTCCGGTCTGGGTCACGGAACGGACGTATGGCTGGGCAATGCGCAGACCCTTATTTTAGAGGGAAAAGCCACCATTTCCACGGCTATCTGCTGTCGAGATGATATTATGATTTACCTGATTAACCAGGGCGTGGAAAGCTCCCTTTCCTTTACCATCATGGAGAGTGTGCGTAAGGGAAAAGGCTTAAAGCCGGAGTGGGAAGCAGCCATGAAGGAAAAGAACGTTCCCGACTGGTACATCTGGTCCTGTAAAAAGATTAAGTACATGTTCCCGAAGGCACATGCGGCGGCTTACGTTATGATGGCATGGCGAATTGCCTACTGCAAAATCAATTATCCGCTGGCGTATTATGCGGCTTACTTCAGTATCCGTGCCAAGGCGTTTTCCTATGAGCTGATGTGTCAGGGGCAGCAGCACTTAGAGGCGATTATGAAGGATTACAAATCCCGTATGGACAGCCTTTCCAACAAGGAAAAGGATGCCTACGGCGATATGAAAATCGTACAGGAAATGTATGCCAGAGGCTTTGAATTTACGCCCATTGATATTTTCAGTGCCCAGTCAAGACTGTTCCAGATTGTGGACGGCAAGCTGATGCCTTCCTTAAACAGCATTGACGGTCTGGGTGAAAAAGCGGCGGATGCCATTGTGGAAGCTGCCAAGGACGGTCCGTTCTTAAGTAAGGACGATTTCAAGCAGAGAACCAAGGTGAGCGGCACCATCATCGAACTGATGGACAGCCTGCACCTGCTCGGCAAGCTGCCGGAGTCCAACCAGATAAGCCTGTTCGATTTTGTGTAAAAAATTTTTATCATTCTCTGTGTTGACAAACGGAAATCTTGTGGCTATAATGTGACTAATTCCTAACAAAACAGTAAATGCGATGAAGAGAAGAGTACCATCATTAAGACCTACAGAGAGTTGCCGGAGGCTGAGAGGCGCAGGATAGATGAATGGGAAGTACATCTCGGAGCAGCAGACCGAAATGCTCAGCAAAGTAGACTCTGCCGGCCGGCACCGATAGCAGCCATGGTTGTAATAAGATAGTAATCTTACGCATACCAAGAAAGCCGTAAATCGTGAGGTTTACGGGAACAAAGGTGGTACCACGGGCTTATACCTGTCCTTTCTTTACAGAGAGGGCAGGTTTTTTTGTTATGATGGAAATTTTTAAGAAACAAAAAGGAGGACAAACAAATGACAATTTTTGATGAGTTAAAAGCCAGAGGCTTACTGGCACAGCTCACAGACGAAGAAGAAATCAAGGAACTGATTAACAACGGTAAGGCAACCTTCTACATCGGATTTGACCCCACCGCAGACAGCCTTCACGTAGGCCACTTCATGGCACTCTGCTTAATGAAGAGACTGCAGCAGGCAGGCAACCGTCCCATCGCCCTGATTGGCGGCGGTACCGGTATGATTGGTGACCCTTCCGGCAGAAGCGACCTTCGTACCATGATGACCACAGAGCAGATTGACCACAACTGCGAATGCTTCAAGAAGCAGATGAGCCGTTTCATCGAGTTCGGCGAAGGCAAGGCGCTTATGGTAAACAATGCGGACTGGCTGAGAGATTTGAATTACATTGAATTTATCCGTGACATCGGCGTGCATTTCTCCGTAAACCGTATGCTGACGGCAGAATGCTACAAGCAGCGTATGGAAAAAGGACTTAGCTTCCTGGAATTTAACTACATGATTATGCAGAGCTACGACTTTTTATCCCTGTACGAAAGATACGGCTGCAACATGCAGTTCGGCGGTGACGACCAGTGGAGCAACATGTTGGGCGGCACCGAGCTCATCAGAAGAAAGCTGGGCAAGGATGCATATGCAATGACCATTACCCTGCTTCTTAACTCCGAAGGCAAGAAGATGGGCAAGACCCAGAAAGGTGCCGTATGGTTAGACCCCAACAAGACCTCTCCGTTCGAGTTCTACCAGTACTGGAGAAACGTAGGCGATGCTGATGTCCTGAAATGCTTACGGATGCTGACCTTCCTTCCTTTGGAGCAGATTGATGAAATGGACAAATGGGAAGGCAGCCAGTTAAACCAGGCAAAGGAAATCCTGGCATACGAGCTGACCAATCTGGTTCACGGCGAAGAAGAAGCCAAGAAAGCACAGGAAAGCGCAAGAGCACTGTTCTCCGGAAGCATTGCCGGGGAAATGCCCGAAGCAAAGCTTACCGAGGCAGATTTCCAGGACGGCTCCATTGACATTATGGGCGTACTGGTAAAGGCGGGCTTATGTGCATCCCGTTCCGAGGCAAGACGTGCCGTAGAGCAGGGCGGTGTTACCGTAGCGGACGAAAAGGTAACCGACATCAAGACCACATATGCACCGGAGCAGTTTGACGGTGACGGACTTGTGGTAAGACGAGGCAAGAAAAACTTCAAACGAGTGAAGATGTAAGCATAATGAAAGCTCCCCTTTCATACAATTTATTAAGTATGGAAGGGGATTTTTTTATGGACTTGATGGTAAATAAAGAATATGACTTGTACAAGGACATACAGGAAAGATGCCGTGGGGAAATCTACATAGGGGTGGTCGGTCCGGTGCGTACCGGCAAATCCACATTTATCAAGCGCTTCATGGATGTCTGTGTGCTTCCCTTTATGGAAGATGAGCACGAAAAGGAAAGGGCAAAGGACGAACTGCCGCAGAGTGCGGGAGGAAAGACCATTACGACCACGGAGCCGAAGTTTATTCCCAAGGAAGCTGCCGCCGTGCATCTCGGCGGGGATGTGGAGGCAAAGGTAAGGCTCATTGACTGTGTGGGTTACATGGTGGAAGGCGCCACCGGCCACATGGAAGAAAATACGGAGCGCATGGTAAAAACACCCTGGTCGGATACGGAAATTCCGTTTACGCAGGCAGCAGGCATCGGCACGGATAAAGTCATTCACGACCATTCCACCATAGGGCTTGTGGTTACCACGGACGGCAGCTTCGGGGAACTCCCGAGAACGGCATATCTGGATGCGGAAGAAAAGACCATTCTGGCATTAAAGAAGCTGCGCAAGCCGTTTCTGGTGCTGCTCAATTCCGAGAAGCCCTATGCGGATGAAACCAGGGCGATGGCGGAGGAAATCGGAGAAAAGTATAAGGTGGCTGTACGCCCGGTCAACTGCGCCCAGTTAAAAATGGATGACATACATAGCATCATGGAGCAGATACTTTATGAATTCCCGGTTTCCCGCATGGAATTTTTCATGCCGAAGTGGGTGGAGATGTTAAGCCTCGATAATCCCATGAAGAAGGAAATGGTGGGTGCGGTGAAAAACCTCATGAAGGCGGTCAACTCCGTCCGGGATATCCGCAGCATGCAGGTGGACGGCAGGGTGCCGGTGGAAAGCCAGTACATCAAACGGCTGAAAACGGAAAACATCAATTTAGCGGACGGCAGTGTGAAGCTGCAGATGGATGTGGACAACAGCTTCTATTATGAAATGTTAAGCGATTTGGTGGGAGATGAAATCAGCGGCGAATACCAGTTGATTACCAAATTAAAAGAGCTCTCCGCCATGAAGAAGGAATATGCCAAGGTGCTGCAGGCAGTACAGTCCGTGCGGCAGAAGGGCTACGGCGTGGTAACACCGGAACGGGAAGAAATCAGCCTGGCAAAGCCGGAGCTTATCCGCCACGGCAACAAGTTTGGCGTCAAAATCAAGGCGGAAAGTCCTTCCATTCACATGATACGCGCCAACATCGAAACGGAAATCGCGCCCATTGTGGGAACGGAAGAGCAGGCACAGGATTTGATACGCTATATCAATGAAGCGGACAGCCGGGAGGAAGGCATCTGGGAAACCAACATCTTCGGCAAAACCGTGGAACAGCTTGTGGATGACGGCATCACCGGCAAAATTTCCATGATAGGCGAGGAAAGCCAGGTGAAGCTGCAGGACACCATGCAGAAAATCGTCAACGATATGAACGGCGGCATGGTTTGTATTATTATATAAGGCATGTGAAGTAAAGGCGGGATTTTTCCTACGCAGACGCGCTTGCGCATCGGGGGAAAGCCCTCCGGTAGCATTTCTTAGCTGAAAAAGAGTGAATAGGCAGGCTGGCTTCCTTCCTAAAGCAGACTTTTAGTCGCCGTCGGCACTTAGGTGTCGTACTTTGACACCTTATGTGCCGCTACGGTGACTTCTAAGCGCAAGCGGGTCTGCGTAGGAAGGAACCAGCCTGCTTGTCATTTGAAGCCTTGTTTTTCCCACCCTACACTGTTATAATGAACAAAGCCGCATAGTGACGTCAGTATGCGGCAAGAAAACGAAAAGGAACCGAACACACACATGGAATATGTAGTTTTTGCCTTTGTGGCAGCAGGTCTTGTTGCACTGTTAGCTGCAAAAGGAATTTACGATACCAAATCGGAAAAGGCGCGGATACTGTACCAGTTTCGTCACAAGTACGGAGAACTCCGCAAAAAAGAATACGGACTGGACCGCTATAAGGCGATAGCGGGGTATTTCAAGCATCACGGAAAAGAAGAACAGATAGATGAAATCACCTTTCAGGATTTGTCCATGGATGATATTTTCATGCAGATGAATTTCACCAACTGCCAGGCAGGGGAAGAGGTGCTGTATCATTTGCTTCGGACACCGGATTTTGAAGAGGAGCCTCTTGCCCATAAGGAAGCGGTTATCAAATATTTTGAAGAGCACGAGGAAGAACGGGTGCAGTTGCAGTACCGGCTGCAGGAGACAGGCTATACCGGCAAGTTTTCCCTCTACGATTATCTGGACAATCTGGATATTCTGGGAAAGCGCTCCAACCTGCAGCATTACACGCTGCTTATCAGTTACATTCCCGCCATTGCATTCTGCTTTTTCAGCCCGTCTCTGGGCATCCTGCTCATCCTCGGTCTGATGATGTACGGCATGATAAGTTATTTCCGGGAAAAAGGCGAGGTGGACGTGTATTTAAGCAGCTTTGCGTTTATCTTAAAACTCATGGAAACCTCGGAAAAAATAGAACAGCTTTCGGCAGAGGGTATCAAAGAGGAACAGGGCAGGCTGCGGGAAAACAGAAAAGCGCTGGGACAGTTTCGGAGAGGTTCTTTCTGGCTGATGTCCAACGGCAGAATGTCCGGCTCCGGCAATCCTCTGGACATGATAATGGATTACCTGCGCATGAGCCTGCATTTTGATTTGATTAAATTCAATACCATGTTGGAGCAGGTAAGAAAGCATACGGAAAATGTGGACGGGCTGTTTTACACCATAGGCTACTTAGACGCCATGGTTGCCATCGGGGAATACCGGGCATCCTTACAGAACGGATACTGTATTCCGGTGGTGCAGGAGGAAAAAGAACCGTTTCTTAGTATGGAAGAAGGGTATCACCCGCTTCTTGACAACCCGGTGAAAAATTCCATAGAAGCGAAAAACGGCATTCTGCTGACCGGCTCCAATGCGTCCGGTAAATCCACTTTCTTACGGACAGTGGCAATTTCCGCCATTCTTGCCCAGACCATTCATACGGTACCGGCAAGGCAGTACCGGGCAGGGTATTTCCGCATTATGTCCGCCATGTCCTTAAGCGACGATATTTTATCGGGCGAGAGCTATTATATTGTGGAAATCCGGGCTATAAAGAGAATAATGGACACCATCCGGGAAAAAGGGCATGTGCTCTGCTTTGTGGATGAAGTGCTGCGCGGCACCAACACCGTGGAGCGAATTGCGGCAGGCACGGAAATTTTACGGAAGCTTCTGACAAACCATACCCTGTGTTTTGCAGCTACTCACGATTTGGAACTGACGGAGCTTTTAAAAGACAGCTACGACAATTATCATTTTGAAGAAGAAGTAAAAGACGGGGATGTGCATTTTAATTACCGGCTGATGAACGGCAGGGCAACCACCCGTAACGCCATCAAGCTGCTTTCCGCTTTCGGCTATGATGAGGACATCATAAAGGGCGCCGGCAGGAGAGCGGATGAATTCCTGCAGACGGGGCAGTGGAAGTAAAGGTGGAGAAAGGAAAGAAACATATGAAAGTTACGTTATATTCGGACGGTTCGGCGAGGGGCAACCCGGAAGGACCGGGAGGCTACGGCACGGTATTACAGTTTGTGGATGCGAAAAACACCCTGCATGAGAGGGAATACAGTGCCGGCTACAAAAAGACCACCAACAACCGCATGGAGCTGATGGGCGTGATTACCGGGCTGGAGGCGCTGACAAAGCCCTGTGAGGTAACCGTGATTTCCGACTCCAAGTATGTGACGGATGCGTTCAATGCGCACTGGGTGGACAACTGGAAGAAAAACAACTGGCGGACAAGCACCAAGCAGCCGGTTAAAAACAAAGAACTTTGGGAACGACTGTTAAAGGCTATGGAGCCCCATTCGGTGACCTTTCAATGGGTAAAAGGCCACAACGGACACCCGGAAAACGAAAGATGCGACAGGCTCGCCACCACGGCAGCGGATGGGGAGATACTTCTTGACGATGACGGAGGTTCGTTGCTATAATAGAACTTACATGAAAAAGTGGAAGGGATGAGAATTATGGCATTTATCAATTCATTTTTAAGTTATCTTCTTGTTTTCTTTGTATTCTGCATCGTTGGCGGATTTGGCATTTTCATGGGCATTACTTTACGGAAACGGAAAAACACCAAGGAAGAAAATCAGAATAAAGAGGCAGAAGCCGTACAATAACCATGGACACATGGCAGCAGGCTCTGAAAAAGGACTGACAAGAATCCGGCAAAACTGGGTTCTTTTTTGTCTTGCCGGGGGATAAAAATATGCCGAAGAGCGAAAACCAGAAACAGAAACTTCTGTATATTATAAAGATTTTGCAGGAGTATACGGACGAAGACCATGTAATCAGTACGAAGGATTTGATTGAAAAGCTTCGGGCAAACGACATAAGCGCCGAAAGAAAAAGCATTTATGCGGACATTCAGTGTCTGCAGGATTTCGGCTTTGACATCATGCAGAAAAAAGGGAAGACGGAGAGCGGCTATTACCTTGCCAGCCGGAAATTTGAACTGGCGGAGTTAAAGCTTTTGGTGGATGCCGTGCAGTCTTCCCGTTTTATGACGGAAAAAAAGTCAAGAGAACTGATACATAAATTGGAGAAACAGGCAAGCACCTACCAGGCACGCCAGCTTCACAGGCAGGTTCAGGTTGTGGGGCGTGTGAAAACGGAAAACGAAAAAATCTATTACAGCGTGGACACCATTTATACGGCAATCGACGCGGACAGACAGATTTCCTTTTCTTATCTGGAATGGACGACCACAAAGATGCTGAATCCCCGCCGGAACGGCAAGACCTATGAGGTGAGCCCGCTGGCGCTTATCTGGGATGATGAAAATTATTACCTGGCGGCATATGACGCGGAAGCGGACTGCATAAAGCACTACCGCGTGGACAAAATGAAGAACACGAAGGTGGAAGAAAAAAAGCGCGAGGGACAGGATTTCTTTAACATGGACCCGGCGGAGTATTCCAAAAGCACGTTCGGAATGTTCGGCGGCGAAGAGGAACAGATTACCCTGCTTTTGCCGAAAAAACTGATTGGCGTCATTATGGACCGGTTCGGGCGGGAAACAGATGTGCGGGTAGTGGAAAACGATAAAATCCGTGTGCACATCAAAGCTGCCGTCAGCGGACAGTTTTTCGGCTGGCTGACCGGTTTGGGAGAAGGCGTGCAGATAGCATCCCCGACAGAAGTGAGGGAGCGCTACAAACAGTGGCTGAAGGATATGCTTGCCGCGCAGGAAAGCGCGGAAGAATAGAGAAAGAGCGAAAGAGAAAGAAGGATAAAAACATGCTTGCAGCAGACAGAATGAAGCAGTTTGAAAGCGGTATTTTCCAGCTTTTGAATGACAAGAAAAATGAAGTGGAAAAGGCAGGAAAAAAGGTTTACAACCTGTCCGTGGGAACCCCCGATTTTAAGCCGGCGTCCCATATTGTAGAGGCAGTGGCGGAAGCTGCAAAGAAGCCGGAAAACTATAAATACGCCCTGGCGGATATACCGGAGCTTGTGAAAGCCGTACAGGAAAGATTTGCAAAAAGATACGATGTTACTCTGGAAGCGGATGAAATCATGAGCGTTTACGGCTCCCAGGAGGGTATCAGCCACATCGGTCTGTCCTTATTTAACGAAGGCGGTCTGGTACTGGTTCCCGACCCCGGATATCCCGTATTCTCCATCGGACCGCTGTTAGCCGGTGCGGATGTGGAATGCTATGAGTTACTGCCGGAAAATAACTATCTGCCGGATTTGGATGGATTGACCCAAAAATACGGAAACAAAATCAAGTGCATGATTGTTTCCTATCCCTTAAATCCCATATGCAAGTGCGCACCCCATGAGTTTTACGAAAAGCTGATTGCATGGGCAAAGAAGAATGATATCTTAATCATTCACGACAATGCCTATTCCGATATTATTTACGACGGCAGAAAGGGCATTTCCATTCTGTCCATTCCCGGAGCCAAGGACTGTGCCGTGGAATTTTATTCCCTGTCCAAATCCTTCAACTATACCGGAGCCAGAATGAGCTTTTTGGTAGGCAATAAGGAAGTCGTAGCCACCTTTAAGAAGCTCCGTTCCCAGATTGACTACGGTATTTTCCTGCCGATACAGTACGGCGCCGTAGCAGCCCTGACCGGTCCGGACGACTGTGTGAAGGAACAGCGTGCGAAATACGAGGAAAGAAGAAACGCCCTCTGCGACGGTCTTACTTCCATCGGCTGGAAAGTGGAAAGAAGCGAAGGCACCATGTTTGCATGGGCAAAAATTCCCGATGCGTATACGGATGACTTTGCCTTTGTTATGGAACTTCTGGAAAAAACAGGCGTGCTCTGCACCCCGGGCAGCAGCTTCGGCAGGCTGGGAGCCGGTCATGTTAGATTTGCCCTCACATTACCCGTGGAAACCATAAACGAAGCTGTGGAAGCCATTGACAAGAGCGGAATTTTGAAATAAAATACCAAACTTTTGATAACGATTATTGGTATAAGGATTTCGTGATTTCCGATTGACTTTTTGACGGGGCTTTCTTATACTAAGAATACGACACTAAATATGGTGACGGACAAACAGAAAGCACACCATATATTGTGAAACAAAGGAAAGCGGGGGAAACAGCGCCATGAGTATTGAAGTGGAGCAGATGGGCGAAGACACAACCGATTACGGTGCCCAGTTTAAGACAAAAAGAGATGTGAAGGTCGTTAAAAAAGACGGCAGTAAAGAGACATTTAACGTGCAGAAGGTAGTGAATGCCGTTGGCAAGAGCGCTTACCGTGCACTGACCAAATTTACAGAAGAAGAAAAACGTCATATCTGCCAGTATGTGGTAGAGAAGGTGGACGAGCTTGAGCAGGATGAAATTCCCATCCCCATTATGCACAACATCGTGGAAAGCGCTCTGGAGCAGGTAAAACCCATCGTAGCAAAGAGCTACCGGGATTACCGCAACTACAAGCAGGATTTCGTGCGCATGCTGGACGATGTTTACAAAAAGAGCCAGTCCATCATGTATATCGGGGACAAGGAAAACGCCAATACGGACTCCGCACTGGTTTCCACCAAGCGTTCCCTGATTTTCAACCAGTTAAACAAAGAGCTTTACCAGAAGTTCTTTATGACCACGGAGGAAATCCAGGCATGCCGCGACGGTTATATTTACGTGCATGATATGTCCGCCAGAAGAGATACCATGAACTGCTGTCTGTTTGACGTGGAAAATGTATTGTCCGGCGGCTTTGAAATGGGCAATATCTGGTACAACGAGCCGAAGACCCTGGATGTGGCATTTGACGTTATCGGCGACATTGTGCTCAGTGCGGCAAGCCAGCAGTACGGCGGATTTACCGTACCCAGCGTGGACAATATCCTGGAGCCTTACGCAGAAAAATCCTACAAAAAATACATTGAAAAATACAAGAGACTGGGAATTGACGACGATACGGCGGAGGCAGAAGCCTATGCGGACGTGGTAAGAGAATTTGAACAGGGCTTCCAGGGCTGGGAGTACAAGTTCAATACCGTTGCCAGCAGCCGCGGCGACTATCCGTTCATCACCGTTACGGCAGGTACCGGCACCGGCAGATTTGCCAGGCTGGCAACCATTTCCATGTTGAATGTCAGAAGAAGAGGACAGGGCAAGAAGGAATGCAAGAAGCCGGTTCTGTTCCCCAAGATTGTCTTTTTATACGATGAAAACCTGCATGGCTCCGGCAAGCCGCTTGAGGATGTATTTGAGGCCGGTGTGGCATGCTCCGCAAAGACCATGTATCCCGACTGGCTGTCACTGACCGGCAAAGGCTATGTGGCAAGCATTTACAAGCAGTACGGAAAAATCATTTCTCCCATGGGCTGCCGTGCGTTTCTCTCTCCCTGGTATGAAAGAGGCGGCATGCATCCGGCGGACGACAAGGATGTACCTGTATTTGTGGGCCGTTTCAACATCGGTGCGGTTTCCCTGCATCTGCCCATGATTCTGGCAAAATCCAGACAGGAGAGCAAGGATTTCTACGAAGTGCTGGATTATTATTTACAGTTAATCCGCCAGCTTCATATAAGAACTTATGCATACCTTGGCGAAATGAGAGCTTCCACCAACCCTCTGGCTTACTGCGAGGGAGGTTTCCTGGGCGGTCACTTAAAGCTTTCCGACAAGATTAAACCACTGTTAAAATCCGCAACCGCAAGCTTCGGCATTACGGCGTTAAACGAGCTGCAGGAGCTTTACAACGGCAAGTCCTTAGTGGAAGACGGACAGTTTGCTCTGGAGGTTATGGAGCATATCAATGCCAAGGTCAATGAATTCAAGGAAGAGGACGGCAATCTGTATGCCATTTACGGCACACCCGCAGAAAACCTCTGCGGTCTGCAGATTAAGCAGTTCCGTAACAAATACGGTATTATCGAGGGCGTTTCCGACAGAGAATATGTCAGCAACTCTTTCCACTGCCATGTAACGGAGGACATTACTCCCATCCAGAAGCAGGATATTGAGGAAAGGTTCTGGAACTTGAGCAACGGCGGCAAAATCCAGTACGTGAAATACCCCATTGATTACAATATTGAGGCAGTGAAGACTCTAATCAGAAGAGCCATGGACATGGGCTTCTACGAAGGTGTTAATCTTTCCCTTGCTTACTGCGATGACTGCGGTCATCAGGAACTCGAAATGGACGTATGTCCCAAGTGCGGAAGCAGAAACTTAACCAAGATTGACCGAATGAATGGTTACCTGTCTTATTCCAGAGTACACGGGGACACCCGCCTAAACGAGGCAAAAATGGCAGAAATCGCAGAAAGGAAGAGCATGTAACGGTCTTATGAGATATCATAATATTACCAAGGACGATATGTTAAATGGAGATGGTCTGCGCGTCGTCCTGTGGGTAGCAGGCTGCAGTCATTGCTGCGAACAGTGTCAGAATCCCATTACCTGGGACCCGAACGGGGGACTTTTGTTTGATGAGGAAGCCAAAAAGGAAATTTTTGACCAGTTGGACAAGCCCTATATTTCCGGCATCACTTTTTCCGGCGGGGACCCGTTGCATCCGGCAAACCGTCTGGATGTGAGAAATTTCATGGCGGAAATCAAGGAGAAATACCCGGACAAGACAATCTGGCTGTATACGGGCGACTCCTGGGAAAATATTCTGTATTATCCCATGATGCAGTACGTGGACGTAGTAGTGGACGGCGAATTTCATATCGGAGAGCTGGATACCAAGCTTCTCTGGAAGGGCAGTAAGAACCAGAGAGTCATAGATGTCCGGAAAACCCTGCAGCAGCCGGACCCTTTGCTTCCGGTCCTGCACTGCGGAGATTACGAATAGACGACAATTAAATTGTGACTGCACAAAACGGGTAAATACCGGAAAGACGGCAGGTTACTGAAAGGCATGGATGGCAGAATGCAGAAGATTGCACAGTTTTTTAAGGTTTCCAAAGAAAATTACATACAGGCGCTTATGGGAGATTTCCCCGCATACGACGAAGCGGCAGCGGAAAAAGTATATGAGGAGTTAAAGCTTCCCATGCGTGCAACTAAAGGAAGCGCTGGCTATGATTTTTATGCACCGTTTTCTTTCACACTGGCACCGGGGGAAACCATTAAAATTCCGACCGGCATTCGTGCCAAAATGGATGAGGGCTGGGTACTCCAGCTTTTCCCCAGAAGCGGACTGGGATTTAAATTCCGTCTGCAGCTTAACAATACCGTAGGCATCATTGACAGCGATTATTTCGACTCCGACAACGAAGGCCACATTTTCGCCAAGATTACCAATGATTCCAACGAAGGAAAGACTCTTCAGGTGGAAGCCGGAACCGGTTTCTTACAGGGGATTTTCCTACCCTTCGGCATTACGGTGGACGATGAAGCGGACGGCATCCGCAACGGCGGCTTCGGCAGCACCACAAAATAAAATCAAAAGTATAAAATTTCTCCTTTTCGGAACACTGATAGTGATTCGGGAAGGAGATTTTTTTATGGAAAAGAAAGAGGAAATGACGGGAACCTTACGGCAGGATAGGAACTACTTAAACGACCGGCTCAAGGTGGACAAAAGCTTTGATTTGAT
Source organism: Bacteroidaceae bacterium (assembly GCA_963639875.1). Lineage (GTDB taxonomy): Bacteria > Bacillota > Clostridia > Lachnospirales > Lachnospiraceae > Acetatifactor. Next base: position 158,023 of record CAVHWP010000003.1, read on the forward strand.
TTACCGCACCATTGAGATTGGCGGCAGGGAAGCCTGCATGTATTTTATAGATGGATTTTGCAAGGATGAACTGATGGAGAAAATCCTGCAGTACTTCCTCGGCATCAAAGCGGATGCCATGCCGGAGGATGCCCATAAAATGTGTAAGCTCTGCATGCCCTATGTGGAGGTGGATTTAAGCGGAAAGTGGGACAACATCCTAAATAACCTGTTGTCCGGTGTGTTTGTGCTGCTGATAGACGGCTATGATAAAGCAATCCTCATAGACAGCAGGGAATACCCCTCCCGGAATGTGGCGGAGCCGGATAAGGATAAGGTGCTTCGCGGTTCCAAGGACGGGTTTGTGGAAACCATTGTGTTCAATACGGCGCTTTTAAGAAGACGAATTCGCAGCACCGATTTGCGTATGGAAATGTATGCCGCCGGAAAAAGCTCCCACACGGACATTGCGGTCTGCTACATGGAGAGCCGGGTGGATAAAGCGCTGCTGGATAAAATTGTGACGAGAATACAGAACATCAAAGTGGACGCGCTGACTATGAACCAGGAGAGTCTGGCAGAGTGCCTGTATGAAAAGAAGTGGTACAATCCGTTCCCGAAATTCAAATATACGGAACGTCCCGACACGGCAGCGGCGCAGGTACTTGAAGGAAACATCATTATCTTTGTGGACAATTCCCCTTCGGCGATGATTTTACCCACCTCCATTTTTGATGTGGTGGAAGAAGCGGACGATTATTATTTTCCGCCCATTACCGGCACGTACCTGCGATTGACAAGATTTCTTATCTTTATTCTGACGTATATCATGACACCGACGTTTCTGCTTCTTATGAACCACACGGAATGGATACCGGAAAATTTTGCATTCATCATGCTGAAAGACACGGAGAACATTCCGCTTATCTGGCAGTTTCTCATTTTAGAGCTTGCCATTGACGGCTTAAGGCTGGCGGCAGTCAACACGCCCAGCATGTTAAGTACGCCGCTTTCCGTTATGGCGGCACTGGTACTGGGGGAATTTTCCGTCAACAGCGGCTGGTTCAATTCTGAGGTAATGCTGTATATGGCATTTGTTGCCATTGCCAACTATACGCAGGCAAATTATGAATTGGGATATGCGTTGAAATTTATGAGAATACTGACGCTGATTTTAACGGCATGGCTGGACGTGTGGGGCTATGCGGCAGGCGTTGTGATAACCTGTCTGGCAGTCGCCTTAAACAAAACGGTTTCCGGACAGAGCTACCTGTACCCGTTTTTACCGTTCCGCTTTAAGCTGCTTGCCAGGAGGCTGTTCAGGCTACGGCTTCCGGATGCCAGAAAATAAGTTACTCCGCAGAAAGAAAAAGGGCGTGTGGATTTCCACACGCCTTTATGTTACCAGCTCCGTACGAACTTGTTGATATAATTGTCCAGACATTCTTCGATGACACGAATGGCTTCTTCGCGGTTGCCCTTTTCGTTTACGTCGGTGGTTTTGTTTTCCAGTGCCTTGTAAACGGTGAAGAAATGCTCCATTTCTTCAATCACATGGGAGGGCAGCTCGGAGATGTCGTGGTAGCAGTTGTAATTGGGGTCATTGAAAGGAACGGCAATAATCTTTTCATCCTTTTTGCCGCCGTCCAACATGGAGATGACGCCGATAGGATACGCACGTACCAGGGTCAGGGGGACCACCGGCTCCGAGCAGAGCAGCAGTACGTCTAAGGGGTCACCGTCATCGCCGTAGGTACGGGGAATAAAGCCGTAGTTGGCGGGATAGTGGGTGGAGGTATAAAGGATACGGTCCAGAATAATGTAACCGGTTTCCTTGTCCAGCTCGTATTTCGTTTTGCTTCCCTTCGGAATTTCAATGACGCAGATAAAATCCGTGGGTGTAACTCTCTTTACGTTGATGTTGTGCCAGATGTTTCCGTTAATTCCATTCATCATAAACATTCCTCCAAAATTTTAATCTAAAAATCCGAAATGAGAGAGTGCATGCAGAATGCCGTCCTCGCTGGCTTTGTCCGTTACATAGGAAACTTTGTCAAACAAAGAAGTGGGAGAGGCGTTGCCCATGGCAATGGCTGTGTGAACCGCCGTCAGCATGGGAAGGTCGTTGTTGCTGTCACCGATAGCATAGGTGTTTTCCATGGAAATGCCGTGGTGGGCGACGATACGGGCAATGCCGGTAGCCTTGGAATAGCCCTTGGGGACAAATTCCCGGAAGGTGCCGCCTCTGTCGATACAGTCAAAGTACGCGTCCGAAACGGCGCGGAAAGCGGCAAGCTGGGACTCATCCTGATACCAGACTACAAATTTGTCGCAGAAAAAATCCTCTTCGGTAAGATCCGTCCGCATGGGATAGTGGTGCACATTCCGAAAGGAACGGAAAAGCTCCGCCGCATCGGGGTGTCCGATGGACCGGGAGGTATCGAAGCATACCTCATATTTGGACTCAAAAGCAATGTCTACCTCTGCCTGTCTGGCCGCACGCAGAATTTCCATGGTAAGCGTGTGCGTCTGGGAGACGTAAAGCAGTTCCTTTCCACCGCTGTACAGGTTTGTCCCGCATCCGCAGACTATGCCGTCAAATCCGATTTCCTGAAAACGCGGCTCCACATTCTGGAAGCAGCGTCCGGTGTTGATATACATCAGATGTCCGCATTCTCTTGCCCTGCGAATGGCAGAAATGCAGCTTTCGGGAATGGTGCCGTCGGTTTCTTTCGTCAGTGTTCCGTCAATGTCAAAAAAGATAATTTTTTTCATACCCGTATTATAAATTTAACGGGCATAAAAGTCAAAAAATATGTAAAAGGATTTGCAAAAAGCAGAAAATTAGTGTGTTCAAAGTGCGCATTTTGTGATATACTTTATCTATAGTTTTTTTGAACGGGTATAAAACAGAAGATTATGTGAGGTAGAAGGATGGATACAAAAATCTTATTGGAAAACGGGACAAACGAATTGGAAATTCTGGAGTTTACCGTAGCGGGCAATTCCTACGGCATCAACGTGGCAAAGGTAACGGAGATTATCAATTACCAGCCTGTGACTCCCATTCCCAATGCGCATCCCAGCATAGAAGGTATTTTTATGCCGCGTGACAAGATGATTACGGCGATTGACTTGAAGAACTGCCTGCAGATGGGCGTTTCCGAAGCGGGAGGACTGTTCATCGTCACCAACTTCAACAAGCTGGACATTGCCTTCCATGTGGACAACGTAGTGGGCATTCACCGTCTGTTCTGGACGGAAATCATCAAGCCGGATGCCACCGTTGCATCGGACAGCTCCGCGCTCGGCGTTGTGAAAATCAAAGACAAGCTGATTATTATTCTGGATTTTGAAAAGATTATTGCAGACATTAACCCGGAAACCGGACTTCGTTCCGAACAGATTGCGGAACTGGGACACAGAGAGCGCTGCGACGTGCCCATTCTGATTGCAGAGGACTCCCAGCTGTTAAACAAGCTGATTGTGGATGCCTTACATAAAGCCGGTTACGTGCATCTTATCCATACGGCAAACGGACAGGAAGCGTACGATGTCATTACCGATGCACTCCGGAAGGGCAAATTGAAAGAAGAAGTACAGTGTCTGATTACCGATATTGAGATGCCGCAGATGGACGGCTACCATCTGACGAAGCTGATTAAGGAAAATGACGAGACCAAGGATATCCCGGTTGTTATTTTCTCCTCCCTGGTAAATGAAGATATGCGTGCCAAGGGCGAACAGCTTGGCGTGGATGCCCAGCTTTCCAAACCGGAAATCGTGAAACTGGTAGAGGTGTTGGATGACCTCTTATTAAAGAAATAAAAATGGCAACGGAGCCGGGAGTTATCCCGGCTCTCTTACTGTATAAGAAAATTTACAGAGTACGGAAGGAAAAACAGTATGAGCACGGAAGCAAACAGCTTAACGGAAATAAAGAAAAAAATACAGGCAGCCGATATGGTTCTGGTGGGGATCGGAGAAGAATTTGAGGATGAGTCGTTTTTGCAGGAAAAGGAAAATTATGCGGAGGTCTGCGGAAAAATAGCCGAAGTGGGAGTTCAGTGGGTGGTTCCTTATGTGAATTACTTATTCTTAAAAGAAGATGGCAAGTTAAAGAAGGCGTATGAGGGGCTGACCCGTCTGCTTCAGGGCAAAAACTATTTTATTTTGTCCTACTGCATGGACGGTATTCTTTCCGAGCAGGAATTAAAGCAGGACCGCATGGCAGAGTTCTGCGGCAACTGGCGGCATTTTACGGATGAGCCGGAGAAAAACGAAATAAAAGCTTTGTATCGGGATATTGAAAGCTGCGTCAGGGGAGAGAAGAGCTTTCGGGATCTGAAGGTACCTGTCGGCTTAAAAACCGGGCAGGCGTGTGAATTTAATACTCTTTATTCGGAGCATTTTGAAGAACCGAATTACAAAGAAAACTGGGACCGCTACTTAAAATGGCTGCAGGGAACCTTGAATAAGAAGCTCTGCATTCTGGAGCTGGGTGCCGGCATGCGCAACTTAAACACCATCCGCATCCGCTACGAAAAGATAGCCGAGTTAAATCTGAAATCGGATTTTATACGAATTCATGAATATTTATACCAAATTCCTGCCGGACTTGCCGAAAGAGGCACAGGAATTCAAAAAAATGCGGTTTATGCTATGGAAGAGTTGGAAAAAATGTGATACACTTACCTTGTTTTTTTAGCAGGCGATAAGCTTCAGAGGAGAAATTCTCATGAATATGAATGAAGAATATCTGGATAATTTATTAAAAAGTATGAATAATGCGTCCGCAGCACCGGAAGCGCCCAAGGAAGAAGAGGCTCCTTTCCGTGCGCCGGAAGCCGATTTAAAACCGGCTAAGGAAGAAAATGCGGGCGGCTCTCTTACACCGGAAGAAATTGCGGCACTGTTTGATGCTGCCGAAAAAATTGCCAATGGAGAAGAACCGGAGTCCCTTTCCGATAAGCCGGAGGATGGTCCTGTTTCCGCACCGGAAGAAACACCGGTGACTCTGCCAGAGGAGACTGCACCGGAAGAAACACCTGTATCCCTGCCGGAAGATATGGAAAAAGAATTGCAGGAACTGCAGAAGCTGACTGAGGAAAATGAAATTCCCACAGAGGCTTCCTACGAAGAGAAGCCGGCATCCGGACAGGCAGGTCCCGGAGAAAAGATGCCGACAGCCGGAATGCCGGGCAGTGAAGAAAAGACTGCGGCAGCCGGACAGACAGACTCAAAAGACGGAAGCGGTGCGGCAGGTAAGGCTGATGCGGAAGCTGTCGGAGAGGGGCTGCCTTTAATGGTAGAAAACCCGGATGATATGTCGGAAGAGCCTGCCGGACAGAGCGGGGGAACATCCGCAGATGAGGGCGTTATGGAAATGGACCTTGCGGATATCGACGAACTGCTGCAGGACAAATCGGAAAAGAAAGAGAAAAAGCCGGGCTTTTTCAAACGTCTGCTGGCACTCTTTACAGAGGAGGCAACTCCCGAAGAAGAGCCGCAGAAGGACGAAAACGAAGAAGTTTTAGCGGAGCTGGATAAAGAAGACAAGACGGCGGAGCAGGACAAGAAAAAGAAGAAAGAAAAGAAGAAAAAGGAAAAGCCTGCCAAGGGCAAGGGAGCGAAAAAGAACACCAAAGCCGGAAACGAAGAAGACGGCGACGAAGAGGAAGACGGAAAGCCGGAAAAAGGAAAAGGCAAGGACAAGGGCAAGGCGAAAAAAGCTCCCAAAAAGAAAAAAGAAAAGCCGGAAGTACCCGAACAGGAAGAAAAAGTTTCCAAAGGCTATACAAAGAAAAACATCATTCTGGTATGTCTTTTCTCCGCGGCAGTTTTTGCCGTGCTGTATTTGAGCATTTCCTATGTGGCACCCGGTTATGCCAAGAAAAATGCCGTGACAGCATTTGAAAATCAGGACTATCTGACCTGTTATGAAATTCTGTACGGACAGAAGCTCACGGAAAGAGAACAGCAGTTGTTTACCTTCTCCAATATGGTGCTGCGTATGCAGAAAAAGATAAACGACTATGACAAATATGTGGAAGACGGAGAAAATCTGTATGCTCTGGACAGTCTCATGCAGGCAGTGGAGGAGTACGAGAAAACCCAGGAAGAAGCACTTGCCTGCGGCGCAGACGGTGAAATGTTAAAGCTTTACCGGGAAGTACTTACCATTCTGCAGGAAAATTACGGACTGGACGAAGAGGGCGTAAGAAGCATTGCGTTCTGCGACAACAAGGTGGAATACACCAGGATGCTGGACACGCTGGTTAACGGCGGAACCGTGGATATCAAAGAAGAACCGGCAACGGATACGGAAGATTTGCCGGACTTACTGCCCGAAGAGGAAGAAACCGATGATACGGAATTTCTGCCGGAGGATGTACCCAATACCGAAATTTTACCGGAGGACGCAGGAAATCCGACTGGGGAACCCTTACCGGAGGACGCAGGTAATACACTTTAGGAGGAAATTTCAGTGATTGCAATTATTGACTACGATGCAGGTAACATCAAGAGTGTGGAAAAAGCACTTCAATATCTGGGCGAGGAAGCCGTAATAACGAGGGATGCCGGAGAAATCCTTGTGGCGGATAAGGTTATCCTGCCGGGTGTGGGAGCTTTCGGCGACGCCATGGAAAAGCTGAACCGCTGCGGTCTGGTGCCGGTTATTCACGAAGTAGTGGAAAAAGGAATTCCTTTTCTGGGCATCTGCCTGGGATTGCAGCTTATGTTTGAAAGCAGCGAGGAAGCACCCGGCGTGGAAGGTCTGGGACTTCTGAAAGGAAAAATTGTGCGTATTCCCGAAGGAGACGGTCTGAAAGTACCGCACATGGGCTGGAATTCATTAAGCTTTCCCAAGGAAGGCAGGCTGTTTGCCGGCATACCGGAAAATTCCTATGTGTATTTTGTGCATTCCTATTACCTGCAGGCAGAAGAGGACATTGTAACGGCTACCGCCGAATACGGCGTGACCATCCACGCATCCGTGGAAAAAGGAAATGTGTTCGCCTGCCAGTTCCATCCGGAAAAAAGCTCCCATACGGGACTTACCATTCTGAAGAACTTTGTAGAATTAAAAGGGAGGGAAGACTGATGCATACCAAAAGAATTATTCCCTGTCTGGATGTAAAAGACGGACGCGTGGTAAAGGGCGTCAACTTTGTAAATTTAACGGATGCCGGAGACCCGGTGGAAATTGCGGCGGCTTATGATAAAGCCGGTGCGGACGAGGTGGTTTTCCTTGATATTACCGCTTCCAGCGACAACCGCGCCACGGTTGCCGATATGGTGCGCAGAGTAGCGGAAAAGGTGTTTATTCCGTTTACGGTCGGCGGCGGTATCCGTACCGTAGATGATTTTAAGATGCTGCTCAGGGAAGGCGCGGACAAGATTTCTGTGAATTCCGCAGCGGTTATGAACCCGCGTCTGATTGCGGATGCGGCGGATAAATTCGGCAGCCAGTGCGTAGTAGTAGCCATTGATGCCAAAAGACAGCCGGACGGTCATTTTTCCGTTTATAAAAACGGCGGCAGAGTGGACTGCGGCATCGACGCAGTGGAATGGGCGATGCAGGCGGAAAAACTGGGTGCGGGCGAAATTCTGCTTACCAGCATGGATGCGGACGGCACAAAGGCGGGGTATGATATCGCCCTTACTTCCGCCATTGCAAAGGAAGTAAAAATTCCGGTTATCGCATCGGGTGGAGCCGGTAAAATAGAAGATTTTTACGAGGCGCTGACAGCGGGCGGTGCGGAAGCGGCGCTTGCAGCTTCATTATTCCACTTTAAGGAACTGGAAATCCGGGAAGTAAAGGAATACCTGCGAAGCAGAGGCGTACCGGTCAGGTTATAAGAGCAGAGAAGTAACGGACAGATTATCGGAACAAAGACGCACCGGTCAGATTATAGGAGTACTAAAGTTATGGGAATGATTACAGGTGACTGGCTCACGGCACTGGAGCCGGAATTTAAGAAACCTTATTATGCCAAACTATTTCGGTTTGTGAAAAAAGAATACGAAACCACACAGGTGTTTCCGCCTGCGGACGATATTTTCAATGCGTTTCATCTGACGCCGCTTAAGAAAGTCAAAGTGGTGATACTGGGACAGGACCCCTATCACAATGACGGACAGGCGCACGGCTTATGTTTTTCCGTAAAGCCGGATGTGGAAATCCCCCCTTCCCTGGTTAATATTTATCAGGAGCTGCACGATGACCTCGGCTGCTATATACCGGATAACGGCTGCCTTACCAAGTGGGCGGAGCAGGGCGTGCTTCTCTTAAATACGGTGCTGACCGTACGGGCGCATTCCGCTTTTTCCCATCGGAACATGGGCTGGGAAGAATTTACGGATGCTGCCATACGGGTGTTAAACGAAGAGGACAGACCCATTGTGTTTATTTTGTGGGGAAAACCGGCACAGATGAAAAAGTCCATGCTGAACAACCCGAAGCACCTGATTTTAGAGGCGCCTCATCCGAGTCCGCTTTCTGCTTACAGAGGATTTTTCGGAAGCCGTCCATTCAGTAAGACCAACGAATTTTTAATGCGGAACGGTCTTACCCCCATTGACTGGCAGATTGAAAATATTCATAAATAAAGTTTTATACGGAGGAGCAATACATTATGAAAAAACCATTTGTAACAAAAGAACTGATTGAAGAGGTTGTAAAGGAATATCCCACACCCTTCCATATTTATGACGAAAAGGGCATCCGGGAAAATGCCAAAGCCTTAAAGGAAGCTTTTTCCTGGAATAAGGGCTACAAGGAATTTTTTGCGGTAAAGGCAACTCCCAATCCGTTCTTAATTGACATCTTAAGAGAATACGGCTGCGGTTGTGACTGTTCTTCCATGACAGAGCTGATGCTTTCTCATGCCATGGGCGTTCCGGGAGAGGACATTATGTTTTCCTCCAACGACACACCGGCGGAAGAATTTGCGTATGCGGCAAAAATCGGCGCGACCATCAACCTGGATGACATTACCCACATTGATTTCTTAGAGAAAACCATCGGCTATCTGCCCAAGACCTTAAGCTGCCGTTACAATCCCGGCGGATATTTCTCCATTGCCAACAGCATTATGGACAACCCCGGCGATGCCAAATACGGCTTTACCACGGAGCAGATGTTTGAAGGCTATAAAATCCTAAAGGCAAAGGGCGTGGAGAACTTCGGTATTCATGCATTCCTTGCCAGCAACACCGTAACCAACGATTATTATCCGACACTTGCCAGAGAGTTGTTTGAACTGGCAGTGAAGTTAAAAGAAGAAACCGGTGCGCATATCACCTTCATCAACCTTTCCGGCGGTATCGGCATTCCTTACAAGCCCGAAGATACCCCCAATGACATCCGTGTAATCGGAGAAGGCGTCAGAAAGGTTTACGAAGAAGTGCTGGTTCCCGCTGGTATGGGAGATGTTGCCATTTACACCGAGCTCGGACGTTTCATGATGGCGCCTTACGGCCACCTTGTTACCAAGGCTATTCATGAGAAACACACCCACAAGGAATACATCGGTGTGGATGCCTGTGCCGTAAACCTGATGCGTCCCGCTATGTACGGCGCATATCATCACATCACGGTTTTAGGAAAAGAAAATGCACCCTGCGACCACAAATACGATGTGGTAGGTTCTCTTTGCGAAAACAACGATAAATTTGCCATTGACAGAATGCTTCCCGAAATCGAGATAGGAGATTATCTTGCCATTCACGATACCGGTGCGCACGGTTTTGCCATGGGCTACAACTACAACGGCAAGCTGAAATCCGCAGAGCTTCTCTTAAAAGAAGACGGCAGTGTGCAGCTTATCCGCAGAGCGGAAACTCCGAAGGACTATTTTGCAACCTTTGACTGCTTCCCGATTTACAAAAAGATTTTTGAATAAGGAAAAGTCACGGACGGAAACGGAAGTTTAAGAACTTACAGGATAAAGAAATGTTTGGCTTAGGTACGATTTTAAATACGCTGGCGGTGGTTGCCGGCAGTGTGGTAGGAATTGTGGCAAGAAAGGGCTTTAAGCAGCGCTTTCAGGATATTCTCATGAGCGCCTGCGGTGTAGCCATAATTTTTATCGGCGCGGCAGGCACGCTTACGGGAATGTTAAAAATTGAAAACAGTACATCCATTGCCCAGGGAGGAATGCTTTCCGTGGAGAGCATTCTTTCCACAAAGGGCAGTATGCTGCTTATCGGCTCCCTGGTGCTCGGCGGACTTTTGGGCGAATGGATTGATATTGAAAAGCGGATGGACTCTCTGGGAGAAAAGTTAAAGAAGCTTTTCCATGCGGAAAAAGACAATCATTTCGTAGAGGGCTTTGTCAACACTTCCCTGGTTATCTGCGTGGGAGCCATGGCAATCGTCGGTTCCATAGAGGATGGACTCACCGGCGATTATTCCATGCTGGCGGTCAAAGCCGTGCTGGACTTTGTGATTGTAGTGGTATTTGCAGCTTCCTACGGCATCGGTACCGCATGCTCCGCCATCGCCATTTTTGTCTATCAGGGGCTCATCACACTGGCAGCGCATCTGATTGGCAATTTTGTTCCCGACAGCCTGATTTCCGATTTGAGTTATGTGGGCTCCTGCCTGATTTTCTGCGTGGGCATCAATCTGACCTTCGGCAAGAAAATAAAGGTCGGCAACTTGCTGCCTGCTTTGCTGGGACCGGTTGTGTATGCTGTTTTTCAGGCGTTGTAGGGGAAGAAAATGAACATAGCATATGCAAGAAAGCTTCTTTCTGTTACAGAAAAAGACGATTTGCAGTCCTTAAAAAAGAAGTACCGCCGTCTGATGAGTGAGTGCCATCCGGATGCACTTGGTTCGGATAACCCGGCGCATATAAGAAGGGCGCAGGAGATAAATGAGGCGTACCAGCTCTTAAAAAAAGAGGCGCATGCTTTTCGCACAAAAATGTCCGGAAGAGAAGATAGAAGGTACGGAAGAGAAGGAAAGAAGTCCGAAAGGGAAGAAAAGAAGCGCCCGGAATGGACGGGGCAAGTGAATGAAAGAGCCTTCCGGGACAGAAAGATATACCAGTATTACAGCATGGAAACCGTCAGTATTCATCAGTTGGTAAAAGACCTTTTAGAAGAAAAAGAAGCCGGTATGCAGGTAAAAAGCCGGCTTTTTCATATTCTGGCGGAACAGTTTACAGAGCCTGTAAGTATTTTACACAAGATTGCGGGACAGGGAAAAAAGGACAAAGAAAACCGGGAAATTTATCATTTTCCGGCATATCTTAAGGTGGAGAAAAGGAAACATCCGCCGGAGGGGATGACCTTATACCCCAAAGCCTTTCAGAGTAACCGGATTATGGTCTGCAGCAAAGAAGGCGCGGAATACGGGCATTTGTCCTTTGAGGATGACCGGCTTTATTTCTGTCTTATTCCTTTGCTGAAAGAAAAGCTGGCAAAAGTGAAAATGACGGTTCATAACGGCAAAGTGGATTTCTGTATCCGGCTGGAAAAGGAGGCGGAAACTTACCGCATTCCCAACCGCAACCTGGAGATAGCGGAGCTGCTGGGCAGACTGTGACGGAAATTTATCTTGTTTCCTTTCCAAAAACTTCTTGTCAATGACGAAAGAATATGGTAATATAAAATTCGGCTGTGAAAGCAGTGAGCCGGTGTGGCGGAATGGCAGACGCGGCAGACTCAAAATCTGTTTGTGGCAACACAGTGCGGGTTCAAGTCCCGCCACCGGCATAAAAAAGTCCAGTATTTACTGGACTTTTTTTGTTGCTATAGCATGAGTTGATTTACAGCACTCCATAAACCACCATGCCAAGTCCCGCCGACAGTAAAAGCATCAGGATGGGAGAAATGGTTTTCTTCCGGAAGTGTTTCCATACAACATGCAGAACAATCAGAAATACAAAGATGAAAATCCCCTTATAATCCGGAGATACGATGCAGGAAGACAAGGAACCTGTCGCCTCGGAAGAAAGTCCAAGGTTAAGGAGACTGCCGATGTCATCGACGGAACGGACGGAAAACAGGGTTCCGAGCCCCATGGTAACGGCGGTGGAGAGTATCATAGCCACCACGCAGGGGCGGATGCCGGAAAGAAATGCCTGCACGCCGGTGTATTTCATGAAGTTTTTCAGGAGCGCCGCAATCAAAAGGATAATGAAAAAGGAAGGCATTACCACGCCAAGGGTAGCAAAGAAGCTGCCTAAAATGCCGCCCTGGGAGGAACCGATAAAGGTCGCCATATTGACGGCAAGAGGGCCGGGAGTGGACTCCGAAACGGCAATGAAATTCAAAAATTCTTCTTCGGAAAGCCAGCCGTAAGACAGGACGGTTTCCCGGATTAGGGAAATCATACCGTAGCCTCCGCCGAAGGAAACCGTGCCAATCATCAGAAAAGAAAAAAACAACTGTAGGTAAATCATAGGTCATTTCCTCCTTTCCCATCTTTATTTTTCTTAGGTGTTTGCGAAACACTACAAGCCGTGCGTATAAGATACAGCAGAACGGCAAGAAATCCGCAAATCAGAATATAAAATACGGACGAAAACGAAACGGAAGTCAGGGTAAAAAAGGTCATAAGGACAAAGACCGCAGCCAAAATCAGGCAGGAGAAAAAGTCCTTTTTAAGACCTTTAGCCATTTTTATGCCGGCGGAAAAAATCAGATAAACCACGCCCACCTGGATGCCCTTGAAAGCATAAGCAACGTAGCTTAGGCTTAAGAAGCGGTCAAACACCAGCGATATGAGATAAATAATTATAAAAGAGGGAATACTTACGGCAATCGTCGCCAGAAGTGCGCCAGGCACACCCTCCGTTTTATAGCCGATAAAGGTAGCACTGTTGATGGCAACCGGTCCGGGAGTCGATTCGGCAATGGCAACCATGTCCATAAATTCTTCTTTGCTAATCCACTTCTTTTTTTCTACAAATTCATGTTCCAAAAGAGCAGCCATGGCATAGCCGCCGCCAAAAGTGAAAGCACCTATTTTAAGAAAAGTAAAAAATAAATTTCGTTTTTTCATAAGGCAAATATAGCATAAAGAAGCAGGAAAGGAAAGTTTCTGATGCATCTTTTTTTAGAGTATGGTAAAATGTATAGGGGTTATCAGCGCAAGCAGCGAAAGGTTTACAGAAGACTTACTTTTCTGTTTGCGGAAAGAAGGAAAGACTGACAGGGTATGAATTGCAAAGAATGTGAAAAACTCATTCCGGCATTTATAGCGGGAGAATTGAGCGATAAGGATTTGGAGAGCTTTCTTGCACATGTGGAAAGCTGCCCGGATTGTGAAGAAGAGCTCACCATTCAGATACTGATTGCCGAAGGTATGTCCCGTCTGGAGGACGGCAGGGCATTTGACCTGAAAGAGGAAATCAACCGCCGGATGGAAGGCGCAGAGCATAAATTACGAATGCATAAGGTATTCCGCTACATGCGTATTACCTTTGAAATTCTTGCGGCCATAGCCGTGGGGACACTGCTTGTATTCTTTGTCTGGTGACGGACGAAAAAGCTGCGGTTTCGGAAGAAAGAAGTCTGCAGGTTAGAAAGGCATGGTATTATTGTGAGTGAAAAAATAGTTTTGATAGACGGACACAGTATCTTGAACAGGGCGTTTTACGGACTGCCGGATTTGACAAATGCGGAAGGTCTCCATACCAATGCGGTATACGGATTTTTAAATATTATGTTTAAGATACTGGAGGAGGAAAAGCCGGAGTACCTGGCTGTGGCGTTTGACAGAAGCGAGCCCACTTTCCGTCATGAAAGATATGCGGCATACAAGGGCACCAGAAAGCCCATGCCCACGGAGTTAAGGGAGCAGGTTCCCCTGATGAAGGAAATGCTGACAGCCATGGGCATCTGCATATTGGAGCATGCCGGCTGGGAAGCGGACGATATTTTGGGAAGCCTTGCCAGACTGTCGGAAAAACAGGGCATGCAGGTATCTTTGATTTCCGGCGACAGGGACCTTTTACAGATTGCCACGGACAAGGTAAAAATCCGCATTCCCAAGACAAAGGGCGGCAAAACCGAAATCGAAGATTATTATGCAAAGGATGTGGAAGCGGCTTACGGCGTGACACCCACTCAGTTCATTGAGCTGAAGGCCCTGATGGGCGATACGGCGGACAACATTCCCGGTGTGCCCAAGGTAGGCGAGAAAACCGCACAGGAGCTGATGAAACAGTTCGGTTCTTTGGACGGCATCTATGAACATGTGGAAGAGGTCAGCAAGAAATCCATAAGGGAGTCTTTGCAGGCAAATAAAGATTTGGCGGATTTGAGCAAGGAGCTTGCCACCATAAAGACGGACTGTGACCTTGATTTTTCCTATGAGAACGCAAAGGCAGAGGGCTATTTTACCAAAGAAGCGTATGCTCTTATGAAAAGGCTGGGCTTTAAGAATTTCCTCGGACGCTTCAACGAAGAGGAGTCCCAGGGAGAAAGCAGTCTGACAGAAAAATTTAAGAAAATAACGGAAAAAGCGGAAGCGGAAAAGGTATTTACGGAGGCAATTACTGCCGGAAAAGCCGGATTTTTCCGTTTAAGCACAGGCATTGCCCTGTGTTACAACGCAGAAAACGTTTATTTTATCGATACGGACTGTATGCCCGGGGAAGAAACAGCGGAGCGAATGCTTACTTTGTCGGAAAAGGCAGAGATTTCCGTGTGCGATATCAAGAAGCAGTATGATATTCTGGCGAAGGACAATACGGAGCGTTATTTTGATATCCTGATTGCGGCATACCTTTTAAATCCGCTGAAAAACGATTACGACACGGAGAGCATTGCCGGAGAACATCTGGGACTTATGATACCCGGAAGGACGGAAGTATTCGGCAAAAAAACGGAGGAAGCCGTTTATGCGGAAAATCCGGCGAAGGTGACGGAGTATGCCTGCTATGGCGCCTATGCGGCATTTGCGGCAAAAGAAGTGCTTGCACAGAAGCTTTCCGAAACCGGCATGCTTTCTTTGTTCCGGGAAATAGAAATGCCCCTTTCCCTGGTTCTTTACGATATGGAAAAGGAAGGCATTTTGGTAAAGCCGGAGGAATTAAAGGCATACAGCGAGAGACTGTCCGGCAGGATTGCCGAGCTGGAAACGAAAATTTACGAAGAAGCGGGAAAAGAATTTAACTTAAATTCTCCCAAGCAGTTAGGGGAGATTTTATTTGAGGAAATGCATCTGCCCGGCGGAAAGAAGACGAAAACCGGTTATTCCACAGCGGCGGACGTACTGGAAAAAATGGCGCCGGATTACCCGATTGTGGCGGATATTTTAGAGTACAGAGGGCTTGCCAAATTAAAATCCACCTATGCGGACGGACTGGCTTCCTGTATCAAAGAGGACGGCAGAATTCATACAAGCTTTAACCAGACCATTACGGCTACCGGACGCATCAGCTCCACCGAGCCCAATTTGCAGAACATTCCCATGCGAATGGAACTGGGCAGACAGATACGAAAGGTATTTGTGCCGAAGGATGGCTATGAATTTACGGACGCGGACTATTCCCAGATTGAACTCCGCGTGCTGGCGCATATGTCCCGGGACGAAAAGCTGATTGATGCTTATCGGAAAGAAGAGGACATCCACCGCATTACGGCGTCCCAGGTCTTCCATGTGCCGTTTGAGGAAGTAACGGATTTGCAGAGAAGAAACGCCAAGGCGGTAAACTTCGGTATTATTTACGGCATCAGCTCCTTCGGCTTAAGCCAGGACTTAAGCATCAGCAAAAAAGAGGCGGCTGCCTACATGGAGCAGTATTTTGAAACCTATCCGAAGATTAAGGATTTCATCGACGGACTGGTGGAGGAAGCCAAGAAAACCGGTTATGCCATAACTTTGTTCGGTCGGCGCAGACCCATTCCGGAGCTTTCCTCCAACAATTTTATGCAGAGAAGCTTCGGAGAGCGAATTGCCATGAATTCCCCCATTCAGGGAACCGCGGCGGATATTATTAAAATTGCCATGATTAACGTGTGGAAAAGCCTTAGGGAAGAGGGACTTTCCTCCCGGCTTTTGCTGCAGGTACACGATGAACTTCTGATTGAAACGGCAAAAGACGAAGAAGAGCAGGTAAAGCGTATTCTGGAAAAAGGCATGAAAGGGGCGGCAGACCTTGCCGTGGAGCTTGCCATAGATATGCATACCGGTGAAAACTGGTACGAAGCAAAATAAAGATACAAGGGGGTAGATTTATGCGTCTGATTGGTATTACCGGCGGTATCGGTGCGGGGAAAACGGAAGTGCTATCTTTTATCAGACAGCATTATCTTTGCAAAATCTGTCTGGCTGACGAGGTGGCGCACATTATCCAGTCACCCGGTCAGGACTGTTATGAAAAAATGGTGGCGCTGCTTGGAAAAGGGGTGCTGGATGCGGACGGCAGGATTAACAAAAACCGCATGGCGGCGCAGATTTTCCTGGACAAATCCCTGCTTAAAAAGGTGAACGATATTGTGCACCCGGCAGTAAGAAATTATCTGGAGCAGGAAGTTAAGAAGGCAGCCGAAGAGGGAAAAACAGAGCTTTTTTTTATCGAGGCGGCGCTTCTGATTGAGAACGGTTATAAGGATTTTGTGGATGAGATGTGGTATGTTTATGCATCCCCGGGAGTAAGAAGGCAGAGACTGAAGGCAAACAGAGGTTACAGTGATGAAAAAATCACGGGAATTATGGGCAACCAGCTTACGGAGGAGCAGTACCGTAAGAACAGTGACTTTGTGATTGACAACAGTGACCGTCTAAGCGCAGCCTGTGAGCAGATAAAGAACAGACTGGAGGCATATACGTGGCAGGAGTAAGCAGGAAAAAAACGACGATGACGCAAAAGGAAAAAGCACAGATGGTGTTCGGTCTGGACATCGGTACCAGAAGCATTGTGGGAACCGTGGGATACCGGGACGGCGAGCGGTTTATCGTAAAGGCGGAATGCGCGAAGGAGCATGAAACCCGCGCCATGCTGGACGGACAAATCCATGATATCCGCAAGGTCGGCAGCACCATTAAAGAAGTGAAAGAAACGCTGGAAAAAGAGCTGGGATTTCCGTTAAAGGATGTCTGTATTGCAGCCGCAGGCCGTGTACTCCGTACCGTGACCATTCATGTGGAAACGGCATTTGAAGAGGACAGGACGGTGGAACGCGACGATATGTACGTGCTTTCCGCAAAGGGAGTGGAGCAGGCATACGAGGAATTTTCCAAGGACAATCATACGGGTCTGAAATTTTTCTGCGTGGGATATTCCGTTATCCGCTATTACATGAACGGCTACCAGATTTTAAATCCGGAAGAGCACAAAGCCGGAAACATCGGTGCGGATATGATTGTGACTTTTCTGCCCGAGGACGTTGTGGACGGTCTGTATAAAGCGGTGGAGCTGGCAGGTTTGACGGCTGTCAATCTGACACTGGAGCCCATTGCCGCCATTCAGGTGGCTATTCCCGAAAAGTTCCGTATGCTTAACATTGCATTGGTGGATGTAGGCGCCGGTACCTCCGATATTTCCATAACCAAGGACGGAGCCATTGTGGCATACGGCATGATACCCATTGCGGGAGACAGCCTGACGGAAACCATTGCCAAACACTGTCTGGTGGATTTCAATGCGGCAGAGGAAATCAAGCGCCAGATTGAAGACAAAGAAGAAATCAGTTTTACGGATATCATGGGACTTCCCCAGACCATTTCTTCCAAAGAGCTGTTAGAGGTGCTGGAGCCGCAGATTGAGGCGATGACAAAGCCGGTTGCGGAATGCATCATGGAATTGAACGGTGATAAGCCGGTCAGCGCCGTGTTTGTGGTAGGCGGTGGCGGCAAAATCCCTGGCTACACGAAGAAACTTTCGGAAGAACTGGGTATTGTAAAGGAAAGAGTGGCTGTCCGCGGCGGCGATGTCATGGGATTTGTGGATTTCCCCGATTATGTGCAGAAGGACTCCTTACTGGTAACACCGGTGGGTATCTGTTTAAGCTACTACGAGCAGCATAACAATATTATTTATGTGACCTTTAATGAGGAAAGCATCAAGATTTACGACAACGGCAAGCTTTCGGTTGTGGATGCCGCCATGCAGGCGGATTTCCCCAACGAGGGTCTGTTCCCCAAGCGGGGCGATGAACTGGATTTTACGGTGGACGGAAAGAAACGCATCCGGAGAGGACAGCCGGGAGAGTCTGCCATTATCATGGTAAACGGCGCACCGGCGGACATTCACACGCCCATCAAGGCAAACGATGTGATTACCATTATGCCTTCCACGGAAGGAGAAGCGGCGAAGCTGAAAATCGGCGCTCTGCCGGAGTACCGCCAGTCCCTTAGCATAAAGGTAAACGACATGGAAGTGACGCTTCCGAAGTTTGCCATGGTAAACGGCGAAATGCAGTCCGAATTTTATGACATAAAGAACGGTGATAAGATTGAAATGCAGGCTTATTACACCGTGGAACAGGTAAAGGAGCTGCTGGATTTGTCGCTGGACGGCAAGCGGGTTCTCTTAAATAACGCACCGGCTTCCCTTTCGGATAAGGTGTATGAGAACTTCTCCTTACAGATAGCGGATGAAGCTGCGGAGCAGCCGGAGGAAGAACCTGTTCCTGAGCCGGTAATCCACGATGTGCATGTGCTGGTAAACGGCAGCCCCATTACCCTGCGCGGCAAGACAAGCTATGTCTACGTGGATGTGTTCGACCACATAGATTTTGATTTGAAGCATCCCAGGGGCTCCGGCATTGAAACTCTGCTGAACGGACAGTCCGCAGAGTATCTGAAAGAAATATTTGACGGCGATGTGATTGACATCCGATGGAAGGACTAAAGAAATGAGATTTTGCAGTATAGCCAGCGGAAGCAGCGGAAACTGTATCTACGTTGGCTCCGATACCACGCACCTTTTAATTGACGCAGGCATCAGCGCCCGGAAAATCGAAACGGGACTGGCGGAACTGGAATTGACGGGAAGGGATATAGACGGCATCCTGATTACCCACGAGCATTCCGACCATATAGCGGGACTGGCGGTGCTGTGCAAAAAGTACAGCATTCCCCTCTTTGCGACAAGAGGAACCATTAAAGCCATTGTGAACGGCAAGCAGAAAAACATTCCCGACCCGTCCCTTTTTCAGAAAATAGAAGCGGACAGCCAGATGATTATTAAAGATTTGAAGGTATGGCCCATGAAAATTTCCCACGATGCGGCGGAACCGGTGGGGTATCGTGTGGGTTACGGAGACAAAAAGGTAGCCGTGTGTACGGACCTTGGAACATTTGACGATTATACGGTGGCATGTCTTACCGGTCTGGATGCTCTCCTTTTGGAGGCAAACCATGATGTGAACATGCTGCAGGTGGGACCGTATCCCTATTATCTGAAGCAGAGAATTTTAGGAAACAGGGGGCATCTTTCCAATGAAAATGCCGGCAGGCTTTTGGACAGGGTGCTGAATGACAAGATACAGGCCATTATGCTGGGACATCTGAGCAAGGAAAATAATATGCCGGAGCTGGCGCATGAAGCGGTTCGTATGGAAATCACCATGGGAGAAAGCCGGTATAAAGCGGATGATTTCCCCATTTATGTGGCAGCCAGGGATGCCCTGTCACCGGTCATCGAATTATAGGAAGAGAGGGGAAAACTATGTTTTGGGACAAAGTTGCAGGCGTGTATGATTTATTTGAAAACCTTTATAACAAAAAGGTATACCGGGAGACAGGTATTCAGGTGGCAAAGCTGATAAATAAAAACGATAAGGTTTTAGAATGCGCCTGCGGAACCGGCGCTATCAGTATATATATTGCAAAGAAGGCAAAAAGACTGGTTGCCACGGATTATTCGGTCGGCATGATTAGGCAGGCAAGGAAAAAGCTTTCTTCTTTCCCGAATGTCCGGCTGGCAAAGGCAGATATTACGAAGTTAAAATATGCGGACAATTCTTTTGATAAGGTGGTGGCGGGAAATGTTATCCATCTTCTGCCGGACCCAAAAGCCGCACTGCAGGAGCTTACCCGTGTCTGCAAGCCGGGAGGCAGGCTGATTATTCCCACCTATATTAACGATACCAAGAGCACCAACAAAGCAGCCGTCCGTTTTCTGGAAAAGCTGGGCGCCAATTTCAGGCAGCAGTTTGACGAAAACACGTACCGCGAGTTCTTTCAGGAAATGGGTTACACAGACGTCACCTATCATATTGTGGAGGGACGGATGGCATGCGATATAGCGGTGATAGAAGTTACTGAAAAATAAATGGAATATCGGATAAGTACCGCCGGAAGAGAAAGAATGGGAGGAGCCCAGGCGGTGCAGATAATGGAAAAGCTGGATTATGATTTTTCGGCGCTGGAAGCAAAGAAACATAACGTGGGCTTCCGTTTCGGTTATCTGGAGGTTGCTGCCAGATATACGGATTTGGGCATTGAAGTCAGAAACTACTGCAAGGAGCATCCTGCCTGCGCCGTGGTAAACTTAGGCTGCGGTCTGGACTGCACTGCGGAAAATGTGACCAATATCGGAGCGGACTTAAATGACACGGCTTGGTTTGATGCCATTGATGACAGCAGAAGCGTTGTTTTTTTTGCTGCCGGTGTTTTCTATTATTTTCTTTCTTCCGATATTCAGAAGCTGTTCACTGCCATGGCGGAACGGTTTAAGGGCGGCAGACTCTGTTTTGATGCAGCCAATAAAAAAAGCGGTAAAGCTGATGCTCAAAACCTGGGTAAAAGCAGTGGGCATTACCGACATCGACCGGTATTTTTACATAAACAATCTGGACACGGATTTGAAAGCATGGCTTCCCGGAACGGAGATTTCCGCAAAAGGCTATATGCAGATGAGAATTGTGCAGATAAATTTTTAAGAACAGGCTGAAATATTCAATAAAAAAGGAAGGAGAATGGTTCCTATGGCAAACTTAAACGTAGAAATGTATTCCAACTGTTTACACAGAGAGATTTCTTTTAAGATGGTAATTCCTACCGACTGCCGGACGGATGAAAACACCCCTTTTCCCAGAGAAAATCATTCCAAAAGGAAAATGAAAACTTTATTTTTACTGCACGGTTATACCGGAAAGGGTGATTGCTGGATACCGGAAGATTTGATTAAGGAATATAATTTTGCGGTTATTTGTCCGAACGGTGAAAACAGTTTTTGGTTGAACGGAATTTCTACAGGGCATGCTTACCAGTCCTTCGTGGGAGAAGAACTGGTGGAGTTTGTCCGGAATACGTTCGGACTGGCAAAAGAACGGGAAAATACTTATATTATGGGACTTAGCATGGGCGGCTTCGGTTCTCTGCACACAGCCCTGGCATACCCGGACGTGTTCAGTAAAACCGCAGCATTCAGCTCCGCTTTTGTGCAGTATGAGGTTGCGGCTATGAAGCCGGGATGCGGAAATGATGTTGCCAATTACGAATACTACAGAGAATGTTTCGGCAATCCGGAAAAAGTGATGGAAAGTGAGAATGTGCCGGAAACTCTGGTACGAAAAATACTGAACAGCGAAGGAAAACTGACCATGCCGGAAATTTATATGGCATGCGGAACAGAAGATTTTCTGCTGGAGCCGAACAGAACAATGCATCAATTTTTATCCGAACAGGGAGTAAAACATACCTATCTGGAGTGGCCCGGAGTTCATGATATGAAATTCTGGAACGAATGTGTTCAGAAATTTATTCCGGAAATGATGAAAATTTAGGAGAAAAGAAGAAATGAACAACACCTGGGACACTTTATATGAGGCGGCAAAGAAGGTTTTAAATCCGAGGGAGATTTCCCAATGGGTGGAAGCCGGAGGAGTTGCGGCGGCAGTCGAAACAGCATCGGGCAATATTTATACGGGAGTATGTGTGGATACGGCATGTACGTAAGGCATCTGTGCGGAAAGAAACACCATTTTCCATATGATAACGAACGGTGAACGCAAAATCAGGCGTGTTATCGCAATAGGCGGTAACGGAAAAGCACTGGCACCCTGTGGGTCATGCCGGGAGCTTATGACGCAGCTTATGCCGGAAGATTATAAAAATATCGAAATCATGCTGGATTATGAGAAGAAGGAAGTTGTTACGTTAGGGGAACTGACGCCGAAGTGGTGGATATAAAATGGCAGAATTTTTAATCAGAAAAGCACGGGAAGAAGACATAGACGCCGTAGAAGCGCTCTATGAAAAAATACATGATGCGGAAGAAAACGGAACGCCTACCATAGGATGGATACGGGGAATATACCCGGTGCGGCAGACGGCGGAGGATAAGGATATCTGCGTACTGCATACACTTGTGATAGACCCGGATGCATCCGGAAAAGGATACGGCAAAGCCTTTGTAAGATATTACGAAACCCATGCAAAAGAAAACGGATGCGCGGAGCTTCGTATGGATACCAACGAAAAGAATAAAACAGCCCGTGCCATGTATAAAAAATCAGGGTATGAAGAAGTGGGCATCCTTCCTACAGAATTTAACGGCATCCCTAATGTGAATTTGGTTTTACTGGAAAAAAGTTTGAAATAATGAGGAAAGTTTTATGGAAAACACAGAAAGAATGCAGGAATTGCTTGAAAAAATCAATATGCCGGCGGACTATTGCAAGGTGCTCATGGCAGAATATACCGGTTTTAGACAGATTACGGATGCAAAGAATATTCTTCTGGACGAGCATAGCGGGATTAGCTCCAACATGCGTATGATGCTTTTGCTGCATATCGCACTGGAAGAGAGGGAAAACGGCGCATGGAGCCCATTCCCGGAAGAAGTGTTTCTCAATACCATGGCGGCTTTTACCCGGTTTGTGGAATTCTATAAGGATGCCACCGGGGAGTACGGATACGGAAAATACAACTGGCCGCTTCTGCATGTAACAGCAAAATGGTTTCGGATAGGAGAACTGGAATTTGAACTGTATGAGAAAGACGGAAAGCATGAAATCGGTATCCACATTCCGGCAGGAGCCAGATTGAAACCGGAAATCATAGAAGATACCCTGAAAAAAGAGCAGGCGTTTATGAAGGAATATTTCCCGGAATGGGTGGGACTGCCGCATCACTGCAGTTCCTGGATGCTGGCACCGGCACTGGATGAAATGCTGCCGGAAAAATCCGGCATACGCTGGTTCCGCAGTCTGTTTGATGTGACAGAGTACCTGCCGGACGAAGTATTCTATCTGGAATTTGTTTTCGGACTTGAGTATTTCCAGTACTGCAAGGGTGTGGATTACCATGAGCTTAAGGAAGAAACCACTCTGCAGAAGAAAATGAAAGAATATCTTCTGCAGGGCGGCAGACCCGGCTCCGGACTGGGCTATCTGAAAAGTCTTCCTTGAAAATTTTTTTGATATAAGTAACCAAAGAAAAACGGAGGAACAAGTTTGAAACAAATAAGTAGAGTACAGCCTAAAAGTAAAGGGCATAGTAAACAAACCGCCCAAGCAGCCGGTTTTAAAAATTGAATATATACACAACACCTAATCAGGTGACAGGA